>OMYP01000011.1 GCA_900315345.1 uncultured Selenomonadales bacterium | reverse complement strand
ATTATATCTTGCTGCATAGCAAAAACGCTGACAACACGAAGTCGTCAGCGTCTCAAAACTTTATTTTATTTCATTGTCCTCTTGACGGGGAGCGGTTCATTTCGACGGAGATTTTTTGTTTCATCTTTTAAGCGAAATGACCTTTGGCTTTAATTACCGCAATTACTTCATCTACGTATTTCTCACAAATTTCATTGCTTTCCGCTTCAACCATAACGCGGATCACCGGTTCCGTACCGCTTTCCCGTACCAGGATGCGGCCCGTATCGCCTAATACTTCGGCGACTTTTGCAACGGCAGCCTGTACATCCGGGTCGTTCTGGGCGTCCGGTTTACTCTTTACCTTTACGTTCTTCAGTACCTGGGGATAGAACACAACAGGCGCAGCCAGTTCGCTCATGGGTTTTTCCTTGGCCAGCATGACTTCCATCAGTTTCAGGGATGTAAGGATGCCGTCGCCGGTAGTGGCGTATTTGATGAAAATGGTATGGCCGGACTGTTCTCCGCCGATGCGGTTGCCGGTCTGTACCATGTTTTCATACACGTACTTGTCGCCGACTTTCGTCTTTTCGTATTCAATGCCCACTTTGTCCAAGGCTTTGTAAAGACCGAAGTTTGACATAACCGTGGTAACCACTTTATTGTTCAACAGTTTACCACGCTCTTTCATGTACAGCCCGTAGATGTACAGTGTGTGGTCGCCGGTCACTTCATTGCCTTTTTCGTCTACGCAGAGGCAACGGTCGGCATCGCCGTCAAAAGCAAAACCGATATCCAGTTTGTTATCTACTACAAATTTCTGCAGATGTTCGATATGGGTACTGCCGCAATCCGTGTTGATGTTATATCCGTCCGGATGATCATTGATCACGTAAACTTTGGCACCCAGAGCTTCAAATACGGCACGTGCAATCTGCCAGGCTGCGCCGTTAGCTACATCCAGGCCAACCTTTACGTTCTTGAAGCTGTACTTGGACAGGGAGATCAGGTAGCCGATGTAGCGGTTACGGCCTGCCACATAGTCAACAGTACGGCCAATGGCTTCCCGGTCGGCAACCGGCACTTCCAGTTTGCCGTCGATATAGTCTTCTACTTTTAAGATGGTCTCTTCGTCCATCTTTTCCCCATTGCTGTTCAGCAGCTTAATGCCATTGTCATAGAATGGGTTGTGGGACGCGGAGATCATGATGCCGCAGTCAAAATCGTCCACCCGGGTGATGTACGCTACGGAAGGAGTGGTGGTTACGTGCATGATATAGGCGTCTGCGCCGGATGCCACAAGACCCGTGCACAGTGCGGATTCAAACATATAGGAGCTTCTTCTGGTATCTTTGCCGATAAGGATCTTGGCTTTTTTGCCCTGTCTGGCTCCGTAGTACCAGCCCAGGAAGCGGCCAATCTTAACGGCATGTTCAAAGGTCAGGTCCTTGTTGGCCTCGCCCCGGAAGCCGTCGGTACCGAAATATTTACCCATATTACAGTTCCTCCTTGTGGATGATTTCTCCGCTGTTCTTGTAAATGGAATTAGCGGGTACAACGCCTCTTACGCAGGACGTGGGATATACATTGCTGTTCCTGCCGATGACCGTGCCCGGATTGCAGACTGCGTTGCAGCCTACTTCTACATGGTCCCCCAGCATGGCGCCGAATTTTTTGATGCCGGTCTCAATCTGTTCCGTCCCGTTATGTACAATGACCAGTTTCTTGTCAGCCTTCACGTTGCTGGTGATGCTGCCGGCGCCCATGTGGCTGTAATAGCCCAGGATGCTGTCCCCTACATAATTGTAATGGGGAGTCTGTACATGGTCGAAGAGGATGACGTTTTTCAGTTCCACGGAGTTGCCTACCACGCAGTCAGCGCCTACCAGGGCAGAGCCGCGGATAAAGGCGCCGTGACGCACTTCCGTATTGGGGCCGATGATGCAGGGTGCTCCCAGATAGGCGGAAGGGAAGACCGTAGCGGTCTTGTGGACCCACACCTGAGGCGCCCGTTCTTCATAGTCGGGCCCCAGCTTCGGGCCCAGGGCCAGGATCATTTCCTTGATGCCCTTCAACGCTTCCCAGGGATAGGTGAAGCCTGCCAGATACTCTGCTGCCAGAGTATGGTCCAAGTCATACATATCTTTAATGGTATACATGGATTACAGACGCTCCTTCTTTTCAATGTCCAGGAAATATTTATAGGTGTCCACGGTCAGTTCGCCGCAGGCGGCTTCGTCACAGGCGATGATGGCGCCGTTGTGCATCTGCAGAGCGCTGCAGGTCCATTTGTGGGACATGCCCCCTTCAACGGTCGCAGCCAGGGCACGGGCTTTATTGTGACCATTGATAAGGATCAGCACTTCCTTGGAATCGGTTACGGTGCCAACGCCTACGGATAAGGCTTGGGAAGGAACTTTTTCCGGGTCGTTGCCGAAGAAACGGGAGTTGACGATGCGGGTGTCTGTGGTCAGGTTCCGCAGGCCGGTGCGGGAAGCCAGGCTGGTGAAGGGCTCGTTGAAAGCAATATGGCCGTCCACGCCGATGCCGCCCATAAACAGGTCGATGCCGCCGTAGGAAGCGATTTTTGCTTCGTAATCGGCGCACTCTTTTTCCGGATCCTCGGTCATGCCGTTCAGGATGTTAATGTTTTCCGGTTTCATATCAACCAGATGGTTAAAGAAATTATCATGCATGAAGTACCAGTAGGATTGGTCGTGTTCATGAGGCAGTCCCAGGTATTCGTCCATGTTGAATGTCACTACGTTGGCAAAACTCAGTTCGCCGGCCTTATTCATCCGGGCCAGTTCTTTATACACGCCGATAGGGGAAGAACCGGTAGGCAGACCCAGCACGAAGGGACGGTCCTTTTCGGGACCTTCGTTATGTTTTTTAATACGGTTTGCAATATAGTTGGCGGCCCAGAGGCACATTTTTTCGTAATTGTCCTGAATAACGACTCTCATTATTTCATTCTCCTTTTGTCTTTTTACAGTTTTCTGATTTTGTAACTTCTTTCAGTGATAAGAGAACCTCTGTTACGGTTTTAATTCCGCTTTTTGCTTTCTCTTTAACGACGCACTGGCCGCCGTGGCAGCATCCGCCGAGTCTTTCGACAACTGCCAATCCTCGTCACCCCGAAGGGCCTGGCGCTATAGAATCTCCGCTTTTTCCTCCCGGGTGAAGATTCCATTTATCGTTCAAGCTTTTAATTTTTTTGCTTAACATTATTATTGTAGCAAAATTCCGGGTAATGTCAATGTAAAATTGAAGTTTATACCCCGGTTCCGTCAAAGCAGGGGATGAATTCACCGCTGGCCGCGTCTTCTTCCTGGACGAAGCCGTCTTCTATGCCGCTGGCGAAGAGGTAGTCTTCTACTTCTTTGTATTCTTCGGCAGTCAGCTTGCGGTTCAGTTCCGGGTATTCCGCGGCCCGGCCGCAGGGTACGTACTGGTGCATAAGACTGAACATTACATCGCCGGGCTTGAAGGTTTGTGCTACCCAGTCGATGACCCGCTTCGTGTTTTCCAAATATCCCGGCAATACAAGATGGCGAATAATGACGCCGCTTTGCATAATACCTTCACTGTCGAGTTTGTAGGGTCCCACTTGCCGGAACATTTCCATAATGGCTTTCCGGGTGATATTCCAATAATCGTAGGCATTACTGTATTTAAGCGCCAGCATGTCGTCGCTGTACTTTAAGTCCGGCAGCCAGATTTGAACTTTTCCTTCAAACTTTGCCAGCGTATCTACCGCTTCAAAACCACTGGTGTTGTACACTACAGGTACCGGCAGCTTTTCATCCAGGCTTTTTAAAATAGAATATGCAAAATGGGTAGGCGTAACCAGATCAATATTGTGTACGCCTTTGTCAATCAGTTCATGATAGATTTCTTTCAGCCGTTCCACGGAAATTTCCCTGCCTTTGTTGAGGCAGCTGATCTCGTAATTCTGACAGTAGCAGCAGTGCAGGTTGCAACCGGTAAAGAATACGGTTCCGGCGCCCCGGGTTCCGCTGAGGCAGGGCTCTTCCCACATGTGTACACCGGCCCGGGATACTACCGGTAAAATTCCTACGCCGCAGCAGCCGAACATACCGTCGGTATCGTGTATGCTTTCGGGGCGGTCAACGCCGCAACGGTGGGGACAGACGTAACATAACATAATGGATGACTTCCTTTCCTTTTAAACGACTCATTATCAGAACGTATAGGCCACGGTCACGTTACCGCCGAAGCCCCGGTGTTTACCGCCGTATCCGTAGACAGCAATATCTGCCTTCCAGGGGTTGTCCGTCGTGGCGTCTATACGCAGGCCGATCTCACCCCGGACGCTGCCGCCTTTTACGTTGGCCGCACGGATTGCCGTGTCGTTTACCGTACCATTGGCCTCACCGTCAAATTCGTACTCGTAAGCCAGGCAGCCATACCAGTTCCACTTCTTATCCATGCTTCCGTACCTGGCGCCAATCCGCAGAATGCTGCTGGCTACGCTGTCCAGATCGTAATGGTCGGTACCTGCTTCGAAGCTTACTCCGTTGCGTTTCGTGTAGAAATACTTTCCGTATACATCAAGGCTGTGTCCGCTATTATACCAGAACACTTTGCCAAGGCCCAGGTGGACTCCGAAGTAGTTGGTGTGCACGTTATATCCGTACCCGTTGCCCGCCGCATCGTGCAGGATATCGGACGCGGTATCGCTCATGCGGCCCTGACGGATGCTGGCTTCCGCATATACGCTATGCTTGTTCGTCCACTTGGCCAGCAGGCCGCCGCCCGCGTAATGGGCATCGCCATCCCCGCGGCCTGCCTTGCTGTGCAGCGTGTAATTACCCTTCCCGTATTCCCCGAAAAGACCGTATTGCAAGGTGCCTTTTTCCAGTTCCTTTTTTGCGCCTGCTGCCACCACCGCGTTCCAGGTGTGGGAGTTTACATGGCTGCCCGTTTCGTAATGGAACGCGCCGCCGCCCAGGGAAGCTGCGACGGATGTACCGTCAGAACCCGCATTGTCCTTCAGGCCTATGCCGCTCATTACGTTACCCACATGCTCACTGCCGGCTGCCAGCAGTGCCATGCCGGCTTCTGCGGCCATCACGGCATGGTGGGTCTCATCGGATACATGGCCTGCCCCGGTCTTTGTTTTAAAAATCAGGTCATCGCCGGACATCTCTGCAGCGCCTTCGCCCTCGAACGCCGTGCCAACCTTGTATGTAGTGCCGGTAATCTTGCCCGGTTTGCCGCCGAAATCAGAAACCAAAGTCATCTGCTGATTGGCTTCCAGGCCCTGTTTATTGATGAAATTAATCTTCGACGTGTCCACGACCGCACCGTTAAAGGAAACGTTGGCCAGGGTTGTCTTGTGGTCAATCAGCGCGCCGCTGTCAAGCCAGTTCACATTTTCAAAGGAAAGTTTCGTGGCCTGGTTCACTGTTGCCGTAAAGGCAACCCTGCCGCTGTTGGCAGTCAGATTCCCGGTAAGAATGGCGTCAACAGTATACATTGCCAAATCGCCTGACTGCATGGTAACCTTATACTGTTTTTGCTTTTCAACCGCTGCCATATCCTGTAGCGTTTCATTTGCCTTCAGCAGCGTCATGGAATCACCGGCAGTTACCGTTTCCGGTGCTGCATAGGTAATGTTAAAGCCGTCTGTGCCAAAAGTCGTTACTGTTGCATAATTATACTCCGTACCGCTGCGGTCCAGCAGTGTGGTATCTTTTACAAAGTCTACCCTGCCCAGCGTAACCGTATTAACATCTTTCTTGCTCACAGCATATATGATATGCTTCTTTTCGGAATTCAGGGTCACGCCTTTGCCCTGGGCGCCTGCTACCGTCACGCTTTGCGCCGTATCCTGTTCCGTAAACTCTTCAGTCTTGTAGGCGTTGATGCCGTTAATTTTCACACCGGAAAAGAAATTATCCGTATCGCTTTGGAGGATATCGATATGTTTTCCGGGATCCACCGTGGGAACGGTCATGCCGTCCGTCTCAATGGTCGCCGTAACGTTTCCGTTCCCGTCCTTCGCCAGCGTCCACTGTTCCGGCACTTTGTCCGCTGTGCCGCCTGCGCCCTTCACTGTTACCTTGTCCAGGATTACACCGGTCACCGCATACTTCACGCTGCCGTCTTCAACAGAAGCAGAGCCGGAAGCTGTCGCCGCCAGCGTGGTATTGGTTTTGTCAACAGAAACACCGAAAGATTCCGGCGCGCCGGTAACCGTTCCCGCCGCATTGCCGCCGATCAGTGTCATAGACTGGCCCCAGGGGTCAGCGGTTACCGCAGCAAACGTAAGGTCTTTTAAACTGGTAACTGAATCCGCACTGAAATTGTACTTCGTATTTTTATAGTACACGCCGCCGTTGTTCCACACGATTTCGCCGGTCAGCGCAGCCGTGCTTACGTTTTTCGTTCCCACGGCGTAAATGATATGATTCTTCTCTGTGTTCAGCGTTACGCCTCTGGACTGGGAACCCGTAAAGGTAATACCGCCGTCTGTTTCCGTAAACTCCGCCGTCTTGTATGCGTTGGCCCCGTTGATTTGCACATCGGCAAAGAAATTGTCCGTATCGCTTTGGAGGATATCCATATGTTTTTCGGGATCCACCGTGGGCACGGTCATGCCGTCCGTCTCAATGGTCGCCGTAACGTTTCCGCTTTCGTCCTTCGCCGGTGTCCAATGTTCCGGCACTTTGTCCGCTGTGCCGCCTGCACCTTTCACCGTTACCTTGTCCAGGGTTACACCGGTCACCGCATACTTCACGCTGCCGTCTTCAACGGAAGCAGAGCCGGAAGCTGTCGCCGCCAGCGTGGTATTGGCCTGATCCACAGAAACACCGAAAGATGCCGGCGCACCGGTAACCGTTCCCGCCACGTTGCCGCCGATCAGTGTCATAGACTGGCCCCAGGGGTCCGCGGTTACCGCAGCAAACGTAAGGCCCTTTAAACTGGTGACTGCATCCGCGCTGAAATTGTACTTCGTGTTTTTATAGTGCGCGTCACCGTTGTTCCACACGATTTCGCCGGTCATGGTAGAGGTATCCACGTTTTTCACGCCAACGGTGTAAGTCAGTTTCGCTTTGGCAGCATCCAGGCTCAGTGTATCCGTATGCGTACCGGTAAAGGTAATGCCTTTATCCGCAACTGCGTCCGTAAAATTGTAGGTAAAGTTTGTCTTAATACCAGCGTCTAACGCTTTCAGCGATTCGCCCTTTGCGTTTTTAATCGCGCCCGTCGCATCCACAATCGTCATGGTGTTGCCTGGTTCCATGGTGGTGCGGCTGTCTTTTGAGAATATCAGACTGTCCGCATTGAGCGTAGCGCCCGTTGCGTCATAAACGCCGGTCAGGGTTGCGGCGGTGCCGCCGTCCGTGAAGGTCATTTCCCCAAGGGTGATGTTCTCCACGTTCTTCTTCATTGCAAAATAGGTCAGTGCAGCCCCGTTGTTTGTATCTTTGATGCCGCCCAGCTTATGACCCGTAACAGCAACGCCGTTCAGTTTTTCGTTGAAAGCGTCGCCGTTCCCGAATTTGTTGGCGCCCTCAATCTTATCTGACGAGAAATAACCGGCCGAAGCGGTCAGGATATCCCTTGATGTGCCAGCTTCCAGCTCAGGCAGGTTGTTCATATTGTCCGTATAAACCGTGACCGCCGTCCCGCTCTTCGCAGTCCAGCCGCTTGGAACCGCGGAAGAAGCAACACCGTCCCAACCTGCCAGTTCCACACTGTCCAGGGTCATGCTGCTGGCCGTATATTTAATCGTGCCCGTCGTTTCCTCACTCGTTGTTGTCTCGCTTGTTACAGCTGCCCCCGCTACTGTGGCCACCGTACCCGTTAAAGTAGCCCCCAGAGCCACACCGTTAGGTGCGCTGTAACTAACTTCCTGCGCAACGCTTGTCTTGCCGGAACCGTAATTGACGGCCATCCCCGCCGGTAAGCCCGTGGCGTTGGCAAACAGCGTCATGGTACTGCCGGAGGCAAGGGAAGCCTTCTGGCTTTCCTCTGCAAACGTAAAACTGAGTTTTTCCGCGCTGATGGACGTGTTATCGTTAAACCGGTCCGAAGCCGCCGCATCATAATATGCGGACCCCGTATTCCAGGTAACAGTGCTGAACGCGATGTCTTTATACGTGTTATGGGCATCGTAGGTCAGGGTTTTCTGGTCTGCCGCCAGTGAAACAGAAAGACTGTCAAAGGTTGCATCGATGCCGGCTTTTGGCTGCGCCTGTTTAACATTCGTATCTACCGTGCTGCCCGCTGTCAGGGACTTGCCATTCACGGTCTTTGCCGAAACAGTCCCTCCAGCGCTGATCAGGGAGCCGTTTGTATTCTGCGCCGGATTGAAGTCGCTCACGTTAAGATCGGTGACATTGACATCGCCAACTGCGGACACGGCCGCCCCGCTGGCAGGAACCGCCGACAGAGCCAGCGTTCCCGCCGTAAGATTTCCACCGGCAGAGACAGTGTCCCCGGCAGAAATAGCGTCCGCGCTGATGTTGGCGCTTGCGCTGATACTGCCGTCGGCGATAACATTGGCTGCGGTAATGCTCCCGGCTGCAATCGCGCCGCCGGCGGAAATATTAGTTGCACTTACGACCTGTCCGTCTGCGTTGATATTTTTACCTGCAGAAAGGTTCAGTTCTTTGTCTGTGGGATGCGTTGCGCCGGCGCCCACCGTGAGGGTCCCTCCTGCGCATACGTCGCCGTAAGCATTCGTCAGCGCATGACGGATAGTGATATCCCCGGCAGCCTGAAGAACGCCGCCGCTCATGGAAACCTCCCCGCCGTTTTCCGCGCTGATATTCGTTGCGGAAAACGTTCCTCCGCCGCTGACGGTAAGTGAACTGCCGCTGGTCTGGACCGTCACGGCGCCCCCGGCGATTAACGTACCGCCGGAATTCACCGTGATGCCGCCGCTGCTATTGATTTGAAAACCGTTTTGTGTTTCCAGCGTGCCGCCGGAGACTGTAAACGAAGAAAAGTTATTGGTTCCGCCAAGGGGGATCTGCCCGCTGCCACCGTCATAGACAACCTTACCGTGGCCCCCTACCGTGCCGGATGCTATGGCCCCGCCTGCCATGGACAGTGTGCCTCCGTCAAGAGTGACGCCGTTTGCCCTGCCGCCGCTCAGAACGAATTGCGTGCCGCCGCCTGTCACAGTGATATTATTCGCCGTGCCGCCGGAATTTACGTTTTGCACGCCTTTAAAGGTTTTGCCTTCCACAGTAATTTCTTTGAGTGTGCCACCCGAAGCAGAGGCACCCGCCTCAATGGTCTGTGTGCCTGCGAGGATACCGCCTTCCGTGGCACTCTGCGTGCCGCCTGACTTAATTGCAGCATTCAGGGAAACGCCTTTGTTCGTGATTGCCTGGATTCCTCCGCTGGTGACGGTTGTATCCCGCGCCATGCCGCCGGTGACGGTTTGGTTACCATACGCGGAAAAGATCGCGCCGACAACGGTGCCGCCTTCAAAGACCTCCTGATAGCCACGAGTGTTGGTATTCACCCCGCTGAACGTGCCGCCGGAAGCCACACCACCGCTGCTGACAATCTGCTTGCCTTTATTTTTCAGGGTCGTGTCCGTCGCCGTGCCGCCGCTCAGAACGGATTGCGTGCCGCCGTTGTCTATGGTCGTGCTTATGGCCATGCCGCCGTTATAGACAATTTGTGTGCCGCCGTTTTGCAGGGAGGAGACCGTGCCTGTGCCGCCACTGCTGACAATCTGCTCGCCACCGTTCATGGTGGTGACTGTGCCCGTACCGCCGTTATTGACGATTTGTGTGCCGCCGCTCATAGTGACGACCATGCCCGTGCCGCCGCTATGGACGTTCTGCACGCCGCCGCTCATGGTGGTGACCGTGCCCGTCCCGCCGTTGTTGACGTTCATCGTGTCGTCGGCGTTCATTACATTAACTGTGGAATCAGGAGGAATGGTATAGTTCGCCGCGTGCGCCGTGCCATAAAGCACAGACTGGGCCGTGTCGGCAAATTGCACAATCTGCCCACCGGCGGCCGGCACCCGGCCTGCCACGTTTACATAGGGCAGTACCAGGGGCGCGCCCATGTTCAGCAGGTTCACTACCGATACAGCTACCGCTATTTTTTTCTGCAGTTTCTTTTTCCGGCTCATGATTATATTACCCCTCTGTTCAAAACATTACGGACTGCCGCGCCGGACGGCGCTGCCGCCGGACAGGACAGGTTACACATTGATCATTCGATTTCTTCGAAGCCTTCGAACCTGAATGGAGCGTTTTTTGGTTTGCAGAGAACGTTATAGGAAACAATCTGCAGGGCAAGTTTTCTTCCGTCTTCCAGTATCTTATCTACCTTAAATACGTTTTCTGGATTGTGAAAATAATTGTCCGGATTATAAAGGGGCGGCTCGTGCCTGTACAGGCGGTAGCCATGGGAACGGAGGTACGCGAACAGCGCGTCTTTCTTATCTTCACGGTCCGCCTCGGCATAAATAACCGGCTGATACTTCCGGATCGTTTCTTCTGCCCCCTGCAGGACCTGAAGCTCCATGCCTTCCACATCGATTTTCAGGAAATCGCAGCCCGGAAGGTCAAGGGAATCAATGGTGATGGCTTCCACCGGTTCTCCCTCAGCGGAGTGTTCAAGTTCCACTCCGCCCCAGTTGTTAATCCGGTTCACATCAAGCACGGGAACCGGGATTGTGCGCTTACCGCTCCCGATGAGGCATTTCTGCAGGCAATGGACGTTCGTGAGGCTGTTAAGCGCAACGTTTCCGGCAAGAAGCTGAAAGACGAGCCGTTGCGGCTCAAACGCCCAAACCTGTCCCTGATCGCCTGCAAGCTGTGCCAGATGGATTGTATGGGAGCCGATATTGGCGCCTGCTTCAACCACGATATGGCCCGGCTTGACGATTTGCTCGAAAATATCCGCTTCGCCCTGGCTGTATTCCCCGTAAAGCCGTAACAATTTCCCGATAAATTGATCCAGCTGGTTGTACATGATTTTGCCGTAGCGGAAATCATGGCAAAGATTAACAGGCCACATAAGGTCCCCCCAAGTATATGATACTCCAAATATCCAAATATATGATATATGTTTTATCATTATCCCACTATATTATATAGCAAAATCGGTCGCTTATCAATAAAAATAACACAAAGCCTGCATATTATACAAGCTGTGCCCGGGTGCTGTACTGCCGGCCGTGTCCATGCTGTCGTCAGCATTTATAACTGACCGCCGGCCGGAACGCCCTCTTGCATTTTTCCGGTGTTTTCGTTAAATTAGTAAGTAGGAAACGGAGGTTTCGTTTATGCCGGAGGAAAAGAAAAAAGCATACGTGAGCTTTGACGCCGGGCCGGTGACGCTGGACAGCGGTCTGCCGGGCGTGAAGCTGGATTTTAATTATGGGGCAAGGGTACTGTTGCCCGACGACGGGGAGTACCGGGTCCGTTTCACGGACCTGGATACCAGCTCTATCCTGTACGATGCGGCGGGGCGTAACGCCCTGGTCACCAGTACGAAAAAATATTACATCAAATTCCGAGTGGAAATCTGGAAGGACGGCGTCCCTGCGCTGGTCCACGACCTGGACCTGGCGGGACGCAACGTGCATATCCGCTACCCGGTGGGGACGCTGGGGGACATCATGGCCTGGTTCCCCTACGCGGAGGAGTTCCGCAAAAAGCACCGGTGCAATGTTTATTGCTCCATGAGTCCGGAGATTGCCGGCCTTTTTGCTTCCGCTTACCCCCGGATCCGGTTTATCGAACCCGGCACGACACCGCCGGACTGCTATGCCACCTATTATATGGGCATCTTCTTTCCGGCGGACGACCGTTTCCACCAGCCGGTGGATTTCCGCGTGACCGGGCTGCAGCTCAACATACCTTATATTCTGGGGCTGGACGTGGTGGAACGGCGGCCTGTGCTGACGCCGTCAAAAAAACGGCCAGTAAAAGAGCCGTATGTCTGCATTGCAACCCAGGCTACCAGCCAGGCCAAATACTGGAACAACCCCCGGGGCTGGATCGAGACGGTGGATTATCTGAAGGCATTGGGCTACCGGGTGCTGTGTATTGATAAGGAGAAATGCCACGGCTACGGGCGGCACTGGCACACTATCCCCTACGGCGCTGAGGATTTCACGGGAGCCCGGCCCCTGCAGGAGCGGGTGGATTATCTGGGCCATGCGGATTTCTTCATCGGTTTGTCCAGCGGGCTGTCCTGGCTGGCCTGGGGCGCGGGCACGCCGGTGATCATGATTTCCGGATTTACCCTGCCATATAATGAGTTTTTTACCCCCTACCGGGTCATCAATTTTCACGTGTGCAACGGCTGCTGGACGGACAGCAGCGAGGAATTCGTCCACGCGGACTTCGGCTGGTGCCCCCGCCACGCGGGAACGGACCGGGAGTTCGAGTGCACCCGCTTCATCAGCTCGGGGCAGGTCTGCCAGACCGTGCAGCGGCTGATGGCGGACTACGGCCTGCATCCGGAACAGGGAAAGGTAAGAAGGAGAAAAGCAAATGGAAAATAACGCCGTGGGAAAAGAACCTTATATGGTGTTCGACCCGCCTGCCGCGCCCACCCAGGAAACGGATGTGCCGGGTCTGCGGTACGATTTTAATAACGGCCTCAGGGTGTCAGTGCCGGAAGGGGATTACCGGGTGCGGTTCATCGACCGTGACAGTCATCTGACGGTGTACGACGCAAAGGCTTCCGGCGTAATGGCCACCAGCACGAAGCGGTATTTTGTGAATTTCCGTCTGGAAGTCTATGCAACCCGGCCGGAGGAAACCCTCCTGTTTGCCCACGACTACGACGCCAAAGGCAAGAAGGTGCTGCTGAAATTTGCCGGGGCGGCCCTGGGGGACATGCTGGCCTGGTTCCCCTGCGCGGAGGCTTTCCGGGAAAAGCACGGCTGCGAGCTTTATGTGCTGACGGATAAGCGCTATTGCGAAATTTTGCAGGCGGGGTATCCGGACATTCACTTTCTGACCCCGGAGGACCCGCGACCATCCGATTTATATGCAACCTATTACGTGGGGCTGTTCGCCCCCTGGGACGACCGGAACCTGCAGCCGGTGGACTGGCGGGTGATGGGCCTGCAGGCCCACGGGGCGTATCTGCTGGGCCTGGAACCGGCGGAACGGCGACCGCGGCTTCTGCCCTCGGCGGAGGCTGTGGAGATCCGTCCCAAAGAGCCGTATGTGTGTATCGCCACCCAGGCCACGGCCCAGTGCAAATACTGGAACAACGCCCGGGGCTGGATGGATACGGTTGCCTATTTGAAGGAACTTGGCTACCGGGTCCTCTGTGTGGACCGGGAGCGGGTGACGGTAAACGGAGTTTTCGGCAACGCCATCCCCTACGGGGCGGAGGATTTCACCGGGGACCGTTCCCTGCAGGAGCGGGTAGATCTGATTTCCGGGGCGGCATTCTTTGTGGGTCTGGCCAGCGGCCTTTCCTGGCTGGCCTGGGGCGCAGGCGTCCCCGTGGTGATGATCGTGGGTTTCACCGCGCCGGGAACGGAGTTCCACACGCCCTACCGGGTGCAGCAGTTCCACACCTGTCACAGCTGTGCCAACGACCAGCGTTACGAGCATAAATACGACGACTTCGCCGCCTGCCCATGCCATCGCGGCACCGATCAGGAGTTTGAATGCACCCGCTGCATTACACCGGAGTATGTGCGGGACATGATCGACAGGGTGAGGGCAGGTCTTAAAATGTTTTAGGTTCGTTGACAAGTTCCGATTATAAAGGATATAATAAAGCACAGAAAGGTCATGTGACTGACGGAAGTGGATTCACCACATGGAGCATGACTGTGAATGCCGACCGTCTGGGCGAAAGCACAGGACTGGCCGGCGTTTGTTTTTATAGCAGTGAAGCCTTTGTCCGGACCGTCCTGCCGAATCAGTCTTTTGTAAAAATTGGAATCAGGTTTTAAACGCAAAATATTAAGGAGGAACCGTACATGAACGAACTGGCATTAAAGTATGGCTGCAACCCGAACCAAAAGATTGCGAAAGTGTATATGAAGGACGGAAAGGACCTGCCTTTTACCGTGCTGAACGGCCGGCCCGGCTTTATCAACCTGCTGGATGCCTTTAACAGCTGGCAGCTGGTAAAAGAATTAAAAGAAGCTACTGGTTTGCCGGCAGCTGCGTCCTTCAAACACGTAAGTCCGGCAGGCGCGGCGGTTGCCACGGAACTGAGCGATACGCTGAAGAAAATTTACTTTGTAGACGACCTTGAACTGACACCCATTGCTTCCGCCTATGCTGCAGCCCGGGGCGCGGACCGCATGTCTTCCTACGGCGATTTTGCCGCCCTGTCCGACATCTGCGACAAAGAGACGGCCCTGTTGCTGAAACGGGAAGTTTCCGACGGGGTCATTGCGCCGGGTTACACGGAAGAGGCACTGGAAATTTTGAAGAGCAAGCGGAAAGGCACATACCTTGTTATGCAGATTGATCCGGATTATGTACCGGAAGAACAGGAGACTAAGCAGGTCTTTGGCGTATGCTTCGAACAGACCCGCAACAATGCGAAAATTTCCACAGAACTGCTGGCAGAGCGTCCTACGAAAAATAAGGAGATTCCCGACGCTGCGGCCCGTGATCTGCTGGTGGCCCTGATTACCCTGAAATACACCCAGTCCAATTCAGTTTGCTATGTGAAGGACGGCATGACCATCGGCGTAGGGGCCGGACAGCAGTCCCGCATCCACTGCACCCGCCTGGCCGGCAACAAGGCTGACATCTGGTGGCAGCGGCAGAACCCGAAAGTAATGTCTCTGCCCTTTAAGGCGGACATCCGCCGTCCGGACCGGGACAACACCATTGACGTTTATATTTCTGACGACTACGAAGACGTGCTGGCAGAAGGAACCTGGCAGCTGTTCTTTACGGAAAAGCCGGAACCCCTGACCAAAGAAGAAAAGAAAGCCTGGGCGGCAAAGCTTACCGGCGTGGCCTTAGGAAGCGACGCTTTCTTCCCCTTCGGTGATAACATCGAACGGGCTCACCGCAGCGGCGTACAGTATGTGGCGGAAGCCGGCGGCTCCATCCGCGACGACCATGTGATCGAAACGGCGGATAAATACAACATGGCTGTTTCCTTTACACACCTGCGGTTGTTCCATCATTGATTGTTCACTGGGATTGCTGGTACAGGTTTGGCTTTTCGCAGTGTTTTTACGAAAGTTACCGCTGATTCATCCGGTAAGTTCATAAACTCCTTGAATCAGTGTTTCCAACAGGACTGAAGAGGAATGAACCATTCATTTTTCAGGCAGGACACAGTAACCCTTGCCCAAAAACTGCTGGGACATCTTCTGGTGCATCGCACACCGGAAGGTGTTACGGCCGGAATGATCGTGGAAACGGAAGCCTATGTAGGCGCTATCGATAAAGCCTGTCATGCTTACAAAAACCGCAGTGAACGGACGGAGATCATGTATCACGACGGCGGTTATGCTTACGTGTACCTGATTTACGGCATGCATTGCTGCTTTAACGTTGTGACCGGACCGCCAGAGGAGGGCAACGCAGTGCTGATCCGGGCGCTGGAGCCGGTGTTCGGTATAGATCTGATGGAGCGGCGCAGGAAAACGGAATCTTTGTACAACCTGTGCAGCGGGCCGGGAAAAATCTGCCAGGCCCTGGGGATTACGCGCAAAGAGTATGGACTGGACTTGTGCGACGCAAACAGCCCGCTGTATCTCCGATCCTTCCGCAGTGTTCCGAAATCAAAAATCGCATCGTCTCCACGCATCAACGTAGCCTACGCGGAAGAAGCGAAAGACTGGCCCTGGCGGTTTTTCATAAAAGGAAACCCGTTTGTGTCGGTCTGAATGGCTGCTAAAATGGTATTCGATAATTAAAAAGCTGCAAGGATACGATATTGCAAAACTGTCAGAAGGTTTTGCGGTTATCGTTCCTTGCAGCTTTACTATTCAAGCAAAAGTGTCCTGCCATTTTTCAGTACAACACCTTGGGCGAGGGCGTCCTTGTATTCCGTATTGCCTATGTAGCCGTAACGTAGCATTTCTTTCAGCACAAGCCGTACTCGTTTGGCGCAGCCGGAAGGGTTTTCGTAAGGGTTCAGGGCGCTGGGGGCGTAAGGCATGGCGGCCAGCATGGCGCTTTCCGGAATGGTAAGCAGCGCCGGATCTTTGCCAAAATATTTTCTGGCGGCGTCCCGAAGCCCGTAAGCCCCGGCACCGAAATAGGTGGAGTTAAAATACATTTCCAGCACTTCATCCTTGGAATATTTACGTTCTACCCAGGTGGCCAGAACCGCTTCCTCGGCCTTGCGGGCAAAGGTCTGCTCGCTGCTTAAAAAAACGTTTTTCACCATCTGCTGGGTCAGGGTGCTGCCTCCCTGTTGCACTTCCCCGGCTTTCAGGTTGGCGAAGGCCGCTCGGGCAATGCCGGTGATGTCCAGGGCGCCGTGCTTGTAAAAATCGTGGTCTTCAATGGCCAGCAACGCTTTCCGTGTGTGATCGGGAATTTTCTGCAGGGGAAGCCAGCCTGGATCGGACCGCATCGTGTTGACGGTCTCTTCCACATGCCATACGGTGGACACCCGAACAAGGGCGGAATCTGCTCCCTGCTGAACTTGTTTCTCCAGTACCCGGGCGCCTTTTGCGGCAGAATCGGCCAGCTTTCCGGTTTGTTCCGGAATCGCAGTATCGCCCAGTGCATTGCCTGCTTTATCCTTAACGGACCTGGCCTGTTCCCCGGTCATATCGATAATATTATTGATCTTCGGATTTTTTGTAAAATCTTCTGCTGCCTTACTGATAGGCTTGGCTATTTCCGGCTGGGAACTTAACATGTTCCAGCCTGCAAACAGAAGAATAAAGAGAAGGGTCAGTCCCAAAATCAAAGGGACGCGGCTCTTTTTGGTTTTCTTTTTTCTCATGACAACTCCTGATTAAATGATGAAGACATTTACGGGCATCTGGCCAAAGCAATTAGTCTTCATGCGTTGTTAAGCAGTGCTTTTTCTGATTCGCTCCAAGGCTTTATGTATGGTTCATTTATGCAAAAAAATATTACGCTTTCATTTTAGCAAGAGATTATCTTTTTGGCAAAGGGATTTCCCAGGATGCGGGAAAAGAGTGAAGAAAACAAAGTTATAGATATTCGATGATTTTGTATTATTTGTTACAGAATTCGTGCTATAAAAATACGAGAGATTATGATAAAATAAATTATTACAGCATGTGATTCTTTTTATAATTCATGTAGTGAAATTATTTATGCAACGAAAATTACAAAAAACGAGAGGGGTTATTAAAGTGTTGAAACACAAGGATCTGTTAAGTATTCATGATTTATCTTCAGAAGAAGTGTTGAAGATTCTGGATGTTGCCAAAAAGCTGAAAAAAATGCAGAAGGCAGGAGTTCCCCATGAGTTCTGCAAAGGGCAGACCCTGGCCATGATGTTTTCCAAAGCGTCCACCCGTACCCGTGTTTCCTTTGAAACCGGCTTCCATCAGCTGGGCGGACATGCCATTTACCTGAATGACCGTGATTCCCAAATCGGCCGGGGCGAACCTGTTCGGGATACGGCCCGGGTGTTGTCCCGTATGGTGGACGGTATCATGATCCGTACGTTTTCCCATGATTCGGTGATCGAACTGGCAAAATACGCTACCATCCCTGTAATCAACGGGCTGACGGATTTGTTGCATCCCTGCCAGGCGCTGACGGACCTGCTGACGATTGAAGAACATCAGCAGATATTAAAAGGACGAAAGCTGGTATATGTTGGCGACGGCAATAACATGGCCCACTCCCTGATGTATGCCTGTGCCAAAGTGGGAATGAACATGGTCTGCGCCAGCCCGAAGGGCTATCAGCCGGATCCGGTGGTGACAAAGCAGGCCCAGGAAGATGCGGCGCTGACCGGCTGTACGGTTTCCGTTGAAGAAGATATCTTCAAAGCGGTAAAGGGCGCCGATGTTCTTTACACGGATGTCTGGACGTCCATGGGGCAGGAAGCGGAACGGGAGATCCGCCTGGAGGCCCTGCACGATTACCAGATCAACAGTGAGCTGCTGAAAGCCGCCAATGACGGGGCCATTGTTCTGCATTGCCTGCCGGCCCACCGGGGGGAAGAGATTACAGAAGAAGTTCTGGAAGGACCACAGTCCGTAGTATGGGATGAAGCGGAGAACCGGCTGCATACCCAGAAAGCCATTATGGTGCTGCTGATGAGCAATGCGGATTTATGAGCCGATATAGATTATTGAATGTAGGCGCGTTGTTCCCATTGGCGAAAATTCCGGGAACGTGGGGATAATGAATTGTAAATCCCGGATGGCGGACTATCGGGAATTGTATACAAAATACTTTATATTTATTCAAAAAAGTTGAAAAAAATTGCAAAAAAGACTTGCAATATTTTTATTACGTGCTACAATAAGCGTGTTAATAAACATCGGCTTGTTAAAAAGTATAACGATGTCGGACAGGTCAGTGAAAAATTTTCACTTTCGTTTTGTGGGTTTGACTGACTGCAAATTTTAATTAAGGAGGCCAATCAAATGGCAAAAGTAAAAAAGGAAAACATTAAAAAAGTTGTATTAGCATACAGCGGCGGTCTGGATACCTCCGTTATCATCCCCTGGTTAAAAGAAAATTATAATAACTGCGAAATCATCGCGGTCTGCGCGGACCTGGGCCAGGGCGACGAACTGGACCCGGTCCATGACAAGGCCATCAACTCCGGTGCCAGCAAATGCTACATCCTGGATCTGAAAGAAGATTTCATCGCCAACTATGTATGGCCCTGTGTGAAAGCCGGTGCTGTATATGAAAAGAAATATCTGCTGGGTACTTCCTTTGCCCGTCCGCTGATTGCCAAACATCTGGTGGATATCGCCCATAAGGAAGGGGCTGACGCTGTAGCGCATGGCGCAACCGGCAAGGGCAACGACCAGGTTCGTTTTGAACTGACCGTCAAATCCCTGGATCCGGATCTGGCGATCATTGCTCCCTGGCGTGAATGGGAACTCCGGTCCCGCGATCAGGAGATCGATTATGCAGCAGCCCATAACATTCCGATTCCCGTATCCCATGAAGACGATTACTCCATGGACCGCAACATGTGGCATCTGTCCCATGAAGGTTCCGATCTGGAAGATCCCTGGAATGCGCCCCAGGCAAAAATGTTCCGGGTAACCTGCACACCGGAAACGGCGCCGGACAAACCGGAAATGATTGAGCTGGAATTTGAAGAAGGCGTTCCGGTAGCGGTAAACGGGAAAAAGATGAGCCCGGCTACCATCGTTGAAACACTGAATGCCATCGGCATCCGCAACGGCGTAGGCATCAGCGATATCGTGGAAAACCGTCTGGTCGGCATGAAGAGCCGCGGCGTATATGAAACCCCGGCCGGTTCCATCATCTACTATGCTCACAATGAACTGGAAAACCTGTGCCTCGACAGGGATACCTATCATTTCAAAGAAGGCCTGGCTATCAGGTACGCGGAACTGGTTTATGACGGAAAATGGTTCTGCGCCCTGCGGGAAGCAATGGATGCATTTGTAAACGAAACACAGAAAACCGTTACCGGTACTGTACGTCTGAAACTGTATAAAGGCAACATCATCAGCGCCGGCGCCAAATCCCCGTACTCCCTGTACAGCCAGGAATACGTGACCTTCGGTGAAGATGAAGTATATGATCAGAGCGACGCAACCGGATTCATCAACCTGTTCGGCCTGCCGTTAGCCGTACGGGCCATGATGAAGAAAGGTACTTTAAAATAATGGCCAAATTGTGGGGCGGTCGTTTCAGTAAGAATACGAACGAATTAGTGGACGCATTTAATGCGTCCATTAATTATGATAAGCGTTTGTATCGCGAAGATATCCGGGGCAGTATTGCCCATGCCAACATGCTGGTAAAGTGCGGCGTCATTCCGGAGGCAGACGGAAAGAAGATCGTGGCGGGGCTCCAGGATATCCTGAAAGACATTGAGGCCGGAAATTTTGAATTCAGCGTAGCCCTGGAAGACATCCATATGAATGTGGAAGCCCGCCTGACAGAACGGATCGGGGACGCAGGGGCAAGGCTGCACACGGCCCGGAGCCGCAACGACCAGGTGGCTTTGGACATGCATATGTACATGAAACGGCAGTTGGTAGAGATTGGGGCACTGTTGCTGGATTTTGAGCGGGAACTGCTGACAGTGGCAAAAAAACACGACAAGACCCTGATGCCCGGTTATACCCACCTGCAGCGGGCGCAACCCATCACCTTCGCCCACCATCTGCTGGCTTATTTCAACATGTTGCAGCGTGATTTCCGCCGCCTGCTGGGCGTATGGGAAGACGCGGACATGATGCCCCTGGGGGCCGGCGCCATTGCGGGAACCACTTTTCCCATCGACCGTTTTTATGTGGCGGAGCAGCTGAATTTTGCAACGGTTTACCCTAACAGCATGGATGCGGTCAGCGACCGGGATTACATTTTGAATTTCCTGTCCTTTGCTTCTGTGCTGATGATGCATATGAGCCGTCTTTCGGAAGAACTGTGCCTGTGGAGCAGTACGGAGTTTGGCTTTGTAGAACTGGATGACGCATTCGCAACCGGTTCTTCCATGATGCCCCAGAAAAAAAATCCGGATATTTCCGAACTGGTACGGGGAAAAACGGGCCGGGTATATGGCGAGTTGATGGCCATGCTGACTACACTGAAAGGCTTGCCTTTGACTTACAATAAAGATCTGCAGGAAGACAAGGAAGGCCTCTTCGATGCCATGGATACGGTGAAATTTACTCTGCAGGTTTATAAAGACATGATCGCTACCATGACGGTGAAAACGGATCGGATGCGCTGGGCGGTGTCCCATGACTTTTCCAACGCCACCGACTTGGCGGATTACCTTGTCCGCAGGGGAATGCCCTTTCGGAAAGCCCATGCGGTTGTGGGGCAGTGCGTTGCCTATGCGATTAAGGAAAATAAGTTCCTGCTGGATATGACCCTTGAGGAATACAAACAGTTCAGCGAATTGTTTGAACCGGACCTGATGCAGGCTCTGGATCCGGAACACTGCGTCAATGCCCGGGTATCCTATGGCGGTCCCAGTTATGTGGAAAACGACAGGCAGCTGGAGCAGGGAGAACGGATTCTGGAAAAGCAGGAAGAAAAACTGAAAGAACTGTTGGAGAAAATCTGATTAAAAACTGCCTTTGCGAATATTTCTAAGAAGGAATGTTAGAAATAATAATTTTCGCAAAAAATATTTTTTTAAATTTTTCCTAAAATAAAAGGAACCCTGTTTGCGAATTTTTTGTTGAAATTTTCTCAAAAAATTACGGGCAGGGGTTTCTTTTATATAGCGCATTCAAAAAGATTTTGTTATAATAAAATGTAATATAATGTAAAAAAATTACGGGTGTGATGTATTACCGTAGTTATTTGAGAAAGACAGGGTGAAGCCATTGCTGGAACAGTTTCAGACATTAGGAAAAACCATCGGGATCCTGGATGTTATAGATACCGGTCTGGTTGCATTTTTCCTTTACCGTATTTATATAATGCTGAAAAATACCCGGGCCGCAGCGCTTGCTAAGGGCTTGGCAGTATTAGCTGCGCTTGTATTGGTGAGCAAATGGCTGAATCTGCATGTAATCAACTGGATTTTGGAAAAATCCATGACCATGTTGATGGTAGCTTTGCCGGTAGTATTCCAGCCTGAACTGCGACGGGCGCTGGAACAGATTGGACGCGGGCGTCTGTTCCGCAAGCGGGTTGAGCTGGATGAAGCGGAACTGATCGATATGATAGAAGCCGTTGCCAATGCCGCTATGATCATGAGTCAGCGGAAAATCGGCGCCCTGATCGTTTTTGAGAGGGCTGTCGGTCTGGAAGAACGGATTGAAACGGGTGTAAAGATTGACGGATTGGTTACAGACAGTCTGCTGTTGAACATTTTTGAAAAAGATACGCCCCTTCATGATGGTGCCGTAATCATCCGGGGCAATCGCATTATTGCGGCTTCCTGTCTGCTTCCCCTGACGGAGGCAAGGGAACTGAGCCAGGAGCTGGGCACCCGGCACAGGGCAGCTATCGGAATCTCTGAGCAGTCGGATGCTCTGGTGGTAGTTGTCAGTGAAGAGACCGGAACTATCTCAGTTACCAGAAACGGGGAGATATACCGTTATCTGCGGCGGGAAGATGTGGTGGACATGCTGCAATCTGCCATTATGCAACATCATAATGTCACTTTTAAACAGATGATCCGGGAAAAAATAGATGAATTCCGAAACAGGGGAAGAGAAGATAAAGATGATAAACTTCCAGTAAAACGGGAGGGACGTCATGATTAATAAGAATACAGCTAATCGTGATAAATGGTTCGCCCGGTTTATGTGCATTTTGATCGCCTGTTGCCTGTGGCTGTATGTGATGAGCGAACAGAATCCGATTATGGAAAAAGAATTTGCAGTGCCCCTGGCCCAACGTAACCTGGGTGAAGGCATGATTACATTCAATGTGCCGGAAAAAGTCAGCGTCCGGGTACGGGGAACCCGCACTGCACTGGCTGATATGCCGGTCAGCGATATTTTTGCCTTTGTCAATCTGAGCAAACTTTCGGTGGGGACCCATACGATCCTGGTCAATGCGCGCTTTGCAAGAGGGGATGTGGTCCAGGTCAGCCCGCCTTCTGTCAATTTGTTTATTGACATGAAAAAGGATAAAATCG
Organism: uncultured Selenomonadales bacterium; assembly: GCA_900315345.1. Taxonomy (GTDB): domain Bacteria; phylum Bacillota; class Negativicutes; order Acidaminococcales; family Acidaminococcaceae; genus Succiniclasticum. The sequence goes on along the minus strand of OMYP01000011.1, from coordinate 122,420 downwards.
TGCCGGTGACGGCAGAGATCGTAGGCTCGCCTAACAAGGATTTTGTAGTGGAAGAGCACATGCTGACTCCTTCTGAAGTCAAAGTGTCGGGGGCCGCTACCCGTATAGAAGCAATGGAAAAAGTCTTTGTCCCGGTTGATGTCAGCGGGCGCAGCGAGGAGTTTACCGTAACCCAGAAGCCCCTGGTCATGGGAAAAGACGGAATGGATATGCAGGATGTGACTGTTGATCCGGCGGAAGTGATCGTACGGACAAAACTGAAAAGAAAAGTCCAGACCGCAACAGTGCCGGTAAAGGTTTCGTATAAAGGATCCCTGCCGGCAGGATTGAAAATTACCAGCGCTACCGTGAATCCCTTCCGGGTAAATGTTTTTGGCGCTCCGTCTGCTGTCGAAGGACTGAAGGAACTGGAACTGGAACCGGTAAATCTTGAAACGGTTACCAAAGATACAACCGTTCCGGTAAAGATCATACTGCCTTCCGGCGTGAATACGGCGAGAAAAACTGTAGATATTGATATAACAGTAGAAACGAACAGTGAAGAAAATTAACAGGAAAAAATATGACAGTACTGAAGCTGCGGGTCAACGATATCCGGATGAGCCTGCGGAAGGAACAAACATTAAAGGAATGTGTAGCGGACAAACTTGGAATTAAGAAAAGCGCCTTCCGGAAGGTGCAGGTGGTGCACCGTGCCGTAGATGCAAGAAGAAAGAACAATATCTGTCTGCTGTATCATGTGATAGCGGAGATAGAAGTACCCCAGTCACTGGGACAAAAAATCGTTAAACGTCCGGGGATAAGTTTGTTTGTACCGGTTCAGGCGGAGTCCCCTCATATGGGGGATATCCCTATGACCGAACGTCCCATTGTGATCGGCGCAGGTCCGGCAGGACTGGTTGCCGCTTTGGAACTGGCAAAGTACGGCTACCGTCCTCTTGTGCTGGAGCGGGGCCGGGCTCTTCATAAACGTGTAGAAGATGTAACCCGTTTTTGGGAAACGGGGGATTTTGATCCGGCTTCCAATGTGCAGTTTGGCATGGGCGGGGCCGGGACATTTTCTGATGGAAAGCTGACCACCCGTGTCAATGACCCGGTGATGGGGGAAATCCTACAGGCTTTTGTGAAAGCCGGGGCTCCGGGAGAAATCCTGACGGAACATAAGCCCCATGTGGGAACGGATAAGCTCCGGACTATGGTACAGGGGCTGGCAGCGGAAATTGAAAGTTACGGCGGGGATATTTGCTGTGAGACCCAGGTAACGGACTTCGTTGTTAAAGAGGGGCGGATCGCCGGGCTTGTTTTAAATAACGGAACGGTTCTGTCAACGGAAACGGTCGTTTTGGCCTGCGGCCACAGTGCCCGGGACACCTACCAGGTGTTAGCGGCGAAAGGGATTGGCATGGAGGCAAAAGCCTTTGCCATCGGCCTTCGAGTGGAACATCCCCAGTCCCTGATCGATAAGGCCCAGTATGGGGATTTTGCAGGGCATCCGCGGCTGGGTGTTGCGGATTATGCCCTGGTGTATCATACGGAAGACCGGAAACGGGCTGCTTATTCCTTCTGTATGTGTCCGGGAGGGCAGGTAGTGGCAGCGGCTTCCGAAGCTGGCGGTGTGGTGGTCAACGGTATGAGCATGTACAATCGCGACAGCGGTATTGCCAACAGCGCCTTGGTTGTGAATGTGACGCCGGAGGACTTTGGTACAGAGCCTCTTGCAGGGGTTGCATTCCAGAGAAAATATGAAAAACTTGCCTTCGCTGCAGGAGGCAAGAACTATAAAGCACCGGCCCAAAGCGTCAGAACATTCCTGGAAAATGCACGTCCCGATATTAAAGACGCACAGAAATATCTGCGGGAATCGGCAGGTCAGGGGAGTGGAAGGGACGGAGTAAAGCAGAATTGCAGCGTATGGGCGGGAGTTTTTCCCAGTTACCGTCCGGGTGTGACGGAATATGCGCTGGATTCGATTCTTCCTTCTTATGTTTCTGATACGCTGAAACAGGGGCTTCGGTATTTTGGTCAAAGGATTCAGGGATTTGACGGGCCCACCGGTATACTGACCGGCGTGGAGACGCGCACTTCCGCTCCTCTTCGCATCATCCGGGGCGCCGATTACCAGAGCGTGACCCATGAGGGATTATATCCCTGTGGGGAGGGCTGCGGCTATGCCGGCGGCATTATGAGCGCGGCCTTGGACGGCTACCATGTGGCCCGGGCCATTATGAAAAAATATAAGCCTTTCTGATAAAAAAGCTCCCTTTCGGGTAACAAGCATTTATTGTTTTGCTTGTCTGCCCGGAGGGGAGCATATCATATCAGAAAGGCTTTTTATTTTCAAATTCCTGTATCAGGCACTGGTATACGGCCAGGGCAGAATAACAGTCAGCCAGGGCGCGGTGCTCACAGTTTGTCTGGAGATTGTAGTATTTCATCAGCGCGTCCAGCCCATATTTTCCTTCGGTTTCCGTAGGAAGCAGACGTTTTGCGATTCGTTCCGTATCCAGGAACCGGGGCAGGAAAAGCTGTTTACGCTGAAACCGCCGACAGGCCATGTTGATATTCATGATGTCGTTGTATCCGATATCGTGTCCTAACACGGTACATCCGTCAACAAATTCAAAGAAGCTGTCCAGCACATCCGATAAGGGTGGCTTGTCCTTCAGCATTTCTTCCGTAATGCCTGTCATGGCCACGACCCGCTTGTTCAGTTTAGTGATTGGTTTCACCAGCTGCTGGTAGGTATCAAGGACCTCGCCATGAGCAGATATTTTAATGGCCGCGATTTCCGTAATATCTTCTTCCAGGAAACCGGCGCCCTCCAGATCAAATACAACCAGGTCGCAATGGTGGGGAATAAGGATCTCATTTTTGTTTACCTGGAGCTGGATCTGTCTGCGCCAGTTTTTCCGTTTGATTTTTGCCAGGGCGATTCGTTTCTGCCGGGGGGTAATGACTTTTGCAGAAACATTTTTTTCTATATTGTTTTTTATTGCAGATGGCGCTTTTTCTTTAACGTCAGTCATTTACTTTTGCATCAATATCTTTCTGCATGCGGGCGATGAAGTCTTCCAGGCTCATGGCGCCCAGGTCCCCACCGTGGCGCTGGCGTACGGCAACGGTACGGGATTCTACTTCCTTCTCGCCTACGATTAGCATGAAAGGTACCTTCTGTACCTGTGCTTCGCGAATCTTTTTGCCGATCTTTTCACTGCGGTCATCCAGCTGGGTACGATAGCCCAGTTCAAACAGCTTATCGTTAACTTCTTTTGCGTAGTCCAGCTGCTTGTCGGTAATGGGCATTACCCGGACCTGGTTGGGAGCCATCCATACGGGGAAGGAACCTGCGTAATGCTCGATGAGGATACCGATGAAGCGTTCGATGGAACCGTAAACTACGCGATGGATCATAACCGGGCGATGCTTCAGGCCGTCTTCCCCGGTGTATTCGCAGTTGAATTTTTCCGGCAGCTGCATATCCAGCTGGATGGTGCCGCACTGCCAGGTACGTCCGATGGAGTCCTGCAGATGGAAGTCGATCTTCGGGCCATAGAACGCACCGTCACCTTTGTTGATGATGTAATCCAGGTGGTTGGCTTCCAGCGCTTTGCGCAGGCCTTCGGTAGCCAGTTCCCAGGATGCGTCGTCACCCATGGAGTTCTCCGGACGTGTAGACAGTTCCGCATGGTATTTCAGGCCGAAAGTGGAGTATACTTCGTTAAACAGTTTGATTACGTTGGTGATTTCCGGCTGGATCTGCTCCGGAGTCATAAAAATGTGGGCGTCGTCCTGTGTGAAGCAGCGTACGCGGAACAGGCCGTGGAGGGCGCCGGACAGTTCGTGACGGTGAACCAGTCCCAGTTCCGCATAACGGAGAGGTAACTCTTTATAGGAATGGGGATGGGAGTTGTATACCAGCATGCCGCCGGGGCAGTTCATGGGTTTGATGGCATAATCCATGTCATCGATTTTTGTGAAGTACATGTTTTCCCGGTAATGATCCCAGTGACCGGAACGGATCCACAGGTCCCGGTTCATGATCATGGGGGTCATGACCTGTTCGTAATGGTACTTGCGATGGACTTGGTGCCAGTATTCCAGAATGGCATTGCGGATGCGCATGCCGTTGGGATGGAAGAAGGGGAAGCCGGGGCCTTCGTCGTGCATGCTGAAGATATCCAGTTCCTTGCCTAATTTGCGATGGTCGCGCTTTTCGGCTTCTTCCAGCATGTGCAGGTATTCGTCAAGTTCTTCCTTGCTGGGGAAAGCGGTGCCGTAAATGCGCTGCAGCATTTTATTTTTTTCATTGCCACGCCAGTAAGCGCCGGCGATGCTCATTAACTTGAATGCCTTGACGCGGCCGGTGGACGGGCAATGGGGCCCGGCGCACAGGTCGGTGAAATCTCCCTGGGTGTACAGGCTGATGACTGCGTCTTCCGGCAGGTCGTTGATCAGTTCTACTTTATAAATTTCTTTTTCTGCGGCAAAGCGGGCCAATGCATCCTTACGGGGCACTTCGCTGCGAACCAGGGGGATGTTCTGTTTGACGATTTTCGCCATTTCCTTTTCAATTTCACGCAGGTCTTCCGGAGTAAAAACATGTTCGCTGTCCATGTCGTAATAGAAGCCGTTGTCAATGGCAGGGCCGATGGCGAACTTCACATCCGGGAACAGATGCTGGATGGCCTGTGCCATAACGTGGGACGCAGTATGGCGGATGGCATGGAGCCCTTCTTTAGAATCCGGAGTGATAAATTCTACCGTTGCGTCTTTTTCAATAGTATCGCTGAGGTCTTTGTTTACGCCGTCAACGACAGCCAGCAAAGCCTGCTTTCCTAATTTTTGGTTTAAACTTTTGGCGATCTCCAGATAGCTGGAGCCAGCGGCAAATTCTTTTACAGAGCCGTCTTTTAGTGTTACTTTTACGTCTGCCATTTCCTTTTTCCTCCTAAAAATAAAACGAAATTTTCGTTGTAAACGCGGGATTTCAAACAAAACCGGAAAGAATTTTTCTGTGTCTCGCTAAGAATATAATTTTAAAAGCTGCAACACGTTCCGGAAAATAAAAAATCCCCGTTCCCAACTTGATTAGGGACGAGGTTAATCGCGGTTCCACCCTGATTGATTGCGCATAAAAAAACGCAACCCGCTCAACGAACCTTTAACGCAGTTTACGCGGCGCCTGCTACTAAGAAAAACTTTTCACAGGGCAGTTTGAAGGTGGTTCCGTTTTACGCTTTCTCTGTCGCTCTCAGCTATCGCGGCATTTTCTGTGGAGCAGTGGGCAAAACATTGTCCTTCGCATTACTTTTACAATTTTGTTCATGCGTCAATTATAGCACTTAAATTTTTCGTGTCAAGCATCGTAAAGTAAAATTGGAATTTATTCCACTTTTATTTTCAACGCGCTTAGGTTATAATATTATAATACAAAATTATCATGGTGAATTATGCTTTCAAATCTTTGAAGTGGAGATAAAAAATATTTTATGAAGACATGGAGCTTTTGTTTTAAACTGATAGCTGCTTTGCATTTTATATTGCTGACTGTTTTGGGATTTGCCTTTTTTGAAACGCAAGTAGAGGCCAGGGAAAAAGAAAAGGGCGCGTTTATCTTCATTCCGCTGGACGACCGTCCGGTGTGCTATTCCTATCCGGTCAAGGTCATGGAAGCAGCAGGATACAAAATTTTAACGCCGCCGGAAAAATTTCTGGCTACCCGCACGACCCCTGCAGATACGGAAAAACTTTGGAAGTGGCTGGAAAGCCGGGCGGAGAAAGTGGACGCTGCAGTTATCTCTACAGACGCCCTCATTTATGGAGGGTTAGTGGCTTCCCGTACCCACATGCTTCCTATGGCAGCACTGGAAGCAAAAGTGAACCGGCTGAAAGATCTGCAGATGGATAAAGATATCCGCTTCTACGGTTTCAGTACTTTGATGCGTACGCCCCGGGAAAGCTACGGCAATGTGGAACCGGCGTATTATTCCAACGTAGGGCCGGCCATCTACCGTTACTCCCAGCTTTCGGACAAATCAGACCTTCACGCAGAATCCTTACTGGAAGATTTTGAAGTAGGGGCTTTTGAACGAAATCTGGCTAAGGCTCACTTAAAGGACTGGCTGGACCGCCGCAATAAAAATATGGAAGTGAACCGGCAATTGGCTATGTTGGCCCGTATGGGACGGTTCGATTATTTTGCCATCGGCAAGGACGATAACGCGCCTCTGTCCCATACCCACATGGAAGCCCGGAAAATTTCCTTCAGCAATGCGGATGTATCCGATGAATCTTTCCAGATCCTGCCCGGTGTGGACCAGCTTGGGTTGTTGTTGCTGACAAGGGCGGCCAACGAATTATCGGGAACGGTGCCGAAGGTGTACCAAATGTATGTGGAAGGGGTAGGCCCGAAGACCATTCCTCAATATTCCGATCTTCCCCTGGGAACCTCCGTGCCGGAACAGATCATTGCTGCCGGAGGGAAAATCGTTTACCAGCCGGAAGCTGCCGATGTGGTACTGGCCATCAACACGCCGGCCGACGGGACCATGTATGATTCTACCAGTCTTTCCAACCAGTATTTTGCTTCCCCGGCCAATAAGCGTTACATCGCCAACCTGGGAAAAATGCTGGAACGTGGCGTAAACATTTCTCTTGCGGACGTAGCCTTTTCAAACGGCGGCGACAACGGTTTCATGAACGAGATGTCCCTGCGGGGCTACACAGATAAACTGTCTGCCTATAATGGTTGGAACACAGCAGACAATACCATCGGCTTTGCCATTGCCCAGGGAATGCTGGCGCCGAAAATTGAAAAGGAAAAGCAGCTGATGCTAATGCGGGAACGGGTTCTGGATGACTGGTATTACCAGTCAAATGCCCGCCGTCTCATTACGGATGAACTGGAAAAGGCCAAGAAGACAGAGTTCAAATATACCTTAAATGATATGATGCCAAAAGTCAGGAAACAGGCATTTGATATCATGAACCGTCTGGCAGCCAATTACGACATAACCGCAGGAACAAAATTTGATGTGGTGTTCCCCTGGAACCGGCTGTTCGAAGTGGATATCGTGAAACTGAAGCAGGAAAAAAGCAAACTGCGCAGCAAGAGCCGGTCTGCCAAAGGCCTGCTGCCGGATGTACCGGTGTATTCAAAGTGACTGTGATAAAGTTTATTTTGGAACTTTTAATTTGCAGAAATACTTTCACATTTTTATTTTAATGTAAGATAAAAGGAGCAAGGCAAATGTTGGATTCGATTTTTGAACCGGGCGTTACGGGGGTCAGCCCTTTTGCCATTATCATATCGTTATATCTGGCGTATTATGTCCACAACGACGCGCGGAACCATAACAATCCACGGGCAGGGCTGTGGGCCTTCGGGACTTTTATGGCCTGGATCATTTTCTTTCCCCTGTACTGGTACAAGAATATGCGCGGGCGAAATCAGTAAGTTTCTGGACAATGCTTGAAAACGCGTATCCTGTAAAAGGATAGGCCAGTGCATGCTGAAATATAAATCGGTACTTCCTTACAATTTTGATTCTGTCCGGAGGATGTATGAGCGATACTAAAAATGTTGAAGAACAGCTGGAAAACGCTGTCTTAAAAGAACCATTCAGCTACAGTAAATTATTTATTTCCACATTTATCATCAGCGCCTTTACCGTAGGGGGCGGTTTTGTACTGATCCCGCTGATGAAAGCAAAATATGTGGACGAATATGGATGGATGAAGGAAAACGAATCCCTGGATCTGGTTTCCATTGCCCAGAGTGCGCCGGGAGCCGTAGCAGTCAATGCTTCCATCATCATGGGCTACCGGCTGGGTGGGATACTGGGAACTTTTACGGCCCTGCTGGGTACCGTGCTGCCGCCACTGATCACACTGACCATCGTTTCGTATTTTTATGATGCCTTTGCCACCAATCCTTACGTTCGTATGTTCCTGAAAGGGATGCAGTGCGGTGTGACCGCCATCCTGCTGGACGTGGTGCTGGGTCTTTTGGTGAAGCAGGTAAAAAAGAAGCTGGTGCTGCCGCTGGTTATTATGGCAGGAACCTTTGTAGCCTCTTACTTTTTCCACATTAATATTATGCACATCATTCTGGTGGACGCCATCATCGGTCTCTTGCTGATGCGGGATCCCCAGTATAATTAAGGAGGCCGGGCGCTATGGAGATTTTATTACAGCTGTTTTTCAGCTTCGCCACAGTTGGCCTTTTCTGTGTAGGAGGCGGGTATGCTTCCATGCCCCTGATCCAGGCGGAGGTCATTGCAAAATATAAATGGATGACGATGAATGAATTCGTAGACATCTTTACCATCTCCCAGATGACCCCGGGACCCATCGGCATAAACGCAGCTACCTTTGTAGGCAGTAAAGTAGCCGGGATACCCGGTTCCATTGCGGCTACTGCGGGTTTCGTGTTTCCTTCTGTTGTAATCGTTCTGCTGCTGGCATTCCTGTATTATAAATACGGGAACGTAGGCCCGATCCGGGGAATTCTGAACGGGCTTCGTCCTGCGGTGGTGGCCCTGATCGCACGTGCAGGCGTCGATATCATGTTGCTGGCCTTCTGGAACAAGGAAAAACTGCCTGTAGAGGTGGTGCAGGCAGACAAGATCGCCATCCTGATTTTTATCCTTACATATATTTTGCTGAAAAAGAAAATGGGGACCATCAAGCTGCTTGCTTCATCCGGTGTGTTAGGATTCATTCTTTATATGGCGATGGGGATGCGGCCCTGAATGGTAATAACAAGCGCCTGGCGACGATATGGCCTTGAATAGATAGAAAAGACAAAACGCGTTACGGAAAAAACCGTAACGCGTTTTGCTTAGGAGAGCTCAAGAAAGAGGGGGATTTTATCAAGGATTCCAGGAATTATTTCCCGAAGCTGAACAATACGCCCTGATATTGTACTGGTGTATTTAGCTTCCGCATGGTCTGCATTTTGTAATGACCTGCTTGGTTCAGGCGCTTACGGGTCAGACGCTGTAAATAGGTTTCAGATTCTTTTGCTTCTTCTTTTACGAAATAATCAGGTACTGTCAGATATCCGGTTCTTAAAACTACGCTTGACATGATGTTTTCCTCCTTGTTTTTTGCACTTACAAGCGCTTTCGGTAAAGTCATTAACTGTATTACGGTTTTTATCAGGAGCCGTTCCTGATTTCTAAACGCATTATACACGTTTGGCGCTGAAATGTATAATATCTATCCGGCATGAAAAATATTCATTTTTGGAATACGTAACGACAGGAGGCCGGAAATATATCAATCTGGCATAAAAGATATGCGCTAAAGGAATATATGGATTTTAAAAAATGCGGAAATCCTTACCATAGCTGAGATTACGATACTTTCTTCCGTTGCGTTTTTCTTTCAGCTTGAAAAATTGCAATACTTGCAAGAAAAGCAGAAAGCAGTTATAATGCAATCATGTTTTGGGAAAGGGTCTGCAGTTGGGTAAAGTTTCTTTGGGTCTGTTGGGTTAAGCTATTTTGAAATAATGGTATTGGATTTCAAGGAGGAACGATCGTGAGCGAAACAAGGCAGTACAATGAAAACGAATTATTTGAAATGTATGACTATCTTCTGCAGAAAGAAAAAGAATTGGAAGCGGCTATTTTGAAATCGTCTCCCGAAGGGCTGAACACTAGTCATGAGAAAGAACAACTGACTTTGCTGAAAAGCTTTGTCCGTCAGGAAATAAAGGCTCTGATCCAACGGGAAGCGCTGGCGGGAAATGAATTAAGCCCGAAGATCAAAAACTTTCAGGACTGACTCCGTATACATATTTCCCGTATATTTATCTGTTAGCTATTGCAAAAATAAAAATCCGGTTTCGAATCTTGACAGGTTCGGAACCGGATTTTTTTTGAATGATAGTGTTTCTGCAGGCTTACGTAATGAAGTAACTACACTTTGCTTTCTGATTCAAGTCTGCGCATGTCGCATAGCCGGCGGGAATCGCTGTTTTCATTGTAGAACTGGATAAATTTCAGTGCAAGCGGGGAGAGAGGGCGGCCTTTCACTTTAACCACTGATTTATACAATTCGGTGTCAACATCCAGAATCTTTTTGATCAGGTATTTTTCACCCAGGTCTTCGCCGGGTTCAACGGGGACGATGGCGACACTCTGGTCCATAAGCGCCCACTGCAGCGCGGTGTATCTTGTGGTATTGATGCTGAGTATTTTAGGACGGAATCCTATGCTGTCACAGGTTTTGCGTAAAATGGCATGACAGCCGGAAGAAACGCTTAATGGAATATTACGCAAATCGGATAAATTAATACCTTTTCGTTTGGTGTGAAGCTGCCATTGGGAATTGTTGCTGAAAACTGCAGCCAAATATTCATCTCTGCGGAACAGCTCTTCAAAATTGTCTTCCTGGCCGATAGGTGTGCTCAGTACGCCAATCTCTGTAATTCCGTTCAACAACTGCTGGCTTTGTTCATAAAAGCTGGTTTCAAAAATTTCGAAATTGACTTCCGGGTACAGTTCGGAAAAAGGCTGTAGATTGTTTTTTATAAACGAAGCCGAACGGGAATTAGCTACGCTGATGCGCAGCGTGCCTGCAGCACCTCGCTGGGTACTGACAATTTCTTCTTTGGCAAGGTCTTCCAGTGAACAGATGTATTTTGCTTTCTGGTATAGCAGGCGCCCGGCTTCGGTCAGTATGACCTTCCGGCTGCCGCGCTCCGTAATTAGCAGCTTTGCATCATAAAAAGTTTCCAACGCGCGAATCTGCTTACTCAGCGCCGGTTGCGCCACATGAACATACTCGGCGGCTCCGGTCAGGCTTCCGGTTTCAATAACTGCTAAAAAATTCCGATAGTTTTCAAGATCCATAGAGACTCCAATCTGCCGTTTCAGTAACAGCGTAAGTGATGATGTAATACATCCGGGAATTTATAATTCGTCAAAATGATTATTTACTGCAGGTGTCAATGTGATTAGGAATGGACGTACAAATTAATTTTAGCACAACGGATTTTTAAAAGCAATGAATTCTAAATGACAATTAATTTTAATTATTCCGGTTTTTCATAATTGTTTTTCCAAATGGATATTATTCATTTCCTCAATTTTGCCATATACTAACTGTGACCCAAAAATTTCCCAAAGCTGCAAACTGAAAAGGAGGAAACGGAGTTGGTATCGGATTTTGCCATGAAAAATACAAAAAATATCAACGTGGATTTATCGGAAGAAAAGCAACGGCTGGAAAAGTTTTTGCAAAGTCTGGATTCGCATCGCTATCACCGGATTATCGGGGATGCTGCCAACTATCCCTTTTTCCTGAACCCTGACAAGATGTACACCTTGCGTGAACTGCCGGAAATTTTCCCGGTTCATGCGGAAAAAAAAGAGGCGAAGAAATCTTCGCGAAAAAAATAAATTGGAGGCAATTGATTTTATGACACCTGTTACAAAATGTTTGCTGCTGCTGCTTGTAGTAGCGTTGTTGTTTGTTACGGAAATTATCCCCCTGGCAGTTACTTCAATGGGCGCTGCCATTGCTTGCTGGATGCTGGGTCTGGTTCCGGCAAAACAGATTTTTTTAGGATTGGCAGATTCTACCGTAGTCCTGTTTGCCGGTATGTTTGTAGTAGGCGCATCCATGTTCCACACGGGCGTTGCTCAAAAAATTGGTAGCAAAGTGGTTCGTCTCTGCGGTAAAAGTGAAAACAGCCTGATGATTGGATTGATGGTAGTGGCAGCTGCCATGTCTGCCTTCTTATCCAACACGGGAACGACTGCCTGCCTTATCCCGGTGGTTATGAGCGTCTGCGCAACTGCCAAACTGTCTCCCCAGCGCCAGCTGATGCCGCTGGCTTTTGCTGCCGGCCTGGGCGGGACAATTACTCTGATTGGCACGCCGCCTAACATGCTGGCAAATGTTGCCTTAAAAGCGGCCGGCATGCCGGAGCTCCAGTTTGGCTTTTTTGAATATGCCTACATCGGCATCCCGATTACAGTTGCAGGTATTTTGTATATGATGTTTGTTGGTAAATATCTTCTGCCGGAAAACCGCGATTTTGACCCGGACAAGCTGGAGGAACAGGCAATTGACAGCGAAGGCATTGCAGTGAAAACCAGTAAGCAGATTATCTGCGGCGCGATTGTATTGGCAGTCATTGCCGCCATGGGGCTTGACCTGATCCCGCTGCACATTGTTGCGGTCATCGGCGCGTTGCTGGCAGTACTTACCGGCTGTCTGACGGAAAAGCAAGCCTATGATTCTATCGACTGGATTACCATTTTCCTGTTTGCAGGTATGATTCCCGTGGCAGAAGCCATGAATACCAGCGGGGCTGGAAAGGCCATCGCTTCTGCAACAGTAGAAATGTTAGGCGGCGATCCTTCGCCTTATGTAGTAACTGCCGTATTATTTGTCCTTGCCGTAGTGCTGACGCAGTTCATGTCCAACACGGCATCCAAAGCGCTGTTGTGCCCTGTGGGTATTGCGCTGGCATCCCAGTTAGGCGCATCGCCACGTGCTGTACTCATGGCGATTCTGATTGCTTCATCCTGCGCGTTCGCATCTCCGGTAGGTACGCCGCCCAATACGCTGGTGCTGGGACCCGGACATTACCGCTTTATGGATTATGTTAAAGCGGGCGGCGGACTGATTTTTGTCTGCCTGGTAGTATCCATTATCGTTATCCCTATCGTCTGGCCTTTCTTTCCTGGAAAATAATTCGGACTATATTTTTCCGGAAAGGTCTTTAATAATTCAAGTTCCGCAGTCTGAGCCGCTGCGGACACCTCTTCTCCTTCTTTGTATTCCGGCTGGGTAAGACTCTTCCAGCCGGAATTTGTTGCGAAATTTGACATCTATGAAAGATACTGTTCGGCGACACTTATTGCCGGACAGTTTTTTCTTGTAAAAACTGTTGATGAATCAGAGCTTTCTTACATAATGTTTCCCTTGTAATATGAAGCATCTTGTAGTATACTGCAACAAGTGTGTTAATGGCTTAGCTTGGACAGCGTGGGATTTTTTTTGCGCACTGTGTTATTTATAAAAAAACAAAAGGGATCTTTATGTTTATTATTCAGACGTTACTTTCTTCATTTTTTATCTGGTGCTTATTCATTGCGTTTTTGGGCTTTTTGCATAGGGGAAAAAATATTTCGCAGACTTTAAATAAAAATCGCGAAACGTTTTTAGGAAAAAATTCCGAAGCATATTCGCAAAATAATTCTGTAGCTGCCGCAGTAGAAAAAAAAATCCGTTTTGCCGTGGTTATCTGCGCCCACGATGAAGAAAACGTAATCGGGAACCTGCTGGAAGATTTACAGGAACAGAAGTATTCCAAAGAAAATTTCCATGTGTTTGTGCTGGCGGACCATTGCAGCGACGGCACGGTTAAAAAGGCAAAGGCATTTGCCAACGTAACGGTCTGGGAACGGACCGGTGGGGAACGAAGCGGAAAGGGCGCGGTGCTGAACTGGGGCATGGAGAAAATTCTGCAAAAGCAAAATGAATTTGACTGCGTTTTGTTTTTTGACGCGGACAACCAAATCCGGCCGGACTTTTTGCAGCAGATGAACGGCGCTTTCCTTCAAGGTGCGGAAATCGTAACGGGACGGCGCCTGACGGAAAACCCCTTTGATTCCCTCATCAGCCAGTGGTATACTCTGTACTGGGCGGTGGTAAATTCTCTGTACAACCGTCCCCGGCAGAATCTGGGGCTGTCCTCCATGTTATCCGGTACCGGTTTTGCCTTTCGCATGGAACTGATCAGGGACAGCGGCTGGAAAACCTACAGTCTGTCGGAAGATATTGAGTTTACCTTTCTGGAAAACCTGAAAGGTCATTGTGTTACCTATTTAAATGAAGCAATCTTTTACGACGAGCAGCCGGTCCGTCTTTCTGTCATGTGGACCCAACTGCGCCGCTGGTGCACCGGGGATTTCCAGATTGCTTTCCGCTATTTCGGGCAGTGGGTGAAAGCTTTTGCAAAAAATCCCTCCTGGCGCCTGTGGGATATTTTTATGGGCGTAGGCATGACGGTGTTTTTTGGCCTGACGGCGGTAAGTTACCTTATACATGGGGCCCTTCTGATCTGGCAGGGGCAGCTTGGGGTGCTTGTGGTGTCCACGCTGCTTTCCTATGTGGCAACAATCTCTGTTGGGTTTGCGGCAGCGGCCAAAAGCAGCTGGCCTGTAAAAAAACTGTTGCCGGGGATCCTGACATTCCCCGTATTTTATTCCCTGTTCTCTTACATTTCGTTGCAGTCCCTGTTTTTCCCCCAGAAAAAGTGGGTGCGCATTGAACACAAAAGCAGCAAAATGCATTTTTGAGCGATGTATCGGGAACATGCAGGCTTTCCCCCAATGCATCGGATCGTGTGCAGGCAAATTGATCAGTACTTTCGCAAAGTTTGTCTGGAGTTGTTTACTTCTTTGCGGAAAGCGGCAAAATTTATAATACAGGCTTGACATTGCATGCACTGCGTGCTATCATATTCCAGTAACAAAGAAGAAGCCATCCGCTTCTCACCTTGCGGCCACGCTCGACAGGGTTGAATACAGCGATTTGCGCGGGTGGAATCTGTTCCGCCCGTTTTTTTTGTTACGCAGTTTATTTTGGAGGTGAACCGCTATAAGCAAGGCAGACTTACGCATTAACGATGATATCCGCTGGCGCGAGGTGCGCGTGATCGACGAGAACGGCCAGCAGCTGGGCATCATGTCCAGCCGGGAAGCAAATGCTCTGGCACAGGAACGTCATCTGGACCTGGTGGAGATTTCCCCGCAGGCCCGTCCCCCCGTGTGCAAGATATTGGATTATGGCAAATATCGTTATGAGCAGCAGAAACGGGAAAAAGAAGCCCGCAAGAACCAGAAAGTCTTTGAAATCAAAGAAGTAAAGCTGCGCCCCGGTATTGAAGACCATGACTTTGGCGTTAAGTTTAAAAATGCAGCCCGTTTCCTGGAGGACGGGAACAAGGTCAAGGTTACGATCATGTTCCGCGGCCGTGAGATGAGCCATCCGGAACTGGGCGAAGCGTTGCTGAATAAAATGGCTGAAGAGTTAGGCGATACAGCCATTGTGGAAAAGAAACCGAAAATTGAAGGACGCAATATGACCATGGTCATTGCGCCTAAGAAAAAGTAACTGAAGGAGGACAAAACAATGCCTAAGATGAAAACCCGCAGAAGCGCGGCAAAACGCTTCAAAGTAACCGGTACCGGTGAATTCAAACGTGGAAAAGCGTTCCGCAGCCATATCCTGGAACATAAATCTCCTACCCGTAAGAGAAATCTGCGCAAAGCAGGTCTCGTTCACAAGACCGATCATGAACGCGTAGCAAGAATGCTGCCGTACGCATAAGACTTGAGGAAACAGGAGGAGAACAACCATGGCAAGAATTAAAGTTGGCGTAACTGCCCATCGTCGTCATAAACATATTCTGAAATTAGCAAAGGGCTATCGGGGAGCAAAACATCTGTTATTCAGAAAAGCCAATGAGACCGTAATGAAAGCCCTGATGTATGCACGTCGCGACCGTCGCGCCAAAAAACGCGAGTTCCGCAATCTGTGGATCGCCCGTATCAACGCTGCGACCCGTGCTAACGGCATGTCCTACAGCCGTTTCATTTACGGTCTGAGCAAAGCCGGTATCGAACTGAACCGCAAGGTGCTGGCCGACATGGCTATCAACGACGCTGCTGCTTTCACCAAGCTGGTTGAAACCGCAAAAGCTGCGCTGTAATTGAACATCCGCAATGTAAAAGAGCCTGAATGATCTGTTCAGGTTCTTTTTTTATGGGAAAATTTTTTGATGTGGTATAATAAACTTGTATGTGGTTCGAATATATTGGTTAAAATAATTTATCCATTGCAGTGAGTATTGATGTGAGCTTTTGCCGAGAAAAAGTTACGGGAGAAATGTAAATGGAAACGATTACCAGTGTTAATAACGCCCGCATTAAAGACGTGGCTAACTTAAAACAGAAAAAATTCCGCACGGAGAGGGGCGCGTTTTTTGCGGAAGGGCTGCGTGCAGTGACAGAAGCGGTGCGCTATGGGGATGTAACGGATCTGTTTTTTACCAGATTGGAAGAAGGCCGACTGGATGAAATTTTAAAGACAGCGGAAGAAAAGGGCGCGCGGCTGTACCAGGTGGACGATAAAGTGATGGCAAAGCTCAGCGATACCAAAACGCCCCAGGGGGTGCTGGCGGTGATCTCTATGCCGGAAAATGATTTGCGGCAGCTGGAATCGGAGGCAATCGCAAAAAAGCAAAGCAAATGCCGCGGCAACGTTTTGGATGAATACGGAAAACCGCAAAGCAAAAAGGCAATCATGCCGGAAAAAGACTTTGACAATAACGCGCCGGTGGTGATTCTGGACCGGATCCAGGATCCCGGCAACTTGGGAACCATCATCCGTACGGCGGATGCGGCGGGAGCCCTGGGCCTTATTTTGCTGGTGGGCTGTGTGGATGCCTTCAGCCCCAAGGTGGTGCGGGCCTCCATGGGTTCCCTGTTCCATTTGCCGGTGGTGCAGGAAATTTCCCCGGAAGAAGCACTGACCTGGTGTTACCGCAACGGGTATGAACCGGCGGCCACAGCCCTAAAAGGAGCCGCGAACCTGTACAAAACCGATTTAAGCAAAAAGATGGCTTACATTTTAGGCAACGAAGCCAACGGCGTATCTGAAGAGCTGCAGGCGGCCGCGGAAACGCGCCTTTTCATTCCTATGGAGGGAATGGCGGAATCCATGAACGTGGCCATGGCAGCAGGCATCATTTTGTTTGAAGGACTGCGGCAGCGGAAATTTTTCCGGTAACTGTAAAACTACGATGAAATGGATTTAATCAGCGTTTCCTTAATTCCCACGTATCATTGGGGCTGACGAATATAGTGCGGGCTGGCATGTTGTCAGCCTTTTTTTATTTGGGAAGGAAACATTTGAAATATAAATAAATATTATAACTTTATGAAAAAATAATATTTTACTTTATAGCTTAAAAGAGGTATAGTAAGAAATATAATTAATATGGCAAATATTGTCAGCATTTAATTTCAAAAAACAGGAGATGAATTTATTTTGGCCTTACTTTCCTTAGAGCTGCTGCTTGCTTCAATTTTCCTCGGATTTTTCCGTCACATGAATACGGGGCTGTTGGCCATAGGCTTTGCTCTGATACTGGGGCGGGCCTGCGGCATTCCGGATAAAGAAATCATCCAGGGGTTTAATTATTCCCTGTTTATGATCTTGCTGGGCGTAACGTATTTGTTCAGCCTGGCGCAGCTTAACGGCTCCCTGGAACTTCTGGCGAAAAAAGTGGTGGCTCTGGCAGGGAAGCATACCTTTATGATCCCCATCGTCATTTACGTTTTTTCTGTAGTACTGTCTGCATTAGGTCCCGGTACCGTTCCTACCATGGCCATTATGATGGTGTTCTCTATGGCCCTGGCTGCGGAAATGGGAATCGACCCGGCCATGCTTTCCGCCCTGTCTGTATTAGGGGCTTCCGGCGGCGGTGTTTCTCCTCTGGCGGCAACGGGGATTATCGGCATCAACCTGTGCGCGGGCTTTGGTCTTACAGGAATCGAGCAGCCCTTCCTGCTGAACGGTATTTTATCTTCCACTGTCTATGCCGTCATTGTTTATTTTCTGTTAGGCGGCTACAAGCTCCATTCGGATAAAGTCATCAGCCAGAGCGACATACCTCCTTTCAATAAAAAACAGATCATTACCCTTATCGGTATCGGGGCAATGGTGGTGCTGGTACTGTTCCTGAAAGTGAATGTGGGCCTTACCGGGTTTGCGGTAGCTATGGTCCTTTCCTTCCTGCGGGTTGCAGACGAAGGGGAGGCTATCAAGCGGATCCCCTGGGGCACATTGCTGCTGATCACCGGCGTAGGCGTATTAATGCATATCATCATCATGCTGGGAGGCATCAAATTATTGTCCAACGCACTGGCCAGCGTAATGACTCCGGCCACATCCGTCACGATCATGGGTATCACCTCCGGTATCATGAGCTGGTTCAGTTCTACCTCCGGCGTAGTTATGCCCACGTTACTTCCCACCATACCGGAAATCCTGGCAAGGCTGGGGGAAGGCGGCGCCATGCTGGAGCTGGAAATGGCGACGGCCATCACCATGATTTCCAACACAGCAGGCATCAGCCCCCTTTCTACCGGCGGCGCTCTGGCCCTGGCGGCTTATTCTTCCGCTTCTGGCGCTACACCGGTCCAGCAGCACAGGCTGTTCCTTAAAATGTTTGCTATCTCCGCCCTGGGAGTTGTGGTGCTGAGTTTATTGGCCTACTTCGGGCTGTACCGGGTGTTGCTGTAAGCAGTTAGCAGCACTATTTGCATAAAAAGCAAAGGTGACCATAATGGCATAGTAATGGGTGGATACGTTGATGACACTTTAAATTAAAACAAAAAACAAATCGTAAATCATAGTAAAACGCCGTCCGTGAAAATCACAGACGGCGTTTTTATATTCATTCAATAATTTTTTTCTTGCTTATCAGAAGTTAACTTCCGTATCGTAGTAGCAGCACTTCAGCAGCTTCACCATTTCTTCCTGGCTGGGCTGGCGGGGGTTGGAACCGGTGCAGGCATCCAGGATAGCGTCGGCAGCGATCCGTTCTACCCGTTCCAGGAACACTTCTTCCGGAACAAAGCCTTTTTCTTCCGGCAGGCCTTTCGGTCCGTAATGGTTGATGCTGTGGGGGATGTTCAGGTCGTCGTTCATTTTCCGCAGGTAAGCGATTAACAGGTCGACCTTCTCTTCGTCGGTCTTGCCGCCTAAGTGCATGTAATCCGCAATGACGCCGTAGCGTTTTAATGCCGCAGGGTCTTTGGAATTGAATTTGATTACTTTAGGCAGGTACATAGCATTGGCCGCGCCGTGGATGATGTGGGCGCCGTAGTCAGCGAAGGCCGCGCCGGTCTTGTGGGCCATGGAATGGACGATACCCAGCAGTGCGTTGGAGAAGGCCATGCCGGCCAGGCACTGGGCGTCGTGCATAATGTCCCGGGCTTCCATGTCGCCGTTGTAAGACTTCACCAGATTAGCCTGGATCAGTTCAATGGCGTGGATGGCCAGCGCATCCGCATAAGCGCTGTGGGCTGTGGACACGTACGCTTCGATGGCGTGGGTCATGGCGTCCATGCCCGTGTGGGCCGTCAGCTTTTGGGGCATGGTGTGCACCAGTTCCGGATCTACGATAGCGATATCCGGGGTAATTTCGAAATCAGCGATAGGATATTTAATGCCTTTCTGGTAATCGGTGATGATAGAGAAGGCAGTAACTTCCGTGGCGGTGCCGCTGGTGGAGGAAATAGCGCAGAAGTGTGCTTTGGTGCGCAGCTTCGGCAGGCCGAATACCTTACACATATCCGCAAAAGTAGTTTCCGGGTATTCGTATTTGATCCACATGGCTTTGGCCGCGTCGATGGGGCTGCCGCCGCCCATGGCCACGATCCAGTCAGGCTGGAATTCCTGCATGACGGCCGCGCCTTTCATAACGGTCTCTACAGAAGGGTCGCTTTCGATGCCTTCAATGACTTTCGTTTCCATACCCGCTTCTTTCAGATAGGCCAGGGCCCTGTCCAGAAAGCCGCCACGCTTCATGCTGCCGCCGCCTACACAGATGATGGCCCGTTTGCCTTTCAGGGTTTTCAGGGTTTCCAGCGCGCCCTTTCCGTGATACAGGTCGCGGGGTAATGTAAATCTTGACATGATAAAGACCTCCTTTATACTAAACAACTATTGAAAACGTTTGTGAGAGTTTTGTTTTATCGGGAATCTCACTTATCTAATTATACTACAAGACAGATTCAATTACGACAAACGAATTGTGAAAAAACAGGGAACAAATACACAGGAAACTAGAAAACGGGGAACAATATGCCGGTTCGCGGCAAAAGAAAACTGCCAAAAGGTGTAACGCCTTATGGCAGTTAAGGAACCGCATGCAAGTCTTTAACTCATTTCATAATTTCATTTAATGCCGTATTTCAAAACCGTTATTTCAAATCGCTGACAAAGTCATTGCAGATCCGGTTCAGCATGCCATCGTAACCGGAATCCTGCCGGGACCGGGTATCAATGCAATTATAAACGGTTTTTCCGTTGCTGCGGTCTTTCAGTGTGAACTCCACTTCCGCGTAAGCGTCGGTGATCCACTGGCCCGGATGGTGAATGATCCTTTTGACGGGAATGGTGATGGTCCGTTCCTTTCCGTCCCTTCCTTTTTCGGTGATCTTTTTATTTTCGTAAGTTTCTTCATCCCAGGGTTCTTTCCAGTAAGTGTAGGTGGCAAGGGTGTGTACCACCAGATGCAGATCCAGCCTTGCCCGGGTTGGTTCATCCGGAGGAACGATAAGGTTTTTGCTCTTTTTGGCCATAGCGGTCCGCAGGGAATTGAGGGCGCGGCCTGTAGGATTGCTGTCTTCCTGCAGATCGTGAGGCTGATTCGTTTTTGGGGTGTAAACGCATTCGGCCAGATAAATGTTCATTATATTGCCGAAGCTATAGTTGGGATCTTTAAATTTACTTTTGGAAGCGGATGCGGTGCCCATAACGGTCATTACAAGGATAAGCGCAAGGATAAAAAGCTTTTTCATTACCATTCCCTCCTGCTAAAATTTCCTGTATTCATTATAGCAAGAATTTGATAAAATGGAAATAAAAACAGCATCAGAACAGTTTGTAAAGTCACATAACAGTATGTGAGGCAGGAATTTTGTAACGTTCAGGAATAATCCGAAAATAAGATTTGACAGAACAGGAAGGAACTAAAGATGGTACAGGAAAAGAATTTGAAAACCGATTACGATTTGTTAGTCAAGCAGGTGAAAGCGTTAGGCGAAGAGGAAAACTACTGGCTGCCGGTGCTGGCCAATACTTCCGCGTTATTGATGAACGCCCTGCCGGACCTGAACTGGGCCGGTTTTTACCTGATGAACCGGGATTCTTTAGTGCTGGGTCCTTTTCAGGGAAATCCTGCCTGCATCCGTATTCCTTTGTGCGCCGGGGTCTGCGGTGCGGCGGCTTTGCAGGACAAAGTACAGCGGGTGGACGATGTGCACCGGTTCCCCGGACACATTGCCTGCGACAGCGCCAGCAATGCGGAGATCGTCATCCCCATTCATAAGAACGGTAAGCTGGTAGGTGTTCTTGATCTGGACAGCCCGATAAAGAACCGCTTTACGGAAGAAGACGAAGCGGGGCTGAAAAAAATCGTGGCTGCCCTGGAAGAGATTGCGGAGTTTACGGATTGAGATGTGTGGAAACAGATAGGGAATTTTCCCACAACATTTATATAAAAAAGTTCCCTATATGGCAAGAGGAATATTAACATGTTGTTAGGGAACAGGTTAATTTTAATATACCATATATTGTGTATTGATATATTTGACGTACATTATGTAGCGTGCGACATACGCTTTCACACACTAAAGTGTCGCGCAATTCTATCAACGTTCGCCAAATATATGAATTTGTATATTAGAAAAATATATTATTGCGCACGGATTCGTTGTGTCGTATTTAACGCCGCCTCCCATAATTTCTATGGCCAGCTTTTTTCAAAAGCCTTACAGGCGAAATATGAGCGTCGGTCAAAAATTAAAAGGTCTTACTGAGGAATGATATCGTTTGTGCGCTATGATGTCGTCTTTTTTTATATGACGATGCTGTCATGCAAAAAGGAAAGGGACATTGTTTTATTATGATAAGTTGCCTAACGGCTGTTCTTGTGCTATAATATTTCAGTCAATTAAATACGTCCCTAACAATTATTATGCACAAGGAACAGGAGAGTAGCGCTTTCAAAACACAAAGAGAGTCCGGGAGGGTGGAAGCCGGGCAGCGGCGATAGCGTGAAGTTCACCTGGGAGTGCCTTTGCTGAACAAAAGTAGGCGGAGCGTTTGCCGCGTTAAGGCGCAAGAGCACAAATTAGGGTGGTACCGCGGAATATAACTTTCGCCCCTTCACAGGGACGGAAGTTTTTTTGTGACAAAATTCCAAGAAGCGAGCCCGCAGGGCGAAGCTGATTGGCAAATTTTGTCCATATGCAGTGCGCCGCAGAGCGCAAGCCGCAGGCGAGAAGCGATGCGCCGCGCACGAGCCATGAGGAGGCAAAACCATGAGTATGAGAGACATGCTGCTGGAGCTGAAGGAAAAAGCGCTGGCAGACCTGGAAGCCGCAGCCAGCTCCCAGGAGTTGCAGGACCTGAAGGTCAAGTATCTGGGGCGCAAAGGCCCTATGACGGAAATTTTGCGGGGCATGGGCAAAGTGCCGGCAGAAGAACGGCCGAAGATCGGCGAAATCGTAAACCAGGTGAAGCAGACACTGGAACAGTGCCTGAAGGACCGTACGGAAATTTTGCGGGCGGAAGCGCTGAAAGCGAAAATCGCAAACGATAAAGTGGATATTACCCTGCCGGGCCGTAAGCCGGCGGGCGGTCATCTTCATCCCATTACCTTAACCAACCGTGAGATTAAAAAGATTTTCATGCATATGGGCTTTGACGTGGTGGAAGGCCCGGAAATCGATAACGATTACTTTAACTTTGAAGCTTTGAACCTGCCGAAAGATCATCCGGCCCGGGACATGCAGGATACGTTCTATATTACGGATAATTTCCTGCTGCGGACCCAAACCAGCGGCGTCCAGGCACGTACCATGCAGAGCAAGGAGCCGAACACGCCCATCCGCATGATCTCTCCCGGCGCGGTGTACCGGAACGATTACGACGCCACTCATTCCCCCATGTTCCATCAGGTGGAAGGCTTAGTAGTGGATAAAAATATCAGCCTGGCAGATCTGAAAGGGACCCTGGAAACTTTCTGTAAAGAAATGTTCGGCAGCAACGTGAAGATCCGTCTACGTCCCAGCTATTTCCCCTTTACGGAACCCAGCTGCGAAGTGGACATCAGCTGTGTGATCTGCGGCGGCAAAGGCTGCAACGTGTGCAAGCATTCCGGCTGGCTGGAAATTTTAGGGGCCGGGGAAGTGCATCCCAATGTACTGGCCATGAGCGGCTACGACCCGTCCATTATGAACGGCTATGCCTTTGGCATGGGCGTAGAACGGATCGCCATGCTGAAATACGGCATTGACGATCTGCGCTTGTTCTTTGAAAACGATCTGCGGTTCATCCGCCAGTTCCGGTAAGGGAGGGATAGGAAATGTTAGCTTCGATTGCATGGTTAAAACGCTATGTTGATATTGATGTAACTCCCGAAGAACTGGCTGACAGACTGACCCGGGTAGGGTTGGAAGTGGAAAGCGTTATTCATCAGGGAGCAGGGATCTCCGGCGTGCTGGCCGGAAAGGTTACGGCTATTGAACGGAATCCCGACAGCGACCATCTGTGGGTATGCCAGATGGATTACGGCAGCGGCGAGATCGTACAGATCCAGACCGGCGCCCAGAATGTAAAGTTAGGAGACATGGTTCCCGTGGCTACCATTGGGGCCGAACTGCCTAACGGCATGAAACTGAAAAAAGTAAAAATGGCCAACGTGTATTCCTACGGCATGCTGTGCAGCGCCAACGAGCTGGGCATCGACAGCAAGCTGCTGCTGCCGGAACAGCGGGAAGGGATCCTGATCCTGTCCCCGGATACCCCCATCGGCGCGGATATTAAAGATGTATTAGGCCTGAACGATACGGTGCTGGACATTGATCTTACCGCCAACAAACAGGACTGCTTCTGCATGACCGGCATTGCCCGGGAAGCGGCGGCGGTTTTGGGAAAGACCATGCGCATGCCGGACATGACCGTGAAGGAAGCGGCCGGCGGCAACGTGAACGACATGATGCGCAACGAAATTGAGATTCCGGAACTGTGCAGCCGTTTCACCAACCGGGTGCTGAAAAATATTAAGATCATGCCCTCCCCGGACTGGATGCAGAATGAACTGCGGGCCTGCAGTGTGCGGCCCATCAACAACGTAGTAGACGTAACCAACTACGTAATGATGGAACTGGGCCAGCCTATGCACGCCTACGATTACGATACACTGAAAGACCACGCCCTCATTGTACGCAGGGCGAAACCTGGCGAACATCTCCAGACCCTGGACGATCAGGACCGTTCCCTGACTACCGACATGATCACGATTGCAGACACGGAAAAGGCCGTCGGCCTGGGCGGCGTGATGGGTGGCCTGATTACGGAAGTAACTGACAAAACTACAACCGTTATCCTGGAAGCGGCGGCTTTTAACGGTCCTTCCATCCGCCGGACCTCCAAGGCCCTGGGCCTGCGCAGCGAAGCCTCCATGCGCTTTGAACGGGGCGTGGACATTGCCAACTGTCATCGGGCGCTGGACCGTGCGGCCCATCTGCTGGAAGAAATGGGCGCCTGCGAAACGGTCTGCGGCATTGCGGACGCGTATCCTGTTCCCTATAAACCGGCAGTGGTGACTGTTACGCCGGAAGCCATCAACACCCGCATCGGCGTGGAAATTCCCAAAGAAGAAATGATAGAGATCCTGACCCGTCTGCAGTTTGACGTGAAAGAAGAAAAGGGAGCCCTGGTGATTACGGCACCTACCTGGCGGCAGGATGTAACATGCGATGCGGATATTTCCGAAGAAATCGCCCGTATGCATTCTTACGATAAAATTGAAAGCCACAATCCTGAACTTGCCCTGCGTCAGGGCAAGGAAGACCCCATGGAAGAAGTGAAGAGCGAAGCGGAGGATTATCTTGCGTCCGCTGGTCTTGACGAAGTAATGACTTATACATTCATTCATCCTTCCTTCATGGATAAAATGATGCTGCGGGCTGACGATTCCCGCCGCAATGTCATTAAACTGATGAATCCCATCAGCGACGAGTTCGGCGTCATGCGGACCACCATGCTGCCCAGCCTGTTGAATACGGCAGCCTACAATCTGGCCCGGCAGGCGGAAAGCGTAAAGATTTTTGAAGTGGGTCGCGTGTACCTGCCCAAATCCCTGCCTCTTACGGAACATCCGGAAGAACGCCGGATCATCGGCGCGGTGATGAGCGGTCGGCGCAATGACCTTTCCTGGACCAGCGGCAAGGACAGTGTGGACTTCTACGATATGAAAGGCGTAGTGGAAGGCCTGCTGGCCAAAATGCAGCTGACAGATTACGAACTGATTCCTAACGAACAGGTTTACATGCATCCGGGTAAGAGCTGCGCAGTCCGGGCCGGCGGAAAAGTTATTGGCTATTTCGGCTGCCTCCATCCTACGGCTGCTGCAAACTTCGATGTGCCGGAAGAAACCTATGTGCTGGAACTGGAGCTGGCACCTCTGGCTGAATCTGCCCTGCGGGTTCCCCAGTACGTGCACCTGGCAAAATTCCCCGGCACCAGCCGCGACATTGCGGTAGTAGTTCCGAAAGAAGTGACGGTCAAGGAACTGGAAGGGGTGCTGCGGGCTAATGCCGGCGAACTGCTGAAAGGCATCCGGGTCTTTGACGTTTACACTGGCAAGCAGGTGGCGGAAGGATGCAAGTCTGTTGCCTTTAACCTGACTTTCCAGGCAGAGGACCGCACCCTGACCGACGGGGAGATCGACCCCATCATTAAAAACCTGGTGGCGAAGGTGGCTGAAGCTTACGAGGCACAGTTGCGGGAATAGGAATTTATGTGCATAACTTATGAACACAAACTTCAAATTATAAAATATGTAAAGAAAACTTATGTAGGACTTGCGTCTGCATAAGAATGCAGGTAAAATAAATAGTGGAACAAATCCGGCCGCAAGGCCTTAAGAAGGGAATAATTTTTATGGAAAACAAAGAACGTTTGGTAGGTACTGTATCCAGAGGCATCCGTTTACCCATTATCCGTCAGGGGGACAACCTGGCCGACATTGTTACGGACAGCGTGCTGAAAGCGGCGGAGAGCGAAGGTTTTGCCCTCCGGGACCGGGATGTTATTTCCATTACGGAATCCATCGTGGCCCGTTCTCAGGGTAACTACTGCTCCGTAGATGATATTGCAGCGGACGTGAAAGCAAAATTAGGCGGCGAGACCATCGGCGTTATTTTCCCGATCCTGTCCCGGAACCGTTTTGCCATCTGCCTGCGGGGTATTGCCAAAGGCGCAAAAAAAGTTGTGCTGATGTTAAGCTATCCCTCCGACGAAGTGGGCAACCATCTGGTAAGCCTGGATCAGATCGATGAAGCCGGCGTTAATCCTTTCAGCGATATCCTGACGCTGGAAAAATACCGGGAGCTCTTTGGCGCTACGGTTCATGAATTCACCGGCGTGGATTACGTGGATTATTATAAAGAGCTGATGGAATCCAGCGGCGCGGAAGTGGAAGTGATCTTCGCCAACCATCCGGAAGCCATCCTGAAATATACGGACAAAGTGCTGAACTGCGATATCCATACCCGGGCCCGCACCAAACGCCTTCTGAAAAAAGCCGGCGCCAAAGTTGTCTGCGGCCTGGACGACATTATGACCGCCCCGGTGAACGGCAGCGGCTATAATGAAAAATACGGTCTGCTGGGGTCCAACAAATCCACGGAAGACAAGGTAAAACTGTTCCCCCATCAGTGCCAGGGACTGGTGGAAGAAATCCAGGAGCGCATCCTGAAAGCTACCGGCAAACATGTGGAAGTTATGGTCTACGGCGACGGCGCCTTCAAGGATCCCCAGGGCAAGATCTGGGAACTGGCTGACCCCGTTGTTTCCCCGGCCTTTACCAGCGGCCTGGTAGGCACCCCTAACGAACTGAAACTGAAGTACTTGGCAGATAACGATTTCGCAAACCTGTCCGGGGAAGAACTGAAAAAAGCCATTACCGACAGCATCGTTAAGAAGAGCGGCAGCCTGGTAGGCCACATGGCTTCCGAAGGCACGACTCCCCGCCAGCTTACCGACCTGATCGGTTCCCTTTGCGACCTGACCTCCGGCTCCGGCGACAAAGGCACGCCGGTAGTACTGGTACAGGGCTACTTCGATAATTATTCAAACTAAAATTTCTTTGTCGCAACAACTACTCACAAAAAACTTTAAAAATGTTTGTTTAAAATTTTAACATTAATTGGAGTCCAAGGAGGTCCAATATGGAACAGGCAAAACGTCCGGAAACGATGGAACGCATTACTACCCCGGAACTGGCAAAAGCCTTTATTGACGAACAGGTTGCGGAGCTGCGGAAACAGATTGGCGATAAAAAAGTACTGCTGGCACTTTCCGGCGGCGTAGATTCTTCCGTTGTGGCCGCGCTGCTGATCAAAGCGGTAGGCCAGCAGCTGGTCTGCGTGCATGTGAACCACGGCCTGCTGCGCAAAGGCGAACCGGAACAGGTTATCAAAGTATTCCGGGATGAAATGAAAGCTAACCTGATCTACGTTGATGCAACGGAACGGTTCTTAGGAAAACTGGCCGGCGTCAGCGATCCGGA
Source organism: uncultured Selenomonadales bacterium (assembly GCA_900315345.1). Lineage (GTDB taxonomy): Bacteria > Bacillota > Negativicutes > Acidaminococcales > Acidaminococcaceae > Succiniclasticum. Next base: position 95,017 of record OMYP01000011.1, on the reverse strand, counting down.
AACAAAACGGAAAATCATCGGCGGCGAATTCATTGAAGTGTTTGCGGAAGAAGCGAAAAAACTGGAAGGTATCGAGTTCCTGGCCCAGGGAACAATCTATCCGGATATTCTGGAAAGCGAACAGGGTATCAAAGCCCATCACAATGTTGGGGGACTGCCTCCCGAACTGAATTTTGAACTGGTGGAACCGGTGAAACTGTTATACAAGGATGAAGTCCGTGTGGTTGGCAAGGAACTGGGCCTGCCGGACAACATGGTATACCGTCAGCCCTTCCCGGGACCGGGATTGGGCGTGCGCTGCCCCGGCGCTATCACCCGTGACCGTTTGGAAGCTGTACGGGAAAGCGATGCGATCCTGCGGGAAGAATTCGCGAAGAACGGACTGGAAGGAAAAGTATGGCAGTACTTTACCGTAGTGCCTGATTTCAAATCCACAGGCATCCGGGATGGTAAACGGACCTTCGACTGGCCTGTCATCATCCGTGCCGTCAACACCAAGGACGCCATCACCGCCACGGTGGAAAACGTTCCCTTCGAACTGATGCAGCACATTACCGACCGTATCGTCCATGAAGTAAAAGGCGTGAACCGGGTGCTGTTCGATTTCACCCCGAAACCCACGGCGACCATTGAATACGAATAAAAAACAGAATCCCCGGGACACTGATAATAACAGGCGTTCCGGGGTTTACTTTTTTTAAATCGTACCAAATTCGTACTATTCCACAAAATTATTTAATTTTTTTGCTACTTCAGTTGCTTTGTTTGGGTACAAATGCGAATAAATTTGTAATGTCGTTTCTATGCGTTCGTGGCCTAACCGTTCGGAAATCAGCAGCGGGGGAAAACCTAATTCAATTAATAAACTTGCGTGAGAGTGCCTTATATCATGCACTCTTATTATTTTTACATTGGCGGCGGTGGCCGTCTTTTTTAGCATTTTTCCTAAACTATATTTATTTACCATTGGGAAAAGTCTTTCGGCTGGTTGTGGATCATACAGGGAATTTATATAAGCCTGTAAATGTTTCGCTACTTTTTGCGGTATAGTTACAATACGTTTACTTTTTGGGGTTTTGGGCGGCGTGACGATGATTTTACCGTCAATTACTGACAGGGTTTTATTTATGCTTATTGTTTCGGCGGCTGTATCGATGTCGGAAACGGTCAAGGCCAGCAGTTCACCCTCACGCATACCAGTATAAAACAGCAATTCAAAAGCCATTGAAAAAGGCGTATCAGCTTTTAAAGCTTGCATAAATGTTTTATATTCGCTAACGGTCCAAAAATCAAGCCGTCCCGAATGGCTTTTTCCTATACTTCCGGCAATTCGTACAGGGTTGATTTTTAAATCGTAATACCTGACGGCAAAATTAAAAAATGCTGATAACCAATTACTACAAGTTTTCATGTATGTTTGCGAATACGGCGGCCGGTGTGTCAAAAGTTGGTTTTGCCAGTCCCGGATCATGGCCGGGGTGATCTCACAAACAGGTTTATCTTTAAAGAAATTAATTAAGTTAGCGTTAAAGAAATATTCTTTCGCTTTATATGTTGTCGGTTTTAAACGTGCCTTACAGTCTTTTAAATATAATTCTGACAATAACCGAAACGTCATTGTAGTATTACCGGCTATTTTATCAAGAAAATCCTTTTCCGCTTGTTTTGCGTCCCGGCTGAAAGAAAAACCCTCTATCTTTTTTCGCTTACGTTCGCCGTTAGAATCGGTGTAGTAAAAGCTGCAATAATATTTTGTTTTTCCGTTCCTGTCTTTATAAGATTTTACAGGCATGATTTACCCTTTCCGGGCATAAGAAAAGCCCTTGCAAGCCGTCTGTTATTGGCGTAACAGGCGGCTTTATTATTTCTATGGTGGTTTTATTATTTATTTTTCCCAGGGCTGGCCGTTCTGATCCGTGGCAGCGTTTCCCGATTGGCGTTTCGGGAAGTGCTGGGGCTGGTGTTCCTGATCTGAAAGCATGGCCAGCGGTTGAACCGTTCCCGGCATGGTGGCCAGCGTGTGAGCTGCTGGCAGCGGAAAAGCTGGGGCGGCTTATTCGCTCCCGGTATCTTCCGGCGGTGTTTTCCATAACATTCTATCTTTTGGATCAGATGGGCTATTTACTTTAAATTTAAACAGATTATCTTGAAAAACGCGATAAAAAATAGGCGCGGTTAGCTTTTCTATTTCTGTTTGCGTTGTGGCAATGATAACTTTTAAATCATCAAAAGTCAAATGTGCGGCTATTTCCATATACCAGTCTTTATTATTGCTATCATCAAAACAGTTTTCTACAAATAAGGCGTTGCAGTCATCGGGATCCACTTCAAAACGTATGTCAGCAGTACGCAACAATGACAGCAAGGCGGCGTGTTCGTCCTGCTGAAATCCAACAAGGGTATTAATATCAACACTTAAAATAGCGGATAAATCACATAATAAATCTAATGTAGGGGTAGCATACATTAAATCGTTTTCATATCTTGCGTAATTTTGCCTTGTCATTCCTAATTTTTCGGCTAAAGCTGCTTGTGTGTAACCAGCGTTAGTTCGTGCTTTTCTTAAATTTTGCGGGAATGTAATAGGCTTATCATAATATTTCATAAAATCACCAAATTTTAAAAAAATAAAAGGTTGTATTTTTACGTATTATAGCACGGAAAGGAAAAGAAGTAAAATTATATTTAACATAAAACAAAAAAAAGCAAAATTTATATTGACATGCAAAAACATATTTGATAAAATTCGTAATAAAGCAAAATATAATTTTGCATATGCAAAACAAATGTTAAAAATTGAAAGGGGCGAAAAAATGAAATTAGATTTTGAAAAAATCCGGTTGGCATGTGCGCGAAAATGTTTAACAGTTGGGGAAGCGTTAAAAGCTGCACACACTTCAAGCTTTACAGCAAAACGTATAAAGGACGGCAAAGAAGTAAACACCAAAACAGCGGGCAAGCTGGCGGCGGCGTTGGGCGTTGACGTTGCGGAAATTTTGGCCAGCGCATGAACCGGGGCAAGCCGTAGGAAATCCACCATACACTATATGCTAATACGGGAATAGTCTGCTATGCGCCAACATGGCAGCGGAAAGGGAAATTAAAGGGAATGAGTTTTTCAGAACGATTGCGGTATTATCGCGAAAAAGCTAATTATAGTCAAAAAGAACTTGCCGAAAAAATAGGTATTTCTTTTTCGACTTATAACAATTATGAAACGCGCGGTTATGAGCCTAAAATAGAAACACTGTTAAAACTGGCGGCGGCATTGGGTACAGATGTAAATACATTATTAGGTTTTGAAAAGGAAAAGCCCGCCGGGGTAAATGGAAGCGATTACAAAGAACTTATACAGATAATAACGGAAGCGCGGGAAAGTATTTTAGACGGCGCGGAAGTGGCAGCGGATAACAGCGACATATCGGAAGCATTGGCGGCGGCGTTAAAGCTGTTAGAGTGTGGTCTAAATATGGCGCGTGATATTTACGAAGCTTATTTAGAGAATGAAAACAAAAAGCTTTTTGAAAGTGCGTTAGCTGCTGGGGCTGGGTGTTTCGTTCCTGATCTGGCTGGTGGTGTTACCGTTCCGGCGTGAACCGTTCCGGGGCTGGCCTGATACATGGCCAGTATTGGCAGCGGTTGCAAATAAAAAAGCCGGAAGCGGTAGGACGTTCCGGCAATGAAAGGAAGTGAGGAAAACAGGGAATATAAATGTCAGTTCGCTACATGCGCGCGCGAAAAAGTAGCGGCGGGGAATATGGCCGCAATGATCCCGGAAACATACCGGGAAAGAAAAGCCCGGTAACGTTACCGGGGAGCAATGGGCGGCCAGCGTGGCCAGGTCATGAACCGGGGGCGTGTACGTCCTGATAGTTTGGCAGCGTTCCCCGGCTGGCGTTGGTGATCTGAAAGCATGGCCAGCAGTTAAGACTTTCAGACAGCGGAAAAGCTGGAAGTGGGAAAGGGGGAAAAGCAATGGAAGCGGCGGGGAATATGGCAGCGGATAGACAACGGCGTTATATGATGGACGCGCCGGAAGTAGCGGCGGCGTTAGGCTGTAAAATTGGTTTGGCCTATAAGGTTATTAGGCAATGTAACGAGGAATTAAAGGCAATGGGAAAGCTGACTATTAGAGGAAAGGTAAACAGGAAATATTTTGAAAGTAAATTGCAAGTGTAAGGGGTGAAATCATGGACAGATTTTCTTTTATGGCAATGTGCTTTTATTATTACGGTTGTGAGATTTTCAAATATACGTTGCTGACGTTGGCAACATTGGCAACGGCGTTTGCAGTTCATAAGCTGGTAAGCTGGGCGTTATGGGTAATGAGTTTGTAAGGGGTGTTTATATTGAGTTTAGCGGAAAAATTGACGGAAAAAATTATGGAATTGGTAAGGCTGGAAACGGTAACGATATTAGCAGGAATTACAGGGCGGGATATGGTTGCAAACTGTACGGAATTAGGGCAGGCCATAGCGGAAACAAAACGACTTTAAATGAAAAGCTATTACATAGATTAGATTTTAATGATGGCTGGTTAGACTTCTTAAATTTGCCAGAATTTGACAAAGTAAGGGAATCGGACGGAGATTTATTATTCAAGGCCACGGCCAGCGGTTACGAATTAGGTTATTTGGACGGCTGGCAGGACAGGGACGGCCTTATAAATAAACCGTGGAAAGGGTAGGGCGCAACGAGTGACAGCAAAAATAATTGATATTACAATGACAAATGATACAAAGCGCGCTGAATATGTGGGGGAAACGGCTGCAAAAATAGCTTGCACTCTAAACAATATTGATTTTGCACACATTAAAACGGCGGGCGAATATTTAATAGCAATAGCGGAGGGTTACGCGAGAATGTGGCCGGAAAAAAGAAAAAGCCCTGTACCGCGCCAACGGAAACAGGGCAAGCCGTTAAAATCCACCATAGAAATTAAGGGCTAATTCATTATAGCACAGGGATATTTTAAAAAGCAAGCCGGGGGCGGTCATGGCCGTTCTGATCCGTGGCAGCGTTCCCCGGGTTGCGTTCCTGATCTGAAAGCATGGCCAGCGGGTGAACCGTTCCGGCAAATTCTCAAACGTTTGGGAATTTGAACCGGGGCGGGGCTGCTGGAATCTAAAAAGAGGTAAGCAAAATGAAAAGTGATAAAGCGGCAAAAGGTTTTGTGTGGTTTAAAATGCCTGTTAAATGGTCTGACAGCATAGCAGGAATGACAGACGAACAGGCCGGGGAATGTATCAAGGCGATTTACAAATACATTGTAAACGGTATTGAACCAAATTTTAAAGATGAAACACTTTATAATTTTTGGGTATCTGTGCAAAAATGGTTTGCCGACGATGTAGCAATGTATAATCACTTGAAAAACAATAAATTTGCACGGCGATAATTGGAAGCATGGCCGGACGTACCGGGGCGGGAATCGTTCCGGGCGTTCCGGCTGCTGGCGTTCATTCTGGGCGCGTCTGCAGGTAATGTTGGCAGCGTTCCCGGGTTTGCGTTCCTGATCTGATAGCATGGCCAGCGGGTGAACCGTTCCGGCAAATTTACAAACGTCTGGGAATTTGAGTCAGGGCGGCGGCGCGTGGGCGTACCTGAACCGGCTGGCGTTCGTTCTGATCCGTGGCAGCGTGTAGGGCGTTCTGGGGCTGGAAACGTGGCCAGCGATGGCAGCGCGGGGAAAAAGAGAAATAATAAAGGCGGCGTTAGGCCGCGTTGGTCTTGCAAGTGTAGGCTAAAAAGTGGAAACACAAGGGCGGGCAATGATGAAAAGTAATAGTAATATTAGGCAGCGGACATTTTACAGTAACAGGGATATAAAAAAAGCAGAATATAGAAACGTTATTATTTTTCAGCATAGCCCGGAAGATTTAGAGCCTATACAGATCACAAAGACGAAAGACGGAAAAGAAAAATTAACCGCTCCGGCAAAACAAATTTTAAACGACAAAAAGAGCCGTTTATATTTTGATTTACTGGTAAAAGGAAATTTTGACGAAAGCGACTATTTTATATCACTGACTTATTCAGATAAATTTTTACCAGAAACGGAAGCGGACGCGGAAAAGATCATAAAGAAATATATTAGGGAATTACGCAAGGCAGCAAAAGCCCAGGGCGTGAAAACATTAAAATATATTTACGTTACGGAAACAGGGCGCGGGCGTATACATCACCACATGTTATTAAAAAACTGTTTACCGCGTGATTTAATAGAAAATTTATGGTCAAGGCAAGTAAGGCCGTTTTGTTCTGAACGTGAGCGGCTGGGCTGGGCGAACGCAAAACGGATACAAATAGCAAGCGCAACATTAAAAGGGAAAAGCCCGGATTATATGGTCAGAATTTCCCGCTATATGACAAAAGAAACACGAAAAGGGCAAGGCCGGAAACGGTGGAAACAGTCAACGGGTTTAATTTTACCGGGTACAAGTAAGGCTGATAACGTTTGCAGCAAAAAACAGTTTGAACAAATATCACTGTTTAACAGCAGTAGTTTTGAAGCGTCACACAATGAATTAATAAAGTTTGTAAAAAAGTATCACAGAAATTTTGTGGTAACTGACATAAAAAGGGAATATAACAGCTATACAGGGAATTTTTATATCAGTATGCAATTAATGAGCAAAAAGAAATGGGCGCGGGTAATGGCCTTATATGATGAGGCAGCGTTAAAGGAATTTGAAGCGGCGGGAAATGACATAACGTTAGCTATTCCGGGTTATAAAGAAAAAGGTATACAGGGGGTATTATGGTAAACGTAGCGGAAAGGTTGCGGGCTGATTTTGAAGCGCGCCGGAAAAAATACCTCTTTAAAATAATACAAGCGTGTGCAGGCCGTAACCGTTGCGCCGGGTGTGGCTGCAAGTTACCGGGGCGGCGTTGCTATCTAAAGGAAAATTTAAACAGTGAAACGATTTATAGCTTGAAAGAGATTTTGAAGAAAATGAAAGGGGGCGTGTAAAATGATCATCACGAAAAAAACAGCAGGAAAAAGGCTGGCCAATAGTAGCGACTACGATTACACATTGCAGGAGTTACAGGCAGCGGGGATAAAATATAAATGCTTTTCGGACACAGAAGAAGAAAAGGCCGCAATGAAAGGAGCAGCGGCCAGTTATACAGAAAAAAGTCTGCATGTTTTGAAACATGGGAAAGTAGTATTCTTTTTAGCGTTCCGGGCGGGTGAAGCGTTACAGGAATTTGAAGCGGCCAGCAAAAAGGCGGCTGCATTTAAAAATATTTACGTTGCAAATTATGGATCGCTAACAAAAAGCGATGGCATAAAATGGAGTATAGGAAAAATAATGAATCTTATACTATCATTTTTTGAAGCGGCGCGTCTGGAAAGCGTAGCAAATAAGGCGTTACGGAAAATGAAATAAAAAGCCCCGGGGCAAGTTTCCCAGGGCGGGGCGTGGCGGCGTTCCTGATCCGGCTGGCCGTTCCGTTCCGGGCGTGGCTGCTGGAAAAGTTGGCAGCGTTTCCGGCTGGCGTTGATGATCTGGCAGTATGGCCAGCGGTTGAACCGTTCCGGCAAATTCACAAACGTTTGGGAATTTGAACCGGGGCGGGGGCGGTTAAGGTAACGTGGGAGGTGAAAAAAGCAAAGCAATATGGAAAGAATAATGACAAAAAAACAAATAAAAAAAATATTTACAGAACGCATGAAAAGGGCGCGCGAGCAGGCAAGAAAACGCAAAAAAACAGGAAAGCGAAAAGGGGAAAATATTGTTTTTTCTTTTTTTTATAAAAACAAATAATGGTAAAAGTGAGGTGAATCTATGGCAGCGGGTGGCATTCACACGAAATAATGAATTGTATTTTGACATAAAGTGAAAGAGAGGTAATAAAAAAATGCGTGACGAATACATGGATTTTATTAAACCGGTGGAATACTGGGACGGCCTAAAAACAAAAGAACAATTAAGTAAAGAATTTGAATACAACGGATTGAAATTTTTTTTAGACTATCAACAAAAAGATGGTGAATTAGAAAAGTTTTTCAAAGATGAAGAATTTAAGAATTTAGCCGAACAATTAAAAAAGGGATCAGCTAAACTTATAAAAACCTTAAATGAAATTGAAAAGCAGTTCCCTTTTGAAAAAAAATTATATACAAACAAAGCGGAAGCAATATTAAGAAATATTTTAACAAGTGGAAGCACAAGGCCAATTTGTATAGCGGTTTACACAAAACTTTTATTAATTGCACTTGAAAACGATTATATTGAACACATTGAAAAAGGGTTTACAATTCCGGAAATACGAGCGGCAAAAAGAGCTTATAAAAGATACTTGAAAATGCAGGAAGAAGCAGCACAAAGACGCAAAGAATTTGAAAAAACAGATGAATACAGAACGCAAAAAATAGAATTAAAATTAGGAATTAGAAAAAGTATAGAATATCCTGAATAAAACGGAGGAAAAAAACAAATGAGCATTTTTGAAACAAAAAGTGAAAAAGAAATTAAAGAAGATGTAAACAGATTAAAGGAAGAAAACAAAGAAATAAAAGGAGAATTGCAAAGAGTAAAAACGATGGTTGAAAGAATTGCAACAGTGCTACTACCAAATAAATAAAATTTTACTTTGTGATTTATGAAGAAGGGGAAAACGCTAAAGAAACGCTTCAAAATACGCTTTTTAACGCAATAAAAAACGTAGGACACCCCCCTGGGTGAAAAAGTTTTGAAGATGCCGACCGGAATCGCGCCCCCTATCAATTTCTGCAAAAACTCCCAAAAAAAGTAATGAAAAATACATTTTTTGGGAGTTTTACTATATGGAAAGGAAAAAACACAGAAAAACACTATAAAATTATTATTTTTAAAAAATGCAAAAAAACGTAAAAACAAAATTTTATAAAAATAGCGAATGAATGCAAAAAGGCCGGGAAACGTTAACTGCCCGGCCTGTTTTAAATTGGCAGCGTGTTGGGGCTGCTGGCCGTTCCGGTGGCCGTCCTGATCGATGGCCGTTCGTTCCGGGCGTGGTTGTTGACGGCCGGGCAAGGCATTTTGTTTTTATCAGGGAAAGCCCAGGCGTTATAGTAACAGGCGTTATAGTAATGGTGTTTTGTTCGTGATCGGTGGCGTTGCGGCTGGTGGAAAGTAAAAGGGCGGTAAGTTTCCCGGCTGGGCTTTTCCTTTTCCCATGATGGCCGGTAATGGCAATGAAAAGCAGTGTGAATCATTCCGGGAAAGTGTGGCCAGCATGGCCAGCGGAAACGGAAAAGGAAAAGGAAAAGGAAAAGACCGGGGCATGTTTCCCGGGGCAAGGCATTTTATTATTATCAGGGAAAGCCCAGGCGTTATAGTAATGGTGTTTTGTTCGTGTCGGTAGCGTGGCGGCTGGTGTTATGTTATAATAGCAATAGCGTAAACAAATAATAAGCGTAATATTTGATGGGGCGCAAATATGGAAAGGATTTTTGCATATATTAGAGAAAAAGAAAAAGAAAATGAAATAAATTTATTTTCATACATAAACGCAAAAAATAAAATTGATATGTTGTTAGATAAGCAAATACATATTTCGGCGGCTGCAAGGTACGGAATTAGAATTTTTACAAATTCTAAAATAAAAGGCGGTAAAACAAAAAATTTTACTGACAAAGTGGAATCGTTAGAGATAATAGAAAAAGAAATTAAAAAAACCTCTTTTGATTTAGTGGAAAATTACAAGCGGGTAATGAATATAATAAAAAATAATAATTTAAGTGGAAAAGAAGAAACAATTTTGATAATGCACTATATAAACGGTTACAATTTTAATAAAATTGCTGAAAAATTGGAGTTAAGTAATCATCATTGCCGTAGATTACACAAAGCGGCTAAAGAGAAAATTTTAGATAATGCGCTATTAAACGATAAAGATTATAATAAAATATTTTTGAATTTAATTAAGCAATAATTTTCCCGGTTGGCGTTGGTGATCTGATAGCATGGCCAGCGTGTGAACCATTCCAGGGACGGTAAAAGATAATTGACATTTTACAAAAAGAGTAAATAATATTTGTTTCATAGTCGAATCAAGTATTATAGGAAAAACCGGAAAAAAATAAGGGGAAAACAAAAAGCCCGGTTAACCGGGCAATTATATAAATATTACGTAAGGGGCGGGGCGTTCCTGATCCGGGTCGGTTTTTTTGAATTTTGGCAGCGTGGCCAGCAGGAATAGAAAGTGTTCAAAAATCGTTAAAAATCGTTCAAATTATATTAAAATCATAAAAACGGCGTCACAAAATGGCCGTGACGCCGTTTTTATTATGTGGCTAAAGGTTTAATCGTGCAAGAGTTGGCAGGGGTTAAAAAGCCAGTAATAACAAGGGCTGATAAAAGTTATAGAAACAGAAACAACTATAATATTTTTGCATTAATTTTTCTAAATTTGAGTTCGCTACATGCGCGCGCGCGAAAAAGTAGCGTTTAAAGTAACAATTTGTGATTTTAAACAAGCAGGAGTTCGCTACATGCGCGCGCGAAAAAGTAGCGGCGGTCATGGTGGTCAGTGCTATGGTCAACGTTTGAACCGTTCCGGGCGTGTTTACCGGGGCGTGGCGTTCCGCGCCGGGAGTTTTGTAAAAAGCGTTCTAAATTCGTACCATTTTATAAAAAAATAAAAACAAGCCACAATATATAGTAAACAAAAACATAATAAAAACACTATATAAAGTGGCCGAATTAGCATAAAAGCAAAATAGCATTGAATACGAATAAAAATTAAAATCCCTGAAGCACTTTTTATAACAGTAGTTTCAGGGATTTTCTTTTTTTGAATCGTATCAAATTCGTACTACGGTTAAAAAGGAATTTCCTTAAAACCCGGAACACCGGTTTTCAGATGTTCCGGGAATTTATTTTTTCGGTTTCCGCATTATCTTTTTACGTCTTTTTACGATTATCTTTTTGCTGTTTTTTCTTATTGATTTTTATTAATAAATATGATACAAATAGAGAAGTGTTTTGTTCGATTTTTTTACGTAAAAAATATTTGAGATGGGAGAGAGTTAAGGGACATGGCAGAGCTGAATTTGGAACAGTACGGTATTACCGGCGCAACGGAAATCATTTACAATCCTTCCTACGAATTCCTTTTTGAGGAAGAAATGCGGAAAGACCTGGTAAGTTTCGATAAGGGCCAGCTTACGGAATTGGGCGCCGTAAATGTAAAGACAGGCATTTATACCGGCCGTTCCCCCAAGGACAAATACATTGTGGAAGATGAAAATTCCAAAGATACCATCTGGTGGACTTCTGATGAATATCCTAACGACAACCACCGTATGAGCCAGGAAACCTGGAAGGCTGTAAAGGAACTGGCTGTAAAACATCTCTGCGGTAAAAGGCTGTTTGTGGTAGACGCTTTCTGCGGCGCCAACAAGGCTACCCGCATGGCCGTCCGCTTCATTATGGAAGTGGCATGGCAGGCCCACTTTGTAAAGAACATGTTCATTCCTCCTACGGAAGAAGAACTGAAGAACTTTAAACCGGACTTCGTGGTTTACGAAGCGTCTCAGGCTGCGGTAAAAAACTACAAGGAGCTGGGGCTGAATTCGGAAACCTGCATCGCCTTTAACATCACCAGCCATGAACAGGTGATCCTGAACACCTGGTACGGCGGCGAAATGAAGAAGGGCATGTTCTCCATGATGAACTACTACCTTCCCCTGAAGGGCATTGCTTCCATGCACTGCTCCGCGAACACGGACCTGAAAGGTGAGAACACTGCTATCTTCTTCGGCCTGTCCGGCACCGGCAAGACCACCCTGTCCACGGATCCCAACCGTCTGCTTATCGGCGACGACGAACACGGTTGGGACGATCACGGCATCTTCAACCTGGAAGGCGGCTGCTATGCCAAGGTCATCGACCTGGATAAAGACTCCGAACCGGATATTTACAACGCCATCCGCCGCAATGCCCTGATGGAAAACGTAGCCGTTGACCCGGATGGCAAGGTGGATTTCCATGACAAGAGCCTGACGGAAAATACCCGGGCTTCTTATCCCATCGAACACATTGAGCATAACGTAAAGACCATCCGTCCCACGTCCCAGGGGCCTGATGCACAGAATGTGATCTTCCTGTCTGCAGATGCTTTCGGGGTGCTGCCTCCGGTTTCCATCCTGACTCATGAACAGACCAAATATTATTTCCTGTCCGGCTTTACCGCAAAACTTGCGGGAACGGAGCGGGGCATTACGGAACCGACGCCTACCTTCTCCGCCTGCTTCGGCCAGGCTTTCCTGGAACTGCATCCTACCAAGTATGCGGACGAACTGGTCAAGAAAATGGAAAAAGTGGGCGCAAAAGCATTCCTTGTGAACACAGGCTGGAACGGCACCGGCAAACGCATTTCCATTAAAGATACCCGCGGCATTGTGGACGCCATCCTGAACGGCGACGTAAACAAGGCGCCTACCAAAAAGATTCCTGTCTTTGATCTGGAAGTTCCCACGGAACTGCCCGGCGTAGATCCGGCCATCCTGGATCCCCGGGATACTTATAAGGATCCGGCGGAATGGGAAGCAAAGGCTAAAGACCTGGCGGACCGGTTCATTAAAAACTTCCATAAGTACGAAGGCAACGCGGAGGGCAAGAAGCTGGTTGCAGCGGGTCCGAAGCTGTAAGAATTATTTTTAAAAACTTCCGGAATGTGCTGCGGTGCATTCCGGATTTTTTACAATAACGAATTTACCAAGTCGCCGGCGCCGCAAAGTAACAAAGGAGGACGACGGCGCAGACGGAAATGCGGAATTTTATTTTGCTGCAATGGAAAGAGGGGAACCGGATGAATAAAGAATTGCGCAACGATGCGGAAACCATTATCGCCAAGTCGCTGCAGGCAGTGATGCCGGACGAAGCGGTAAAACATACATTGAAGGATTATCAGTTCAGCGACGGCCGGAAAATTCTGGTGGCCATCGGCAAGGCGGCCTGGCAGATGGCAAAGGCGGCGGTGGATACTCTGGGCAAGGTGGACAGAGGTATCGTCATTACCAAATACAAACATGTGAAGGGGGACATCCCCGGGGTGGAATGCTGTGAAGCGGGCCATCCCATTCCGGATGAAAACAGTTTTGCCTCTACGAAAAAAGCGCTGGAACTGGTAAAAGATCTGAAACCGGAAGACACAGTGATCTTTTTGGTGTCCGGAGGCGGCAGCGCCCTTTTCGAGCTGCCTCTTATCTCCGGGGAAGAACTGCAGAAGATCACTATGGATTTACTCCACAGTGGCGCCAATATTGTAGAGCTGAACAAAATACGTAAACGCCTCAGCAGCGTGAAGGCGGGGCGCTTCGCCCAGGCCTGCGCCCCGGCTAAAGTGCTGAGCATTGTGCTCAGCGACGTGCTGGGGGATCCTCTGGACAGCATCGCCAGCGGCCCGGCCTATCCGGACAGCAGCACCTGCAAGCAGGCAAGGGATATTGTGAAACGGTACAAGATCCATCTTTCAACCGAAGCGGCGGCCTGTCTGGAACAGGAAACGCCAAAAGAGCTGCATAACGTGGAGACTCATGTGAACGGTTCCGTGAAGGCCCTTTGCGTTGCAGCGGCCAAAGCGGTGGAAACGTTGGGGTACAAACCTTTTATTTTAACGGACGAGCTTTGCTGTGAAGCCAGCGCGGCCGGCAGTTTTCTTGCCAGCATTTTAAAGACCCATGCCAATAGCGACTGTTCCCTGGCTTTTATTGCCGGAGGCGAAACGGTGGTCCACGTAACCGGGTACGGTTCCGGCGGCCGCAGCCAGGAACTGGCTATGGCGGCAGCGGAAGGCATTGCAGGAATAAAAGGCGCAGCCGTGTTCTCTATCGACAGCGACGGGACAGACGGTCCTACTGATGCGGCCGGCGGTTATGTGGACGGGGAAAGTTTTGACGCCCTGCAGGATCTGGATCTGAATTATTACGCCATGCTCCGGGAAAACGATTCCTACCATGCCCTGGAAGCCATCGGCGGGCTGATCATGACAGGCCCTACCGGCACCAACGTAAACGACGTGGCCATCGCGCTGCTGAAAAAATAAAATTTTAAGGAAACGGCAAATGCGTTGAACGTTTACAAAATTTTGCTGAAAATTTTGGAACGCTATAGACTAAAAAATTTCCGGAATATCTGATCAAGGTATTCCGGATTTTTAATTAATAACCAATTAATAATTCTGCATTTATGTTATAATAATGTCAGGAATTCAGCATGACAAATAATAAAAAACTCCAATACCCATTCACTGTTAGAAAAGGAGGCGCCCTATGAAAAAAGCAAAATTCTTAGCCGCTGCGCTGGCTGCAACGTTCGCATTTACGGTTGCTCCCATTTTGGATTCGGGGAGTACCGACGTTTTGGATTTTAGTTGCTCCCGTTCCGCTTTTGCCCAGGGCAACGGCGTGGATTATCAGGTGGGCCTGCACCATATTCCGCTGGTGACCCGGACGGAACATTTTGTGGAAAGCGACGATAAGGGCGAACTTCTTCGGGCCCGCTGGACGGGGATCCGGGTGACCGGTCCCGTGCCTTTTGAACCCAATATCAACAAAGCCTTAGATGTCTACACTGCCAATGAAAGCAAACAGTTTGACAAGAGCTGCAAGGAAATGGTACGGGACGCCCGCCTGGACCACAGTGAACGGGCGAAGTATGGTTCTGATTTTTTCCCTGCTTTTGAAAATAGCAGCGATATATATGTGCGCAGGGCTGACTCCCTGGTGGTGAGCATGCTGGAATTTGTCTCCAGTTATATGGGAGGCGCCCACGGTATGTACGGCGTAATCGGAAAGACCTTCGACACCTACACCGGTAAGGAGATGCAGCTGACGGATATTTTCACCAGCCCCACCGCTATGACCTCTGCTATTAAGCAGCAGCTGATGTTTGATTATCCCAACGCGTCTTTTCGGGAAAACAACGGGGCCAGCATGCGTCAAACGGTTGACCAGATGGCAAAAGACGGCCACCTGATCTGGAACATGGATCCCCGGGGTGTGACATTCTATTTCAATCCCTATATCATAGGCTCCTATGCGGAAGGGATTTATACTACCACGCTGCTGTATTCCGAGCGGCCGGAAATCTTCAAACACGACCAGTACACCCAGGCTATCACCTGGCGGGGGCCGCATTCCTATTGCATGGAAATACCCACATACCTGCCCGTGCGCTTAAGCGACAGCCCCGGGGGGGACAGGCTTGCAGTAATGAACGACTGGGAAGAACTGGTTATCGATTACTGCGGCGAGCAGCTGAAAGATAAATTCAACGCAAAAAAAATCCGCGCTACTTTTGTGAGCAACAAGTTAGATGAAAAGGAACAGCGTTTCCTGTATGTGGATTGCGAAAAAGAAAACGGCCAGCACGCCCTGCGGGTGTACGCCCTGGGCAACGAGCCGGTCTTTGTGGGCGAATATGCCATGAGCCGTTTCATCTCTGACATGGTAGGGCAAAACGGCGAGGACTGGTATGTGATGACCAATCCCCAGGCCTTTTACATGACGGCCATGCCGGGCAGCGGTTATACGCCCGGGACCAGGCTCACCTGCCGGGTAGGGGAAGACGGCGCGCCTCAGGTGTATGAAGTGGAAGGCGCTAAAGGGTAAAAGGTTGAGCTGCAAAAAATCGTTGGACTGCTGACTTGCAAAAATGGTTGGAGGTGGCAAAGTGAAAACGACAAAGGAACGCAGAAAGAAATTTGCGGAAATTTTTTTGCAAAAATATTTTTCTCTTTTGCTGACGGTACTTGTCGTTTTCTTTTGGATGCCCCAATCTGTTTTTGCCACCCCTGCCATACCGGTGGACCGGGATCAGTTTTCCATTGGCAACGCCGTTACGGCGGAGTTTATGGTTTACGGGGTAAAGTCACAGCACACCGGGTACAAGGAAGACAACGCCAACGGGAAAATTTTTTACACACGAACCGGCACGGCGGATCCCGGACAGCCCCTCCGGTTTCTTCTGTCGGCCATGCAGTCACTGCCCGGCGCGGTCCAGGAAATGGAACTGACCGTGCAGCCCTTCGACGTGGTGAACCGTTACGCGGGAAAGAAGATGGAAACGTTTTACCGCAAAGCAAAGGGATCCCCGGGCAAGCAGCTGAACGTGAACGTAGAATACAAAATTCCGCCCAAGGCGCGGTTGCTGGTTGTGACGGCACAGCTGAAGGATTTTTACAAAGAAGGAAACAAAACCCTGCCCCGCTACACTACAGTGGAGTATGAACTGCGTGTCGTAGGCTACGCGGAAGCCAATGCGACGCCCTTTAGCGGAAAATCCGTAAAAAAGGTAAACGATAACAAAGGCAAGCGGATCATCATTGAAGATAAACATTCGGACGCCATCGTAGGGGCCATCGGCATCGGCGGCTCATTTGTGGCCGCGTTCATTTACTGGCTGTTCCACCGGGGAAAAAAGAAAACCGGCGCCGGTTCGGCACAGCAGCAAGAACAGCTTCAGCAGGATATGATGTATCCGCAGCAACAAGAACAGCGGAAACAAAATGAAATAAAACCGCAACAGGAAGAACAAAGCAAACATGTATTGCAGGAACAAGAGGCGAAGCAGCCGGTTGATGCGGCGGGAACCATCGGTGCCGCTTCTTCCGCACCGAATCTTATTTCAAATCAGACAGCAGTAACAGAGCAACCGCACTTTTGCTCCAATTGCGGCGCGAAACTGAAACCCGGCAGCCGTTTCTGCGAAAACTGCGGGACGAAGGTGTAATGTTTTAAGTTAAGGAACCACTGATTGATTTGTCCGCGCGCTTTCGGCAATCGCACAAATTCATTTAACCGGCGTTTCCTTAAGGCTAAAATAAAAGATTAAAATAAAAATTGAAGCATCAAACTAAAATTAAAATTAAAAATGAACTGTTAAAAATAAAAACTTAAATTAAAATTTAAATTCTTCTTGAAAACTTTAATTTTTTATAGTAAAATTAAATTATCAGGAGGAAACTGAAATGACTACGGAAGAATTGCTGGAAAAACTAAATGAAATCCAAAAGCGCCAATGCGAGACCCGGACGCTGGAAATAAAAGCGGCAAAAGAAGGCTGCCCGAGGCGTTTATACGATACCTTGTCTGCCTTTTCCAATCAGGACGACGGGGGCATGATTATTTTTGGCATAGACGAAAAAAACGGTTACGATCCCTGCGGCGTTTACGATCCACAGGACCTGCAGAAAAAAATTGCGGAGCAGTGCATGCAGATGGAACCGCCGGTGCGTCCCTTGCTGACCGTTGCTGAAAAAGAAGGGAAAGTTTTTGTTTCTGCGGAAATTCCCGGCGTGGATATTGCGGAGCGGCCCTGTTATTATAGAGGGCAGGGCAGGTTAAAAGGCTCCCGTATCCGGGTGGGCGACAGCGACGAGCCTATGACGGAATATGAAGTCTACAGCTACGAAGCCTTCCGGAAAAAATACCAGGACGATGTAAGGCCGGTTTCACGGGCAGCGCTTACCGTACTGGACCAGACGTTGCTGACAGAATATATCGGCCGATTAAAAAAGGAAAGAAGAAATTTAAGCGCGTTGCAGGACGAAACCCTGTATGAGTTGATGAGCGTAACCCGGGGCGGACAGGTTACGCTGAGTTCCGTTTTGCTTTTTTGTCCGTATCCCCAGGCGTTTTTCCCCCAACTTTGTATTACAGCGGTGGCTCTTCCCGGCAGTGAAATGGGGGAAACGGGGGAAGCGGGCGAACGGTTTCTGGATAACCGCCGTATAGAAGGAACGATTCCGGAAATGCTGGAGCAGGCCATTGACTTTGTGTGCAAAAACATGCGGACAAAAACCATCATCAATCCCCGGACCGGGAGGCGGGAAGACCGGACCGATTACCCGGTTACCGCTGTGCGGGAAGTGCTCCTCAATACATTAGTGCACCGGGATTACAGCATCCATACGGAAGGGATGCCCATTCAGATTGTCATGTATCCGGATCGGATCGTGATTAAAAACCCCGGCGGCATTTATGGGCGCCTGCGGGTGGACCAGCTGGGAAAGGTGCAGCCGGATACCCGGAACCCGGTGCTGGCCAGAGCCCTGGAAACGCTGGGAATTACAGAGAACCGGTACTCCGGCATACCCACCATACGCAGGGCCATGGGGGACTACGGGCTGCAGGCTCCGGTGTTTTTGGATGAACGGGGCAGCTTTACGGTGATTTTATATAATCGCCCGGCCCCGGAGAATACATTGCCCAAGGGGCATCTCACCGAAAAAGACAAGGCGCTGCTGCAATTTCTGGGGGCGCCCCGCAGCCGGAAGGAAATCATAGCGTTTTTGGGATTGCAGTCTGCTACATACGCCATGCAAAAGTATGTAAATCCTCTGATTGAAAAAGGGTTTGTAAAACTGAGCATTCCGGACAGGCCAGGCAGCGAGAACCAGCGGTTTGTGTGCGCGGAATCGGAAAGTGAATATCATATATAAATACAAAACAAAATAAATTTATTAAGGAAACAATGAGGAGGAACCATTATGAAACGGATCGTTTTTATGTTGCTGGCTGTGACTGCCATTTTCTTTTCCGCTTTTGACCGGGCCTGCGAGGCGAAAGACGTGTGGGTAGAGCGCTGGGAACAGAACCAGGCAGATGTGTATGTGATGGATACGACCCTTGAATGGGAAGAAAATTTGGATGGAAAAGTTTTCCGGGTCTCAACGAAAATGATGCAGGACGGGAAAATCAGAAATATAGTAAAATGGAAATTCGCAAAGTTCCGGGATGAAATGTGGCGCTATGAAACGAACATGATGGGCGGTTCTAACATGACGGTGGTTTCTCCGGGAAACAAAGTGTTTGAATTTTGCATGAAGCGCATTGGATGGACCTATCGGACGGAAGATTTCTGGTGTTATTAAAAGGCATTAATAGAAAAGTTTTATATACATCCGCAAATTTATATGCTATGATTAAAGAACAGAAAACCTGTTGCGATATGTTGAGAAGCCAGTCAAAAATTTTATAAAATTGTTATATGAAATGATGCTGCGCTGTTGCCAGATGTTGTGTTTGTTTTATCAGAGACCCGTTCCCGTAAAACTCACAATTTAATATGGTGGCGGCGCAGTTTTGTTTTTCTGAAAATAAAAAGAATAAAAACGTTGTGTTAACGCAAAGAAAACGAGGAGGCGCGGATATGAAAAAACAACTTTGGAGTCTGGTGTTGAGTCTTTTTGTTGCAGTAAGCGTTTTATTGGGCGGAACAGCCATTGCCGAAGCCGGGAATTTTGTGGAGGTGGCCGATACCGGCGTGCTGCAATTGAAAGCCAATGAAAAATGGGAAAAAGAATACCGTACCAAAATGGGGGACGTAAAGATCCGTTTCCGCAATCTGGCCAACTCCAAGGAAAACAAGCGTTACCACCTTCTCATCTGGTGGCGGGACCCGGGAAAAGGCAAGTACGAAAGGGTAGCGGACGGTTACAGCCCCAAGAACAACTTCGGGTATGGCTTTAAAGTGTTCCGTGACAACAAGACTGGTAGGGTGTATTTTGCCATGGACGCCCACGGGCGCATCGTGCTGTACGGGTACGATACCTTTGCGAAAAAACTGGAACTGTATGTGGACAGCATAAATTACTGGAGCCCGCTGCCTTTACCCAGCATGCTGGTGCGTCCGGACGGTGATCTGGAACTGCGCTTTGACAGCGTGAACCGCCAGGCGAACCCCACCCGGTACCGCCTGTTCTGGGACTTAAACCGCAACTGGTTCGGATACCAGGACCTGAACGTTCCCGTGTATCATGATGTACCGACTTCTTACGACGATTCCGTATACGATACCTCTGTGATGAATGCGTCAACGATTTATGAAGGCGTGGATTAAACAAATAAAGACAGTTATAAGTAACGATTTTGGCTTTCATGCAGACAGGAGGTTCCCATGCATTGCCCGAATTGTGGACAAAAAATTTTGGAAGGCTCAGACTTTTGCAGCAACTGCGGCGCTCCTGTAGTGCGTCAGCTGGTGGGGCCCACCTGTGCTAAGTGCGGCAGCCGGAACCTGCCCGAAGCGGAATTTTGTGCAGAGTGCGGCGCCAGGCTGGGCGGGGAAAGCGTTCCAATGCAGTCGTTCTGTCCCGAATGCGGTGCTGCGGTGAAGGAAAGCGCCACCTTTTGCAAAATGTGCGGCGCCAAGCTGAAAGAAGCAGCGGCTCCGGTACAGTCTGTCTGCCCCGGGTGCGGGGAAGCGCTGCCTCCGGATGCGGTGTTCTGCGGAAATTGCGGAATGAGTCTGGAACAGGGCGGAGCGTATGCCTCCGGACCTGCAACCGTGGAAAGCGATCCGTCGTATCAAACGCAAGAACAGGAATACGTACAGCAGCAAGCGCAGTATCAACAGCAAGCGCAAGATTGGGAATATGCGCAGCAGCAACAAGCACAGCAGCAGGATCAGGAATACCCGCGGCAGGAAGAGCCGTACCAGCATCAGGCGCAACCGCAGTTTCAAAACCGGGAATCTGTAGATTCGCAACCACAGACGCAACTGCCGCAAAAATCCAGCCGGAACAAAAGGCTGATGGCAGCCGCTGCGGCCGTGGTTTTGTTGGTCATTGGCATTACTGGCTTCTGGAAGCCCGGCTATTTGCTGGATCTGTTCCGTCCCACGGCTAAACTGGAAAACGGAGTGCTGGCGTTAAAGGACATTACGTTGGATTTTAAACAGACGAACCTGGGTAACGGCGCAGCCACGATGACTACCGTAAAAGATAAGGAAGAAGAAATAAATAACGGACTGATTGGCGACCTGTATGTCATGAAGATTGACAAGAGCTGCCAGGGAAAGGTCACGGTATCCGTACCGGTGCCGAAGGAGTATAAGCCGGGGAACAACGACGGACAACACATCAAACTCGGCATCGGTCGTGAGTACCCTATGGTGAACGGCAAAACAACGCGGCGTTACAGTTACTTTGATGCCGAAGTAAAAGATGGAAAAGCTGTAGCTGTCATTGACCCGGCTGCTGTGGCACAAAGCACGATTAGAAATAAGGCAACTGAAAAATCAGCGGAGACAGCCCCGGACTTGGGCGAGTATACGGAATATGTGGGATACTATTTAAAATACGAATTCATGCCTCAATATGGTGAGGGCTATAAATATTCTAAAGGCCATTTTCGCCTGTGGTACAACTATTATACGCTGACAGCTAGAAACCATTATATGGGGGGAGACGACGCCCAAAAGCTGCTAAGCGATCTGGAAGAGGCCTACAATTACTATAAAAAGAATGGTTATGCCGATTATGTAGATGCATTTACCCCGATTGACGTTTATATCGAAGACATCAAGGATGAAGGCGGTTGGCTTTCATCGACCGGCGAAATACAGCTCAAGGAAAAAAGCTTGTTTGGTGATAACCGTAACATGCCCTATGATGATGAAGCTCGAAGACCGAATGTAAGGAAAACTATCTACCATGAATTCTTTCACGCAGTACAACAGGGTATAATCAATGGGGCGGCTTCTTATTTTACGAAAACCTTGTGGTTTGATGAGGCGACAGCAACGCATTTTGAAAGGGTGGTTTATCCCGACGCGGTTCCTGAGAATGGACAATCATTTTCCAGGTTCATGTGGGGTGGGGTGATTCCTGAAAATAACACAGCAGAAGATGGTTATGGGCGTGTATTGTTGATTGATTATATAAGCAGTAAGATGGGTGGCGATGCCTGGATTAAGGATTGTTATGAAAATTGGACTGCCGATTGTCGGCGACTAAAGTCTTACATAAGAAAGATTGCCTTGACAGAAGGTATTTTTGCCGCTGATTTTTATAGGGAGGTTATGACAAAAATAGGTCACATACCTCTTCCACTATATTACCAAGCTTGTCTACATCCGGATGTGGTTACGGGAGAAGATCGTTATTTAGGCGCGATCAAAATACAACTGGATGATAAAACCAAAGAAAAAATAGAAAAAGAGGAAGAAGGAGCTTCGCCGGTCGTATTTACCAGCCCGCCCTTTGAACTTGGACCGTATGGGGGTTGTATAATCGCACTGGCGGTTCCTCAAAAACAAAACAGCCGAAAACAAATAGAAAACATAGCCGATGATCTCCCGGAAAAATGTCAGTTGAAGTTAGAGGCAGAAGGAGGTTGTCGGGTACAGGTTATCAGATATAAAACAGTAAACTACAAAAATGCAGTATCAAGCTCTAATAACATTATAAAAGATTTCAAAAAACAGACAGAAGATAATTACGTATTTCTCGTTTTGGTAACCTCCACAAAGGATAAAAAGCAAAATATCGTGCTGAAGGCTACGCTGGAAAAGGAAGAACTGAAAGAGGGAATTTATCATGGCAAGGCGACCATGACGCAGGGAAAGAAAACCGCAACGCGTAACAATGTTTTGGGATTCAGGCTTTCCAAAGGAAAGGACGGTCGGTGGGGCTTGAATGTATGTCAGGCGAATGGGGATTATATGGCAGCAGCTGCCAATATACCCCTGACCTATGACGCAAAGCAGAAAACGTGGAAGGGACACAGAAAGTTCAAAGAAGATGTCTCCAAAAATCCTGCCAGGAAAATGGAAGAAGTAGTTACACTCGACTGTACTATGAAAGTCAATACGGAAGGCAAAGAGCCGGTTATCATTGTTAATTATAATGCCGATGGAACTACCTGGAAGTGGGGATTTCCTACAAGAGAAGCCTATAACATTAAATTTGAAGGAAAATGGTCCAGTGAGCTTAAAGGGAAAAACCTATCAGCGGGTAAAGAGGGCAAGATAACCATACTGGAATAAAAGGCGATACAACTTAGGCTCACGATTTGTTTCGACTTTGACAGTAATAAACTTTAGAATTAAGTTGTAAAGCATTTCGCTTGCTCCTGTGATGAAGAATGCCTGCGGAGGTGGTATGGTGATGAAAAAGAATCGTTATAGAAATCATTCCACAGAAATTTTCTGGCAAAAATATTTTTCTATTTTGCTGGCGGCCTTTATGTTTGCGTTGGGGATGTCGGGGATTAAAACAGTCGATGCAGCTGTAACGTCTGAAACCATTACGAGGACGGTAACGATAAAGCCTCGTTTAAGCAGCAATGAGACGAAAATCGCACAGATGAAAATGCATGTGATGCTGGAAAATTTAGATTTAAATGCCTATGCGAAATACACTGCCGAATTACGTAAAAACGCCAAATACGGGCATGTCGTATTCGCGAAAGCCGCGCCGGGAAGCCAGATAACGATTACGGCGGAACCGGCGCCTATACCGGGTATACTTTCAAAGCCTGTCAGATCTGCTAATTATTCGGAAACTACAAAATTTTATAATCATAAGAAGATAGGAACGTTAAAAGAGCTGACGTCTCTCGGTAAGGAAAATAGTTATGGTAAAAAACATACAATTCCTAAGGACGTGGAAGAAGTAACTGCAACGGTTACTATAGATTTTCCGACGATTGGATTCGAAGTTGGCACTGAAAAGCTATCTTCTGTCGGCACGTATCGTAGGACGCCATATATAACCCGTACCTATTATATTTTTACCTCCGATGCAGCATGTAAAAAGGCATATGATTTAATGACCGGCAACAGTGCCGCCGGTGCGATTTCTTCTGTTCTTGGCGGCGATAAAAAATCCAACGCGAAATCGGAAGGCAAGCAGACTGGCAAAGCATCTGACGGCAAAGATTCCGGCGGCCTGGGTACAGCGGCCAAAATTGCCATCGGCGTCGCTGCCGTGGGAGCCATTGGCTTTGGCGCGTTCAAGTTTTTAGGCAAAGGCCGCGGCGGTAAAGAAAATGGCGTAGGCAAAAATGTAAATGCTGAATCGGTTCCTCAGAACCCGGAACGTTTTGCTCGCACTAACCCGGCCGGTGGTGAGCAGCAACCGGGACGAAGCAGTGCATCGATGAACCGTGCAGCTGGCGCGCAACAAACAGGACGAACCGGCGCGGCGATGAATAACGTTGCTGGCGCACAACAAACAAGAAGAAACAGTGCAGCGGCGAATAATGTGGCGGGCGAGCAGCAAACAAGACGAAGCAGTGCGGCGATTAACGGTGCAGCTCCCCTGTCCGGAGTGGGTGGCGGGCAGCAAACTGCAGCGGGAACAGCGAAACTGTTTTGCAAAAAATGTGGCGCGCCCTTAGATCATGACAGCCGTTTCTGTGAAAACTGCGGCGCCCGCAACACACCGGAGTTTTGCACGAACTGCGGCGCTAAACTGGAACCGGGCGGCGTGTTCTGCGGAAACTGCGGGGCGAAGGTGTGAGAGTTTTCCGGATAAAAAGTTGGTGCTTCTAATCCCAAGTGTTACTAAAATATATTAAGTAAACACGAACCAAAAAGATAAATATATTTAGCAAACCAAGTCGGAAATGTGATAGCCGATATAAGAAAAACAGGCTGTTTTAAAAGCCGACCGCGAGAAATGCCCTGTAAGGCCCTATGTTGTTTTGAGACGATACATATATCCAAAAAGGGGCAAAATCGCTCAGAAACGAAATACGGACGTTTCAGGGCATGCTTGAAAAATCCGAAAGTCAAAAAGACAAAAATTTGAGGCTTTAAGTGATTTTTGCAAAATGTAATAACGAGTAAAATAAAGAAAATAAGAGAAACAAAGAGAAAAACAAAGAAATTTTAGAATAATATTTGAATATACAAAATTATAGTGGAATATAACTGATTTTAATGATTCGAAAATTTTAAATTAGACCGAAAAGACAAAAAGTCAATGGTCTGGGGTGCACAGGTCTTTTTAGGAATTTTTTGGATTTGTTAAAACAAATGTATATTCGTAATAGACAAAACGGACTGAATATTTTGCGATTCTGCTGAAAGTTATGAAGGCAAAAAGAGCGAGTAGGGTAAGGCAGAATAACAAAAGAAAAATTTATGAAAAATTGATAAACGATGGTATAATAAAGTTGAAGAAAGCATATGATGTTATTTCCCAATGGGAAAAAATAATTTGAAAAATTTATAAAATTGTTTTAAGAATTGACGCTGCGCTGTTGCCAGATTTTGTGTTTGTTTTATCAGAAATCCGTTCCCGTAAAACTCACAAATGAATATGGCAGGGGCGCAGTTTTGCTTTTTATGAAAATGAGAAGAATGGAAAAGGGAGTGTAAACCATGGCTGAATTTGATAACAATACTGCAGGTACATGGACGTGCAGCTGCGGAAAAACCAATACGGGAAAATTTTGTGTAAATTGCGGCGCACCGCGTCCAGTAGCGCCTCCACAGCCCGTGGCCGCCAGGCAGACGGAATGGGTGTGTGCTTGTGGGAAGAGGAATACAGGGAAATTTTGTGTAAAGTGCGGTTCGCCACGCCCGGCTGCAATGCAAGGGAAACTTGCGGGCAGTACTGTGACAGCTCCGCCAAGAAACAGCAAACCGGCAACAGAAAATGGAAGCGAAGCGGTTGCGGCATTAGCAGCACAGGAGGCAGCGGCCCGCAAAGCGGCAGAAGAAGCAGCGGCACGCAAAGCAGCAGAAGAGGCATCGGCCCGTAAGGCGGCAGAAGAAGCAGCAGCGCGTAAAGCAGCAGAAGAAGCAGCGACACGCAAAGCGGCGGAAGAGGCAGCGGCCCGCAAAGCGGCAGAGGAGGAAGCAGCACGCAAAGCGGCAGAAGAGGAAGCAGCACGTAAGGAGGCAGAAGAAGCAGCGGCACGCAAAGCTGCGGAAGAAGTAGCTGCCCGCAAAGCAGCAGAGGAGGCATCGGCGCGTAAAGCGGCAGAAGAAGCAGCAGCACGTAAAGCTGCGGAAGCCAAAGCAGTTCATGAAGCAGCCAAGAAACAGGAGGCGCCTGCAGTTTCTTCAGCGGAAGCAGAGAGCAACAACGGCATGATGAAAAAAGTTGCGATCGGCGCGGCGGTGTTGCTGTTGCTGATCGGCGCGTACTTTATGTTTGGCAAAAAGAAGGAAACGCCCCCTGTAGCTGAACCGCCGAAAGTTGAAACCAAAGCAGAGACCGAAAAGAAAGATAACGGAACTGCGAAGCCGGAGGCGGAAAAGCCCATGGACCCGGCGGTAAAGGCAGAAAAACTGAAAAAATACGCAGAGGAAATGAAAGCGGCCAACGCGCAGAAAAAGCAGGATGCTACGGCCAACGAAAAAATTGTTTTCTTAGTGGAAAACGTACAGCGCAAAGGCAACGACCTGACAATTTCCGGGCATTTCTACAACGGCAAAAAAAATCGCACCATTATCTCAGTTAAAGCAATGGAACTGGATATCGTGCTGCGGGATGTGGATAAGGAATTGCTGAACGAGAAGAACATAAAATACACAAAAGCTTTTACCGGTATGGAAATTAAGCCTCTTCAGGATTCACCCATGCTGACAGTGGAACTTCCGGATAAGGCGCCCAAGGACGAGTTCAATAATTTTGCGGTTACGGCTCACGACGTTCATTGGGAAGGCATAGGCAAATAGAGGACAGAGAAGGACTGGAGAAATAATAAGGCTCGGTGTGTTACAGCGGCTGTTCAGTGGGAGCTTAATGGGTTGCAATATGCTGCACCATTTTATCGGAGGAAACGGATGATGAAAAAGCTATTATTACTCTTGCTTTGCCTGGCGACCGTGATCATATCCGGATGCGGCGACAAATTTGCAAAAGAAAAGGAAGCGATCAGTAAGGCGGAAAAAACTGCCATGAGCATGGAAGTACCTGTTCTGGTCAAACCGGATCCGTCCCAGCAGCCTCCGCCGACCAAGCAGGATTATACAGAATACCAGGCAGGCCTGAACAAACTGATTGCTGCGGAAAATAAAATGCTGGCGGAAATGCGGAAATCGGACGCACAGATTGCGGCCTTGCTGGGCAAGGCAGAAAAAGAAGAGGAAAAGAAAGATCTGCGGCAGTTCCGGGATAAAGTCCGTCAGGACCGAATCAGTTTTGTGAAGAAAATTTCCCAGGGCCGTCTTTCCGGGGACACGTTTATCGTAGGCGTAGGAAGCACCTGGCAGGAAGTGGAAATGGTCTACGGCAAACCGGCAAGTACGGGGAATCAGTTTCCCGGCACGAAACAATACGTTTACAAAGGATTGAAGTTTGAAGACATAATCGGCGGGGGCGTTCCCTCTCAGGAACGATTGAAAAAATGGGTCTCCAGAACCGTGCAAAGCGTTACGATGACCGGCAAGAATGTTACCTCGGACGCTGGTGTGACAATCGGCATGACCCGGGACCAGGTGTATAAAGTCCTGAAAACAAAATACGTAAAAAAGAATCCCAGGTTAACAACCAATGAGTTAAAGGCGGAACGGACCAATAAGCCGGACGGTTTCGACGCAGTGACCCAGTTTGCCATGGAAGAAACGGCCCCATATAATCTGTTTTTGGAATTTAAAAAAGGAAAACTGTTCCGATACATCGTTGCGCAGAATTAAAGGCGGGAACAGAGTGGAACGGGCAGCGTGTTCTGGGGGAATTAGTGTGAAAGATGATTCTTTCGTTACTATTTACTATTTGTGCCGCGGAACAATGGTTGCTGAATGGAGCTTGCTATGAAAACTGACGGGACTTACAAAAGCAAAAATATCATGATGTACCCGGACGGAAAATACCGCTGGGTGTATGAGCTGAACCTGTACAAATCATCGGCGATCTTTTCCGAAATCTTGAAAGTGTTAGGCATCACCCTGGTTATCGTGATGCTGCTGATAGGAATCTTCTCCCTGATGGATGGGGATGGCATTATGGATACGTTAAAGTTTCTTGGGGAAATGTGCGGCATCCTCCTTGCAATTTTTATTCCCCTCAGCATCGTATCCTATCTGATTTATGCTTACGTAACAGGCGGCAAGTACTGTGTGGTATTTGAAATGGATGAAAAGGGCATTACCCACATCCAGCACCCGAAAGACGTGAAGAAGACGAAGCTCATCGGGGCCTTGACCGTGCTGGCAGGTATTGCAGGGGGCCGGCCCGGCATTGCGGGCACCGGCATTCTGGCGGCGTCACGCACGGCCATGCATACTGCTTTCAACGATGTGAAGACCTTGGAAATTTTGCCGAAACAAAACCTGATCCGTGTGAACGAAACCCTGAGCCGCAACCAGGTCTATGCGGAGGAGGAAGATTTTGCTTTCGTGGCAGATTATATAAAAGCCCACTGTAATCATGCGAGGGTGAATGAGTCCATGGAATAGCAATCGGTGACGGGTTTGCGATGCCTTTGCCTGACAGCATAACTTTGGTACACAAACTTCAATTTATAAAAAATGCGAAACGGGGTGTGATTATGAAAAAGTTCCGGATCATTACTATGGTTTTAGTATTGCTGTTTAGTTTCATGAGTGTTTCTTATGCGGAGCTGTCCTCTAACCGCATCGCCTTGGGCATACAGTTAGGTGCGAAGTTTGAGGATGCGAAGAAAGTGTTCGGCGTACCCGACCGGGTCACCATGGAAGAAATTAAATCGGAGGCCTACGGGGATTTTGTGGAATCCAAATTCATTTACGGCAATCATTCCCTTGTAGTGAGTTTTTATAATGAAGACGCGTGGCGGATCGAATCCAACAGCGACAACGGATGGCGCACCCCCGACGGGGTAACGGTGGGCATGCCGTTAAATGATGTGTACGCCCGGCTGGGAAAGGAAGACGTAAAAAGCCCGGCGGAAAACGGCGAGACCCTCTACTGGTATAACCATGACACGCGGGAAAAGATCAATGTAGGCAACCTGTATGTGTTCGTGAAGAACGGGCGCGTCTCCCGCATCGTGATTGCGTATCAGTAAAACATAATCCTGCCTCCGGTAATCGTTCGGGGACAGGATTTTTTTGAAAAGAAAAAATTGTTTTATTGATTTCTTATCATGTATAATATAAATACAAAGTTGCAATATAAATACAAAAGCTGCAGGACATAAAGGAGGCGCGGGATAAAAATGAAAATGAATGCGAAACGGGTTTCAAAAATTTCTAAAAAACTTGTTACGTTTTTAGTTGCTTGTTTTACTCTTCTGCTGACCGTTGCCTGCGGGACGGTATTCGCTGAGGGAAACAATGACGGCGCAACGACAGTCCGCAGCGCCGGCCGTTTTGCGAAAACTCTTTCAGGAAAATCCGCGCCTGAAGTTTTCAAAGAAGGAGTGTACCGGCGCTTTTCCGATGAAAGCACGACAACTTATTTAGTGGTGATGCATAAAAAAGGCGATCTGGCAGGGGATTCCTTTGAGCGGACTTACATCGGCATCGAATCGGTGCAGCGTAACCATCCTTCCGGAAAACCTGACGGCAGCGTCTTCATGGCGGCCCGGCTGCGGAGTCCGAAAGAGATAAAACTGGGCGGCCTGGTGGACAGTCCGCCGGTGATTAACGACAATGAACTTCCGTTCCTTTTAGATTACGCGGAAACCATTCGCGACGGCGTGAAAGGAATGCAGAAAAACCAGCCGAAGATGTTCCTGATGATGGAAGCGGGGGAAGGGCGCATCAATGTCATTGGCTCGGAAACATTGCCTGCTCCCATATGCGGCCATTACATTCCGGTTACGGACCGGCCGGCTCCTTTGGTGCTGCAGCAGGCCATGATCAAATGCATGCTGGAAGATTTTATTCCGGCTGCAACCAATATGCTGAGCACGTCCCAGTTCTACGATTACAAAATTGAATTCAAGACCGGGGATAACCCGCCGGTAGATTCCTGGGCGGGGTGGTACCAGGTCACCGTGTGGGAAGACAAGCACATGAACGAGTACGATTCCCGTTACCAGATGAATTTCATCGTAGGGGATACGGGGAACGAAGTGAAGCTGTTAACGTTATACGACAATAAAATGTGGCCGGTGTTTGCGGATGAGCGGCTGAAGTTTAAAACTGACCGGGGCCCTGCGGTTGTGCCGAAAGGGTAAAAGGGAAGCTGCGTTTTAGCAGAGAGCTGTAGGCTTGTTTGCATGTGGTAAGCATAAACGTAAAAAAATATAAAAAGAAAAAAGAGGGGGAATCATTGTGGCAGATCCGAGAACAGAACGGAACAGGATTTTAGGCGCGACCTTAGTGAAAAAGTTGCAGGCACGGGCTTTCGACGCCTATTACTGCGCTACAAAGGAAGAGGCGCTGGCAAAGGCGCTGGAGCTGATCCCGAAGGATGATGTAATCAGCTGGGGCGGTTCGGCCTCCATTGCGGAGATCGGCCTGCTGGACTATGTGCGGAAAAATTTCCGGTGCATTGACAGGGATACGGCGAAGACGCCGGAAGAACGGATGGAGATCATGCGGCAGGGGCTTCTCTGTGATACCTTCCTTATGAGTACCAACGCCATGACCGTTAACGGCGAACTGGTAAACATTGATGGCAACGGCAACCGTTGCGCTGCTATGATTTACGGTCCGAAGCAGGTCCTTGTCATCGCCGGGCTCAACAAGGTAACAGGCAATCTCCACAGCGCCATTGACCGGGCCCATGCAACGGCAGCGTCCATTAACGTGCAGCGGTTCGGGGCGAAGACGCCTTGCTGCCTTACGGGGGTCTGTGCCGATTGTAACTGCGACGATACCATTTGTAACTATATCGTTGTCACCCGCCGCAGCAAACCGGCCCATAAGATCAAAGTGATTTTAGTGGGCGAGGACATTGGGTTCTGAAAATAAAAAAACCGTGTATCCTGATTCCGTAATAAACGGAAAGGGTACACGGTTTGTTTTTTATTACCTTTTTTTACCGGATAAAATGGGTGCCAATCCATTCTTCTTTTTCCGGCAGTCCGAATTTTTCTTTGCCTAAGGCGATGCTCTTCATGAGGAACACCATGTTCCGGGCCAGGGTGCGCATGGTCTGCTTGCCTTCCCCGTCCTGCTCCGCGTCCCCCGGATTCATACCGTGGATGTTGTTCCAGTACTGGCTGGAAACCACAGGCATATTGGAGATAGTGAAATATTTGTTCAGCTCGTCGAAGGTGGCAGTGGTTCCGGCCCGGCGGGCGCAGGCGATGCTGGCGCCTACCTTCATGGTCTTGTCAAAATGGGTGCTGAAGAACAGCCGATCCAGACAGGCGATGAGCGTGGCATTGGCGGAACCGTAATAGACCGGGCTGGCGATGACCAGACCGTCTGCCGCTTCAAACTTGGGGGCAATTTCGTTTACGGCATCCTTGAACACGCATTTCCCGTGTTCCCCGCAATAACCGCAGGCTACGCAGCCCCGAATGGCTTCTTTGCCAATCTGGATGGTTTCTGCTTCCACATTGTTTTCTTCCAGAACTTTCTGCAGTTCCCGGAC
The DNA here is from genome assembly GCA_900315345.1 of uncultured Selenomonadales bacterium. Lineage (GTDB taxonomy): Bacteria > Bacillota > Negativicutes > Acidaminococcales > Acidaminococcaceae > Succiniclasticum. The sequence continues at coordinate 63,808 of OMYP01000011.1, read as the reverse complement.
GGCGATGCTGGTATTGCCGTTGGCTCGCGGACTGCCGTTAAGGATCAACACTTTTAATTTTTCTGCCATGATGAGTCCCCTTTCGTTGTGCGTTTTGTTAAGTATATCACGTTTTCAAATATTCCTGCGAAAAAAATCCGTGAAATATTTTTGAGAAGTTGCTGTATTCGTTGACCTTACAACTGACGAATGATAAAATATTATATTAAGGAAACAGTGATTAAATGAGTTTTTATGCTGATGCAGAGTAAGAGTGCATACGAATGAGTCAGTGGTTCCTTAAGGAAAGCTTTGAAAAAATGGAGGGAGACGTCATGCAATTTTCTTCCCGTTTTACCATTGCCGTGCATATTTTGCTGGCGGTCAATGAATTTGAAGGACAGTTTAAAACCACGTCTAACTTTCTGGGAAGCAGCGTCAATGTGAACCCGGTCATCATCCGCAAGACTTTGGGCCAGCTGAAGGACGCAGGGCTGGTTACAGTGGAAGCCGGAGTAGGGGGCGCATCCCTGGCAAAGGATCCGAAAAAAATTTCCCTGTGGGATATTTTCTGCGCCGTAGAGGATAAAAAGGAAGAGCTGTTCCACTTTCACGAGAACCCCAATCCGGATTGCCCGGTAGGGGCCAACATCCATGCAGTTATGGACGGCAGGCTGCGGAAATTCAAGCGGAACCTGCAGAAAGATATGGACGACATTACCCTCCAGGATCTGGTGAAGGATCTGCGGAAAGAAATGAAGAAGAACCGGAAGCTGGGCTTTACCCAGACAAAAGAAGAGACTCCGGAAGCATGAAGCTGCGCTGGCATATTCTGAATTTGTATCGTAAAGAATATTGATAAAAAGGCCCACTTCATGACAGATTGGGAAACGTGAAGAGGTTTCACAATGAAAATTATTGATGCCCATATGCATTATTTTAATATTGACGGCTTTGACGAACTGGCGAAGCTGGCTGACCATGAAAATTCCCGGGCGGGCTGGCAGAAGATCTGCGATGAAAATGAAATTGCTTTTGCCGTGGCCATGGGGAACAGCTACGATGCCCCCTGCCGTTACGGCGGCGTGGTTCCCCGGCTTATCAATCTGGGCGGAGAGCCTTTCTGTGAGGCGCCTTACAACCAGCCGGAAAATGTTGGCTACTGTTTAGGTGTGCAGAGCGAAGAGATCACGCCGGAGAATGCAGAAAAGACCGCCATGGAACTTGAGTATTACCTGCAGCGGGATCCCCATTGCCTGGGCATTAAGTTTTACATGGGCTACCAAAACGTGTACCTGTATGATAAACGTCACGAGCCTTTGTTCGAACTGGCGAAGGCTTACGATGTGCCTGTTGCCATGCACAGCGGGGAGACGGCCAACCATCACGGCCGACTGCGCTACTCACACCCCCTGACGGTGGACGAAGCCGCCAGCGAACATCCGGAGGTGCGGTTTGTGATCTGCCATGTGGGGAACCCTTGGGTGCCGGATGCCATTGAAGTGGCTTCCAAAAATGAAAACGTGTTCATCGATTTTTCCGGCCTGTGGGAACACCGCCTCACAACGAAACGGGAAAAAGAAATCAGTGGATTCCAGCAGTATGTGCGCATGTGGCTGGAGTACCATGAACTGTGGGATAAAATTATGTACGGCAGCGACTGGCCCCTGATTAACATTCCGGATAATATCCGGAACCTGGGGAAAATTGTTCCGGAAGATCACTGGAACGAATTTTATTTTGAAAATGCCCTGCGCGTGTACAGCAGGATAAAAAGATTTGTAAAGTAAGGCTCGAAAACTTTTATTTGCGTCTGCAATAGTTTGGAAAATGCAGAATGCATGTATCCGAAAGAATTGGAAAAAACTGGAAGAAGAAATACAGGTCGGAGGTGGATTGTGTTGAAAGAAGACGACGTAAAAAAATTAATTGATAAACTCCAATATTTTGATTACGACAAAGTGCTGAACAAGATCCGCAAAAATGTTAAGAAGCCCAGCGTCCTTGTGACAGGCGGCACCGGTGTGGGCAAGAGCAGCCTCATCAACCACCTCTTCGGCATGGACGTGGCCAAGACCGGCAGCGGCAAACCCATGACAGACCGGATCACCCGGTACGAGCCGGAAACCTGCGATGTGGTGCTGTACGACACCCTTGGTTATGAAGTAGGGGAAGACAAACAGCAGAAGTTTTATAAAGACGTGATCGGTTTTGTCAAAGAGGCCAATGGCAAAAGCGATGTCCAGAAGCATGTGCATCTGGCCTGGTACTGTATTTCCGCGGCCAATAAGCGGGTCACCCCTACGGACCTGGACGCCATTGCGGCCCTGGCCGGTTTAACGGAAGTCTGCGTGGTGCTGACCCAGATCGACGCGGCTACCATGGTGGAGCTGGACGAGATGAAAGGGGTGCTTCAGAAAAAACTGCCGGATACGGCGTTCTTTATGGTGAGCATCGATCCCCGTGTACCGGAGGACAAAATGCAGTGGAACGAACTGTTGAACTGGTCCGTGGACCATCTTGACGCGGGGCTGCAGCTGGCCTTTGCCCAGGCGTTGGGGCAGGAACTCCACATCAAACACATCCAGGCGGACAAGCTGATCCATCGTTATGTGGCCGCAGCCGCCGGGGCGGTGGTGTGTCCCCTGCCCATGACGGATTCCGCGGCGTTGATTGCCATTCAGACTACCATGGCCACCCATCTTTTCAATTTTTGGGGCATCGACCGGGGTACTGATAAAATCAAGGAAGTATTTATCAATGTAGTGGTTGCCAACACAGGACGCATCTTCTCCCGTTCCCTGCTGAAGCTGGTACCCGGCGCCGGTTCCATTGCCGCGGCGGTGGTGAACAGCGGCGTGGCTACTTCTTTTACGTATGCTTTCGGCAGGGCGGTGAACGAAGTCTGCTATAAAACTGCTTCCCGTATGTCCAAAGGGGAAAAGGTGGATATTACATCTGCCTTTGCCATGGACGTGATCATGCAGCTGATTCAGAAATACTATAAGAAATAATTGCGAATGGACTGCAAATATTTTCTGAATGCAGATGAAATCGCGATTGCGGCTGACATAACCGCAAAAGGATTTGCGTAAAACGTTATCCTTTGTTTACAAGGCTGATATAAGACGAAAGTTATGACAGGTAACATATGATGGTAAAAATCTGGAACCGGACAGGAAGCAAAATCCCCAATAAAAAAGAGGCGGCTTCCAACGGAAAAGAAAATCTATCAGAAGAAAAACAGAAAAAAGTGCACCGGCCTACGGTACGGAACATTCTTGTGCTTGGGAAGACCGGTGTGGGAAAAACCTCCCTGTTAAATTACCTGTACGGTTTTGACCTGCCTGTGGGGGCGGGGCTTCCCAAAACAGGAAAGGGCATCCACGAAAATTTAATTACCCGTAACGGAACGGCGTACCATGTGTTCGATACCTGGGGCATCGAAGCGGATTCCCTGCCGGAGTGGCGGAAGGAAGTGCTGGCCCTGGTGCGCAAACGCAATACATCCCCTCATATCAACAACTGGTTCCATGCGGTGTATTACTGCTTTTCCGCCAGCACGGCCCGCATTGAGGATGCAGAGATCGATGAGATCATCGTTCCCCTGCTCCAGTCGGGCTGCAAAATGATCGTGGTGCTGACCAATTCGGAGGATGGATTCCGCAAGCAGGAAAAAATTGCCGGCATGAAGGAATACCTGCGGGATGAACTGGTGAAACGGTTGCATTATGATCCGCAACTGGAAATCATTCCGGTGGCAAGCGTGGCCGGGGAAACACTGGCCGGAGACGCCATTTCCCGGTTTGGCCGCACTGAAGTGCTGGAAGCGGCCCAGTACAATCTGGCGGACGATATTGAAAAGCGGCTGCCCGCCATTTATAAAATGAATGTGTTGCAGAAGCTGGGAGCCTGGAAGGAACGCAGCCTGCTTTTGCTGGCCAACGGAAAGATCAGTTTCGTGCTGAATAATAATTCCGCAAGGCAGCTTATCGATTTGGTCAATTACGATCTGCTGAACACTTTCGGAGCCATTGACGCAGACGGGGATAAGCTGGAGGCGGAGGCCAATGAATATCTGCAGGCAGCCGGAGGCAAAAAACCTCTGGACAGGCGGTGGCGTCCGGAGTTCAGCCGCATCACCTACGTGAAAGGGTACGAATACAGTAAAGGGCTATCCGTAGGGCTTGCCTTTGATGTGGCTGCCAGCCTGCTTCGTTCCGCCAAAAGTATCCGGGAAAACCTGAGCCGTCGGGTCGTGAAGACCTATGAGGCGATTATAGAGAGTATGCAGAAAAAATAGACTTCAATTTTTCAGGGGGATAAATCCATTGCTGAAAGAAATAATGAAGGAAAAACTCAGTGAAGTGGTTCAGGCTATTGTTCCTGTGGTAGCAATCGTCCTGATCCTGTCTGTGACCGTTGTGCCCATGCCAACCCATGTGGTCATGGTTTTCTTTTATGGCTGTATCCTGCTGATGATCGGCATGGTGTTCTTCACCATCGGCGCGGAGCAGGCCATGGAGCCCATGGGGAAACAGGTAGGAGCCCGAATAACAAAAACCCGCAGGCTCAGCCTGATTTTGCCGCTGGGATTCCTGCTGGGGTTTATGATTACGATTTCCGAACCGGACCTGCAGGTGCTGGCCAACCAGGTACAGTCCATTCCCAACAGTGTGCTGATCCTTTCTGTGTCGGGAGGCGTGGCATTTTTCCTGTTAATGGCCCTGATCCGTATGGTGACGGGAATCGCCCTGCAGCGGTTGCTGTTGCTCTTTTACGGCATAGCTTTTGCGTTGGCCTTTTTTGCGCCGCCGGATTTTCTGGCGGTGGCCTTTGACTCCGGCGGTGTTACCACCGGTCCCATGACGGTGCCTTTTATTATGGCTTTTGGCGTAGGCGTGTCTACCCTGCGGGGTACCAAACAATCTTCCCAGGACAGCTTTGGCCTTATCGCCCTCTGTTCCGTTGGACCCATTATCGCAGTGTTATTGTTAAGTCTTATCTTCCGGCCGGAGAATGCGGATTTTTCGCCCATTGTGGTTCCCCGGGTGCTTACGTCCCTGCAACTGAGCGGAATGTTTTTAGATGCGCTTCCGGATCAGATCCATGAAATTGCACAGGCGATCCTTCCCATCGCCATCTTCTTCGGTATTTTCCAGCTGATCTTTTTGCATCTGGAAAAGAAATCACTGGTGCGTATTTTTAACGGCATTATTTTTACGTATATTGGGCTTGTTCTCTTCCTTACGGGCGCTAACGTGGGCTTTATTCCCGCTGGTTTCGACCTGGGAAGCATCCTGGCCACGCTGCCTTATAACTGGATCATCATTCCCATCGGTATGCTCATCGGGTACTTCATCATCAAAGCGGAACCGGCGGTGTATGTATTGATGCGGCAGGTAGAGGACATCACCGACGGCGCCATCAGCGGGACGGCGTTGCAACGCAGCCTGTCCATCGGAGTGGCGGTTTCGGTGGGCCTTGCCATGGTGCGGGTGCTGACAGGGATCCATCTGTTTTATATGCTCATACCCGGTTACGCCATCGCCCTGCTGTTGTCCTTTGTGGTGCCTCCGGTTTTTACCGCCATCGCCTTTGATTCCGGCGGTGTTGCTTCCGGTCCTATGACGGCAACGTTTTTACTGCCTTTTGCTATGGGTGCCTGTATGACTGTAGGGGGCAACGTGGTTACGGACGCTTTCGGCGTGGTGACCATGGTAGCTATGACGCCGCTGATAGCCATTCAGTGTCTGGGCCTGGCTTATAAGCTGAAAGCGAAACAGGCGCCCAAACCGGAAGTGGTGGAAAATACCCTGGAAGGTTATGGCGATTACGATATCATCGATCTGTAGGAGGTAGCGGACTGTGAGTGAATTATATATTATAATTACCATCACAAGCCGGGCAAAGCTTCCAGAATTTTTAGCGGCTTATGACGAAAATAACATGCCAATAGGGTTCATTTCTTTAGGATACGGTACGGCAAAGGATGAGATCCTTGATGTGCTGGGTCTGGACCGGTCGGAAAAAGCCGTGGGAATGGGAGTGATTACCGGCGAGGTCTGGAAAGAAACGAAACGGTATTTGCGGAAAAAGATGTACATTGATATGCCGGACACGGGAATCTCATTCATTATTCCCATGAGCAGCATCGGCGGAAAACGGGAACTGGCATTCCTGATATCCGGACAGGATTATCAAAAAGGAGAAGAATCGGTAATGAAAGATACGACGATGGAATTATTGGTGGTGGTCAGCAACCAGGGACATAACGATCTTGTCATGGATGCGGCCCGGGCGGCCGGCGCTTACGGCGGCACGGTGATACACGCCCGGGGCACCGGCATGAACCAGGCGGAACTGTTCTTCGGCGTATCGCTGGCGTCGGAAAAGGATATGACTTTTATTGTGACGAAGAAGAGCCAGCGCAATGCGATTATGTCTGCCATCATGAAGAACGCCGGCATGGATACGCCGGCCCAGTCTATCGTTTTCTCCCTGCCGGTGACTGACGTGGCGGGCATCAACATGGGGGACGATAACGAAGAGTAGCAGGGAGGCTGAATCATGGATTTTACAAAAACTGCCGAAGCATTGAAAAAGCGCGGCTATGAAGTGAGCTGTTTCAGTACCGCAAAGGAAGCGGCAGAATATCTTAATGAAAAAATTGATGGAAAAACAGTAGGCTTTGGGGATTCGGAAACCCTGTTGTCCATGCATCTGTTTGAAATGCTGCAGACCCATAACGATGTGTATCATCCCATGTTTCCCCGGGAAGGGAAAGGCTTCTACTCTACGGCCCGGGACTGTCTGACTACGGAAATCTTCCTGCTGTCGGCTAATGGGCTGGCTGAAACCGGTGAGATTGTAAACATCGACGGAACGGGAAACCGGATTGCCGGTTCCCTGTATGGCCATCGTAAGGTGTATTTTGTCATCAGCCGTAACAAGATCTGCCCCACATTGGAAGAAGCGGCATACCGGGCCAGGAATGTGGCAGCTCCCATGAACGCGCAGCGGCACAAATACAAAACCCCTTGCGCTTTCAAAATGGATCATTGTTATGACTGCCGCAGTCCCCAACGCATCTGCAGCGCCCAGGTCATTTACTGGCGCAAGATGAACCATACGGATATGGAAGTGGTACTGATCGATGAGGATATGGGGTATTAAGAAGAGAATTCTGAAGTATATGTTCCATCGGTGCTTCAAATAAAAAAATATTTTTTGATTAAAAAAATCCAGTCCGGCTTTTAATGGGCCAGACTGGATTTTGATTTTGTGTTACCCATCCTGTAAATTTGCAGGACGTTTTATGTATTAAATTATTAACCAAAATTTAAATTATTGTACTTTCCCGCAGTGATTGCAATGGGAACATTTTCCGCTGCAGCAGTTGCATCCGGTTTCTTTTGGATCGTTCTTCAAAGCGCCGTACACCTTTTTAACTAAATGATAGAAGGTGTAAGCGAAGGCTGCCGCGATTACAGCGAAAAGAATGGATGATGCGAAGTTCATAGTGACTCCTTTGCAAATTTTATGCGTGTGCTTCTTCTTTCGGCTTCACATAGGGCTTGGCCGGACGGAAGATAAAGTACAGCGCTACCAGCACAAGGAACAGGGCAATACCCTGCATGGGTCCGAAGGGAACGTCCCCTACATACCAGCTGCCTAAGTTGTAGAACACAAAGGCCAGGGAGTAACCCAGGATTGCCTGGAAGCAGATGGCGAAGAGGCCCCACTTCCGGCTGCCCATTTCCCGGTAGCATGTAGCCATGGCAACCAGGCAGGGCGGGTCAAACAGGTTCAGGATCATATAGGAGAAAGCTGCCATAGGAGGCATCAGTTTGCCCAGCGCTTCCATAACCTGTGCTTCTTCCGCATCTTCCGCAGCTCCGGCCAGCATGGCCAGTACGCCAACCGCATCTTCTTTGGCAAGGAAAGCGGCAATGGAAGCCACGGTGGCTTTCCAGTCTCCCAGGCCGATAGGAGCGAAGATCCAGGAAATGCTGTTACCAAACACGCCCAGCATGGATTCTTCCACTTCTTCGACCATTTCAAAACTGAAGTTGTAGGTCTGCATGAACCACAGCAATACGCAGATGGGGAAGATGATCATGCCGGCTTTGATGATGAAGCCCCGGGCCCGTTCCCACATGTGGATCAGCACGCCTTTAATGGAAGGCATGTGATAGGCGGGCAGTTCCATAACGAAAGGCGCCGGTTCCCCGGCAAACCAGGAGGTCTTTTTCAGTGCAATACCGGCCAGCACGATGATGGCCAGGCCTAAAAAGTACATACCGGGAGCCATGAAGACGGAATCCGGGAAGAACACGGCAGTGATCATGCCGATGATTTCCGCTTTGGCGCCGCAGGGGATGAAGGTGGCCAGCAGGATGGTCATGCGGCGGTCCCGTTCTTCTTCAATGGTACGGGCGGCCATGATAGCCGGTACGCCGCAGCCCATGCCGATGAGCACGGGGATGAAGGACTTGCCGGAGAGACCGAACTGACGGAAGATACGGTCCATGATGAAAGCCACGCGAGCCATGTAGCCGGAGTCTTCCAGCAGGGACATAAAGAAGAAAATCAGTAAGATCTGGGGAACGAAACCAAGTACTGTGCCAACGCCGCCGATGATGCCGTCAACTACCAGACCGCTGAGCCATTCCGGCGCGGCCATGGATTCCAGCATGCCGTTTGCCGCATCGGTAACGATTTCCCCGAAGAACACATCGTTTGTCCAGTCGGTCATCCAGCCGCCAACGGTAGTGATGGAAATGTAATACATCAGGGTCATGATAGCAAAGAAGATAGGCAGGCCCAGGAACCGGTTGGTTACCACCTGGTCGATTTTGTCGGACATGGTGAGGGCGTGCTTGGGACGGTTCTTGGTGATGCAGGCGTCGATGATGCTGCCGATGTATTCGTACCGCTGGTTGGTGATGATGCTTTCCGCATCGTCATCCATTTCCGTCTCACAATCTTTGATGTGTTCTTCCAGATGGGCGGCCAGGCCGGCATGAAGATTTAAATCACCCAGCACCTGTTCGTCACGTTCAAACAGTTTGATAGCATACCAGCGCAGGTTTTTCTTATCCACCTTGTCGCTGATGCTTTCTTCAATATGGGCCAGGGCGTGCTCTACGCTGCCCGTAAATACGTGGGGCAGTTCCGATGCTTTGAACACCTGATGGTTTTCTGCCACCTTAACTGCCGCTTCCGCAACATCCTGGCAGCCTTTTCCTTCCAGGGCGCTGATAGGGTATACCGGGGCTCCGATTTCAGCGGACAGCTTCTGCAGATTAATGGTGTCGCCGTTTTTGTCAACCAGGTCCATCATATTGATGGCGATGACTACCGGCAGGCCTACTTCGATCAGTTGGGTGGTCAGGTACAGGTTCCGTTCCAGGTTGGTACCGTCGATGATGTTCAGGATTACATCCGGCTTTTCATTGATAAGATATTTACGGGTTACGGTTTCTTCCAGCGTATAAGGAGAAAGGGAATAAATGCCGGGAAGATCCTGAATGATTACATTGTCATGGCCTTTCAGACGGCCTTCTTTTTTTTCTACGGTTACGCCGGGCCAGTTGCCTACATACTGGGAACTGCCGGTGAGTTCATTGAACAGTGTTGTTTTGCCGCAGTTGGGGTTGCCTGCTAAGGCGATTTTGATATCCATTATGTTGTGTCTCCTAAAATTTAAATGTGGTTTCGTCGCTATTTATGTTTTGTGAGGGATGCGGCGAAACAAAATACTGACCGGTTAAAAATTACCGTACTTCTATACTTTCCGCTTCGTTTTTGCGGATGGACAGTTCATATCCTCTTACATTCAATTCCATAGGATCCCCCAGGGGTGCGATCTTTACTACTTTGATCTCCACTCCTTTGGTAATGCCCATATCCATGATGCGCCGACGAAGTTTTCCTTCCCCGTTCAGTTTGGTTACGACGCAGACGCCGCCAACCGGTACTTCATTCAAAGTCATTTTGTGTCTCCTCTCTGTGTTGCATACCAGTTCCGATGTGTCAGACTGGCTTCGCATAAATATATCTTAAAAATTTTATTATCATTACAGAACGTCATGGGGATCAGTACATGATCCGTCGCGCCATGGACTCGTCCAAGGCAACCCGGGAATCCCTCACCTGCAGGATCATATTGCCTCCCATACAGGTGACTACGGTAATTTTAGTGCCTACTGTAAAGCCCATTTCCGCCAGATGCAGACGGGTACTGTCGTTGCCGCTGATCTTTTTGATTTCAATTACTTCGCCTTCCTGTGCGGTGGGAAGTGGTAACATGATGAATGCCTCCTCGGAAATACAGGGTTTGTTTCTATATAAGTTAGAGGAAATAAGTTAGTTGAAGCTAACCGTCGGCTAAAAATAAATCCCTGCTTTCCTGAGTCGCTGACAGGGAATTAAGCTTTAAAATTAGCTAAAGCTAACTTGTTGTGCAAAAACAAATCCCAGCCTTCTAGAATCTTTGTTAGCCGAGACTAACTAAATAATAAACTACTCTTACTGGTTTGTCAAGGCTAACCTAACGGTATTTTAGTTTTTTCGGCGTTTTCCGTAAATAAATATGTTTTTTTTCTTTACATCCTGTTATAATAAAATAATTAAGAATGATTTTTGTTTAATCGGATAAACCATATCAGTTTTTAATTTGCTATTGTTAACGCATAGTCCGGACGGAGGTACTTCTGTTGAAGCTCGACATAAGAAAAAAGGTTTTACTGCTGGTTCTTTCCGGAATTCTGCTGACCTTTCTGCTGCTGGCACTGTTCTTTACAGTTGGACTGTACAATGCCAGTAAGACTCTGAATTCAGAGGCAGATGCCCTGAGTTCCAGTGCTTCTGAATATGCAGAGGAACTGGTAGAAAAACAAATCCAAAAACATATGGAAGAAATTACCCGGGTCCGGGCGCAGGATATGAATCGCGAAATGGTGGAAGCTGCGGAAGATACCAAATATCTTGCAGATAATATGAATAATTTGTTGAAGAAAGGAATCGGATCCGGCGCAGATTCGCTTCCCAATGCGTTGTACACTGATGTTCCTCCGGGCAAACCTTATATTCATTACAGTCCGGCCCTTGTACGGCAGGGGGTGTCCCCGGCTTTGCAGAAAGAAATTGATATTGAATCAAAAATCGCCGACTCCTTTATACAAATGAACGAATATTATCCGATCGTGTTCTTGGGTTCCCGAAACGGATATACCATCAGGGTTAAGAAAAGCCAGAATAAACCTTTTCTCACAGAGGAGCCGTATCGTTCTTCTTATGATGTAAGGGATAGGGTTTGGTATAAGCTGGGGAAAGAAGCTTCCGGTCCTGTATTTACGGATACGTATATAGATACCGAAACAGGGAATCCCTGTATTTCCTGCGTTGCGCCGTATTATGACGCAGCGGGTTTTGCAGGGGTCATCGGTATGGATATGGATGCCCGGGCAATTTACGATGAAATCATGGCGACAGCTGTTACAGGCGCCAGTGAGCAATCTATTGTGATTGGCAGGAACGGGGAGATTATTGCGTCTTCCAAAAAGGACGGCGTCCTGTCCTTTACACCGGACGGCCGGGATCTTCGTAAGTCGGGACAGAACTCTTTTACCCGGATTGTATCGGCAATGGTGGACGGGAAGACAGGAGTTGAGGTGGTCTCTGTTGACGGAACAGAATATTATCTGGCCTATGCACCGATAAAACAGACGGGCTGGAGCTTTGGTACACTGGTAGAAAAAGAGGCCACGCTGGCGCCTGCAAAGGAAGCAGCCAAGGGCATTCGCGAATGGACGGAAAATTTCAGGGGAGAGATGAGGGGGAGTCTTGCTTCATACGGAACCGCTATGGCTGCTGTAATGGCGCTGCTGCTGGCAGGAGGGGTTGCTTTCAGTACATGGGCAGCCAGACGATTCGTCAAACCCATATTAGAACTGCAGGACGGCGTGAAGCAGATTGCCCAGGGGGATCTGGACAAAACGCTGGACGTGAAAACAGGGGACGAAATAGAAGAGCTGGCGGACAGTGTGAATAACATGAGCGCGGACCTGAAAACCTATATTTCGAATCTTTCAAAAGTCACGGCGGAAAAAGAACGAATTGCCACAGAGCTTTCTGTGGCCACCAACATCCAAAAGGGGATGCTTCCACATCTGGAACCGGATTTTGTGGGGAACTCCCGTTTTGAACTGTTTGCGTCCATGGATCCGGCAAAAGAAGTGGGCGGTGATTTTTATGACTTCTATATGCTGGATGAACGCCGGCTTGGAATTACTATTGCCGACGTTTCCGGAAAAGGAGTCCCGGCAGCCCTCTTTATGGCCATTTCCAAAACGATTCTGAAAAGCGCCTTAATGTATGTAGATGGGAAAACCAACATAGCCGGTTTGGTGGAGAAAGCAAACCGGCAGATTTGCTCAAATAACGAAGAAATGTTATTTGTCACTGCTTTTGTGGGAGTGCTGGATCTAAAGACCGGCATAATGAACTTTGTGAACTGCGGGCATAATCCGCCTCTGGCGTTTTATAAGGCAACGGATCGTTTTGTGTACCTGCCGATGAAAAGCGGAGGGGTGGTCCTGGGCATTGACGAGGAAACTTCGTACCGTGAAGAACGGCTGAAACTCGCTCCCGGGGATATGCTGTTCCTGTATACGGACGGCGTAACTGAGGCGATGGATCCGGCCGGCCAGCTGTATTCCGAAGGACGACTTAAAGAGAGCCTGGACCGGATCGGCGGCGCGGTTGCGGTGCGGGAAATCCTGGAAACAGTCCGGAAGGATGTAGGCGCCTTCGCCGGAACGGCGGAGCAGTCCGATGATATAACTATGGTTGGATTGCGGTATTTGGGATAAATATTGGGATAAATAATTATAAATTACTGAAAGTGAGGGCAAGCCAAATGGCATTACAGATCAACCCCAGGGCAGAGGGAACGGCCCTTACCCTGGAACTGAACGGTAAAATCAGTATTCTGGAGACAGCGGAACTGGATAAGGCAATTGCGGAACAGGCAAAGGGCATGAAACAGGTCTTGCTGGATTTTTCGCAGGTGGAATATATTTCTTCTGCCGGGCTTCGTTCTTTGTTTATGGCCAAGAAAAACCTGATGCGGCAGGGCGCGGAGCTTAAAATTCTCTATCCTACAGAGGACGTGATGAGCGTTTTCCGCACAACCCATTTTGACAGCCTGCTCACCATCGTGCAGCGGGAAAACGAAGGAGAGGAAACCGCCTTTTATCCTTTGCGTCCGGTGCAGCGGTGGATGGTGGATACCCATTTCCTCATGGCCCGGTCTACGATGATGAACACCGGCGCTTTGATAGAACTGGATCCCTCCATTGATCTGGAGCGTCTGGCCGGGGCGGCAAACGGCGTCCTGGCCAATCATGATGTTTTCCGTTGCCGCCTGGTGATCCATCCGGAAACCGGCGATATTTGCCAGCGCTTTGACGGGGAACTGGAAAAAGCCCGGGTGGAAATTATGTCAGACGAAGCCTTTGTACAGCGGAAGCAGGAAGTAAAGCAGCCCTATGAACTGATTAACCACCCCCTGTACCGGCTCTACATTATGCAGACGGCTACGGGAAAATACCTGTATGTGGACTTTTACCATGCAATTATGGACGGCACGGCCATTGCTATGCTGTTCTGGCGGGAACTGGCGAAGCGGTACCATGATGCCGGGCAACAGGACGCGGCAAAGACAAAATACCATTCCTCCAGCTATGCGGCATATATAAGGGAAGAATCCCAGATTCCGCCCGATGAATTGGAGGAAGGGCATACCTACTGGCGGAAGATGCTGTCGGATTTTGATGAGGAGAAACACCTTCCCCCGGCGGATCTGGACGGGGAAAGCCTCACGCCGGAGCATGAGATCGAGGTTCCCTTTCCGGAATTTGAGAAGATGTTCTTCCGGGGCAAGGACTTCAATGAAAACACATTCTTCCTGGGGGCTTCTTTGCTGGCCCTGGCAAAGGCCACAGGGCGGAAGGAAGCCATCCTGGGCTGGATCCACAACGGCCGCATCAATTCGTCGGAGCGCCGCCTTATGGGCCTGATGCTGGATCAGTTCCCGGCCCGCTGGGATTTCACCGAGCCCATCACCGCCGGTGACTTTTTACGGCAACTGGAGGCTCAGGTGAAAGAGGGAATGAAATACCGCAAGAGCCTGGACCTGATCTACGAAGAAGCATTAGGGGACGGCTGCGCCAGCTTTATTCTCCAGAAAGGGACCATGGGTCGGCGGGGTGAAATGTCGTTAGATGGTAAGGATTGCTTCATTGTGGAGATGCCTGCCAATGAAATTTCAGCGGCGGAAAATTCTCTGGATATAGAAATGAACTCCCATGATGACGGTACCTATTCCCTAGTGCTGGACTACGATAACCACAGGTATTCGGAAAAAGCCATGCAGAATTTTGCCGCTGTTATGGAGTCGATGGTTAAGGCGTTGATGGATGAAAGCTGTGAAGTGACGTCGCTGCTGCAATAAGTTGCTGCCGCAATATGAGTCAATGGCAGGATTACCCCGGGATAGGAAATGAGGCAATCCAAAAGCGGTGGCTGTTGCAGACGGCTGCGTAACGATTTTTGTAAAAGATATTATATCTCGGATTAAGAAAGGTTTTGTAATTATGAATAAAACAGAATGGTGCACAACCTATTTTGGATCAGAAATGCCGGACTGCCTTCCGGTTCCGGAAAGACGGGAGGTTTCCGGAGGGGCGTGGGCCACGTTTTCGATTCCTGCAGATACCGGTTCGAAAGCTGAAGAGCTGGCGGCAGGGGTATTACTGCTACTGGGAGAATACGGCGGCTTAACGGAAGCGGGTTTCCTTGTATGGAACGGAGCAGGATGGCAGCCGTTGCGTCAGGAATGGAAGCTGGATATGGAACCGGCTGCGCTGAAAGAAGCGGTATGCGTCATGTTGGAAACCGGCGCTTCCTATACGTGGGAAGACAAAGAGGCCTGGGAGCTTTTGGGAACAGAAGCGGGCCGGGGCGTTGCCTTTTCTGCCGGCGTAGAGATCCCGGCTGAACAGAAGGATGGCTTTGGGATTTCTTTCAGCGCGGTACCTGGGAAACTTGAAATTTCCTATCTGGATTCGTTATATACAGAACCTTTTATCCGGGTGATGGCCCTTTCCCTGCGTGAAATTCTGCGGAGCCTGCCGGTGGCAAAAACCTTGGGGGATGTGCAGGTTACCGCGGCAGAGACCATGGAGACACTGGAAAGCTTTAACGATAACGTCCATGCATACGACCAGTCCAAAACCATTGTAGAACAGTTCTGGGAACGGGCTGCTGAGTATCCGGATAATACGGCGGTGATTTACGAAGAACGCTCCTATACCTATGCCCAGGTGAAAGATCTGGCTTCCCGGCTGGCCGGTTATATCGCAAGGCAGGGCCTGGGACGGGGGGATACCGTAGCAGTCTTCATTCCCCGTTCTGAATATATGGTAATCGCATCTCTGGGCGTAATGCGGGCTGGTTGCGCTTACGAACCGCTGGATCCCAACTATCCTGATGAGCGGTTATCCTTTATGGTGAAAGATGCCGGCGCCAGGTTGATTATTATCGCCGATGAACTGTTGTCCCGGCTGGGGAATTTCCCGGAGTTTGACGGCAAGGTGCTTCGCATATCAGAAATCCAGTCTCTGGAATTGCCGGAGAAAGCTGCTTTGGAGAAAATTGCAGTGCCTCTTCAGGACGATTTGTTTATGCTGATTTATACTTCCGGTACCACCGGGGTGCCTAAAGGGGTGCGGTTGCTGCAGAAAAATATCGTGGCCTATGCGGCCTGGTATCGCCGTTACTTTTCACCTACGGCGAAGCACCGTGTAACCTGTTACAACAGCTATGGATTTGACGGCTCTCTGGCGGATATGTATCCGGCACTGACAGTAGGAGCCGGCATAGTTGTGATTCCGGAAGAAAAGAAACTGGACCTGCCGGCTTTGGCAGAAATTATAAAGAAACATCATGTCTATATTGCGGACCTGCCCAGCCAGGTAGGGCGGCAGTTTGCCCTGTCCATGGACTGTCCTGAATTAAAATATATCGTGGTCGGGGGCGAGACCCTGGTGCCTTTCAAGCCGGTTCATCCTTATATTGTGGCCAATGAATACGGACCTACGGAGGCAACGGTATCCATCACCTGCTACAGTATGACAGAGTATGAACCGGATATCCCCATTGGCATTCCTATGGACAATACGGATATCTATATTGTGGATAATGCAGGCCGCCGGGTTCCCCCCGGGGCTTTGGGCGAGCTGTGGGTCGCCGGTATCCAGGTGGCTGGGGGCTACCTGAACCGTCCGGAGAAGACCGCCGAGGCTTTTGTGCCGAACCCCTTCTCAAAGAAGCCTGATTACGAAACGGCATACCGGACGGGGGACATCGCCCGCTATCGCCTGGATGGAAACATTGAATTTGTGGGACGGCGGGACGGTCTGGTGAAGATCCGTGGCTTCCGTGTTGAGCTGGCGGAAGTGGAAGGGGTCGTCCACGATTTCCCTGCCGTGAAAAACGCAGCAGTGGTTGCCTGCGACAATCCGGCAGGAGGCAAATTTATCGCTGCCTATGTGGTTTCGGACGAACCCATTGACCGGGAAGCTCTGGCAGCCTTTATCCGGGAAAGGAAACCCCCTTATATGGTACCGGCGGCTATTGTCCAGCTGGACGCCATTCCCCGGAACCAGAACGGGAAACTGAACCGGAAAGCGTTGCCAAAGCCGGAAGTATATGTCAGTGAAACCCCGTACGTGGCGCCGAAAAATGATACGGAAGCCCTGCTGGCAAAAGGATTTGCCGCGGCTCTGGGCATGGAACGGGTCAGCGCGGAAGAAGATTTCTTTGAAGCTGGCGGTGACAGCCTTAGTGTGGTTCGTCTCCTTGCGGAATGCCGGGATCTGAAGCTGAACTTCAACCTTGTCTATGAAGGCAAGACCCCCGCCGGGATTGCGAAGCTCCTTGCTCTTCGGGATGATAAGACTGCATTAAAAACGATAAAACGTGATACTCATTTCTTTGGCCCTCTTCAGGAACTCCACTATGAATGGGGCAACGAACTGGAAGAAGGCTATGGGCTTCACTGCGACGCTACCGTATTCCTGGCGCCGGAAACGGACATGGAACGACTGGCAGGTGCCGTGGAAAAAACGCTGCTGGCCCATCCTGCAGTGGACGCCAGACTGACTGCTGCAAAAGACGGAACTCTTCGCTGGAAGAGCGGGGATCTTGCGAACCTGAAGCCTGTAGTGGAAAAAGTGACGCGTGAGGAATACGAAGGACTGAAACCGAAGCTGCGGCAATCCATGAACCGTCCGGAAACCCGTATGTTCAGCATGCGTCTTTTTGTAATAAAAGAAACGGATGGAAGCGAAAGCAAAGAGTTCTATTTTGACTTCCTGCATCCCATTATCGACGGGGACTCCATTAATATCTTCCTGGAAGATGTAAATGGAGCGTACTTAGGTGAAACACTGAAGCCGGAAGAGTATAGTATCCTTGATTATTATGACGACATAGAGGACGTTACAGGCACGCCGGAGTATCAGAAAGAACAGCAGTGGAATCAGGATTTTATCCGTTCCTTTACGGAACGGGCCGGGGAACTGCCCGGGGATCTGGATCCGAAAGAAGAAAATAAAACCGTTGATAAAACGGTGCCCCTGCATATTGATCTGGCGGCAGTGGATGCCTTTACCAAGGCCCAGGGCGTTACGGACGGAACCATTCTGGCCGCGGCTTTCGGCCTGCTCCAGAGTCTGGCAAACGGGGAAAAGGCAGCGGCAGTCCTCACCATTTACAATGGCCGTGACGATATTCGGTATGAACGCACTATGGGGGCCATTTACAGGCATTACCCCCTGTGTGTCCGCTGGCAGGATGACATGACTGCAGCCCGGTTTGTGAAAGAGACTCAGGAAAATATTATGCTGTGCCGTCGCCATGCTCTTTATGAAGGGGATGCGGTGCCTCTGATTGCGGCTTTCTCCTATCAGGGGGAAGACATTGACGGTGAATTCGATTTCTGTGGCGGCAAGGCCCGCTATGAAGAAATCGAAGACTTTGAAGAAGAAGTGTTTGAATTCTTCCTCCATCGCCGCAAGGATGATTTTTATGTGAACCTGACCTATAACACGCTGGAATACAGCGAAGATTTCATAAATCGTTTCCTGTCTGACTACGCCCTGGCCATCCACTCCATGGCTGCCGGGAAAACCGTGGGAGAAATTGTTAAAAAGCTGGCGGAGAATAAATAGAAAATCTAATTACAGACAGTTTTCGTGAAGTGCTGACAGAAAAAGAAGAGCAGCCAAGTGTACATTCAAATTGACCAGCGTTCTTTATATTATTATTATTTTTGTTTTAGGATTTTTTAGGAAAAGAGGGATTCTTCTTGGAAAAGGCCATAGATCATGCCTATTTTACCCGTAAGATGTTTATGAGGGCGGTGCTTCCGGCTCCTTTCGCTGCAGTAGGCCTAGCTTTGGCAGAAATCGGCGACACGATTCTGGTTGGTCATGGCATCGGCATGGACGGTCTGGCTGCCATCGGTTTCATTTCGCCTCTCTTCCTTCTGGCCACCTTTTTTGTGTTTGGCCTGTCCATGGGAGGCGCCATCGTGTATAGTAACCTGATGCACGAGGGGAAGAAGGAGGATGCTTTAGGCGTTTTTAACTTTTTCCTGCGACTGGCTGCCGTGGCCGGGTTTGTCATAACCGCAGGAGGCCTCCTGTTTGAAGACCAGGTCCTGTATTTTCTGGGAACCACCCCGGAAGACGGTGTGGTTTTCCAGATGGCAAAGAGTTACCTGTTTTACATCCTGCTGGGTATTCCTTTCGAAATTTTAATGGAAGTTCTTACGGCGTACATGCGCAACGACGATGCGGATACCCTGTCCACTTCCATACAGACTGCCAGCGGGGTCGTGAACCTTATCATCAGTTACCTGCTGCTGTTCCATTTTAACTGGGGTATTGCCGGTTGCAGTTTCGGCTTTTTCTTCTCAAATGCTGCTGCCGTTCTGATCTCGCTTGGGTACATTATGTTGCGTAAAGACGGGAACCTGAGCTTCCAGCGCCGCACCTGCGCCTTTAACGAGGCTGTCAAGCCTCTGCGCCTGGGCTTTGCCACTTCTTTCGAGTATGTGTTTGACGCCGTATTCTCCCTGATTGCTATCCACATGCTGGCCGATATGTCCGGGACAGAAGGGGTCGCAGTCTTCAGCATTATTGAAAACTTATCGGTGCTCTTTATCTTCCTGTTTGAATTTATAGGGAAAACGTCCCAACCGCTGTTTTCCACATTCTTTGCTGAATGCAATACCGGGGAGCTGCATCGGGTATTCAAGTACGCTCTGCTGTATTCCTTTGTATGGGGCGTTCTGGGAACGGTGCTGGTGGTAATCTATCCCCAAATACTGGATTTGCTGTTCGGCCTGGAAGACGTATCAGATGCGGGCATGGCCTATTATGCGGCCCGGATCTTCTGTATCGGGACCATCTTTATGGGAGTGGCCCTGCTGTTGCAGAATTATTTGCAGTCGGAGGAAGATGAAACGGGGGCCTTTCTGGTAGTATTTATGCGCCGTCTGGGCGCCAGCCTGCCTCTGGCTTTCCTGCTGTCCCAGTATGGATTTTACTTTTTCTGGCTGGTGTATCCCCTGGCAGAAATTGTTACGTTGATCATACTTTATTTTTATAAACGCAGTAAAGGTGAACGGCATACCATCGACCCGGCCCGGGTCTACAACGCTTCATTTTTAGGAAAGGTTGAGGATGTGGCTGCCCAGTTGGATGAAGCGGAAAACTTCGCGGCAAGCTGGGGAGCCGATGATCATGCCCGCAATACCATCCGTTTGGCCATGGAGGAAATCTGCGGCGTAATGAACGAACGGGCCGGCAGCCGGAAGGGCGACGAACCGGTGCTGACCCAGCTGACCCTCATTGCCCAGGAAGACGGGACCTTCAAGATCCACCTGCGGGACAATGCCCAGAAATTCGATCCCTTTAACCTTTCCCAGGAAAAAGTGACAGACCGGTCGGAACGGGATGAGGAAATTGATGTAAGGGCACTGAGCCTTCATGTGGTGAAAAGCCATGCCCGCCAGTATCTGTATCGCAGTTACCACGGGTTCAATACTATAACCATTACGGTTTAACAGCAATAAAAGCGAATAGAAAGAGCCTGAAATACTGTACAGTAGGAAAATCGGCATTCGAACAGAACGGATGCCGGTTTTTCTTTTCTGTCGGCAGTGTGGTATAATATTAAACAAGGTTTTCATAAAATAGAACAAATTGATTTTTGGAGGGGAATATGCGTTATTACACTATTTTGTTCAACGGAAAAGAAAAAGTTGCGGCCAGTCCGGACGGAAAAGAATTGTTTGTTCTGGAAGAGTATCAGGATATGAACGCGTTGATTGCAGCTGACGGGATCACAGAAATTCCTGCAGAGGCGGCGAAAGTGGATAGAAATGCGGTTAAACTTCTTTCGCCTATCCCGTATCCGTTGCAGGATGTATTATGCCTTGGCATTAACTATACGGCCCATGCGGAAGAGGCGTCACGTTTTTCCAAAGAAAATTTTGGCGGGGAGAGGCCCTATCCCATTTTCTTTTCCAAAAGAGTGGCCTATTCACAGGGAACAGACGCGCCCATTCCCGCTTACACAGGGCTGGTGGATTCTCTTGACTACGAATGTGAACTGGGCGTTATCATTGGGAAAGATGCGAAAAATGTTCAGAAGGATGAGGTGCAGGACTACATTTTCGGTTATACCATCGTAAACGATGTCAGTGCCCGAAACCTGCAGACCCGTCATAAGCAGTGGTATTTCGGCAAGAGTCTTGACGGTTTTACCCCCATGGGGCCCTGTATTGTATCAGCGGATGAGCTGGAATTCCCTCCCCAAAAAAAAATTGCCTGCCGGGTAAACGGGCAGGTGCGGCAGGACTCCAGTACGGCTAATCTTATTACAGGTATTAGTGATATTATTGTCATGCTGTCGGAAGGCATGACGTTGAAAGCCGGGACAGTTATTGCTACCGGTACTCCTGCCGGGGTAGGCATGGGCATGACGCCTCCTACGTTCCTGAAACCGGGAGATGTGGTGGAGTGTGAGATCGAAGGCATCGGTGTGCTGAGAAATTATGTGGAATAAAAGGTTATGAAACAATCCGAACATCAGCGCTGGATCATGCATGTGGATATGGATGCTTTTTATGCTTCCGTGGAAATTTTAGACAACCCGGATCTGAAAGGCCTGCCTGTGATTGTCGGCGGCCGTTCGGCCCGGGGCGTTGTGTCAACTTGCTCCTATGAGGCCCGTAAATTTGGCGTTCATTCTGCCATGCCTCTTTTTGAAGCCCGGCGGCTTTGCCCCCACGGTGTGTATCTGCCGGTCCGGCCCCACCGGTATGCGGAAATTTCGGGAAAGATCATGGCCATTTTCCGGGAAACTTCGCCTTTGGTAGAGCAGCTTTCCATAGACGAGGCGTTTCTTGATTTAACCGGTATGGAGCGTTTGGGTGGAGCGGAAACCATTGCCCATCAGGTGCAGGACCGGATTCAGGAAGAGCTGAAGCTCAGTGCGTCTGTAGGCCTGGCTCCGAATAAGTTTCTAGCAAAGCTGGCATCGGATATGGATAAACCCCACGGCTTTGTAAAAATTACGCCTGAAGAGGCTGAAACGATGCTGGCGCCTATGCCGGTAACTAAAATTTTTGGTATTGGACGCAGCGCAGAAGACAAACTGAAACAGTTCGGAATTGAGAAAATCGGGCAGCTCGCTTCAGCGGATGTTACAATTTTACGCAAGGTCTTCGGCATTAACGCGGAGCAGGTAAAGAGGCTGGCCCGGGGACTGGACGAACGGCCGGTTGTTAATGAAGAAGAAGCAAAATCCATCGGCAAGGAAAACACCTTTGATTACGACCTTACGGATTTTGAATCCTGCCGGGACGAGGTTCTGGATCTGAGCGGGCAGGTAGGCTGGCGTCTGCGTCGGGAGAATCTGGCCGGGCATACGGTGACGCTGAAAGTGAAATTTGCGGACTTTCATACCATTACCCGCAGTTCTACCGGTGACAGGCTGATCGCCTGGGATGAAGAGATTTTTTCTCTGGCGGAACAGATGTTGCGGAAGATCAACGTAAAACCGGGGGTGCGCCTGTTGGGCGTATCGGTGAGCAACCTGTTCCGGCCGGAAGACGAACCGGTACTGGGCTTTGCGGAAGATGAACGGATGCAAAGACGGAACCGGGCCATTGACTCGCTGAAAAGCAAATTTGGGGAAAACATAATCAAGCGCGGTATTGTGGGGAAGAATAAATAAGAATTTCTGTGCATATAATTATGCGGCAAGGTAAGAAGTCCCGAGTTTCGAAGCCACAGGCGAATGAGTCCATGGAATAGCAATCGGTGACGGGTTTGCGATGCCTTTGCCTGACAGCATAACTTAGGCACAGTTAAACTTCAATTTATCTGGAGTCTATGTATGAAAAAAAGCAAACGGTTTTATAATATTCTTACAGCAGCGCTTATCGTAATGGCCTTATTGATATTTGTCATCATGTTCGGCGCATTACTGCTTGGATGCGGCAATGGGGCGAAACAGACCAGCGGGGAAAAAGCAAAAGAAAATTATATTTCTTTTAACAGAACCGACGCATTTAATCAACGGCAGGTAATCACGGCAGACAGCACGACATCGCGGACGGTTATGTGGCAGTCGGAACCGGAAGAAAAAGATGCGTTTGTTGAGTATCGCACGGTTGGTAAAGAGCAGTCTGAAATATTTACGCAAAAAGAACGGATCAATGACAAATTTACTGATAACGGAAAAACTTCCCGGGTGCATACGGTTACGCTGAATAATCTGCAACCGGGAATCCAGTATGAATACCGTCTGGGCTATGCAGACAAGCGGAGTGAATGGTACCCCTTTGATACGGCAAAAGGAAATACGTACAAAGCTTTAATCTTCCCGGACAGTCAAAGCGCTGATTACAAAACCTGGGAAGGTGTGGCTATGCCTGCATGGAAACGGAATCAGGACGCACAGTTCTTTATTACTATGGGAGACCTGGTGGACAACGGGGAACACGCTTTTCAATGGAACGAATGGTTTACCCGGATTAGTCCCATGATCAACCGTATTCCTGCCGCGCCTGTTATGGGAAACCACGAAACGTATACCACGGACTGGAAGGTGAGGATGCCGCTGGCCTATCTCCATTACTTCAGTCTGCCGGAGGGGGCACCGGAGCCCTATAAAAACCAGTTTTATTCCTTCGATTACGGAGACGTGCATTTTACGGTGCTGAATACCCAGATGCGGGAAATGGAGAAGTTCCAGCCGAATCTGCTGCAGGATCAGCTTGCCTGGTTTAAGTCTGATATGGAAAAGACAAAAAAGAAATGGAAAGTGGTGCTGATGCATAAGGATGTGCTGCAGTACGGCTTCCTGACGAGAAAGACACCGCGGGCTGAGGGATTCTCCGGAGAAGGAAAGATATTCATGCCTCTCTTTGACAAATATAACGTAGACGCAGTACTGACCGCCCATCTGCATACGTACCGGAACCGCGGCCGTATTTACGATTTTAAAAGAGATACCAAAGGTCCCCTGTATATCCTGACCGGTGTGGCTGGGGATGTGCGCTACCCGAATCTGTGGAAGCGTCATGCATTGGACGAGGCCATCGCGCCCCAGCCGGAAACAGACAACTATATGGTTATGGAAGCAGGTGAGGATTCCATCAAATTCAGTTGCTTCTTGCCGGATGGCACGAAGATAGATGAAACAGAAGTAAGAAAATAAGAATTATATGCACAGATAGATTTTAATTTATCACAGATTCCCTCGCTCCGGTTTGATCCGGGGCGTTTTTTGTTGAAAAGTGTAAAATATTATACACTGCAAATTGTATACAATATTCTTTCCCCATAATCGTCAGGAATTCTTGTAAACCCACACAACGCCTGTTATAATGAAACATAATTTTTATTTTCTATTGCAGGAAGATAATTTGCAATGATAAATAATAATAAGTTTTATTCATTTTTTATTGAGGGGGATTCACTATGGAACGGTGTTTAAGAGATTTACCTGCGCCCCAGGGACTGTATGATCCATCGTTTGAACACGATGCCTGCGGGATTGGTTTTGTGGTTAACATTAAAGGGGAAAAATCCTACGGCATCATGGATGATGCACTGAAGATTTTAGAGAACCTGAACCATCGCGGCGCGGAAGGGGCGGACCAGAAAAGCGGCGACGGCGCCGGCATCCTGGTGCAGATACCCCATGAGTTTTTTGTGCGTGAATGCGAGGTTCTGGGCTTTTCTTTGCCTGAAGCAGGGGAATACGGTGTGGGCATGATCTTTGCCCACCGGTATGAATCCTTCCGTAAAAAGCAGATGGAAGCCTTTGAAAATATTGTCAGGGCAGAGGGACAGTCTGTGCTGGGATGGCGGGAAGTGCCCATCGACGAAAGCATCATCGGGGAAGCGGCCAAGTCCATCCGCCCCCGGATTATCCAGGTGTTCATCGGGAAATCGCCGGAAATAAAAAGCCAGATGGATTTTGAACGGAAACTGTACATTATTCGTAAGGTGGCTGAAAAGGAGATCATCCCTGAAAGCCAGCAGATGGGAACAGATTTTTACATTGCAAGCTTATCTTCACGTACTATCGTATATAAAGGCATGCTTACCTCCCTGCAGCTGCGGCATTTTTACCTGGACCTTTCGGATCTGGATTTTACTACGGCCATGGCCCTGGTCCATTCCCGTTTCAGTACCAATACGTTTCCCAGCTGGGCAAGGGCCCATCCGAACCGCTATATCGTACATAACGGGGAAATCAATACCATCCGGGGCAACGTGAACTGGCTGAATGCCCGGGAAAGCAAGGCAAAGTCGCCCTTTTTCCCGGATATGGAAAAGGTGTTCCCGGTGGTGGACGATTCCGGCAGCGATTCCGCCATGTTCGACAACTGCCTGGAGTACCTGATGATGACAGGCCATTCCCTGGCCCATGCCATGGTTACCATGATTCCGGAACCCTGGGAAAAGGATCCGTCCATGTGCCAGGAAAAACGGGATTTTTATCGGTACCAGACCTTTATGATGGAACCCTGGGACGGCCCGGCAGCCATCTGCTTCTGCGACGGAACAGTAATTGGCGGCATGCTGGATCGGAACGGACTTCGCCCGGCCCGTTACTATGTGACGAAAGACGACCGGGTCGTGTTGAGCTCGGAAGCCGGCGCTGTGCCGGTGGCGCCGGACCAGATCGTCCGCAAGGGACGCCTGGAGCCTGGAAAACTGTTCCTGGTCAATACAGCGGAACAGCGCATCGTGGAAGATGAAGAGCTGAAGCATATACTGGCTACCGCTCATCCTTACGGGGAGTGGTGCAAAGAACATATTGTTGAAATGGACCGGCTGGTGGAAGAGCGGGGCAGTGGTATAAATGATTCCTTCCTTCCCTTTGATCTCAAAGAACAGCAAAAAGTCTTTGGCTATACAAAAGAAGATATTACCCAGATGATCGTTCCTATGGCCCGCATGGGGAAGGATCCTGTAGGGGCAATGGGAATTGACGCGCCTCTGCCGGTGCTGTCGGAAAAACCCCAGATGCTGTACGATTATTTCCAGCAGAATTTTGCCCAGGTGACTAATCCGCCTATTGACGGTGTACGGGAAAGTATCGTCACTTCTTCCCGTGTGATGATCGGCAACGTAGCCAACATTATGGATCCTGATGAAACAGGAACGGCGGCTCTGGAAGTGAAGCGTCCCCTGCTGACAAATAAGGAGATGGCAGTTATCAAAAACCTTCAGACCAATACACTGCGGGCAGTAACTCTTTCCATGCTGTACCCGGTGAACGGAGGCACGGAAGCTATGGAAACTGCTATTGAATCCATCTGCATTGACGCTTACCGGGCTATCCGGAACGGAGCCAATATCCTGGTGTTATCTGACCGGGGCGTTAATTCCCGGATGGCGGCGGTGCCGGCCCTGCTGGCTTCGGCGGCGGTACACAATTACCTGATTAAAAAGACGGTGCGTTCTGACGTGGGCCTGGTACTGGAATCCGGGGAACCCCGTGAGACTCATCACTTCTGTACCCTGATCGGTTACGGCATTACGGCCATCAATCCTTATCTGGCTTTGGATACGGTAAAAGCCCTGGCGGCGGAAGGGAAACTTCTGCCGGGACTGGACGGGGAACAGGCCCAGGACAATTATATGAAAGCGGCTGTCAGCGGTATTCTGGCAGTTATGGCGAAGATGGGCATCTCTACTGTGAAAAGCTATCACGGCGCCCAGATTTTTGAGGCGGTGGGGCTTAAACAGGAGCTTATACAAAAATATTTTATCAACACACCATCCCGCATTGAGGGTCTGGGACTGGACGAGATTGCCAAAGAAACCCGGCTGCGTCATGAAGCGGCCTATAAGGATGACGGAGACCTGCCTGGCGGTGATTATTATGCCTACCATAAGGGCGGGGACCAGCCCCACATTTTAGATCCCCAGGCTATCAGCTCTCTGCAGAAGGCCTGCAAAGAAGAAGATTACAAAGCTTATAAAGAGTTTGCAAAGATTGTGGACAAGGGCGCCGTCTACCGGTTGCGTGACCTGTTGGAATTCCAGTGCCCGCCCGGTTGCAGCATTCCAATTGAAGAGGTGGAACCGGTAGAATCCATCCTGCATCATTTCCGTACCGGAGCCATGAGTTACGGGGCTCTGAGCAAGGAAGCCCACGAATGCATCGCCATTGCCATGAACCGCATTGGTTCCATGAGTAACTGCGGGGAAGGCGGGGAAGACCCGGCCCGCTTTGTGAAACGGGAAAACGGGGACGATCCCAGCGATGGGGTAAAGCAGGTTTCAACCGCCCGGTTCGGCGTTACCAGCAACTATTTGGTAAACGGACGGGAACTTCAGATCAAATGTGCCCAGGGAGCCAAGCCCGGAGAAGGCGGTCATTTGCCGGGCAGCAAGGTGTTCCCGGATATCGGCAAGACGCGCCACTCTACGCCGGGGGTATCCCTGATCTCACCTCCGCCCCATCATGATATCTATTCTATTGAAGATTTGTCAGAGCTGATCTTCGATTTGAAGAATGCCAATAAAGACGCGGCTATCAGCGTAAAACTAACGGCTGGTTCCGGCATCGGCACTATTGCAGCCGGCGTGGTCAAGGCCAAAGCAGATGGAATTACCGTCAGCGGTTTCGACGGCGGCACCGGCGCATCCCCACGGTCCAGCATGCGCCATGCAGGCATTCCCTGGGAACTGGGGCTGGCGGAAGTACAGCAGACCTTATTGCTGAACAGGCTTCGGGATCGGGTGAAGATCGAAGTTGACGGTAAGATACTGACTGGCCGGGATGTGGCCATGGCCGCACTGTTTGGGGCGGAGCTGTTTGCCTTCGGTACCGGCCCCCTGATTGCCCTTGGATGCCATATGCTCAGGGTCTGCAATCTGAATACCTGTCCATTCGGCATCTGCACACAGGATGAAAAGCTGCGGAAACGGTTTAACGGAAAGCCGGAGTATGTAATCAACTATCTGAAATTCGTGGCCCAGGACCTGCGCGAGATTATGGCCCGCCTTGGCTTCCGCACCGTGAACGAGATGGTAGGCCGTTCCGACCGGCTGAAACAGCGGGAAAGCGGGGTCAACTGGAAGGCGGCGGAAGTGGATCTGGACAAGCTGTTGTACCGTCCCTATACCGATGCGGAAGTGGGCCATCGCTGCCTGACAAAGCAAAAGCACGGTATCGGCGAAACATTGGACATGGCCAAACTGGTGCGTATGTGCAAACCGGCTCTGGATAACGGGAAGGCCATCCGGGCCCGGCTGCGGATCCAGAATACCAACCGGGTGACGGGTACCATACTGGGCAGCGAGATTACCCGGCGTTACGGGGAAGCGGGACTGCCGGAAGATACCATCCAGCTGTCTTTTGTAGGATCTGCAGGCCAGAGCTTCGGCGCTTTTATTCCCAAAGGACTGACACTGTCCCTGGAAGGGGATGCCAACGATTATCTGGGAAAGGGGCTGTCCGGCGGGCGCATTATGGTATTCCCTCCCCGGGAAGCTTCTTATGCAGCAGAAGATAATATTATTACCGGCAACGTAGCCTGCTTTGGGGCCACGGGCGGCGAAGTCTATGTGAACGGCCAGGCAGGGGAACGGTTCTGCGTCCGCAACAGCGGTGCCACGGCGGTGGTGGAAGGCATTGGCAACCACGGCTGCGAATACATGACAGGTGGCAAGGTGTATATACTGGGGCGTACCGGGCGCAATTTTGCCGCAGGTATGTCCGGCGGTACAGCCTACGTGCTGGATCTGAAGCCGGCACTTTGCAACCGGGATCTAGTGGAACTGGAAAAGGTGGAAGACCCTGCGGAACAGGAAGAGGTAAAATCCGTTCTTGAGCGTCATGCGGAGTATACCGGAAGCCCGCTGGCAAAGCGGCTGCTGGAAAACTGGGAAGAGACGCTGCCACGTTTTACTAAAGTCATTCCCAGGGATTATAAAGCCATGATGCAGAATATTTCCCGTTTCCGGGCAGAAGGTCACGGGGAAGAAGAAGCCCGGGCTATGGCCTTTGCATTGGGGAATAAATAGCAGGATATATAGTTAAATATTATAAAAACCGGCGCAGCTGTGTTTAAAACACAGTTGCGCCGGTTTCAATTAGGAAAATTTAAAATATAATATTTACATGAGTATGCACGCTGATGAACGTGTATAAGAATGAAACAATAATCCCTGTTCTTATGTTTTGTTACAGATGGAATCAGGAGTTACTCAATTTCCGGATACAGGGGGAACTGCCTGCACAGTTCCGCAATTCGTTTGTTGCAGTCGGCTATTACAGCCTCGTCTTCGGGATGTGTGAGAGCATCGGCCATTACCTGTCCGATGACGCGCATCTGCTCTTCCTTCATGCCCCTGGTAGTCAACGCCGCTGTTCCAAGACGGATACCGCTGGTAACAAAGGGGCTTTCCGTTTCATTAGGAACCGTATTTTTGTTTACGGTAATATGAACGGCATCCAGTACTTTTTCTGCGGCCTTGCCCGTAAGGTGCTTGTTCCGTACGTCAATCAGGATCAGGTGGTTGTCGCTGCCGCCGGAAACCAGGTTGAAGCCTCCCTTTACCAGTTCGTCGCACAAGGCATGACAGTTTTTCACGATCTGTTCCGCGTACACTTTGAAGTCAGGCTGCAGTGCTTCCTTCAGGGCAACGGCCTTAGCGGCGATAACATGCATCAGGGGCCCGCCCTGCATGCCGGGGAATACAGCTTTGTCAATGGCTTTAGCATATTTTTCCCTGCAGAGGATCAGTCCGCCCCGGGGTCCCCGGAGGGTTTTGTGTGTGGTAGTAGTCACTACGTCAGCGTAAGGTACCGGACTGGGATGGAAGCCTGCGGCCACCAGGCCGGCAATATGAGCCATGTCTACAAACAGATAGGCGCCCACTTCATGGGCAATTTCCGCAAACCGTTTGAAATCGATTATGCGGGGATAAGCGCTTGCTCCGGCAACGATCATTTTCGGTTTATGTTTCAGTGCCAGCTCTCGTACTTCATCGTAATCGATGAGCTGGGTCTGACTGTTTACGCCGTAAGAAATAAAATGATACAGCTTGCCGGAGGCGTTCACCGGGCTTCCGTGGGTAAGATGTCCTCCGTTGGAAAGATCCATGCCCATTACGGTATCCCCGGCATTCAGCAGGGCAAAATAAACAGCCATGTTGGCCTGGGCGCCGGAATGGGGCTGCACATTGGCATGTTCGGCCCCGAACAGTTCCTTTGCTCGTTCAATAGCCAGGCTTTCCGCTATATCCACGCACTGGCAGCCACCGTAATAACGGTGGGCCGGATAACCTTCCGCATACTTATTGGTCATGACGCTGCCCATTGCTTCCATGACTGCAACGCTGGTGTGGTTCTCCGAGGCGATCATTTCCAGGTTGCTCTGCTGGCGCAGTTTTTCCATTTCAATGGCGTCAAAGATTTCCTTGTCAACAACTTTCAATTCTGCTTTTTCCAGTAACATACAGTTCCCCTTTCTTTAATACATAAAGCAAAAAAATTCATTTTATAATCCATAAACTGCGTGTGCGCATCTTTTCTGCGCCCTGCAGTCGTTTTCGCTTTTCAGTGTTCAACAGGCTGAAGTTCACCTGTAAAATGTTTTCGGACCAGAGAAGAAAATTTTCTTTCTACAGCTCTGTAAAACAGATTTGCATTATAAACAATCCTGTCATATTATAACAAATATTTTTGCTGTTATAAATCCGTATCAGGCTTTTTCAAATATTTTTTCTTTTCCGGATTATAAGTTCTAAAAGTAATTTTTGAAAAAATCGTAACATACGTTACACTTGTAAATAAAATTATAAAAATTCACCTGCATAATCAAAAAAAGTTTGACGGAAACGCTTTCCGGTGCTAAACTGCACCTAAAGTGAATATTGACCACAAAACCGTTGAGACGGAGATCAAGCCAATATAAGCGCTTACAGAGAGTCCGGGGGGCTGGGAGCCGGGCAGAGAAGCTGGTTGGTAAATGGACCGTTGAGGGTGCGCTGAAACCGGGAAAGGTACAGTATCGCAGTGGATCAGCCAGCGATGCCGGAAGGTATATCGGGAGTATGACGCAACGTTTCGTCCGCGTTAGGGAAGGAGGATGTGTTGGCATCTGCAGAGGGCACGGCGCAAGCCGTGAATCAAGGTGGTACCGCAGGTTTAAAATTTTGACCTGTCCTTGTGATATGCGAGGACAGGTTTTTTGTTTGGACTTTTGGGAATACAGAAGAACCTGTAATGGCAGAGGATACTATAAAGAAATGATTCGTCGGCAATTCTTTGACAGTATCAGTCGCACAGATAAAAGCAAGGTCTTTATTCAAAACCATTGTGAGGGGGTAAACGATATGATCAAGGAAGCCATTGTCAAAATCGTCAGCAAGGAAGACCTTACTTATGAAGAAGCCTATACTGTAATGAACGAGATCATGAGCGGGGAAACTACGCCAACGCAAAATGCGGCGTTCCTGGCAGCGCTGTCTACCAAAAGCGCCCGGGCGGAGACTACGGATGAAATCGCCGGATGTGCGGCTGCCATGCGGGCCCATGCAACAAGGGTTGATACAGGTATGGATGTGTTTGAAATCGTGGGCACCGGTGGGGACAATGCACAGAGTTTTAATATTTCTACTACGTCAGCACTGGTTGCGGCGGCAGGAGGTATGAAGGTGGCCAAACACGGGAACCGGGCGGCTTCTTCCCTGTGCGGAACGGCGGACTGCCTGGAAGCGTTAGGCGTGAACATCAACCAAAGTCCGGCAAGGTGCGTGGAACTGTTAAAGGAAGTAGGCATGTGCTTTTTCTTTGCACAGAAATACCATACTTCCATGAAGTATGTGGGCCCAATCCGTAAAGAGCTGGGTTTCCGGACAGTGTTTAATATTTTGGGGCCCCTTACCAACCCGACATCCCCATCCATGCAGCTGCTGGGGGTGTATGACGGATACCTGGCGGAACCTCTGGCACGGGTGCTGACCAGTCTTGGGGTAAAGCGGGGCATGGTAGTGTATGGCCAGGACAAGCTGGATGAAATTTCCCTTAGCTCACCGACCACTATTTGTGAAATACAGGATGGCTGGTATAAATCATATACGATTGCACCGGAAGATTTTGGCTTTACGCGTTGCAGCAAGGAAGAACTGAAAGGCGGTACGCCGGAAGAAAATGCCCGGATTACCCGCAAAATATTACAGGGGGAAAAGAGCCACAAGCGTAATGCAGTGTTACTGAATGCAGGGGCCGCTCTGTATATCGGCAGTAAGGCTGCCACCATGAAAGAAGGTATAGACCTTGCTGCGGAGCTGATTGATTCAGGCAGGGCGCTGGATACGCTGGAGAAGTTTGTAGAAGCAAGCAACCGGCCGGAGGAATAATCGTGATTTTAGATACATTGGCGAATGCGGCAAAAGAGCGTGTGGCAGTCCTTGAAAAGAAAAAAGGATTTGCGGCTGTGCGGGAAGAAGCGGAACTGATTTATAAAAATGAAAATTTTGCCAAAAAATTTATGAAAAGCCTTCAACAACCGGGCCTGAATTTTATCTGCGAATGCAAAAAGGCATCGCCGTCTAAAGGAATGATTGTAAAAGAGTTTCCCTATCTGGATATCGCGAAAGCCTATGAAAAAGGTGGTGCAGCGGCGATTTCCTGCCTTACGGAACCGGAATATTTTCTGGGCTCGGATAAATATCTGAAGGAAATAGCAGAACGGGTCTCCATTCCGGTGTTGCGTAAGGATTTTACAGTAAGCCTTTACCAGATTTACGAAGCAAAGATACTGGGGGCGGCGTCGGTTTTACTGATCTGCGCAATCCTGTCCCCGACGCAGTTGAAAGAATACCGGCTGGCGGCGGAAAGTGTGGGTCTGGACTCCCTGGTGGAAACCCATGATGCCGGGGAAGTAGAAACTGCGTTGCAGAGCGGGGCTGTAATTATCGGTATCAATAACCGTAACCTGAAGGATTTTTCTGTGGATATGAACACCTGTCTGGGGTTGCGGAAAGAAATTCCGGCAGACAAAATCTGTGTTGCGGAAAGCGGTATCCGGACAGAAGGAGATATCCGCAGGCTGAAAGAAGCGGAATTTAATGGCGTTTTGATTGGAGAAACATTGATGCGAAGCGGAGACCCGTGTGGGATGCTGGAAAGGTTCAAGAATGCGTTAAGGCATGAGGCAGAATATGGTTAAGGTTAAATTCTGCGGTATACGCAGAGCAGAAGATGTAGAAGCAGTCAATAGGCTGAAACCGGATTTTGCAGGCTTTGTGCTTGCAAAAAGCAAACGGCAGGTTACGTTGGAACAGGCTTCTTATTTTAAATTAATATTGGATAAAGACATTAAAACAGTAGGAGTGCTGGTCAATATGCATGTTGAAGAAGCTGCTTTTCTTGCAAACAGCGGTATTGTCGACATGCTGCAGCTGCACGGGGATGAAAATGCAGACTATATTGAGAAATTGAAAAAACTGACAAAGGCAAAAATCATTAAAGCGATCCGGCTTCAGCCGGGTGGGGCAGAACAGAATGCGGAACTTATAGCACAGGCCGGCCTTGCGGATTATTACCTTTTCGATACATTCTTTCCCGATACCTATGGAGGAACCGGAAAAACCTTTTCCCTTTCCTTATTAAATGGTCTTAACATAGACAAACCATTTTTCCTTGCCGGGGGACTGGATTCGGAAAACGTTTCGGATATCGTGCAGGAAGTTCAGGCAGATGCTGCATTGACCCCATTCTTTTATGGAATAGATGTATCTAGTGGTATTGAGACTAACGGTTTTAAAGATTCTTTGAAAATGGAAAAATTCATGAATGTGATTCGATATGGATAAATCAGAATTTATGTGTCTAAGTTATGCTGTCAGGAAAAGGCATGAGCAAACCGTCGGAGGCGATTGCGTTATTCCATGAGATGAAATTCGCCGTTCGAAGCCACAGGCGAATGAGTCCATGGAATAGCAATCGGTGACGGGTTTGCGATGCCTTTGCCTGACAGCATAACTTATGAACACAAACTTCAATTTTACATAACAGAAAGGAAGCATACCATGACAAAAGGAAGATTCGGTATCCACGGTGGCCAGTACATTCCGGAAACACTGATGAACGCAGTGCTGGAACTGGAAAAAGCGTATGAGTTTTACAAGAACGATGAAACTTTTTGGGCTGAACTGCGGCAATTGTACCGGGATTACGCTAACCGCCCCAGCATGCTGTATTACGCAGAAAAAATGACGAAGGATCTTGGCGGTGCAAAAATTTACCTGAAACGGGAAGACCTGAACCATACCGGCGCCCATAAGATCAACAATGTGCTAGGCCAGTGTCTGCTGGCCCAACGCATGGGAAAGAAACACGTCATCGCGGAGACTGGAGCCGGGCAGCACGGCGTGGCAACGGCCACGGTGGCAGCCCTGATGGGGATGGAATGCACCGTTTACATGGGAAAGGAAGACTGCGAACGCCAGGCTCTCAATGTATTCCGCATGGAACTGCTGGGCTCAAAGGTCGTTCCTGTAACCACCGGTACAGGCACCCTGAAGGATGCTGTCAACGAAGCCCTGCGGGTATGGACGGCCCGGGTACAGGATACTTACTATGTACTGGGGTCGGTTATGGGTCCACATCCCTATCCGGAAATGGTGCGGGATTTCCAGAAGGTTATCGGGGAAGAAGTTAAAGCCCAGATGCTGGAAAAAGAAGGACGGCTTCCGGATGCGGTCATCGCCTGTGTAGGGGGTGGTTCCAACGCCATGGGGCTGTTCTATGATTTCATACCGGATACCAGCGTGCGGCTCATTGGTGTGGAAGCCGCAGGGGAAGGGGTGGACACGGAGCGGACGGCGGCTACCATCGCCCGGGGATCAGAAGGCATCTTTCACGGTATGAAGTCCCTGTTCCTGCAGGATGAGTACGGACAGATCGCTCCCGTGTATTCCATATCTGCCGGACTGGATTATCCGGGTATTGGGCCGGAACACGCCTATCTCCACGATATTGGAAGGGCAGAATATGTGCCCGCTACGGATCAGGAATCCGTGGACGCTTTTATGTACCTGTCAAAAACGGAAGGCATCATTCCTGCGGTGGAGAGCGCCCATGCACTGGCGTATGCCATGAAGTTAGCGCCTACTATGGATAAAGATAAAATTATCGTGGTCAATCTCTCTGGCAGGGGAGATAAAGACGTGGCAGCCATTGCCAGATATCTGGGGAGGGATTTGCATGAGTAAGTTAGCAGCCGTGTTGAGGCAGCACAGAAAGATATTTGTTCCCTTTATTACAGCAGGGGATCCGGATCTGGAAACAACGAAAAAGCTGATTTTAGCTATGGAAGAAGCGGGGGCCACGCTGATCGAGCTGGGAATCCCCTTCAGTGATCCCATGGCGGAGGGGCCGGTTATCCAGGAAGCCGATCTGCGGGCACTTTCCGCAGGCTGTACTACGGATAAGGTCTTTGATATGATCAAGGAGGTTCGGAAAGAAACGGATATACCCCTGGTATTCCTGACCTACGCCAACCCTATATTCCACTACGGTACAGATAAGTTTTATGCCCGTTGCGCTGAAGTGGGGGTAGACGGAACTATCGTGCCGGATGTTCCCTACGAAGAACGGGGGGAACTGGAAGAAGCCTGTGATAAATACGGGGTGGACCGCATTACTATGATTGCCCCTACCTCGGAAGACCGTATCCAGCGGATCGCCAGAGACGCCAAAGGGTATGTGTATATCGTTTCCAGTCTGGGGGTCACCGGCGTGCGTAGCGAGATTACAACGGATATCGGTACTATTTACAAAAAAATCCGGCAAGTAACAGACACTCCTGCAGCCGTAGGTTTCGGTATCGCTACGCCGGAACAGGCGGCTGAAATGGCCCGCCTCAGCGATGGAGCTATCGTGGGAAGCGCCATTATCAAGATTATCGCCCAATATGGAAGGGACTGTGTGGAACCGGTAAAAGAATATGTAAAGAAAATGGCGGACGCAGTGAAGCATTGCGAGGATTAAAAAGCAATGGCTTTTACAATAATGAATGATAGAACGACTGTATACCAAAGGTCTTCAGAATTGCTGAAGCATTATAGGTCGATGGGTTATTTGTGTTCATAATATGTAATATTTTGGAGGGGATCGACATGGATTTTCGAAGTGTCATTGCCATGCTGGAACGGCAGGGAAAGGTAGTTCACGTAAAAAGTGAAGTGAACCCGGTTCATGAACTTGCAGGTATTGCCAAAAAATTTGAAGGAAAAGAGAAGGTAGTTGTCTTTGACAAAGTCAGAGGACAAAAATATCCTGTTGCCTGCGGGTTGTGGTGGAACCGGGACGTCATCGGTTCCCTGTTTGGCATAAAGGCAGGGGATGTTCCGGGATTTTTTGCCAGAGCCGGAAAGAGTTTTCAGGAAAAACCGGTGCCGCCAATAGTTGTGGATAATCCGCCCTGCCAGGAAGAAGTTACTCTGGCGCCCAATCTGTACGAACTTACTGTACCTACCCTGGCCCTGGAAGACGGAGGCGCCTATTTCAGCAACTGTATTGTTATTGCCAAAGACCCGGATACCGGCGTTCGCAATACTTCGATCCACCGCATGATGATCACCGGGGAAAACCGTCTGGCCATGTTGATGGATGTGGGGCGGCACCTGCGCAGCTATTATGAACGGGCCGAGGCGAAAGGGCAGCCATTGGAAATAACTATTAACAATGGGGTGGACCCTGCAGTGTATGTGTGCGCTACGTATCCTGGTACCGGCATCGACGAAGATGAATTGGGAGTCGCGGCCGCCCTGAACGGGGGCGAAGCGGTACGGTTATCCCGTAGCAAAACGGTTGAAGTGGAAGGTCTGGCCGATGCGGAAGTGGTCATTGAGGGGCGGATGCTTCCCGATATCCGGGAACCCGAAGGTCCATTTGGAGAGGTCAGCGGCTTTTACGCCCAGAGAGATGACCGGTGGGTGGTGGACGTTACAGCCATAACAAACCGGAAAGAGCCTATTATGTCCACCCTGTTGCCGGGGAAGGAAGTTTGGAATTCTGTAGGCTGCACGGCGGAAGCGGCGATTCTGGCCGCAGTATCAAAAATGGTTGGCGGTGTGAAAAACGTACACTTGTCCCACGGCAACTGCGGTTTCTTCGGTTGTGTTGTCCAGATGGAACCTACCCGGCCCGGAATGGGGAAGAATGCTATTCTTGCAGCTTTTGCAGCTTTCCCGCCCATGAGCATGGTTACGGTAGTTAATTCGGACGTGGATATTTTTGATGCAGAAGATGTAATGCGGGCTATTACCACACGTTGCAATGTTGCGGAAGATATGGTAGTCATAAAACACGCGGCCTGTCACGAACTGAACCCGGCAACGGATTACAGTGTGGGAACGAAGTTTGGCTTTGACTGTACCGTGAAGCCGGGACAGGAGGAACGTAACAAAAAAGTAGCATTCCAGGATGTGGATTTGAGCCGGTACGATATTGTATAGGATAAAGTGAAAACCCCTGAACGAACCGTCATTTTCTTAAAAATGAATATTGAATCCGGTTATTTAAAACAGAAAAGCCCGGCATGTTCTTTTTTCTGCCCGGGCGGAAGAAGGTTGAAATGCGTATTATTGTTGGGGTTACCGGTGCCTCCGGTGTAATCATGAGTTATTATCTGTTGCAGGCATTGAAAGAGGTTACGGAGTGTCAGGTTCATCTGGTAGTTACAAAGGCGGCAAAGGTGACATGGGATTATGAAACCAATCTGCCTTTAACCGCTTTGACATCTCTGGCTGATATGATGTATGGAGAAGAAGAAGTGGC
Organism: uncultured Selenomonadales bacterium; assembly: GCA_900315345.1. Taxonomy (GTDB): domain Bacteria; phylum Bacillota; class Negativicutes; order Acidaminococcales; family Acidaminococcaceae; genus Succiniclasticum. The sequence goes on along the minus strand of OMYP01000011.1, from coordinate 26,359 downwards.
GGCTTCCATTGCCAGCGGTACTTTCATTACAGATGGCATGATCGTTTTGCCTTGCAGCATGAAGACTCTGGCGGGCATAGTATCAGGTTATGCGGATAACTTACTGTTGCGGGCAGCAGATGTATGCCTGAAAGAAAACCGGCGGGTTGTACTGTGTCCCCGTGAAATGCCTTTGGGCAAGATACATCTGCATAACATGGAGCAGGCGGCCCTGTACGGATGCACGATTATACCTCCGATGCTGACCTTCTATAACGGAGCGGCGTCGGTGGAAGATCAGATACACCATATAATAGGAAAAGTTTTGATGCAATTTGGCCTGGTATATGCAAAGATGAAGCCGTGGGAGGCTGAAAAGCAGTAGAACTGACTTAATAATATTAATTCGAATAAATTGCAGAGTACATGGGCGTTTCTTACAAAATAATTGCTGCACTCCGGATTTGCGGAAAATATGTTGCGTTCCGGAGTGTTTCATTTACTTTTGATAATAACTCTTTACAAGCACTAAAAAGTATGTTACTATCATCACATAGGAAACATATGAGTAATCATTCAAATGTTGGGCGCTGTTTACAGTGTTATCGTGCAATGTAAAGGAGTAAAGACCATGAAAAAGCTTTATGCAGGAATAGCGGCTTCCCTGCTGGCAGTGGGAATGCTGGTTGTTACCGGTTGCGGCGGCGCGGAAAAAAAGGCGCCGAAGGAACAGAAGGCTGCGGCTAAGCCGGCAACCAATCTGACGGTATACACCTCCGTTTATAACGGGATGGTAAAGGAAATGGCTAAGCCCGTTGTGGAACAGCAGTTGAAGGAAATCAAGGTCGACTGGCATACGGAAGGCAGCGAAAAAGTCAAGGAACGGATTGCCGGTGAACTGGCAGGCGGCAAAGCAAAAGCAGATATTGTAATGATTTCGGATCCGGGCTTCTATGTGCAGATGAAGAAGGAAGGGAAACTGCTGAACTATAAGTCCCCGGAAGCCGCGGAACTGGCGCTGCCTGTGGACGCGGACGGGGCGTACACGCCTATCCGTTTCAGCGCTATGGTGATTGCTGTAAATAATGATAAGGTAAAAGAACCTCCCAAGAGTTGGAAGGACTTGCTGGATCCCAAGTATAAAGGACTGGTAGCCATGCCGGATCCAAGAGTTGCGGCAACGGCGCTTGCAACCGTATCTGCCCTGTCGGATAAGTTCGGCTGGGAGTATTGGCAGAAGTTGAAGGCCAATGGCGTAGTGGTAAGCAAAACCAATGAAATGCGGGAAAAATTTGCTAAGGGCGAATATCCCATTACCATCACTATGGAGGAAAACACCCTGAAGCAGAAAATGACCCAGGGCGTAAACGCCACCATCATCTATCCGGAGGAAGGCAGCATACTGGTACCCGGATATATTTGCATCATGAAGGATACGGCAAATCCGGAGGGGGCTAAAAAGCTGGTGGACTGGTGGCTGAGTAAGGAAGGGCAGAGCGCCATGAGCCTGGCTTATATGCACCCGGTGAAATACGGGGTACGGGAGCCTGCCGGAGCGCAAAAGCTCAACAATCTGCTGATTCATTCCCTGTCAGTCAACTGGAATAAACTGGCGGTTGAAGAAAAGATGGTAAAGGATAAATTTGCCGAAATTATGAAATGATTGGCTGTTGAGTGATGAATTGATCCGTGGTTGTTAAAAGAACGGAAATTGACGAGATAATGTTTGCAGAAAAGTAAATTAGCCGTTGCGTTTTAAAGTATATTCCCTCCCTGTTTGTTAAAAATGGGGAGGTAATTTTTAACCAACTGATTAGCAATGGCTAACCAAAACAATGAGGATATTTTTCATGATGCGTATTGAAAAATAGAAATGAATCTGATAATATATTTAAAGTGTTATTAGTATTAGATATTATTAATAGTCAATTTAAAGAAAAGTATAATTCATATTAGGGGGAAATATGTTACACACTGTCTGCTTTGCAAACCATCACATTGAGCCCTGCACCAAGTTACGCACCTACGTTGACGTGCCCCATACCTTGAACATTATCCCCGTTACCTTTATTAACGGGAAATACGACGGTCCCACTGTGCTGGTCACGGCCGGCGTCCACGGCAGCGAGTATCCGGGGATTGCCGCCTCCATGGAGCTGGGCAAAGAACTGACACCTGAGGATATCCACGGCTGTCTCATCATCATGCACCCCGTAAATGTTTCGGCCTTTTGGGCCCGAATGGCGGAAATCTGCCCCGAGGACGGGTTGAATCTGAACCGTGTATTCCCCGGTAACGCGTCCCTGAGCCGTACCTACAAGCTGGCGGATTTTCTGCTACGGGAATTCATCCTTAAAGCGGACTACTACCTTGATTTGCACAGCGGCGATCTTCAGGAGGATCTGCACCCTTATGTGTATTTCCCCGGAAACGCTTCGGAAGAGGTCAACAACAAATCCCGGGAGCTGGCCAGCCAGCTGAACGTGGAATACATGGTGCGCTCAACCGCTACCACGGGGGCTTATAACTGCGCAGCCCTTCATGGAGTGCCCAGTATCCTGGTAGAGCGGGGTGGCACCGGGTTCTGCTGTAGGGAGGACATTGATGAGTACAAAGACGATGTGATGCACGTACTGCAGCATGTGGGCATGACCCCCGATTTTGACCATGGTCATTTCCATACATTCGTACCTCAGGAGCTGACCAAGATTGAATATCTGGAAGCAACTCAGCCGGCCTGCTGGTATCACGCGAAACACGGCGGCGAAATGGTAGAAGAGGGGGAACTGCTGGGTTATACTACTGACTTCTTTGGGGAGAAGCAGGATGAATTTCACGCTAAGTTCAGCGGCGTCATGCTGTATATGACTCCGGCTCTTTCCATTACCCAGGGGCGTACCCTTTGCGCTTACGCGGAGCTGCCTGAAGGTTACGTACCCCAGGCTCCCCATACCCACGTTCACACCCATGCCCTGCCGGAAAAAGTTAGTAAAGAAGAAACGGTGGAAAAAACGAAAACCGCAAAGAAGAAATAATGCGGTTAATATCTAAACTGTAAATATTTTTTAATTCAGGTGACTACCATTGGCAAAAACCCTTGATCTTACCAGCGGCCCCATTGCCCGCAAGCTGTTATGGTTTGCGTTGCCCCTGCTGGGGGCCAGCCTTATCCAACAACTGTATACTACTGTAGACATCCTCTTTGTCAGCAACTATCTGGGAGCAGGTGCTTCCGCGGCGGTGGGGGCCAGCGTACTGCTGAATTCGGCTCTGGTCAATCTGTTTACGGGCATCAGCATCGGCGCCGGTGTGGTCATCGCCCAGGCCTTTGGCCGTAAAGAAGAGGTACAGCTCAGCAAATCCATCCATACTTCCATGATGCTGGGCCTGATTGGCGGCATTTTGCTGACCGTGATCGGCGAGGTTACCGGTTCCGCTTTTTTAAGCGCGGTGAATACCCCCGCCAGCATTTTCCAGGATGCCCTTGATTATGTGCAGGTCTTTTTTCTGGGGCTGACCTTTATGCTGGTCTTTAATATGGCGGCCGGGGTTATGCGTGCTTTGGGTAATTCCCAGACGCCTATGATGATCCAGCTGATATGCGGCATTATACATGTCGCTACCAATTATCTGTTTATCATGCACATGGAGAACGGTATACTGGCCGTGGCCTGGTCGTCGGTGCTGTCCCAAGTGCTGGCAGCCGTCATTTCCGTTTACTACCTGCTGAAAAGCGGGGTCATGAGCATTTCCAAACTGGCTGTGGACGGCCCCATGACCCGGGAGATCGTCCGCATCGGCCTGCCTGCGGGACTACAGGGGGTAGTGGTTACCCTGTCCAATGTGTTTGTTCAGTATTTCATCAACGGGTTTGATGTAACGGCTATTGCGGCCTTTACGGCTTACTACCGCATCGAGCTTTTGTTCTACATGCCCCTGTGTGCCCTGGGCCAGGCTATGATGACCTTTACGGGGCAGAACGTGGGAGCCCGGCTCTATGGCCGGGTGAAAAGCGGCCTGCGTACCACTCTGATTTTCGGCGTGGCCTATTCCGTTGCGCTGGCAGCTGTCCTGCTGTATTTTGGCAGGGAAACCTTCGGTATCTTCTATTCCGATCCGGCGGTTATCGATATGGGAATCAAAATTATCTGGATTGCGTTCCCGTTCTACTTCTTTTATGTGTTCCTGGAGACTTTCGCGGATACCCTACGGGGAGCGGGGCTGTCAACGGTTCCTATGTATATCGTGCTCTTTAACCAGTGCCTGTTGCGTACGGTGATTCTGTTCGGGTTCATGCAGCTGGCCCACGATATCCGTCTGCTGGCGGCGGTCTATCCCATAACCTGGGGCACGGCAGGGGCCATGCTGTATTGGTACTATCGGAAAGGAACCTGGTATGTTAAGCCCTGATACAAAAAAGAAATTAATAATAAAGCGTACTAATAAGCATGAAAAGTAATTGACATTCAATTTTTAATGTGATAGCATATACTCATAGTATAAGTTACAGATAAGAGGCTGTCACTGGAAATAAAGGTCAAACAGTAACAGGCATCTGGCATTACGGTGATTTTTCACCTTATTATTTATTACCTTACTTGGAAAGGAAGGAACTTTTTATGAAAAAATTATCCAAAAAATCCGCCGCTTTACTGGTAGCAGGTTTGGTTACCTGCGGTCTGCTGGCCGGCTGCGGCGGCGGTGACAAGAAGGATGCTCCGAAAGATGGCGGCAAGGCTGCTGTCAAAGTACTGAACTTTGGCTGCCAGATGTATTCCGATGGTCTGATCGATCCGACCCTTCAGACCAACACTGCATGGAACGTAAGCCGCTTTGGTATCGGTCAGACTCTGTTCCGCTTTGACGACAATGTAAAACCGATTCCCCAACTGGCGGAATCCGCTACTCCCAGCGACGGCAACAAGACCTGGACCATCAAACTGAAAAAGGGCGTTAAATTCAGCAACGGCGTTGAAATGACGGCTACGAAGGTTAAGGAATCCCTTGACTGGGTACGTGAAAAAGGCGCCAAGGGTTCCACCAACCCCACCAAGTTCCTGGATGCGAAGGCTGTCGTAACAGCTGACGATAAGGCCGGCACCATTACTATTAAGTCCGAAAAGGCTTATGCTAACATGCCTGCTAATCTGGCTGACCCCGCAATGAGCATTATGGATTACACTGGGTCCAAAAACCCGAAAACCGGCATTATCGGAACAGGCCCCTACATGGTTAAGAGCTTCAAAGACCATGTGGGTTATGAACTGGTTGCAAACCCCCATTACTGGAACGGCAAGGCTCCGTATGAAACCGTCAACATCCTGTTCATGGGTGATGCTTCTGCCAAAGCTAACGCTTTGCGCGCCGGTCAGATCGACCTGGCAGAAAACATTATGAACGTTGCGGACCTGAAGGCCCTGCAGGCTGACAAAAAGTTCACTGTGCAGATTGCACCGGGCACCCGTTGCGGCTTCAGCTGGATGAACATGCGTGAAGGCCGTCCGCTGGCCAACAAAGCTCTGCGCCAGGCTGTGCTGAAAGCCATCGATTATAAGACCATCTGCAAATCCAACACCATCGGCGGTCTGTACACTCCCGGCCCGTCTGTCATCCCCAGCTCTTTGGGTATGGGCTTTGACAAGCTGAAGAATCCCTATGAATACGATCCGGAAGGCGCCAAGAAGATCCTGGACGACGCCGGTATCAAAGATACCAACGGCGACGGCATCCGTGAACTCAACGGAAAAAATATCGAACTCCGTTACGTTTCCTATGCGAACCGCCTGCTGAACGACTTCTCCGATGCCCACACTCAGTATCTGAAGGCTGTAGGCATTGGCGTAAAGAGTGAGTACGGCAGCTCTGACGACCAGTGGACCAAACTGGTTGCCGGCGAATATGACCTGAACAACAACAACTGGAACACCATGATTGCTGGTTCCAATACAACCTATATGGGTAACTGGTGGAGCAAGAACAAGGACAACTTCTGCGGCTTCAAGAGCGATGCTTACGACAAGGCTTATGAAGAAATGATGGTTACCATGGACCAGAAGCGCTACGAAGAGCTGATGTTACAGTGCCAGCAGATTCTGATCGATGAAGCTGCGGTTCTGGTAGAGCTGCATCATCTACAACGACAAGGTCGCTTCCGCCCATATGTATCCGCTGGATTACTACTGGATCACCGACGAAATTAAGCCGGCCGGCGCGAAATAAGCCAATCATCCGCTTATAAGCGTTGCAACAGTAAATACAAAAGGATACGGCTTATGCCGTATCCTTTGTATAATTTTTTCTGTAATCTGCAAGAAATCTCTTATGGAGCTGAGAAGAATAAATTGAACAGTTAATCTGGTGAACTGTTCAATTTATTGATGAACAGTTCCTATGACAAGGAGAGAAGTCAATGAATAAGAACGCTATTATTTCCAGATTGCTGCAAATGGTGATTGTATTGATCGGCATCAGCTTTCTGACTTTTTTATTAACTTACCTGTCTCCGGGCGATCCTGCGCGCAACCTGTTCACTGCAAGCGGTATCATGCCCACCTCGGAAATGATTGAAGAGATGCGCCATAATCTGGGTCTGGATAAACCATTTTTCACCCAGTATACGGATTGGATCTTTAACTGCCTGCATGGCGATTTCGGACAGTCTTTCATGTTGCAGAAGCCCGTTACGGAACTTTTGCTGGATCGCCTGTGGCCGACGCTGAAGCTTACGTTGGCATCCACCATTCTCATGCTTTTATTTGCGGTGCCGCTTGGCGTAATTTCGGCGGTGCATCACAACAAGCCCATTGACTATCTGGTACGCGCAATTACCTTTTTTGGCGTGTCCATTCCTAACTTCTGGTTCGGCCTGATGCTGATTCTGATATTCTGCGTTAAACTGCGGCTTCTGCCGGTCGTTTCTTCCGCAGGGGATTTTAAATCGCTGATACTTCCTGCTATAACGCTGGCTGTTGCCATGACGGCCAAGTACACCCGCCAGGTTCGTACGGCGGTGCTGGAAGAACTGCACTCTGATTATGTCATCGGCGCCCGGGCCCGCGGCGTATCCGAAAACAAAATCCTGTGGGGCAACGTACTTCCCAACTCCCTGCTGCCGCTTATCACCATGCTGGGCCTGTCTATCGGCTCCCTGTTGGGCGGTACCAGCGTAGTGGAAATCATCTTCTCATATCCGGGTCTGGGCAATCTGGCGGTATCCGCCATCATGTCCGCGGACTATTTCCTGCTTCAGGGGTATGTGCTCTGGGTTTCTGTCATCTATATGATGATCAACCTTCTGGTCGACATCTCCTACAATTATGTAGATCCCCGCATGCGGTTGAGGAGGTAAGGATATGGATACGAGTAAGAACAAGTTTCTGAGCAATAAAGGCTTTGTCCTTTTCTCCATATTGGCTGTGATCGTCGTACTTATCGCGGTTTTTGCCCCGGTTCTGGCCGGTGGTATCGATCCCACAGCCGGCAATCTGGCGGATGCGATTATAGCGCCGGATTCTAAACACCTTTTCGGTACAGATAAAATGGGACGTGACATTTATGCCCGCGTCCTGTACGGAGCCCGAATTTCTTTGGCCTCTACATTTGTCCTGGTATTGGCTGTTTTTGTAATCGGCACCGCCCTCGGCGTGCTGGCCGGCTATTTTGGCGGCTGGGTTGACGCAATCATTATGCGTATCGCCGATATGATGATCGCCTTCCCGGGCCTGGTACTGGCCATTGCAGTTGCCGGTATGATGGGCGCCAGCATGCGTAACGCCATCATCGCCATTGCGCTGGTTACCTGGCCTAAATATGCGCGTATGGCCCGGTCCCTGGTGCTGAAAGTCCGTCACACGGATTATGTGTATGCAGCCATCGTTACCGGTTCCAGTACCTGGCGCATGCTTTGGAAATACATGTTGCCGAATACTATTACAACGCTTGTCATTACAGCAGCCACGGATATCGGCGGTATGATGATGGAACTTGCGGCCTTGTCCTTCCTGGGATTTGGCGCGCAGCCGCCCACGCCGGAATGGGGTTCCATGCTGAATGAAGGACGCGACTTTATGCAGTCTGCGCCCTGGCTGATGGTGTATCCCGGTCTTGCTATTTTTATTACGGTCGTGATCTTCAATATGCTGGGCGATAATCTCCGGGATATTCTGGATCCGCGGGAAGAGTAAGGGAGGGAATATCATGTCATTATTAGAAATCAAAAACGTAGATATTTCCTATGGTAAAAACCTTACGGTAAAAAACTGCAGCCTGAATCTGGAAAAAGGGCAGATCTGCAGTATTGTAGGCGAGTCCGGCAGCGGTAAAACTACGGTGATCCGCGCAGTCATGGGACTGCTTCCCGGAGCGGGCAGGGTTTCTGCCGGAAGTATTACATATGATGGCACAGATTTGTTGAAACTGACGCCGAAAGAATGGCGTAAGCTGCGTGGCCACGACGTGTCCATGATTTTCCAGGACAGCGGCGCCATGATGAACCAGACCCGGCTCATCGGCGACAGTTATGTAGAATACATCCTTACCCATGAAGACATTTCACGAAAGGATGCCTGGGATAAGGGTATTGAAGTCATCGAGCGGATGCGCCTGCCGGATGGCGACCGCATCATGCGTTCCTATCCGTTCCAGCTTTCCGGCGGCCAGCGTCAGCGTGTCGGCATTGCCATGGGAATGACATACCAGCCCAAGCTGTTGTTAGCCGATGAACCTACTTCTGCCCTTGACGTAACGACCCAGGCGCAGATCGTCCGGCAGTTTATGGAGCTTCGCGACGAATACGGCACCAGCATTATTATCGTAACCCATAATCTGGGCGTAGCTGCCTATATGGGGGATAAGATCGTGGTTATGAAGCGCGGCGAGGTCGTCGACCAGGGCGACCGCGACTATGTGCTCCACCAGTCCACCAATCCATATACCAAGCTGCTGTTGGATGCGGTACCGAGTCTGGGAGGTAAACGCTATGTTTGATGAAAAAGACCTGCTGATTGACGCGCGCCATGTGACGCGCCGCTTTCCCACCAACGACGGACGTATGCTTACCGCCTGCGATGATATTAACCTGAAATTCTATAAAGGAAAGACCCTGGGCCTCGTCGGCGAGTCCGGCTGTGGCAAAAGTACCTTCATGCGTTTCCTGGTATGGCTTGATTATCCTACGGAAGGTGAGATCTTCTTCCACGGGAAGGATATCACCAAGATGAAGGGCTCGGAACTCCATGAGAACCGCCAGCATATCCAGATGGTCTTCCAGGATCCCTCTACATCCTTTAATCCCAAGATGAAGATTAAAGAGATTGTTTGCGAACCCCTTCTGAATTATAACCGTATCAGCAAATCAGAAGTGGACGCAAAAGCGCGTGAGCTGCTGGAACTGGTAGAACTGCCCGGAGATTTTGCGGACCGGTTCCCCCATAACATGTCCGGCGGCCAGCGCCAGCGTGTGGCGATCGCCCGGGCCATTGCCCTGGAACCGGAGTTCATCGTCATGGACGAAGCCACCAGCGCGCTGGACGTTTCCGTACAGAAAACGGTCATTGAACTGATTACCCGCCTGCAGCGGGAGAAGAATATCGCTATCGGATTTATCTGTCACGATATCGGCCTGATCGAATCCTTTGCCCATCAGGTGGCGGTCATGTATCTGGGCAACATTGTGGAAGTCATGCCGGGCGAAGGCCTTTCCAATGTGTGCTGTCATCCCTATTCCAAGGCACTGCTGAATTCCGTCTTTGACGTAAAGATGGATTTCTCGCAGAAGATCAAAAGCATCAAGGGCGAGCCGCCCAGCCCGCTAGACCTGCCTACCGGCTGCCCGTTCCATAACCGTTGCCCCAACTGCATGGACCGCTGCATGAAAGAAAAACCGAAACTGGTTGAACTGGAGCCGGGTCACGAGGTGGCCTGCCATCTGTTTGGAAAATAGGCAACGATACCGTTAGGGTAGGGCTTTTTGGATGATAAAAATTAATACAGATGCTGCGGTTAACGCGGCATCTGTATTAAGATTCCTATTTAAATAGTTTATAAAAATGTAACAAATGAAACAGTCTGAAGATTGCATTTGTGAAAGAAATGTGAAATACATGTAAATAACATTTGAATAATTGTTCATATGTTATAATAAAAGCAACAAATACAAATTATAATTAAACCTTATCCCCTCGGGGATATCAGGGCTGGAAACAGTAAAGAGCAATTGTGAAACAGGTTCTCGTATCCAGACCCGGAGCTTAAGCGCAAGGAAAGGTGGACTCCATTATGGCTGAAGATTTGAAAAACAAAGCATTGCACGACCACGATCATGATCACGACCATGACCACGATCATGATCACGACCATGACCACGGACACGACCATGACCACGACCACGACCACGGGCATGACCACGATCACGGACACGACCATGACCATGGACATGACCATGACCACGGACACGACCATGACCACGGACATGATCATGACCACGGACACGACCATGATCATGGAAGCTGCGGCTGCGATGATTGCGCAACTCACGACCACAGCGAACATGAGCTGGTGCACCATAACGCAACCTATACCCACGAAGGGCATGTGGCGGGCCATCCTAATAACTGCCACTGCGAATCCTGTAATTCTCACGAAGAATACTGCGATTTCTGCGGGGAAAGTCTGGCCCACTGCAAATGCCGGATGCCGGATGCGGACGACGTAAAACGGGTGTACAGCCTTATCAATCTGGACTGTCCCATTTGCGCGGCAAAAATCGAACATAAGATAAAATCCCTGCCGGGGGTTTCTTATGCAGCTGTAAGTTACGGTACAAAACAGCTCCGTGTTTCAGCCAAGAATCCGGACGCCATGCTGCCGGTGTTCCAGGAAATCTGCCGTTCCTTCCTGTCCTACGTAACGGTAGTGCCCAGGGACGAAGGACCGGGTCAGTCCGATAAATTCCGTACTTATAATGTGGCAGGCCTGGACTGCGCTGCCTGCTCCATCAAGGTGCAGGACGCTATCGCCGCCATTCCCGGCGTAAAGATGGCAACCCTGGTTTATGAGACCGGGCAGCTTCGTGTTACCGCCGACAATTATGACGACCTGCTGGGAAAAATGCAGGCGGCAGCTGAAAAAGCCGAGGACGGAGTTACCATTACGGAACGGGTTCGCGCTGTTGCCAAGAAAAAATACCGTACCTATAAAGTGGAAGGACTGGACTGCGCTGCCTGCTCCGTAAAAGTGCAGGACGCCATCGCTGCCCTGCCTATAGTCGATGAAGCAATTCTGGTTTACGAAACAGGCCAGCTCCGGGTCAGTGCCCGCAGCTATGACGGACTGCTGCCGCTGATGCAGGCTGCAGCCGATAAGGCAGAAGAAGGCGTAACTATTTCCGAAAAAGAGCAGTTCGGCGCTGCCAAATACCGCACCTACGATATCCAGGGACTGGACTGCGCAGCCTGCGCTACCAAGGTGGAGGATGCCATCAAAGCTATGCCGGAAGTAAAAGAAGCGGTGCTGGTTTACGCTACCGGACAGCTTCGTGTTACAGCCGATAATTATGACGGCCTGATGGCAAAGATGCAGGCTGTCACCGACAAGGTGGAAGACGGTGTGACCATTGCGGAACGGATGGACAATGCACCGGTTCCGGAACGGAAGAAAGAAAAGAAATCCTTCCTCAGCGAAAACGCCCGGGAACTGTTCGAACTGGTAGTAGGCGGCCTCATCTTTATTGTAACGGAATGGCTGGGCCTGGTACCGGAAGAATACCATATGTACTTCCTGGTGATTGCCTATGTGATCTTAGGCTGGAAGATTGTACTGACAGCCCTGAAGAACCTGACCAAAGGCGAATTTTTTGACGAAAACTTCCTGATGACCGTAGCCACCTTAGGCGCCTTTGCCATCAAAGCATGGGAAGAAGCGGTTGGCGTTATCTTCTTCTATCGCGTAGGTGAATGGTTCCAGGACCGCGCCGCAGACCGCAGCCGTGACCAGATCATGGACGCGGTGGATATGCGTCCGGAAGTGGTGAACCTGCTCATCGGCGACGATGTAAAAGTCATTCCTTCTGCGGAAGCTAGGGTAGGGGATATCCTGCTGGTCCGCGTTGGCGACCGCATCCCTCTGGACGGCGTGGTAATCGAAGGGGAAAGCCTGCTGGATACTTCCCCGGTTACCGGCGAACCGGTACCTGTACGTAAAACCTACGGAGACGAAGTGCTGTCCGGCTGCGTGAACACCTCCGGCATGCTGAAGATCCGTGTGGAAAAAGAACTTCAGGAATCCATGGTTACTAAAATTCTGGATTCTGTGGAAAACGCAGCAGCCAACAAACCGTACATTGATAAATTTATCACCCGTTTCGCGCGGGTATACACTCCTATCGTAGTAGGCCTTGCCATCCTGGTGGCCGTTGTGCCTTCCCTCATCACAGGCGACTGGCATAAATGGATCTACACCGCCCTGACCTTCCTGGTTATCAGCTGCCCTTGTGCTTTGGTACTGAGCGTGCCCCTGTCCTTCTTCGCGGGCATCGGCGCCGGCTCTAAGCTGGGCATCCTGTTCAAGGGCGGTAACGCCATGGAAATGCTGAAAAACGTAGCGGCTGTAGTTATGGATAAGACCGGCACCGTTACCAAGGGTAACTTTGTGCTCCAGCAGGTGGTTACTGCAGGCGGCGTCAGCGAAGATGAAGTGTTGAAGGCAACCGCCGGGGCAGAACAGGTCTCTACCCATCCCATCGCGGTAAGTATTGTAAACGCGGCAAAAGAAAAGAACCTGGACATCCAGCGTCCGGACCGGTTTGAGGAAATCGCCGGGGAAGGTCTGGTGGCCTATTATGGCAACGATACCCTGCTGGCCGGTAATACCCGCCTCATGAACCGTTATAAGGTGGACTTCAGCGGCTACCGCGCCGCCGACTACGGCAGCGAAGTACTGGTAGCAAAGAATGGGACTTACCTGGGCAGTATGCTGATCCGCGATACGTTAAAGGACGATGCTAAACAGGCTGTTGCGGATATTACCAAACAGGGCCTCACCACCGTTATGCTTACCGGCGACGCCCGGAAAGAAGCGGAAGCTGTGGCAAAGGAAGCAGGAATTCAGGAAGTCCGCGCGGAATTGCTGCCCCAGGATAAGCTGAAAGAAATGAACGATCTGCGCAACAAGTACGGCGGAGTCATGTTCGTAGGTGACGGCATCAACGATGCCCCGGTACTGGCCGGTGCTGACGTAGGTGCGGCTATGGGCAGCGGCGCGGACGCAGCCATTGAAGCGGCGGACGTGGTCTTCATGAACTCCGAAATGAGCGCAATTCCTAAAGCCATTGCCATTGCCAAGGCCGTCAACAGCGTAGCATGGCAGAACGTAGTATTCGCCCTGGTGGTCAAGGTCATCATCATGGCGGCGGGTCTCTTCGGCTACGCATCCATGTGGGCCGCTGTATTCGCAGACACAGGCGTATCTGTGCTCTGCGTGCTGAACGCCTGCCGGGTACTGTATAAGAAGTTCTGATAAGCCCTGGGAACCGCTGATTAAATCAGCGGTTCCCTTGCCTGCCTTGCGGAAAAGTGTTATGCCTGTGGCAGGAAACAGTTGTCATTTACGAAACATGGCAATCATTATATGTAAAATGAGGAACGATATGTCTGCAAGTCCGGCAGACAGAAAGAGGACAAGCCATGAAAAAGATTCTGTGCTTTATATTTGCTGTTGTCTGCCTGTTAGTCCTTGGTGGTTGCGGCGGCGGAACCCAAACGGCTGAAGCGCCTGTCCAAAAGCAGGCTGCCGCGGAAACCGTACTGCGGGTGGGGACTGACGCAGACTATCCGCCTTTTGAATATTATCAGGAAGCGTCCAAGGCATTTACAGGTTTTGATATTGAGCTGATGCAAGGAGTGGCCCAGGAGATGGGCTACAGCCGGGTGGAATTCTTGAACCTGGACTTCGACAAGCTTCTGCCAGCCCTGAACGATAAAAAGGTCGATGCGGTGATTTCCTGCCTTACCGTTACGGAAGAACGCAAGGGAAAAGTAGATTTTACCGAACCCTATCTTGACAGTCCTAATGTGGTGGTAGGCCTTACCGGCGCTAAATTCAGCGGTGCGGACACATTGAAGGATAAATCTATTGCTGTGGAAGCCGAAAGTATCCACGTAAAGGCAGCCAAAAAATATTCCAATAAAGTGACTGAATGTGGTGGCGCGGAAGAAGCCCTGAAGCTGGTTGCGGATAAAAAAGCGGATTTTTCCATTATGGATCATTATACCGCCCGCTTCTTTATTACCAATAACTACAATGGCAAGCTGGCTGTTATGGCAACGATGCCTGATAATAAGGACACCGGTATTGCCATAGCCGTATCCAAAGGCAATAAGGAAATGCTGGATAAGGTGAACGCAGGTCTGGAAAAGTATAAGACAACGGCGGCTTTTATGCAGTTGAAGAATACATATTTTGGAAAATTGAAATAAATGAGAGTTTTTTACTGAAAACATGACCGGTTACGGGGAATGAGGTCACGGCATAACCGTGTTCTTATACTGACGTATTACAAAATATAAGGAAGCTCAATTTCGAGACATCGTAATTGGGTTTCTTTTTTTATTTAGAATAAATTTCATATTGAAATTTATTCTCTTTTATGCTATGATTCCCTGTGAATTTATAAATATCAATGTGTAATTAAAATGTCGCAGATAAGGAAAATATATTTCAGAAAAAGAGGGAATGATGGCTTTACTTGACAGGTTTTTAAAAAATGATTATGAAAAGCGGTATATGGATATTGCCATGCCGGCTTCCGTTGAGTGTATTTTTATGAACGTGCTTGCCGCTGCAGATCTGATCATGGTTGGATCCCTTGGAGCGGTTTCCATTGCTGCTGTAAGTATTTTTCTGCAACCCCGAATGGTGCTGCTGTGCTTTGCCCGTTCCATTGCGTCTGCCGTTACGCTGCTTACGGCGCGTAAGGCCGGGGCAAAAGATGTGGCTGGCGTGTCTGAACTGATGCGTCAGTCTCTATTCTTGAGCTTCGTTTTTATGGGGCTGCTTCATATTGTATTTTTCTTTTTTTTACAGAAGATTTTATGGCTGATGGGGGCGGGACCGGATTATCTTCCTCAGGCGCTTACATATGCGAAGATTGCAGTCATATCTGTTTTTATCACGTCCATGACATCCGTGCTGCAGGCGGTGCAGCTGGGTTTTGGGGAAACGGGCGCTATCATGCGCACCAATGTAACAGGAAACATACTGAATATTATAGTAAACGCCCTACTGATTTTTGGCATTGGCCCTTTCCCTAAGCTGGGGGTCGCAGGGGCGGCTATCGGCACGGTAGTGGGGACCCTGTTCACTTTATGCGCCACCATTTATGTCATGCATGTAAATAAATACTTTTCCCAGGGTGGAAGTTTTATCCCGAGCCGAACGTATTTTAAAGAATTCCTGCCGATATTTAGCAGCATTCTCAGCGAGCAGGGGTTCGAACGGATCGGTATGGTACTTTTCGCCCGCATGGCTGCAGGGCTTGGCACCATTCCTTTTGCCGTACACAGTATCTGCATGAGTATTTGTGACTATTACTGGGATTTTGCTTTGGGGCTGGGCAAGGCCAGCATGGTGCTGGCAGGCCAAAGCTGCGGTGCAAAGAATGAGAAAGACTGGCATGCTTTCCGGAAAGTCGGCATCAAATGGGGGCTGATCTTTTCAGCGGTGAGCTGCCTTATCATTGTTCTGTTTAGGGAACCTATTTTTATGATTTATTCCCGTGA
Organism: uncultured Selenomonadales bacterium; assembly: GCA_900315345.1. Taxonomy (GTDB): domain Bacteria; phylum Bacillota; class Negativicutes; order Acidaminococcales; family Acidaminococcaceae; genus Succiniclasticum. The sequence goes on along the minus strand of OMYP01000011.1, from coordinate 10,607 downwards.
TCCTGCAGCGCTGGCCATGAGTGGGATTATTATGTTCGGCGTAGCTTTGGTGGGTTTTCCGGAAGCACAAGGCCTGGTGTGCGCAGGAATTCTGCGGGGCAGCGGTAAGACGGCGGTTGTGGCAACTTATTCTTTTGTTTCCGTTACCGTGATCCGTCCTCTCCTGACCGCCTTTTTTCTGTATGTAATGGGCTGGGGGCTGTATGGTGTCTGGCTGGCGCTGTTTTTGGACCAGTCGATTCGGGCGGGTTGCGCTACTGTTTTAGTGCAGCGTTTGAAAAGGAAGATTAGGCAGCATATGGAAAAACTGGGAGAATTGAGATAACATTCCGATTACCTTATAGCATTATTTTAAAAAGCAGCAAAGCATAATTCATTTTAAAATTAGGAAGGAATCGCTATGGACTTTATCAGGGCGCGACGCGAGGAGCAGAAACAGGTACGGATACAGCAGATCGTAGATGCGGCAGCTGAACTGTATGCGGAAATAGGCTACGACAAAGTGACTTTTTCCCAGATTGGCCGGAAACTGAATTTTACAAGGCTGAACCTGTATAATTATTTCCATTGTAAAGAAGATATCTTTCTGATTATGCTGTTGCAGGATATTGAAAAAATGGTAAAAGACGCAGAGTCAACGTTTACGGGAACTGTAAAAGATAATGACTGGTTCTGCCTTGCCTGGGCGGGAATGTTGCTGCGTCACCAACGTATGCTGGCACTGTTCAGCATTGTGAACACAGTCATTTTAAAAGACGCTTCGTCTGCGATGCACCGGCGCTTCCGGTTAGAAATGAATGCGTCTTTTAACAGGCTGACCGTATTGATCCAACGCATCTTTCCTTATTTTACGAAAGAACAGGCAGCTTACTTTGTGGAATGTGAAAACAGTTACGCTATGACTTTATATCCCGCCAGCCTCGAATTTAAAAGGGCCCATCACATTGAAATATTCCAGGACGCCGGTTTTGGCACCCGGGATTTTATTTCGCAATATGTTATTTTTTTGCGTATGCTGCTGAAGGGGATTGAAACGGAGTGACTTAAATTAAATGAAAGTTTTTGCAAAAATTTCTGAAAGGGAGTTGCTGTTCAGCAGGAATCAGTTATTCCATCTGCTTTGGCCGTTGGTTATTGAACAGTTGTTATCTGTGCTGGTAGGCATGGCTGATGTGCTGATGGTGGCATACGTCGGGGAGGCAACCGTATCAGGCGTATCCCTTGTGGGTTCTGTAAACTGGCTGGTGATCCAGGTTCTGTTCGCGCTGACTGCGGGAGGTACCGTGGTCTGCGCCCAGTTTATCGGCAGCAGGGATTATGGATCTGCCAGCCGTAGCGGAGGGCAGCTGCTGTTTATCAGTACATCGGTAATGCTTTGTATTGCGGCTGTGTTTCTGGTTAAAGGGGAATTGTTGTTGTCCGTCATTTTCGGGCAGTGGGAAAAGCAGCGTTTACCATGAAAGTTGCCGTTTTTGCCATGGCGGTGTTCCGGGTTGGGCTGGCATACCTGTTTGTTGTGTTTTTGGATAAGAATGTTTTGTGGATTTGGTACGCCATGTTTGCTGACTGGATGTTCCGCGTCGTTGTATACGGATACCGTTTTTTCAGAGATAAAGCAGTTACTGGATAAATGGCAGCAGTGATTCTTTAAATTAAATAACTTGCTATTTTTATTAGTAATTAGTATAATTAAAACAACAATCTATTCTATAAAGGAGATGCCAACTTGAATACGGAAAGAAATGTAACCCGGCAGGATATCCTCTACGGCGTGTTAAAGCGAATGGATGAAGTGATCGACAGTATCAGCAACACCGTGAACACCAAAGACTTCCTGGTGCGGGATATCGTATACGACCTGGACAGGCTGGAAGAAGCAAAACTGGCCCTTGTGGCGGTTTTGGAGGATATGAAACGGGAAGAAGAGGGAAAATAAATGAACAGAATGCACAGAAACCACACTGGCTACAAACTCAGCGACGAAGTGAAGAATCCTACCCCCGCCTTACGGGAAGCATCGGAAATCGGTGTACGGGTATATAATAATGAAGCCCTGCAAAATTTGCCGGACAAGGACGCCCTGGTGGTTATGTCTTTTGGTACCACTATGAAAGAAACCCGGGAAAAGACCATAGATGCTACGGTAGCGGCTATACAGAAGGCCCTGCCGGAGGTAAAGGTTGTAGTGGCTTACACTTCCCACATTATCATTGACCGCATCAAAGCCAACGAAGGCCTTGTGATTCCCACCCCGGAAGAAGCCCTGGAGCAGCTGAAAGGGGAAGGGTATACACGCATCGCTCTGGCCTCCCTGGATATTATTCCCGGCATGGAATACAGCTATAAAACCGGCATCTACAAAACCTACCGGGAACAGTTCAAGAAAATGACCATGGGGCTGCCTCTCCTGTTCTGGCAGGGGCAGGAAGAAAAGCGGGACGATGTGGCGGAAGTGGTGGAAGCCTTTTCCACCCAGTTCCCGAAGTTGGAGGATGAAGAAGCTCTGTTGATAATGACCCACGGTACCCCTCATCCTTCCAACGCTTACTACACGGTGATCCAGGACCGGCTGGACAAGCTGGGAAAAGGCCATATCCATGTATATAGCGTAGAAGGTATGCCGGTGCTGGAAGATGTAATACCGGAACTGAAGAAGGAAGGCGTGCAGCGGGTAACCCTGATGCCTATGATGATGGTGGCCGGTGATCACGCCCATAACGATATGGCAGGCGATGACGAAGACTCCCACAAGAGCATTCTGGAAAAAGAAGGCTTTACCGTTATCCCCTACATTCATGGCATGGGGGAAAACGAAGCGGTGCGGAACATTTTCGTGGAACGGGCTCTGGAAAGTTGGGAAGCATTGCAGCAGGAGGAAGAAGGTCAGACAAGCGGCATGCCTCACTGAGTTTTAAAAACGTATTGATTTTTTAAGCGAACTGAATTTTATATATTTTTTATTTTGAAAAACACGAAAGGCCGGACGAAATTTGTCGTCCGGCCTTTCCGATATATAAATAATGATTATTCTTCAAAACGTCCTTTCATGAACAGGACGCCATCCTTCATGGCGGTTTTTCCTTTGGCAAACAGCCCATTAATATCCAGATTTTTGTCCAGTACTAACAAATCTGCGTCCGCCCCAGGTGCTATGCAGCCTTTGATACCTTCTTTTGCAATGAGTTTTGCCGGAGTGGAGGTGAGCAGTTTTATCACTTCTTCCAGGGGCATTCCCATTTCCACCAGTAATTTTACTGTTCTGTGCAAGTATTTAGGTGATGCATAGGTATAGCCAATGCATTCGCCTTTGCTGTCAAACTTGGGTTGGCTTCCAAAAGCATCTGAGGACATGGTCACGTTTTCCGTGGTAACTCCATCCATGTGGAGCAGGTTATACAGCAGTTTGGCGCTGTTGACTACTTCTGTTTCATCGGAGCCTGCCGTGCAGTCCATGTAACCGCCCATTCGCACCAGTCGGGCGCCGTCTTCAATAAGTTCCGGGCAGCGAAGCATGTGGGTTGGCAGGAAATGTTTCAGAGGCAGATCGCTTTTTTCCAGCGCGTCAAATAAAGGATTCAAACGTCCCTTGCCGCTGCCCATATGCATCGTCACAAGACCGGCCGTTCCGCTGATCATGCCGGCCCGACGGGCCTGTACGCCAATGGCGATCAGGTCATTTCCGTCCGGGTTGGAACTGCGGTGGTCAGATACAGCTACCTTTACGCCAATCATAGGTGTCAGCATCACAACATCCTTTTCGATGCTGCCTGTCATGGTTTTAGGTGGATACTGGTAACAACTGGTCAGTGTATAAACAGTCATCCCTTCTTCAGTAAGGGCCCGGGCTTTGGCAATCAGGTCTTCTATGCTGCGGGTAACTCCGTCCGTCCCAAGTAATCCTACGCAGCTGGTGATGCCATTTTGGAAAAAAATGCTAAGCTTTGAAGCTGGAACTCTTGAAGAAAATCCCTGTTCCCCGCCGCCACCGCAAATATGCACATGCATATCAATGTAACCGGGCAGCAACTTTTTTCCGGCAAGGTCAAAAACCTCTACGTCCGGCAGTCCTTCGTAAGCGGATAGGTTGTCATCGATACGGCAGATTTTGTCGCCTGCTACCAATACATCTTTTTTCCCCAGGCAGGCGGGCGCGTACACTTCCGCGTTTTTTAATAATTTAATCATCATGCGGTCCTCCGTTCTGTTTTGATATTTTTCATTATATCATACAAATTAACAAAATTAATAAAAAATTACTATGTAAATCCTTCGTTAAATGTTATAATGTCTCAACCAGTTTCCGCTAAAGAAATCCCACCGTATGGTTTGAACCTTTCAAAACCTCGGAACTTGAAAACCGACATACATCTGTTGCGTGTTTTCGGTGCAGACTCGCAAAAGAATGATGGCAGTGCTTTCAAATATTTCTTAGTTATAGCGTATATATAGAAAACTGGTAATAAAGAGAAGGAGGAATCCCATTATGAACGAGAATAAACCCGTTCCGAAACAAGAGGAAGAAGAAGTCAAGTGGTACAGCTATGTTGCATTGCTGTTCGCTATTATCTTCTTTTCCGGTATTTTATCTACCAGTAAAGAATGGTACAGCGTATGTGATTTTACTGTATTAAATGGCACCTTCGGTAAAATTGCAGCGGCCAGCGGTAAGGCCCTGACCTTCCGCGGTGCAGGCGGTAACGGCGCCCAGGACGGCTTTGCCTTTGCGTTGACCCTGTTGCCTGCTGTTATCTTTGCTTTAGGCGTTGTCAATGTGGTTGAAGGTTTAGGCGGTTTGAAAGCAGCGCAGAAACTGTTATCACCGTTGCTGCGGCCTTTGCTGGGTATCCCCGGTGCCTGCGGCCTGGGCATGATTGCCAGTTACCAGAGCACCGACGCCGGCGCTGGCATGATCAAAGCCATGTACAACGAAGGCATCATTAATGAAGATGAAAAGACCATCTTCGCCATGTACCAGTTCTCCGGTGACGGCACCATCACCAACTTTTTCTCTTCCGGCGCAGCTTTGTTCAGCGTGCTGGTAACCCCCATTATTTTACCCTTTGGCCTGATCATGATTTTCAAATTCTTCGGCGCCAACCTGATGCGTATCTATCTGAAATATGAACACAAAAAGAACGGAACGAAGGAGGCGGCATGATGGCAGAGCAGCAAAAGAAGAAAAATATTATTGACCTGTTTATCGAAGGTTGCCGCAAAGGTTGGGATACCGGTATCCGCAACATGATGCCCAACGTCCTGATGGCCTTCATCCTTATCAAAGCGTTAAACGTAACCGGCCTGCTGAAACTGATGGGCCAGGTTTTTGCGCCGGTTATGGCCCTGTGGGGCCTGCCGGGCGAAGCGGTAACCGTCCTGGTTTCCTCTTTCATGTCCATGGGCGGCGGTATTGGCGCCGCAGCCGGCCTGTTAGGCTCCAATGTGTTAAATGCAAAGGATATCACCGTACTGATGCCCGCCATTTACCTGATGGGTTCCATGGTACAGTATCTGGGTCGCTGCCTGGGTACTGCGGAAGTTAATTCCAAATACTATGCAATCATGGTAGGCATTGCCGTTTTAAATGCATTGCTGGCCATGTGGGTGATGAAGCTCCTCATTGTTATGTTCTGATTTTTTGGCTGACTTACAAGTTGGGCAGACTTGCAATTTTGCCCAACTTCTTTTCCTTTAACTGATACTTTACGAGGTTCCTATGACAACATATAACATTGAACAATACATGAAAGACCTGGAGTATCTGGTCAATATTGACTGCAATGCCCAGAATTTTGCCGGCATTGACAAAGTGGCAGATTATCTGTCCAAAGATTTTACCGGCCCCATGTGGCGCGTAAAACGTATCGATTGCGGCCCCGACTGCGCTAAACCGCTGGTTATCACTAACACGGATGATACGGATTATGATGTGACCCTCTGCTGCCATATGGATACGGTTTTCCCGGACGGCACTGTGGCGGTTCGTCCATTCTCGGTAAAAGGCGACCGGGCTTACGGCCCCGGCGTCAGCGATATGAAATGCTGTTGCCTGCAGGCTACCCATGTATTAAAAGCGATGGAAGAAGCGGGAAGCCTGAAAGAACTGAAAGTCTGCCTGGCGTTTAATTCGGAAGAAGAAATCGGCAGCGTACACGTACTGTCCTGGTTCCAGGAACTGGGGTCGCACAGTAAATATTGCCTTGTACTGGAAGCGGCCCGGGCCACTGGCGCCAGAGTACTGGAACGCAAAGGCGTGTGCCATTACCAGGTAAAGCTGAAAGGCCGTGCGGCCCATGCCGGCAACGCGCCTCAGGATGGACGCAGCGCCATCAATGAAATGGCTTACTGGGTTCTGCAGCTGGCAGCACTCACTAACTTTGAGACAGGTATGACAGTAAATACCGGCGTAGTAAATGGGGGCAGCGGTTACAACAGCGTAGCCGCGGATGCTTTTATGGACATCGACCTGCGGGTAGTGGATAAGGCTCAGATTTCCATTATGGAAGAAGCCTTTGCCAAACTGCAGGAGCATGCCAAAGCTGCGGAAATAGAAACGGAAATTAAAACAATTTCCAGTATGCCTCCTATGGCAAGCACGCCAGAAACAGCCGGATTGGTTGAAATTATTGACGCAGCCAGCCGCGCTTACGGCCTGTCAACTGAATGGGTAAAGGCCGGCGGCGGCAGCGACGGCAACCATATGTCCGGAGCAGGTGCCACTACGGTAGACGGCATCGGTCCCACCGGTGCTGGCGGCCATAGCGAAGCGGAATATCTGGAACTGAATTCTGTAGAGCCATCCCTCCACTGTCTGGAAAAAATTTTGCTTGACCTTCAGGAAAAACTGTATAAGTAATATCGTTTACGATATTCTAACAAAAAAGAGGACGGCGTTTCTTAATTACGGAAACCGCCGTCCTTTGTTTTTTATTTTTACACCAGAATTTTAGTCAGGAACTGCTCATCAATACATGGAACATATTGCCTGTTTAAATTCTCTGTACATCCTTGTCGCCATTGGAAATATAGCTTTTTTGGTTATCATCCCAGAATTTTTTTAATGATTGCTTCGTGGATGCGGACACCGTTTTCCAGATACTTGGTATCAAAATGCATGTCCTGATGGTGCAGACCAGGTTCGGCGCCTACTCCTAACCCAACGAATCCTACCTTAAGATGAGGCAGTTCTACCGGGTAGCAGAAGAAATCCTCTCCGCCGGATGTATTAAAGAAAGGAATTGCGTTCTCTTTGCCAACAACTTCTTCAACAGAGGTGCGAACTATTTTCGCTAACTCTGGATCAAAGCCTTCTGCCGCCGGGAAATTATTATGGTATTCTACTTCTTCCAGCTTGGCGCCTACGGCTTTGGCCCCGTTTTCAATGGCGCAGAGTGTCTTTTCCCGCATTTCTTTCATAGTGGGGTTGTCTTGCGCCCGCATATCAAAGGTAATGTCTGCAAATTCGGGAACCGAATTAAATACGCCGGAATCCGCATGGAACCGGGTACATTTTACGCTGAAGGGAATACGGGGATCCATGTGGACAGCATTCACTGCCGCAATGATACAGGTTCCGGCGTCAATGGGGTTGATGCCCAAATGAGGCCTTGCGCCATGGGACTGTTTTCCCCTGATGCGCACCCGGAACTGCTGGCCGGCGGAATACCGCATCTCACAGATGGCGCCACCGGCAGGACATTCCTGCAGGGGACGGATATGCATGCCAATCAGGTAATCTACATCAGACAGGATGCCACTCTCTACAATTTTCAGAGCGCCGGATCCCAGTTCTTCTGCTGGTTGAAATACTGCCTTGAAACGACCCCTTTTTACAATATTTTCTGCCATTATCTTTTCGGCTACGGCCAGCAGCATGGAACTATGGGCATCGTGGCCGCAGGTGTGGCGGAATTCTTTTTTGCCGTCAATAATGTGGGTCAGGGCGTCCATATCTGCCCGGATTCCCATCACCGGCCCCGGGACGCCGCTGTCATATTCGGCGACAAGACCGGTGGTTCCGGCCAGGTTCCGGGTTACTTTTAACCCGGCTGCCGTTAATTTTCCGGCAATATAGTCCGAAGTTTTAAACTCCTGAAGGCCCGGTTCCGGGATACTGTGAAGGTATTGATAGTGATTCAGTACATTAGACATTGCAGTATACTCCTTTCAGAATTTGAATTGCCTTTTTTTTTTGTTTTGGAAAATTCTATAATTATTATACACGAAAATTTCAGTAAAAGCTTGTTTTTTTTAGGGTAAAATGCAAATCCAGCTTCTCATTATTTCTGATAAAAATAACCTGATCCGGGAGAAGCTGCTGCTTGAAGAGGATACGGGCGCTACCATGATTGCCATTGAAAAAGGATTTACCGGAACATCCGGTAAGGGGATCCTATGTGTTATTCCCCGCAGAAAACTGTATTATGTCTGTGAAATGATTACCGAGATGGATCCCGAAGCGTTTTTCACCATTTCAGAAGTTAACGAAGTTCGTGGAAGGGGCTTTTCACTTGCGAAACAATATAGAAACTGAAAGCGGTTCCTTGGGGCAACTTATTTAATCCGCATTTCTTTTATTCCGACAACAGTAAAGCATATCGATAATTTTTAATACCATGCCTGAAATGCATAGCATACTATGAAAACATAGTATTAGACATTTTAAAAGGTTTCTTTTACAATGTTATTAATTAAGGAAACCGAAAGGAGCGATTTATGGTGTTGAAAAAAATTATGGTTTCACTGCTGGCTGTCTGCATGTTCTTTGCGCTGGCAGGCTGCTGCGGCGGTGAAAAAAAGTCGGCAGACAGTAAGGATGCAAAGCCGGCTGCTAATGTGAAACAGGCGGAAGCAGCTCCGGCCCCTGCAGGCAGCGGGAAAAAAGTTCTGGTAGCGTATTTTTCCTGGGGCGGCAGGACACGTGATCTTGCTAAAACAATCCAGACCAAGACAGGCGGGGATCTGTTCGAAATAAAACCTGAGACTCCATATCCGACGGATTATCATGCTACTGTTGACATCGGGAAAAAGGAAAAAGCAGATAATGCCCGTCCCAAACTGGCCGGTCCCCTGCCGGATGTTAAAAAATATGACGTAATCCTGGTGGGTTATCCCATCTGGTGGTACATTGAACCAATGGCCGTAAAGACTTTTGTGGAAGGTCAGGATTTTTCCGGCAAGGTAATCCTTCCCTTTGCCACAAGCGGCGGCAGCGGAATCGAATCCAGCGTATCCGATTTGCGGAAAACGATGGCAGGCGCCCAGGTGAAAGACGGACTGCTTGCTAATTCCACCGATGGTCTTGACGGCTGGCTGAAAGAAAACGGCGTGCTGAAATAATAGTGAAAAACGGATGAAATAATTCTTTTAGGGAAGCGCAAATTTACTGAATCTGCGCTTCCGTTATTTTTCATTCCGGAGTACTGACAGGAGTTTGATTGCCATGCTTAAAAAAATGTTAACAGCCGGCCTAGTGCTGGCCACAGCCTTAACTTTTACTGCCTGCGGCGCGGCAGACAGTAAAAAGAGTGAACCGGCGAAGTCCGTTACGGCAGAGCCGGCAAAAACAACGGCTTCCGTGAAATATATTGAACCTACTGTAAACGGAAAGCCGTTGCGTTTCCTTACAAAAAATGAAAACGCCCCCATTGTGTATTATACAAAAGACGTTTCGGCAAAAGGTCTGATGAAGGTTTACAAAGCCCTGGGACAGGAGAAAAAAGGCAAGGTAGCCATTAAAGTTTCCTTTGGGGCGGAAGGGGAGCAGTACCTTGACCCCGTGCTGATGGCAGAACTTGTGAAGGATACCCAGGGAACTTTTGTGGATACTAACGGGTTTACCCCGCCCCGGCACACGGCAAAAGGGAATTACGGTATGGCGGAAAAGCACGGATTCACAAAAGTCGGTCCGGTGGACATACTGGATGCGGACGGGGATATTGACATGCCGGTGGAGGGAGGCCATCACCTGAAGTTTACCCGTACCGGTTCCCACATCAAAAACTATGATACCTTTGTGGCGGTGCATCGTTTTAAAACCCATTATCTTCCCCAGCTGGGCGGGAACATCAAAAACATTTCCCTGAGTCTTGGCTCCATCTCCGGTAAGGCGCTGATCCACAGCGCAGGGAAAAATGACCGGTCATACCAAAGCGCTGACGACGATACTACGGCCCGGTGTTTTGCGGACGCAGCCAAAGCTGCGCTGGACTTTAAAAAAGGACGCTGGGCTTTCATCAACGTACTGGATGCTTTTAAAGCAGAAGATAAATGCGCCGGTGCCCAGGATCGAAAAAATATTGGAATTCTGGCTTCCCTTGATCCGGTAGCTGTGGACCAGGCTTCCGTAGATTTTGAGTTTGGCACGGCGAACGACGACGCCACCAGGGCAGCCTGGGAAAAATATCACAGTGTCAATGTGTTGGAATTCGCTGAGAAAATAAATGCAGGGAAACGCCATTACCGCATGGTATCCGTAGATTAACTAAACAATTCAAAAGGCCTCTGTTCCAGTGAACCGCTCCCCGTCAAGAGGACAATGAAATAAAATAAAGTTTTGAGACGCTGACGACTTCGTGTTGTCAGCGTTTTTGCTATGCAGCAAGATATAA
>OMYP01000009.1 GCA_900315345.1 uncultured Selenomonadales bacterium | reverse complement strand
CAGGATTATTTAGAGGAAACCACAATTTTGTTACAGGGGGAATCGACCACAATATTGTTTATAGGGTCGACCACACCACAAAATTATTTATGTTCCTAAAAATATCCCTGATGGGGGAAGACTGTTATGAACAGTTGAACTCCCCATCAGGGATTAATTTTTTATAAACCGGGGATGCGCCTTCGAGCCACTTCATTGGCCTTCTCAAAAATTCCTCGGCAAGCGCACAAACTTATTTAATCAGCGTTTCCTTAACTTTTTAACCGGCATCTGCCTGTGTTTATACCGGTTTGTTTCATACGTGGGAATCTACAGATTTGCCTTTGCTTCCGCTTTTTCCCGTTTCTTTTGCAGGAAGAGCACCAATGCTAATACGGCTACACCGATGATATCCGTTTCAAGACCCGGTTTCATCAGCAGCAGGGCCCCCGCCGCCGCGATGATGCGCAGCCAGACAGGCATGCGGGTGTAGATGTAACCTTCCACGGCGGTGCCGATCAGGAATACGCCTACGCAGGCAGTAGCCGCTGTCAAAAGGCCTTCCGCCAGGGTGGTGTTGATCAGCATCAGCTGGGGGGAATATACGAACATGAAAGGTACGATGAAGCCTGCGATAGCCAGTTTTACCGAAGCCACGCCGGTCATCATGGGATTACCGCCGGACAGGCCCGCTGCCGCAAAAGAGGCCAGCGCCACAGGCGGGGTCAGGTTGGCGAACATGGCATAATAGAAGGAGAACATGTGGGCCGCCCCTGCGGGAATGTTCAGCTTCGCCAGGGCCGGGGCCGCAATGGTGGCGGTGATGATGTAGGCCGGAATAGAAGGAAGGCCCATGCCCAGGATCATACAAGTGATCATGGTGAACATCAGGGTGAACAGGATGCTGGTCTTGCCCAGGGAAATGATGGTGTTGGCCATGGTGAGGCCGAAGCCGGTCTTGGAGCAGACGCCGATAATGATGCCTACGCAGGCGCAGGCAACAGCTACGGAAACGGTCTGCTTGGCTCCGTCTGCCAAGGCGTCCAGCAGATCTTTCAGGGACATGCGGGTCTCCTTACGGAAGAAAGAAACTGCAATGGTAACCAGAATGGTAAGCACGGCAGAATAAATGACCGTGGTGCCGGAGAAGAACAACATGTACAGCAGGAAGATGACCGGGATCAGCAGGTGGCTCCGTTTGGCCATAACATCGCCGGTTTTTGGAAGATTGTCCTTCGGCAGGCCTGTCAGTCCGTCCTTGCAGGCCCGGAGATGTACCTGGATGATAATGCTCAGGTAATAGAGCAGGGCCGGAATCGCTGCCCAGGTAATGATGTTGGAGTAGGGTACGCTGATCATTTCTGCCATGATGAAGGCTGCGGCGCCCATAATTGGCGGCAGCAGCTGTCCGCCTACGGAAGCGGCGGCTTCAACAGCGCCGGCGAATTCCTTGGAATAGCCGGTTTTTTTCATCAGGGGAATGGTGAAGGTGCCGGTAGTAACCACGTTGGCTACCGCGGAACCGTTGATGGAACCGAGAAAACCGGAAGCGATGACCGCCACTTTTGCAGGGCCGCCTTTGGTGTGGCCTGCCAGGGCCAGGGCGATATCGTTAAAGAACTGGCCCATGCCGCACTTGTGCATGACCGTGCCGAACAGGATGAACAGGAAGATGTAGCTGGCGGCAACGCTGACCGAGGTGCCGTAGATACCTTCCGTGTTGGCAAAGAAATGGTTGGACAGGGAAGGCCAGTCATAGCCCCGGTGCATGAACATGCCGGGGAATTCCCTGCCGAAAAGACCGTACACGATAAAGACTAATGAAAGGATCGTAAGCGCGTTGCCGGTGACACGGCGTGAGCATTCCAGTACCAGCACTACCAGCATGGTAGCCATGATCAGGTCAGTCTGGTTCGGGTTACCGGCCCGTTCCACTACGCCCAGGTAATCGTTCCAGATGTAAAAGGGAACGGTAAAACACAACAGGGCCAGGGCCCAGTCAATGATAGAAGGCTTCGAATGGTCGGAGCCTTTGCTGAAAGGATACATCAGAAAGCCCATGGCGGTGATCATCGCCACGTGGATGGAACGGTGTACCAGGGTAACAGGGGGGCCGAAGGCCGCTGTGTAAAGATGGTACCCGGATACCAAGAGACAGACTATATAAAAGAATTTTGCCATCTTTCCGGTAAATTTCCGGGTGGCCGATTCTTTATCCAGTTTCTTAACGATCTCCTGGGACTTGGCTTCCAGTTCCTGTTGGGACTTCCTGTCTAATAATTCGTTTTCATTTGCGTTAGGAATGTTTTTTTCTTCCATCGAAAAATCTCCTTTTCACGATTGCCAGATTTACCCGCGTGTGTTCGGGCAGGGTTTCCCCCCGGGCAATCAGCTGGCCGTTCAGCTTGATGTCCCGGGTGGCAAAATGTGAATTGATCCAGGTAAACTCGTGGAACACCTGGTTGATATTGCCCATATAGATCATGCCGTTATCGATCCAGACTTTGGTTCCCTTGTTCTCGGGGATGCCTGCTCCGAAAGCGGGGAAGGCGATTGTGTCCAGAATCAGGTCGTGGCTGGCGTCGATATGGTAATATTCATGCCAGGGGATTTTCTCCCATGAATGAATCCAGCCAAAGAAAAGCTTGTCGCCTTCTTTGGCCGGAACTTCAACATAAATTTCTTTCGTCTGATAATCATAGATCCGGAGCACGGTCTGCGCCGAATACTCATTGAACACAAACAAAGAGGCGAGAACAAGAAAAAATACGGCAAAAATTTTTATGTATTTTTTCTTCATTTTCCAATGCCTGTGCCGCGTCTTTGCGGCAATGTTGTTTTACATGCTTTTTGCGCGGTTCCTTCTGGGGATATACCGGACGTAAGCCCCGGGGCTCATTGTCAGGCATTCAGCAGGATGCGCAACATTATTTCAGGATACCTTTGTCTTTGTAGAATTTTTCCGCGCCGGGATGCAGCTGTACGGAAGTGCCTTTGATGCCGCGCAGGGCGGTATCCAGTTTGATCTCCCGTTTAGCGGTGGCATGGGATGCGCCGATGGTAGCCAGGCCTTTTTCGGAGTAGAAGCCTTCCAGCAGGTCATATACCACATTGTCCGGCAGCTTCTTGGAAACCAGCATGATGTTCATAACGGCTGCGGTGGTAGTGTCGGCATCGGTGCCGTAGGTGGCTTTCGGGATCTTCCATTCTACATAGAACGGATATTTTTTGGTCAGGTTCTTCAGGGCGTCGCCTTCTACCGGAACGAATACGATCTTTTTGGTGGTGCCCAGTTCTTTAATGGTAGCGTTGCCCAGACCGGAGGTTACGAAGGCAACGTCGCACTGGCCGTTCTTCATCTGGTCGATGGCTTCACCGTAGGACAGGTAGTCAACCTTGGCATCTTTGTAGGTCATGCCGTTGGCTTCGAAGATCATGCGGGCGTTCAGTTCTACGCCGGAGTTGGGAGCGCCAACGCCGACCCGTTTACCTTTAATATCTTTGAAGGATTTGATGCCGGAGTCGGAGGTGGTAACGATCTGCACTACATTCGGCCACAGGCCCATCATGGCCCGCAGGTCGGTGGCTTTCGGTTTGCCTTCGTAGGCGCCGAAGCCTTCTACAGCCTGGATAACGGAGTCGGACATGGCAATGGCCAGTTCGCCCTTGCCGGTGAGGATGGCGTTGATGTTTTCACCGGTAGCGCCGGTAGCGGTAGCGCTGGTCTTGTAACCCATTTCACCAACGACTTTGGAGAATGCACCGCCGATCGGGAAATAAATACCGCTGGTAGGACCGGTCAGTACGGTGATGAATTCTTTGCTGCGGTCAACTTTTGCTGTTGCGGTAGCAGCCGGTTTCGCGCCGTCTTTCGGGGCGTCGGCCTTTTTGTCTCCACCGCCGCAGGCTGCAACACTCAAAGCCAGAGCCGCCACCATCGCAGCGCTTACAAACTTTTTCATCATGATTCTTTTCCCCCTTTTTCATCGCTGTAATTTTTTGCAAATCTTTATGCCTTGAACAGCATATCGCTAATCAAATTATAACATATTTGGAACCCCTTGTGTCATTTTGGCATTGATTTTTTGTGTTTTACTGTTAAAAATCTTCGTTTTAAAAAACTTTTGTCACAAGTGGAACACAATATATAAATCTGTGCTTTTATGTTATAATCTAATTACGAAATGATCCGCCGATTTTTCTGTTTTTTACATTAACAGCGGCGGACGGAATCACTTGGCAGTCGATTAAGGAACGCTGATTAAATGAGTTTGTGCGCAAAGCCCTTGGCAGGCGTGCAGACGAATTAATCAGCGGTTCTATAAGTATTATGTGAAAAGCTGAGGCTAAACAGGAGGAACGATGAAAACAAAAAGATTCATCCGGCGGTCGGTTACGGTTCTTTCATTCCTCATGCTGTCGGTTTTCTTATCCGGTATCAGCGGCTGCGCGGAAGATAAACCGCTGGTGTTTGATTATGCAACGCAGCCGGAAGAATTTGTGGTGAAGCTGAAGCCTAATCAGCGCTACACAATCGTGAGGGGCAGCGAGAGGTTTCCCTTTTCTGTGAAACTGGAAAAATCTTTTATGGGCGACAATGGGACCATGCATCTGGTCTGGAATAAAATTGACAGGAAAACCGACATGCTGCGGGCCCATGAAAGGGTTCCCTACCTGGTCCGTGCCAACGGGAAGGACTACCTGTATATTTATGGAGATAAATACGGTGACCTGAACTTTATCGAGCTTGGGGAAAAATATGTGGCCCGTTCAGATAATACCATGATCCATTTTTACGACGAACTGAAAGACCCCAAGAACCTGCCGGTACGGATCGGCATCCGCGTGCTGGGGCCGGCCGCTGCGGAGATCCGTTGCCATGTAGGCAAGCTGGGTGCTCCGGCTCCCAACGATCCGGAGGGGTATAGGTACTGCATCGGGGAAGACGCCAGGCAAAAGTTTGTTACTACCGGCGATCATCTTGTTTTGGTATTCCCTTCCAAAGAGGCCCGGGAAGGGAAGGAAGAGGTTCTTGCTTCAGGCAGCGTTTTTACCCGGCTGCGGTGCGGCGGGCAGGACGACACAGACCTTCTGCTGGAGGACGGCCGGGTGTTCCGGGTGAAAGAGCGGTATCTTTTTTCTGAACCGCAGGCAGTGATGGACGTAAGGGATCTTGCCGGGAAACCCTTTGCATATAAAAAGGCAAACTGATAAAACAATTTATGGGAATGCGTCTTTTTTACATATTAAAAATGTGCTATAGTTAGTTAAACGCTGTTTAAACGTTTTTTAAGATGGGAAGGAAGCAGCGGAAGAACCGGCCTGCGCGCCGGTCCGTTCCTTCCGGCAAAGTGGAGGAGCCTGTATGTCAAAGTTAGTGGTTATCGTACAATGTGAACTGGTGACCCGGCGCTGTTCCGGCTATAACTGCATGAAAGCCTTTACACAGCGCAGCGGGAAAATGGAAGGCTATCCTGAAGGAACACGCTATATGACCCTCAACTGCGGCGGCTGTTGCGGCGCGGGGATAGACGTGAAAATTGAGAACCTGGAAAAACGGCTTCTTGCCAACGAAGAAAAGAAAGAGGACGTGGTATTCCATCTTGCCACCTGCATCTGCACGGAAAACCGTCACCGTCTGCCCTGTCCGTTTAAAAACTATCTGAAAAAGATGATAGAGCGTCGCGGGTTCTCCGTCATCGAAGGTACTTATATATCCAAAATGGCGACACAGCGACGGGCTGAAGGCGTTTACCAGCCATGGAAGGATTGTTAAGAAACTACTGATTAATTCGTCGCACGAACTCATTTAATCAGCGTTTGCTTAAAATAATTTTAAATTTTGTATTTTAAAAAATACAAAGAAGCGGCGCAGTGTTTTGCGCCGCTGAAACTTTTATAAATGGAGGCCTTTTCCTTGCAATTAGACATTACGTTTTTACATATGGTTATCATGGTGCTGACGATCGCCGTAGTAATTTTCGGCGGCATTTACACGGCAAAGGCGGTAAAAAGCGCGGAAGGCTACAGTCTGGGCGGGCGCAGCGCCAGTTTTCCTCTGGTGGCAGGCAGCATCGCCGGCACGGTTATCGGGGGCGGCGCAACCGTAGGCACGGCCCAGATGGCTTCCACTGTAGGCCTTTCTGCCTGGTGGTTCACCCTGTCCAGCGGCATCACCTTTATTGTTATGGGCTTTTTATATGCCAGTCCCCTGCGGAAGACCGGACTGGAGACCATCTCCCAGTACCTTGTGCTGAATTACGGAAAGACGGCCGGTTCCATTGCCAGCTGGGTGACGACCATCGGCATCTTCTTCAGCGTGGTGTCCAGTTGCCTGCCGGGTATCGGCATCCTCTGCGCTGTGTTTGACGTTTCCGTCTGGACGGCGGCCCTGATCTTAATTCTGCTGGTAGCCAGCTACGTGTTCTTCGGCGGCATGAAAAGTGCCGGGGTAGGCGGCATCCTGAAAATGATCATCCTCTTTGCCAGCCTGTTCGTGGCAGGGGGCGCAGCCTTCTGGTCTATCCATACGGACCCGGCGATCGGTGCGGCGCTTCCTGACTTCCCCTGGTTCAGCCTGGTGGGGAACGGGACAGGGAATGCGGCGGCTAACCTGCTTTCTGTGTTTGTGGGCATCATCTGTACCCAGACTTACATACAGGCACTGTTTTCCGCCACAGATCCTCAAACGGCAGCTTACGGCGCCTTTGCCGCGGCCCTGGTGGCCATTCCGGTAGGCCTGCCCTGCGCTATGATCGGCATGTACATGCATGTGGTGGAACCGGGCGTGACGCCGCTGCTGGTGCTGCCCACCTATCTGCTGCACCACCAGCCGGCCCTGATCGGGGGCATGGCCATGGGGGGCATCATCATTTCCCTTATCAGTTCTATCGGGGGCCAATCGTTGGGCATCGGCACCATCATTTCCAAAGACATTGTTGCGCCCCTGTTCGGTATTCAAAATGACAACACCCTGCTGAAGCTGAACCGTTGCAGCTGCGTCCTGATCATGGTCATCGGCTGTGTGTTTTCCATTGTGTACAGGGATACCCAGATCCTCTTCTGGAACTATCTGTCCATGGGGCTAAGGGGAGGGGGCATCTTCCTGCCCTTATCTCTGGCGGTTTTCAAACCCAGGTGTGTGAGCGGTAAGTGGGTGGTCGTTTCCATGGTGGCCAGTACGGCTGTGGCCATTGCCGCAACCATTCTGGGAACCACCGTCAAGCCCATGTTCCTTGCGGTAGGGGTAAGCTTTCTGCTGTTGCTGCCGGGACTTGTTGGGAAGAAAGAGTAACTGTGCTGCATTGGGTTCCGGTGCATTAAAAAGAATTTCTTAAAATTGTCCTTTAAATTTTCCTTTTTTAAAAATTTTTTAATAATAAAAATCAGAAGTGCAACGGTCCGGTCAGTTTTTGGAAAGGATCCATCATGGCTAAATTTTTCAAATTGTTTTTTGCGTCTCTTTTATTACTGTGCGTAAGTTTTTGTTTTAATAATTTTTACGGCACAGCGTACAGCGCGGCGAAGGACGGTGAAAAAAATATTCCGTCGCAGCCTGCCGTGGAAAATGAAGCAGTGAAGAGCGCTGCAGAAAAAACAGTAGCGGCGGATAAGAAAAATGCAGCGGAAGCTCCTGCCGAAGCAACTGTAAAGTCTGCTGCAGATAAAACCGCCCTGCCTTCTGGCGAAGCCCCGGCGAAGACCGGTGAAAAGCCAACGCCGCCCATCGTCCGTAAATCTGTAAAAATTTCCGCGGTAGGGGACTGCACCATCGGCTGGGACGACCGGTATGCCCCGGGGAACCGGTTCGACGCTTACCTGTATGCCAATAACGGCGACTACGGGTATTACCTGGCGAAAGTCCGCGATGTGTTCCGGGACAGCGATTTCACTATTGCGAACCTGGAAGGCACCTTTACCTCTTACAATGTAAAAGAAGAGAAAACCTTTAATTTTTCCGCCCCGGAAGAATATAAGAACGTGCTGAAGCTGGGCTGCGTAGACGCAGTGAGCTTAGGCAACAACCACACCTACGATTTTGGGGAGACAGGCTACCAGGATACCATGCGGGCTCTGGACAGTGTGGAGATTCCCTATTTCGGTCACGACCGGTACCTGGTGAAAGAAGTCTGCGGCGTAAAGATCGGCATGTTCTCCCTGCTGGATTACGGCTGCCAGTATTATTATGCTATCGACAATGCCCTCGCTTACCTGAAGAACCAGCACTGCGACCTGATCATCGCCTCCATGCACTGGGGAACGGAATATGAATATGCCCAGAATTATGCCCAGACAGCTATGGCCCATTACCTGATTGACAACGGGGTGGACCTGGTGCTGGGCAGCCATCCCCATGTGCTGCAGGGCATTGAAAAATACAACGGAAGGTATATCCTGTATTCCATGGGCAACTTCTGCTTCGGAGGGAATATGGATCCGTCGGATAAAGACACCATGATCTTCCAGCAGACCTTTACCTTTGTAAACGGCCAGCTGCAAATGGACGATAACATTAAGATCATTCCCGCTTCCCTTTCCGGCGTAAGCTGGTGCAACAATTACCAGCCGGTGGTGCTGGAGGGCAGCGAGAAAGACCGGGTAATGGGAAAGATCATGCGGTACAGTTCAGGCTTCGAGTACAGGGAATAAAACTGCCGGGGAATTTTCAGCAGAGGGTGGAGCATGAACATTTTGAAACGCAGGAAGGCGGCTTACCAGCCCGCTTCCGAATATGTAAAGCACTGCTATAAAATACCAAATAACATTCCGGCCCTGCCCCTTGGGGATGAGCCCTTCGCAGCCCTGTGGCGGGAAAAATATTCTGCCTGTGGACTGCACCGGCAGGAGGATCTGCGGGGGCGGAGGGTACTGGATCTTCTTACGGAGGGCTTCGGGCTTGACGCTTACGGCTTTGCATGGCAGAATGCCGACGGGCTTTCCCTTGGGATTGCCGAAACTCTTGCAGGACGGATCCCCGTCATCTCCACGGAAAACCATGGGGATTTTCGCAATATGGAGGCCCTTGTGAACGGGCGCAGGGCAGCCAGTGAACTGCCGCTTACCGTCAACGCCTTTACCATTGTGGCACGGGCCGGTTCCATTTTCCGTCATCGCATCATCCTGCTGAATTACGCGCCTTACAGCAACATACCGGCCTCTCTGCTGGGCCTTTCCCGGGAAGAATGGCTGGCGCGTTCCCATGCACTCCGACTTCGGCACGAGTGCGCCCATTATGAGACGCTGCGGCTTTTCGGAGATATGGAGAACCATGCCCTAGACGAGATTGCCGCTGACGCAATGGGACAGATCGCCGCATTTGGAAACGTGGATGCCGACCGGCAGCGGCTGTTCTTCGGTCTCACCCGGGGCGGGGATATATGCAAGGGCAGACTGTCTTTCTATTGCGGGACGGTACTGCCGGAGGAGCGCAGGGACATTTACCGGGCGGTGGACCGAGTTCTTGACAGAATCGCCGACGAGGTGAACGGGCTTCTGGGGACCGGCACTTCCGAATTTGAAATTTTGAAATCGCTGGCGGGACGGAGTATCGCAGACCGGTTGACGGAGCAATCGGGCTTTGTTGGAGGATAATAATGAAAAAAGTTAAAGCGAAAGATATAAATGACTGGAAAATCTGGCATTACGGATTTTTGGAGAATAACTGCACAGTACATGTTAATGGACAATCTGTATCCGTTGTTCCTCGCACGGTATGTGAGGATACAGGGCTGGTTTGCAAGGGGAAGGCCGTATATGAAAATGACTGGTTGGAACTGGAGGGCAACGGGGAAAAGCATAAGTATCTTGTGGTATGGGCAGGGAATGTATTTTGTGCTGCAGAAGATGACGAACATAGATATAATCTGCAGAACGTGGTAAATGACGAAACTTGCAGAATCGTTGGGAATATCTATGATTGAGTTTCTTTATTTATTATATAGACGATAAGGACAAAAGCATGGATTTTTATAAAATATTGCTGTCTCGAATTGAAGAGTTGCCAGTTGGAACAATTTTTACGATTGGGCAGGCGTATCGTACAGATTGGCCGGCGGTACCGGCAAAAGATAAAATAGCAATAGCAAGAAAATTTAAAACCGAAGTTGAGGCAGGAAAAATTCAGGGAATCAGGTATTACGGCCTGCTGCCAGGCCGGGTACATGCACATAAGCAATATAAGAAGGAAGAATAAACCAGTATTTGTGAGGATACACAGATAAATCGGTTTGGCAAAAACTGGTTTAATCTGATAAAGGTTAAACAAAGGAGAACTGTAAAGTTGGATAAGATTGAACAAAACAAAGAAATAATGAAAAAGTTTGAAGTAATGATTAATACGAATGATCTTGTTTTGGCGCAGGAACTGATTTCTGACAAAGCATCCTTTTACACTCCTGCCAGCCCGGTACCGCTGTATGGCGGCAAAGGATACCTGTCGGTAGTAGACTGGATGCGTACCGGTTTTTCGGATGTGCAGTGGAAGCTGGAAGAAATGGTGGCAAGCGAAGACAAGGTAGCAGTTCGCTGGACCCTGACCGGAACACATGACGGTGAATTTTTAGGAGTTCTTCCTACCGGGAATAAAATATCGGTATGCGTTATGAATTTTTATTATTTTGATGGCAGCGGGAAAATAGTCAATGACGTGGCTGCGGAAGGCATGATCGGTATATTGCGCGGCATTGGAGCAATAAAATAATAGCGGTTTTTAAAATGATAGTTGGCTGAGCTTTATGTAAAAATTTTTTGGGAGTAGATTACATGTATCTATCAATTAAGAAAAAAGCGGCAGGGCTTATGGCTGCATTCATGATGTTATCATGCAGCTATGGGTTTGCTGCCCCGGTGGACCTTGTAAAAGAACGGCTGGACGTGTACGCCGCCCACGTGGCGGAGAGCCAAAACAAGTATTTAGGTTATCCGGCAAATCATAATATACCGCTGGAAGGTTTTTATCGATGGCTTGTTGACAGCGGCGCGTATAAGGCGGTGTCCAACAATGCGGGCGACCCGTTCCACCCCCACGGCGGTTATCTGAACGCGCTGGAATTTGAACGGGAAGTCATCGAAACCGTTGCGCCTTATTACGGCTTTGATGTGAAGGACCTCTGGGGCCTCGTTTCTTTCAGCGGTACGGACAGCAATAACCATGGCATTTACTTCGGGGCTAAATACCTGGAGAAAAAGACGGGGAAAAAGCCCGTCATGTATGTATCTGACGCGGCCCATTATTCCAATATGCGGCTGGCGGATCTGCAAAACCTCGATCTGGTTCTCGTTCCTTCCGATGTGCACGGCCGCATGATTCCGGAAGAACTGGAAAAAGCGTTGAAACCGGGACGCCCGGCCCTGATTGTCTTTGCCATGGGCACGACCTTCAAGGGCGGCGTGGATGATCAGGATGCGCTGAACGCAGTGCTGGCGAAACATCCTTCCATAATGGTATACCGTCATGTGGACGCTGCGCTGTTTGGCGGCTTTCTCCCGTTCACAAAATACGCGGACGCGGTGAACCGCAAGGTCCATCCCTTCGATTCCATAGCAGTCAGCGGTCACAAGTTCTTCGGCATGGACGAGCCTGCCGGCATTTTCCTGACGACAAAGGAAGTTATGGATAACCAGAACCCCTATAATGTTACGTATCTGGACGGCAGTATGCCTATGATCAACTGTTCCCGTTCCGCGCTGGCGCCGCTGAAGCTTTGGTGGATCCTGAAGCATACCGGTGAAAAAGGATTCCGGGAGCAGGCGACGGGGATGCTGGAGCGTGCGGTATGGCTGAAAGGCAAACTGGATAAGATGGGCTGGAAGGCATGGCTGGAGCCTATGTCGAACACAGTCTACTTTAAGCGTCCACCTAAAGCTATTGTGGACAAATACGGTCTGGCTCCCGATCAGGATGACCGGCTGGGCGGCGAACTGTCCCACATTATAGTGATGCAGCATGTAACGAAAGAACGGCTGCAGAATTTCCTGAATGACCTTGCAAAATGTAAATAAATAGGGCAGTGGTTCCGTTGGCTCTATCGGGCAAAATTTCAACGCGTTCTCTTTTCCTTTTCATTTGGAAAATGCGGGCGCGTTTTCTTTTTATATATAAGATGAAATATTCTTGAATGTTTTTTGGAGTTGTAGTATAGTAAATTATAGGTTATACAGGTAATTGGCGCTCATTCCGTTAATTTTTTCGGTTTGGGATGAGTCCTATTATTCCGTAAAATTAAATGCCACGAAGGAGGAGAAACTCATGAAAAAAATTCTTGCTGTAGCAGGGTCCCTGATGCTGGCGGCAACCGTGCTGATGACGGGTTGCGGAGGCGGCGGTGGCGACAAGAAGGCCGCTGATGCCGGCAAAGACTGGAAACCCACAAAGGATGTGAAGGTCATCATTGCCTATAAGGCCGGTTCCGGCACGGATACAGGCGCCCGCCTGCTGCTGAACAATGCCAAGCCCTACGTAGGCCAGACCATGGTCATCGAAAACAAGCCTGGCGCCGACGGCAAGATCGGCTGGACCGAGCTGACCAAGGCTAAACCGGATGGATATACCATTGGTTTCATCAACCTTCCTACTTATACAACTCTGGCGATCCAGCCCAACGCGCCCTTTGACGACAAGAGCGTTGTCCCCATCTGCAACCACCTGACGGAGACCGGCGTTGTTGTAGTTAAGAAAGACGCGAAATGGAAGACACTGAAAGAACTGGTAGCTGATGCCCAGGCGAAACCGGGCGAGCTGAAAGCTTCCACCAACGGTGTAAAAGCTTCCAACCATACTGCCGCCCAGCTGCTGGCACAGTCTGCCAAATTCCAGTATAAGGCTGTTCCTTACGGCGGAACCGCCGACCAGCTGCTGGCCCTGCGCCAGGGAGAAGTGGATTTCTCCTGTGCCAAGGTTGCCGACATTGCCAAACTGATCAACGGCGACAAGGCGGAACTGCGGGTACTGGGCCTGTTTGCCGAAAAACGGGATCCGTTGCTGAAAGACGTTCCTACTCTGGGCGAACTGGGATACTATAACAAATGGTACGGCTCTGCCCGGGCTCTGGTAGCTCCCAAAGGCACTCCGGAAAATATTATAAAATTCTATGAAACCGCTATGAAGAAGACCATGGACGACCCGAAGGTTAAGGAAGCCCATGAAAAAGCCGGCATGGCTACCGATTACAAAGACAGCAAGGCCCTGGCCGCTTTGATTGCCGAACAGATGGATTTCTGCAAGAACGTAGTTACCAAACTGTATGATAAATAATCAGTAGCCCGCGGCCGCAAGAAATCCGCGGGCCGGAAGATCTTCTCTCCGCCGTTTGCGGCGGTACCGTAAAAGAATTAAGCCGGCTGAGGCGGCTGCCTGTAGGACGGCTGCTTCAGACCGGCTTCCTTTATGACTGTCTGTAAATTCAATCGCGAGGTTGCTTCTTATGAAAAGGACCGATCTTTATATCTGTATCTTCATGTACCTGTTCTGCGCCTTTTTCCAGCACGAGACCCAGAAATTCCCGGAAGGCGCCCGCCATTATCCCCATTTTGTCATCGGGCTTCTGTTCCTGCTTACCACCGTCCGGTTGTGGGATATGGCGCAGCAGTATTTAAAAAACCGATGCGTTGTCAATGATGTTCCGGAAACCTTTAAAGGCTTCCTGCCAAAACAGTTTTGGACCATGTTCGCGGCCTTCCTGGGCTTTTTCGTGCTGATGCACTTTTTCGGCTTTTACCTGGCCTCTCTGATCTATATCCTGTTTTGCCTGCACTATTTCAAAATTCCCAAAAAGCATGTAGTGCTGGTACTGATCGTCATGCTGGCCCTGACCTATTTTACCTTCGGCTGGTTCCTGAACGTGCCCCTGCCCAAAGGTGAAATACTGGGCGAATTCTTATAAGACGGGAGGCTGTTACATATGGATGTGAATACATTAGGATTGATGGCCGCCGGTTTTCTGAATGTGTTTTCGCCCATGAACATGGGCATGATGATCCTGGGCGTGACCATCGGTATCGTAGTAGGCTGTATGCCGGGCCTGTCGGCGGCCATGGGCGTTGCGCTGCTGCTGCCCCTGACCTTCGGCATGAAACCGGAGACAGGCCTGATCATGTTAGGCGCCATTTACTGCGGCGCCATTTTCGGCGGATCCATTTCCGCCATCCTGATCCACACGCCCGGCACGCCGGCTTCGGCGGCTACGGCTATTGACGGCTACCAGCTGACCCTGAAGGGCAAAGCGGGCAAGGCGCTGGGCACCGCCTGCACTGCCTCTTTCTTCGGGGGGCTGCTCAGCTGTATTTCCCTGTACTTTTTTGCCCCGGCCCTGGCCCAGCTGGCCATGAAGTTCGGCAGCCCGGAATATTTCTGGCTGGCCCTGTTCGGCCTTACTATCATTGCGGGGGTTACTTCCGGATCCATGGTCAAGGGCCTTATGTCCGGCGCCTTCGGCCTGGTGCTGTCGACCATCGGCATGGATCCCATGGAAGGGGTGGAGCGGTACATGTTCGGTATCGACGCACTGTATAACGGCATCAACGTGACCTGCGCCATGATCGGACTGTTCTCCATGTCCCAGGTGTTCATACTGATTGAAAAGGCCATCAAGGAACGGGGCAACGTGATCGACTTTGAAGACTCCGTGTTCCTGAAGGCCAAAGAGCTGGCCCAGATCTTCCCCCATGTGATCCGTTCCTGGCTCATCGGGAACATCATCGGCATCCTGCCCGGCGCCGGCGCTTCCATTGCCTGTTTCCTGGGATACGATACCGCAAAAAAATTTTCCAGACGGAAAGACGAGTTCGGCAAGGGTTCCATTGAAGGGGTGGCCGCATCGGAAGCGGCCAATAACGCGGTAACCGGCGGCTCCCTGATCCCTACGCTGACCCTTGGCATTCCCGGGGAATCGGTAACCGCCGTGCTGATGGGAGGCCTCATCATCCAGGGCCTGCAGCCCGGCCCGGAGCTGTTTACCAAATACGCGGACATGACCTATACCTTTTTCGCAGGCTTTGTCATCACCCAGTTTTTCATGCTGCTGATCGGCCTGGGAGGCTGCCGCCTGTTTGCCCACATCTCGCGCCTGTCTGACGCGATTTTGATTCCCTGCGTGTTTGTGCTGTGCGTGGTAGGTTCCTTTGCCATCAACAACAGCTTCGTGGAAGTGGGGATCATGTTCCTGTTCGGCTTGTTCGGCTACCTGATGCGGAAATTGGACCTGAATACGGCGGCAGTGGTGCTGGCGCTGATTCTGGGACCCATTGGCGAACGGGGCCTGCGCCGCAGCCTGACCCTGTCAAGCAACGACATCAGCATCCTGTTCAGCACCCCCATATGCTGGATCCTGATCGCCCTGTGCATTTTGTCCTCTTTCTCGCCCATTCTGATGAAAGTGCTTAAGAAACGGAAATAAGCAAGGGAAGACTATGAGGCGCGAACCCTGTGTTATTCGTAAATGGCCGGGGATTTACCCGGTTCAGAGAGATAGGGGGTAAGGAGCATGATGACCTCCGTCTTGCTTTTGCTTTTATATCTGTTTTTGAAAAGTTCCCCTAACAGGGGAATCTTGGAGAGGAAGGGAATCTGCTGCAGTTGTTTCTGTTCTTCTTCGCTGATGAGCCCGCCGATGACCAGTGTTTCTCCGTTGCGCATGCGCACGTTGGTATCCGCGGTGCGGCTGTTGATACGGTAATTTTTCAGTTCGCTGATCAGGGTAGGGGTGCTTACTTCCGTATGGACCCTGGAGGTAATGAACCCATCCTTGCTGACGATGGGGGTGTAGGTAAGCTTGATGCCCGCGTCCACATATTCCGTAGAGTAGGTGGATTCACCGTTGTTGTGTTTTTCTGTGATAACCGGAATATGGCTTCCAATAAAGATGCTGGCTTCCTTTCCCGGCAGCGTGATCAGGCTGGGGGTGGCCAGCACTTTTGCTTTTCCGCTGGTGACCAGGGCGTTCAGGGTAGCGGTGAAACGGAACTGAGCCCGGGTCCCGTTCCAGAGACGCAAATGTCCCAGATGATCGGAGAAAGCATTCTTACTTTCTGATTTTCCGTTGGCCCTATCATTGCTGCCAGTTAGCGCGTATTGGGGAAGGGTGTCCCAGTTCCACTGCAGTCCTAACTTTTTTTCTTCGGACCGTTCGATAGAAATGATTTTGGCTTTCAGGGTAACCTGTTGTGAAGCGACATCTAACTGCTGTAACATTTCCCTGATTTTTCTGGCTTCTGCCGGGCTGCCGTTAAAGAGCAGGCTGTTGCTGCCGGGGTCCGCCGAAATCTTTCCGCCGTTCAGGATGGGCGCCAGGGTCTTCTGCAGTTCTTCTGCACGGATATATTGGAGAAGGAAGGTGTAAAATCCGGCGGACTGTTTTTTTAACAGATCGTCTTTTGAAATCAGGATGACCCCGTCCTGTTCCCTGTAGGACAGACCCTGTGAAGCGGTTACCGTTT
The DNA here is from genome assembly GCA_900315345.1 of uncultured Selenomonadales bacterium. Taxonomy (GTDB): domain Bacteria; phylum Bacillota; class Negativicutes; order Acidaminococcales; family Acidaminococcaceae; genus Succiniclasticum. The sequence continues at coordinate 52,981 of OMYP01000009.1, read as the reverse complement.
CCAGCGCAGTGTCGGGGGAAACGTTGCGCAGGGTCAGTGTAATCGGTTCGGCGATTTTTGAATCCGCTACGATATTCTTCCCGGACAGCTTTGTTAAGGCTGCAGCCACTTCCTGTAAGGAGGCGTTGCAAAAGGAAAGGGAGATATCGGTGTCGGTACAGGGAGCTGACTGTGTTATGGGGATTGAAGAAACACAGTCTGTTGCAGAAGATATGGCAGTGTCGTTCATAACATCAGAGTGGTATGCAGTTACGGTATTTTCGAATGATACAGGAATGGTTTCATTTGCTGTTGTTGCTGCCCCGGCAGTTTTAAAAAAAGAAAAGCAAAATAGCATAAGGAAAAGAATAAGTAATTTACGATATGTTTTATTTAATTCATGCTTCGTTTTTAGCTGCTTTTGTATTTTTGTCTGCTGAAAATTTTTAATTCGTTTCAGAACTTTTTCAGAATGAATTGTGTTCAATAGGATACCTCCTTGTTTATCAAAATAATGTTAGCGTGAAGCTGTCTTTTCCATAACTTTTATCTAACGGGGAAAAAGATACTGTTGAGTCAGTTATTTCCGTAATGTAAAATGCATTTTCCAACGTTTCGCCGCGCCGGAAAATTCCCTGTTTGTTCTGCCAGCGCAGCAGGGCAAACTTTTCCTTCCCGTTGCCAATTATTCCGGAAATGACCGGTCTGAAAGAGGGGACAACAGATTTTCTGCAAATGGAATCCTGCAAAAATGTAGCGGTCTGTGGAGTTGAAATCGTTTCCGTTCTGCCTGATAACGGAATACTTTGCGAAAAAGTTTTCATAGCAGAGCTTTTGTTTTCGTCGAGTTTTTGGACAATAGTTGCAGAATGCATTTGCTGAAATCTCAACGGCAGGGCGAAGGGATCTCTTAATGGAATCGAAGCGTTATCGTTTTCAGGCAATAAAATACCAGAGGCATCCCTTTCGGATGATGTCTCTGGCGATTTTTTAAGGCTTCCGTTCTTACTTCTGGCAATACTATAGCCAATTTCAGATACTACGGTTACGGGAACGGTATTGGATTTTTCGTTTTTTACAGTTGCCTGCGGCAGGGGAACCGCATCCTCAAGAGGGTGGCATCCTGCTGTACAAAAGGAAAAAACCAGAATGGCTGTCCACGCCCATGTAAATAATTGTTTTAATGGCAATATACCTTGCATGCGCATCCTCCTTGATGCTGCGCACGCAATGCCTGAATACCGTACATTTTTGTTGTTTCTTGCATAAACATTTTAATTATACAACGGGAAGTTCGAGAAAAAAAGTTCCTGCAAAAGAAGTTCATGAAAAGTTCAAAGTTTTTTTAACGGGGTTTTGTTAGAATCATTTTAAACTTTGGAATTACAGAAAAGTCGCATTCGGCGTAGAAAATTTTAAGAAAGCGCTGAGTAAATACGTTTTTACGAAACGCAAAGAAAACGTAATAAGCGAAGCGTATATTTTCCTTAAAATTTATATGCAGGGCGAGGCTTTTGTATGCAAAGAAAATAATAATTATAAGGAGATGATTTATTGTTACAGTACCAATTGAAAATCGAAGACGCGCCGGTTTTGCGTCTGCTGGATTCCATCATTACCGGGGGGCTGGAAAAAAATGCCAGCGATATCCACCTGGAACCCGGTGAACGGTTTTGCCGTATCCGATATCGGATAGATGGTGTATTGCAGCAGGAGCAAAAAAACATACCGGCTGAACGGCATGGGGCTTTGGTATCCTGCCTGAAGCTGATGGCAGGCATGGATATTGCAGAAAAAAGAGTGCCTCAGGACGGGCGGGCCCAGGTCACCTGGAAAGGAAAGGAAATCGACCTGCGCCTTTCCTCCCTGCCGACGATTTCCGGGGAATCTCTGGTAGTGCGAATTTTGGCTTCCCAGGCAGGAAAGCTGTCCTTGGAAGAAATGGGGTTTACGCCGGAAAACCTGTTGCATTACCGCACTATGTATCGGGCACCCTATGGCCTTATTCTGCTGACCGGTCCTACAGGCAGCGGGAAAACTACTACTCTTTACGCCACGCTGCAGGAGCTGAACGGGCCAGACAGGAATATCGTAACTATTGAAGATCCGGTTGAATACCGCTTTGCGGGAATGAACCAGGTAGCGGTGAATACAAAAGCGGGGATGACTTTTGCCGGTGGTCTCAGGGCTATTTTGAGGCAAGATCCCAATATTATCATGATTGGTGAAATCCGGGACAGGGAGACAGCGGCAATCAGTATTCAGGCGGCCCTTACGGGGCATCTGGTGTTCAGCACCCTTCACACGAATACGGCGGCAGGGGCGATTACGCGCCTTACGGAAATGGGGGTCGAACCTTTTCTTCTTGCTTCGGCTTTGCGGGGTGTTGTGGCCCAGCGACTGATTCGGAAGCTTTGCATCCACTGTAAACGAAAATATGTTGCCGGCAGAGAAGACTGGGAAAAGGTATATCTTTCCGGACAGGTGGAGAAAGATGTATCGGGCTTTTACCGGGAATGGGGATGTGAAGAATGCCATCACTCGGGATACCGGGGGCGGACTGCAATTCATGAAATCCTTCCGGTGACTTCCGTGCTGAAGGAAAAAATCGCAGATCAGGCTTCAGAAGCAGTGCTTCGCGACATAGTGAGAGAAGCGTTTCCGGACCTGCTTACACTGAGGGAAGCAGGCCTGCGTAAGGTACTGGAAGGCGTTACGTCTGTACAGGAAATCATTCGTGTGCTGGGGGTGTGACAGAATGGCGCAGATTGATGAAATTCTGATGCAGGCGGCCAAAGTGAACGCATCAGATCTGCATATAGGTGAAAACACTGTGCCGTTGGTCCGTATTTACGGGAATTTAAAACCTCTGTATGAAGTGGCAGATACTGCTCAGGGGAATATAGATTTTTGGAAAATTGTTGACTCACCCTGCGCGTCACAGGGAGTACGGTTTTTTGTGGAGGAGACACAGAGCCTTTTTCCGGATAATGAAAGCAGGATGATGCGATTATTCTGCCCCATTATGACAGAGAAGCAATGGTTTGTACTGAAGGATACAGGAGAATGTGATTTTGCTTACACTCTTCCTTCCGGGGTTCGTTTTCGTGTAAACATGTATCGCAGTATGGGAGCTCTGAATGCTGCGATACGTATCATTCCGGACGTAATCCCTTCCTGGCAGGAACTGCGCATGCCAGATGCACTTCGAAGGCTGGCGGAATTAAAAAGCGGCCTGGTGCTGATTACCGGGGTGACCGGTTCAGGGAAAAGCACTACGCTGGCTGCGATTCTCAATGAAATAAACAGAAACAGATCGGCCCACATCCTCACCTTGGAAGACCCGGTAGAATTTAAATTTGAATCAGTAAAAAGCCTGATTCATCAGCGTGAAATCGGATATGATTCCAGGAGCTTTGCTACAGCTCTTAGGGCTGCGCTGCGGGAAGATCCCGATGTAATAATGGTTGGAGAACTGCGTGATACAGAGACCACAGCCATTGCGGTTACCGCAGCGGAGACAGGTCATTTGGTATTTGCCACCCTTCACACCCGTAACGCTTCGGAAACGGTGAACAGGATCATCGACGTGTTCCCGGAACAGCAGCAGAAACAGATCCGCATCCAGCTGGCAGGGAGTCTGCAGGCAGTGGTTTCTCAGCAGCTGTTGCCGGATAAGCGGGGAAAACGCACCGCGGCCTTTGAAATCATGGTCGTGACCCCGGCTTTACGGAACCTGATCCGTGAGGGAAAGACTCAGCAGATGGATTCCTACATCCAGACCGGCGCCCGATACGGCATGCAGATCATGGAAGACGCAGTGGCAAAATTGAAAAGTGAAGGGAAAATTTAAAGTCTGTAAATTCCGTTTCTCTTATTCTCACTCCAAAATTTCAAACACCCATAAAAAATCGCCCTCCCTCTGATTTGCTTCAGGGTAAGGGCGATTTGGCTATCATGCTATTTCCCGTTTCTCAAAAGTTCCATGGCCCAGTTCCAGTCTATGACCGTATCTTTTTTGTGGGCTCCTTCCAGCGCCGGGCTGAACCGGTCAATGAGCTGGTTGTACACGTTGGCCACGTGCTGGTCAAAGGATGTGCTGGCTGTCTGGTCGCTGTTTTTGTCGAAAAATACCAGTTTCATCTCTTTGGTTTCCGGTTCCCAAACGAACCGGGCTCCCTTTACCCGGAATCCTTCTCCCGCCAGCTGCCGTTCTACCTGGGCCCCCAGCATTGCCTTGGTCAGTTCCACGATCCGGTCATCTACACCTGCGTCCAGGATCGCCAGCTTTTCCAGAAAATCCTCCAGGGTGGTAACCACCCGGTACCGGTACCCGGCCAGGGCGTTTTTCAGCATCTCCTGGATCTCATCCTGTCCGGCGTCGGGGTTCCCAAAGGCTTCGGCGTTTACGTCTTCAAACATGTTCTGGGTTTCGGCCAGTTCGTCTCCCTTGGGCTGGTAATAGATCATGACGGCGCTTTCCATCTGGTGGTACAGGAAAGGGTAGTGCACCAGTTCCGTTTTTTCACAGTAAGGGCAGCGGAATTTGAACAGGGAAAGGCTGCGCACCTGGCTGTATGTGGCCGGGTCCGTTTTTGTATTGATGCTGCTCCAGATATTGAAAAGGGAAGTACGGTTGCAGTGGGGGCAGATGATCATCTGCTTGGAAACGTCAGACATGGTTTGCTTTCCTCCTGAAAGTGTATGATGTGCAATGCCGCGATCCGCATCTGTTTTTTGCTTGCTGTATTATTATATCATGTATCGGGCCAAACAGGGTAAAAGGACAGAAAAAAGACATAATTTATACATAAAATATTATTTGCAACCAGCCCTGCACACAAGGTATAATAATGTCAGGTTGTATTGTTCCGTTTTTCCCTAATCATGTTTAGTAAAGTTTAGTAAAGGAGAATTCATCATGAGCCTGCTGGAAACTTTGTTACAATCCATGACTTCTACTTCTTCCCTTGATTCCATGTCCCGCCGCACCGGCGGCAGCAACGACCAGATGGCGGCCCTCATCACCGCGGCCCTGCCGATTTTGCTGAAGGCCCTTACCGCCAACGCTTCTACCAAGTCCGGCGCCGCTTCCCTTCAGGAAGCCCTGTCCCAGCACACGGAAACCGGTTCCGTGGCGGAACAGTTTGAAACGGCGGACGTGGATGACGGTGCGAAAATTTTACAGCACATCCTGGGCGGCAATTCTTCTTCCGTTATGAACGGCTTGTCCCGGCAGAGCGGCCTCAGCAACGACCAGGTAGGCTCGGCCCTGGGCGCGTTGGCCCCGGTTCTGCTCAGCAGCCTGTCTGCAGCGAACAATCAGGCTCCTGCCCGCCAGACCCGGCCGGCCATTGATTTAAGCGACGGCATCGACGCTTCGGATATCATGGGCTTTATGCAGATGATGTCTGCAGGCCAGGGAGCCCCTCAGAGACGCCCCCAAAACCAGGCGTCCTTTGACGGCAGCGATTTGCTTGGCCTTCTTTCCATGCTGAAGTAAGAAAGAACAAGTTTTGGTGGCTACAGGATCGGGTATGCTGTAGCCGCCTCTTTTTTAGGGAACACTGGTTACATGGGTTTGTACGTTCTTGCCTGAGCGGGCAGACGAACGGATCGGTGGTTCCTTAGGATGGGAGACCCTATGTGCGCGTACAGAAAGAAGCGTGGCTCTGAAAATTTAAAATGGATCTTGCTTCGGGCCGTCGCTCTGTGTATGGCGGTGTTTTTTGTGCTGGGGTATGCGGGCTGCGGTCTGCAGGATCTGAAGCAGGTGGGCGATCTGGGCTGCCGCGTTCTTCATGCCGGCAGTTTTTCCGAGGCATTTGCCAGCGTCAGGAATGGCCTGGGAAAAAAATCCGGCGGCCCGGCATTCGGTAAGAAGGATCCCGTTCCTGCTTCAGCCCAAAACGCACCCTTCATTACATTGGAAAACCTTCCGGATTATACAGGGCGCTCTTTTGTTGTGCTGCACCGGAACCAGCCGGCTTTTTCGGAAGAGTTCAAGGCAAAAGCAAATCCTTATTACAGTTTTACGCCATTGGACGGGCTGGGACGCTGCGGCGCCGCCTACGGGAAGCTGGGTCCGGAATTTTTGCCCACAAAGCCCCGGGGGCCTATCGGCATGATAAAGCCTACGGGCTGGCAGTACAGCAAGTACGAGGACATCGATAAAAAGTACCTGTACAACCGGTGCCATCTGCTGGCCTTCCAGCTGACGGGGGAAAACGCCAATAAGCTGAATCTGATCACGGGAACCCGTCATTTTAACGTGGTGGGGATGCTGCCTTTTGAAAACCGGGTGGCCGAATATATCCGCCGTACCCGGAAGCATGTTTTTTACAGGGTCACCCCGGTGTTTAAAGGAAACGAGCTGGTGGCCCGGGGCGTGACCATGGAAGCCCTGTCTGCCGATGACGGGGGGAAGGCCCTTCATTACCATGTGTTCGTCTATAACGTGCAGCCGGGCATCGAGATCAACTATGCCAACGGGAAAAACCGTCGTAGAGAATAAATAGAAAAGGGACTGATGGCGGTTCCTTAAATATATTTTGAATCGCAGCTCCTGCACAACGGGATGCGATTGGAGTCGTAAATGAACTATGTGCTTGTGGCAGTGAACCTGCCGGTGAAAAATTTATTCAGACAATTCATATACCGGCTTCCGGAAACCCTTTTACAGGTGACGGAAGGCTGGCGCGTCCTTGTGCCTTTTGGTCCACAGAAAGTGGAAGGCTTTGTTGTCCGGGCTTTTTCCCGTCAGGAAGCTGTTGCCCTGCTGGCAAAGGATAAGCCGGACTATGATCTTAATAAAGTAAAGGAAGTGCTGGCAGCCTTAGGGACCCGTCCCTGGTTTACGGAAGAAATGCTGCATACGGCCCGGTGGCTGGCCCGCTATTACATGTGTTCCCTGGCGGAAGCCATGCGGCTCTTTATTCCGGGAAAGACCAGTATCCGGCGAAAAGCGGTGTACCGGGATGGGAAGCTGATGGCCTATGAAATTGAGGAACGGCTAAAGGCCCGGACCGTGATCGCCTACACGATTACGGATGCGGGAAGAAAGGCGCTGCAGGAAGGGGACCGGAGGGCGAAAGCCCAAATGAAAGCCCTTGGCCTGTTGCAGGACGCTCCGGAACCGATGGACGGGAAGCAGGCGGAAGAGCTGCATATCAGCAGCGCCATATTGCGGGCCCTGGCGGAAAAAGGCTGGGCGGCCCGGACGGAAAAACGGATGCTGCGCAACAGTTATGACAGAAAGGCTGAACGGAAGGAGACCCTGCAGCTGACAAGTGAGCAGGAGAAGGCGGTGGCCGCTGTAAAGGCGGCGCTGGCTGCAGTAGCAGATGAAAATAGTTTGCACCCGGACCAGCAGGAATTCCTGCTCCAGGGGATCACCGGAAGCGGCAAGACTGAGGTGTACCTGCGTGCGGCGGAGTATGCCCTGAAACAGGGGAAACAGGTGCTGGTGCTGGTGCCGGAAATCGCTCTCACCGCCCAGATCGTCAGGCGTTTCCAGGCCTGGTTCCGGGATGAGGTGGCGGTGGCCCACAGCAAATTGTCCCAGAACGAGCGGGGGGATGTGTGGTATAAGATCCATACCGGGGAAGCCAATATACTTATCGGCGTCCGCAGCGCGGTCTTTGCCCCCTTTAAGAATCTGGGCCTTGTGATCATTGACGAAGAACAGGAAAACAGTTACAAGCAGGAAGAGCGGCCATCCTATCACGCCCGTGAGGTGGCCCGCTGCCGCTGCCGGGAAAACGGTGCGGTGCTGCTCATGGGCAGCGCCACTCCTTCCCTTGAGACCTATTACCGGGCTATTTCCGGGACTATCGGCCACCTGCAGCTGACGGAACGGCCGTCGGGGGCGGTTTTGCCTGAAGTGAAGCTGGTGGATATGCGGGAAGAGCTGGCCCAGAAGAATTTTTCCGTAATTTCCCGGGCCCTGCGCCGGGAGATCATTGCCGCGGTGCATAAAGGGGAGCAGGCCGTAGTGCTGCTGAACCGAAGGGGCTTTTCCACCTTCGTCATGTGCCGGGACTGCGGGGAGACCCTGGTCTGTCCCCACTGCGCCGTAAGCCTGGTATACCATGCAGATGAACAGGTGATGCGCTGCCATTACTGCGGGAATACCTATCCCGTTCCCCATATCTGTCCTTCCTGCGGCAGCAAAAGGATAAAATATTTTGGCAGCGGAACCCAGAAGGCCGAGGCGGAGATCGGCCAGATGCCGGATGTGCAGGTGCTGCGCATGGACCAGGACAGTACGGCGGCCAAGATGGCCCATGAGGAGATCCTCCGCCGTTTTACGGAGAAAAAGGCCAATGTGCTGCTGGGTACCCAGATGGTGGCCAAGGGTCATGATATTCCCGGCGTTACCCTGGTAGGGATCCTGGCGGCGGACAGCACCCTGAACCTGCCGGATTTCCGGGCGTCGGAACGGGGCTTTTCCCTGCTGACCCAGGCTGCGGGCCGGGCCGGCCGGGGAGACAGGCCGGGACGGGTGGTGTTGCAGACCTACGACCCGGAAAATGAAACGATTCTGCTGGCGGCGAAACAGGATTATGATTCTTTTGCCGCCCGGGATCTGGAGCAACGCCGTGAACTGTTCTATCCTCCCTTCAGCGAGATATTGAAGATCACCGTAGTGGATAAGGAAGAAAAAAAGGCCTGGGCCCTGGCTGATGAGGTGGCTGCATTTTTACGGACACAGCAGGAAGAGACGGGACAGTGGGGCCGTACGGAGATCATGGGCCCCTTTCCTTCCGGCGTGGCCAAGGTCCGGGACCTGTACCGCATCAGCATCGTGATTAAATCGGACAGGATGGAAGCCGTTAAAGATTGCCTGTCTGCCAGTCAGTACCGGACGGTTAAAAATATTTACTTTGATGTAGATCCGGTTACCGCCATATAAATTTTTAAATATTTACAATATATGTTATAATAAAAAATACTGAGCAAGTTTTCCTGCCTGTCTCAGGGAAACGAGTTCTGCTTTCAGATGATTACGAGTCATTTCGTGATGGCATTGCTGAAGAAATGATTCAGAAGAAAAAAATTATAAGATAAAACTGTAACAAGACGCAGCGCTCATGCTGCGGTCTTTGGAGGAGACATGTCGGTTCTGGAAATCAAAAAAGCAGGGGACCCGGTTCTGAAAAAAGTTTGTGAGCCGGTGAAACGGATTGATAAAAGAGTAAAACGTATTTTAAAGGATATGGCGGATACGCTGTACAAATCCAAAAACGGAATTGGTCTGGCGGCGCCACAGGTGGGGATGCTTCAGCGGATCGTGGTCATTGACCTGCAGGACGGCAAAGGACTGCTGGAACTGATCAATCCGGTCATTACCAAAAGGGAAGGCTCCCAGATCGTAGGGGAAGGATGCCTGTCTGTCCCTAATTTTGAAGGGGATGTGGAACGGGCGGAATACGTGGAATGCGAATACACGGACCCCCACGGGAAAAAACAGTTTATTGCCACGGACGGCCTGCTGGCTATCTGCCTGCAGCATGAGACCGACCATCTGGACGGCATCCTGTTCACGGATAAAGCCGTAACCATTACCCTGAAAGCACCGGAGGACTAAAGCATGTGGAATGTGGTATTCATGGGTACCCCGGATTTTGCCACGGGTTCCCTGAAAGCGTTGCTTGAAGACGGAAAATATCATATCCAGGCCGTGGTGACCCAGCCGGACCGGCCCAAAGGGCGGGGACAGAAAATGGTGGAGACCCCGGTGAAACAGTTTGCCCTGCAGCAGGGGCTGCCGGTGTACCAGCCCCTGAAGGTGAAAGAACCGGATTTCGTGAAGCAGTTGAAAGACTGGAACCCGGATTTTATTGTGGTAGCGGCCTTCGGGCAGTTTTTGACACAGGAGATCCTGGACATTCCCCGTTACGGATGTATCAATGTCCATGCGTCCCTGCTTCCGAAATATCGCGGCGCGGCTCCCATCCAGTATGCAATTATCAAAGGGGAAAAAGAATCCGGCGTTACCATCATGCGCATGGAAAAAGGAATGGATACCGGCGCCATGTACAGTAAGGTGAGGGTACCTATCGAAGAAGAAACAAATTTTGCCCGGCTTCATGATGCGCTGATGGACAAGGGAGCGGCCCTCCTTGTGGAGACCCTGCCCCGGATCGCGGAAGGATTGCAGCCGGAAATTCAGGATGAAAGTAAAGTTTCCTTTGCCACCCTTCTGACAAAAGAGATGGCTAACATAGACTGGAACCGTCCGGCCCGGGAGATCCACGACATGGTCCGGGGCTTTGATCCGGTGCCGGGTGCCTTCACCCGTTTACCGGACGGGAAGATCCTGAAGCTCTGGGAGACCCGGATCACGGGAAAGAAAAGGTCAGCGGCTCCGGGAACGGTTACTGAAGTGAATAAGAAAGATTTTTGCGTGGCCTGCGGGGATGAAGAGCTTCGCATACTGACCGTGCAGCCGGAATCAAAAAAGCGGATGCCCGCGGCTGTGTTCCTGAACGGACACGGCAACCTGAAGGGAGAGCGGCTGGGCGCCGGGCAGGAAGGATAACGTTTGGTAAAACCAATCCTGCATTGCATTGAGGAGTAATAAATGGTTTCAGCAGTTGAGATGAAGATTAATCCCAAAAAGAGGGTCTTCCTTGCGCTGGTCCTGTTCAGCGCAATTGTAACGGCCGTTTTTTTGTATTTTACCTGGAAGGTCACATACCTTGGGTTTGAAGCCATCAGCCAGTTCCTGCCCGATGTATTCGGGCTTCTGGTTTTTGGCGCGGTGTTCTTCCTGTTTGCGGGGGAACTGGCTATTGTACTGGCCATACTGGGAATGCCCCTGCCGAAAATTTTGTATTTCTGGTCCTGGAAGGCTATTAATTTCCTGTTTCCTTTTGCGGTGGGACTGGGACGTATTTTAAACATTCCCAGGGAAAAGGTGGAGCAGAGTTTTGTGGCGGTGAACAACGCGCTGGTAAAGCAGCATCATGTAAAAGTTCCCTCCGACCGGCTGCTGATCCTGACGCCCCATTGTTTGCAGTTGGATACCTGTCCCCGGAAAATCACCCGGAATATCGAGAACTGCCGTCAGTGCGGCGGGTGCTGTGTAGGCGGGCTTTTGGGGCTGTGCCATAAATACCGTATGCATTTCGTTGTGGCTACCGGCGGCACCCTGGCCAGGCAGATGGTGGCCAAGGCAAGGCCCAAGGCCATTATTGCCGTAGCCTGTGAACGGGACCTGACCAGCGGGATACAGGATGTTTTTCCCATCCCGGTCATTGCGATTTTTAATGAAAGACCCTTCGGCCCCTGTTTTAATACAAGGGTCGACATCGATAAAGTGGAAGAAGCGATCAAGATGCTAAGTGAGGATATCCCGGAAGATGCCAGTGCAGAAACCAATGCGTAAAAAAGAAACCAGAACCCAGGGAAAGAAAATAATTCCTGTAAACGGCAGGGAAGCGGCGTTGCAGGTGTTGCTTCAGGTCTGGTATGAAAAAGCCTATACGCCTATTGCGCTGAACCGCGTATTGCGTTCTGCCGGGCTGGAAGAGCAGGACCGCCGTTTTGCCACGGAGCTGGCTAACGGGGCGGTGAAGGCAAAGGGGACGCTGGATTTTTTGCTGGAAAAGATGACGGACCGGCCGGTTGCCAAACTGGAACCTGCGGTGTATTGTATCCTCCATCTGGGATTATTCCAGATTTTTTATATGGAGCGGGTGCCGGTTTCAGCGGCCTGCAACGAAAGCGTGAACCTGGCTAAAAAATTCAGCCATAAAGGTACCGATAAATTCGTCAACGGGGTCCTGCGCAACACCCTCAGGAAAAAAGCGGAGCTGCAGGAACTGATCCGTAAGGATGACGCATTGCAGTATTGCCATCCCCGCTGGCTGGTGGAACGCTGGCGGAAACAGTTTGGCATGGAAGAGGCGGAAGCCTTATGTGAATGGAACAATTCCCCGGCAACCTTGAGCCTTCGGGTCAATACGGTCATGACAACAAGGGATGCATTCCTGCAGGATCTGCGGGAAATGGGGTGCGACGGGGAAGTATCCCCATGGTGCCCGGAGGGGGTCATCATTACGAAATCCCCCGGCATTGCTGTGTTGCTGCAGAAGTTTCCCCACAGTTTTTATGTGCAGGATGAAAGCTCCATGCTGCCGGCCTGTGTGCTGGATCCCCGTCCCGGTGAGGCAGTTTTGGACATGTGCAGCGCCCCGGGGGGAAAGGCGACCCATATGGCGGCGCTGATGGAAAACCGGGGAACGGTGACGGCCTGCGACATTTATCCCCATAAACTGAAACTTATCAGGGACAATGCCGACAGGTTAAAGCTGGAAAACATACAGACTGAATTACAGGACGGAACGGTTTTCCGGGAAGAATGGAAAGAAAAATTTGACCGGGTACTGGTGGATGCCCCCTGTTCCGGTCTCGGTGTTTTGCAAAGGCGGGCGGAGGCGCGCTGGACCAAGACGGAAGAAGGACTGGGTGAGTTCCCGGCCTTACAGCGCAGGATCCTTGAAAACGCGGCTTCCTATGTGAAGCCGGGAGGCCTTCTGGTCTACAGTACCTGCACCATTGAAAAAGAAGAAAACAGCAAACAGATGGAAGACTTTTTGCTGCGTCATAGAGAATGGAAACAGAAGGGCTTTGCCCATCCCCGGACCGGTGAGATTGTAAACGAATTGCAATTATATCCCCAGCGGGACAGGGTAGACGGGTTTTACATTACGGTTTTGCAGAAAGATGTTTGAAACTTTTTTCCGTAGCGTCTTGCCTGTGGGCGAAGGAACTGTCTGTTTATTGTGAATTTGGAATCAGATCGTGTTATGGAGAATATGAAACGGGAATTATTTGGCATGCCGCTGCCGCAGATGCAGACGGCCTTTGCGGAATTAGGACTGAAAAAATTCCGGGCGAAACAGGTTTATGACTGGCTGTATCAAAAAAGCGTTTTTGATTTTGACCGGATGAGCAATTTAAGCAAAGGGGAACGTGAGCTTTTGCGACAGACCTTTTCCCTTCTGCCTGCAGAGGTTAAGACGGTCAGGCGGCTGGACTCGGCTGACGGGCTGACGCAGAAAATTCTGCTGGAACTGCCGGACGGAAATGCCATTGAGACGGTGCTGATGCATCACGATTACGGGTACAGTGTCTGTGTCTCCAGCCAGGCTGGTTGTGACATGCATTGCGCCTTTTGTGCAAGCGGCCTCAACGGGGCGGTCCGCAACCTGACAGCGGCCGAGATCCTGACCCAGGTTTATGTTTTTAACGCAGCCCTGTTCCCGGAAGGGCAGCGGGTGAGCCGGGTGGTGGTGATGGGCAGCGGGGAACCTATGCTGAACTTTGACGCGGTTTTTGAGGCCCTGCAGTTTTTGCACCAGCCGGAGGGGGCCAACATCAGTTACCGGAATATGACGGTCTCTACCTGCGGCATCATTCCGGGAATTGAGAAGATGAAGGCACTGGGGCTTCCCATCAGCCTGGCCGTATCCCTTCATGCTGTCCGGACGGAACTGCGTAACGAACTGATGCCGGTAAATAAGGGTTACCCTTTTGCCGATGTAATTGCTGCCGCTGAAGCATATGCCAGGGCCGGCGGCCGTCAGGTGACGTATGAATATATTTTGCTGGCCGGCAAAAATGACAGCGATACCGACGCGGAACTGCTGGCGGAATATCTCCGGTTTAAACAGGCCAGCGTAAATCTGATCCCGGTGAATCCCGTACCGGAAAAAGGTTTCTTCCGGCCGGACAGGAAACGCATTGAAAAATTTCTCTCCATCTTGCAGAAACGGCGCATCCATGCTACGGTGCGGAAAGAGATGGGCAAAGACATCAACGCGGCCTGCGGGCAGTTACGGGCTTCCTATAAGGCAAAGTTGTAATTTACGGGGTGTTCTGATAAAATAAATTGTTACATATAACCGTCAGGGGATCCTGCCGGTTACTGACAGGGAAGTTTGCTGACTGGAGGGTTTGTAATGTCAGTAGCGACTCGGACCCATAAGGGTAGGATACGAAGCAGCAATGAGGACAGCCTCCTGCTGGAACGGCCGTACCTTTTTGCCATTGCGGACGGCATGGGCGGCTATAATGCCGGCGAGGTGGCCAGCAGGCTGGCGCTGGAAAAATTAAAAGCCGAAAAAGAAGATTTTTATGGAAAAAGCGGCTTTACCCTGGTTTCCAAGCTGTATCAGGTCATGCGGGACATAAACGCTGAAGTTTATGAAAAAGCAAGGTCGGATGCTTCGCTGGAAGGAATGGGCACCACCCTTTGCGGTATCTATTTTACCGGAACGGGGAAAGGATATGTCTTCAATGTGGGTGACAGCCGTGTCTATCTTCTGCGGAAGGATCAGCTGAAGCAGATCACACGGGACCATTCCCTGGTGGCGGAAATGGTAGAGAACGGGGAAATATCCCAGGAAGAAGCCTTTAACCATCCCCGGAAAAATATGCTGACCCGGGGGATCGGCGTTGATGAAAAGGTAAACGGTGACGTGTTTGTCATTGATGTTTACACAGATGATATAATTTTACTCTGCAGCGACGGGCTGACGGATATGCTGCATGACGATGAGATAAGGGAACGCCTTCAGACGGAGGATCCGGAAGAAGCGGCAGACTCGCTGCTGAGCCGGTCCCTGGAGAATGGCGGACGTGATAATATTTCGTTTATTATTCTGAAATTGGACAGGAAGGAAGTGGAACATAATGGTCGGTGAGATCCTGAACGGGCGCTATGAAATTTTAAAATCCGTAGGATTTGGCGGCATGGCCGAAGTGTATCTGGCCAAAGATGTTCTGTTGGACCGTAAGATCGCGATCAAGGTGCTGCGTAAAAAATTCCTTGATAATAAAGCGCAGCTGGAACAGTTTAAACGGGAGGCCCGTTCTGCGGCCCGCCTGATCCATCCCTCCATTGTTACGATTTATGACGTATGTGATGAAGGGGATATCAGCTATATTTTAATGGAATATGTGGAAGGGGTCAGCCTGAAAGCTTTTGAAGAGCAGAACGGCAGAATGGATCCTGCCCTGGCGGTGGCACTGACGGCCCAGCTGGCATCGGCCCTGGATCATGCCCATAAACACAACATCATCCATTGCGATATCAAACCCCAGAATATCGTGCTGACCCAGGGAATGGTCCCGAAAATCGTTGACTTCGGCATTTCCCGGATCGTTTCCAATGAAACGATGGCCTTCACTGCTTCCGTGGTGGGCTCTGTCCATTATTTTTCGCCGGAGCAGGCCCAGGGGCTGGCAGTTACGGCCCAATCCGATATTTATTCCCTGGGAATCGTCTTTTATGAAATGCTGACGGGAAAAGTTCCTTTTGACGGGAACAACGCTGTTTCCGTTGCCCGCAAGCAGGTGGAGGAGGACGCGCCTCCCCTGAAGACCTACTGGCCGGAAGCGCCGGATGCATTACAGCGCATTATTGACAAAGCGCTGGCCAAGAATACGGCAGACCGGTATGCCACTGCGGAAGAAATGCGGAACGACTTAATGGAAGTCAAAAACCGGATATATCCCAGCAAGAATAACGAACCCTTTATGGAAAACACCATGCCTCTGCAGGCTATTGCCAAGGCGCCTGCGGTGAAGGCGGCTATGATGGCTGCGTCTGCAAAGGCCGGGACCCCGGAACCGGAACGTGATAAATACCAGACGCTGATTATGAAACTGCCCCAGTTCCTTACGGAAGAGGTAGACGATGAAACCCGGGAACACAATTTCCGTGAAGAGCCCGGTACCACCAGAAAAGTGGAAGCTGTCTCTCCGGAAGAGCCGGCCCGTGAAAACCGGCAGGATAACGGAAACGCTGGCGTTGCTGCAGCTGCCGGCGTCGCTGTGGCCGCAGGCGCTGCCTCAGCCGCGGCGGAAGGCTTCGGGTCTGCGGAACAGCAGTCGCTGTTTTCGGATGATCCGGGGAACACAGGGGAAATCAATACGGAAACGGTTCCGGAGCGGCCGGGAGATTTTATGGACCCGGAAAACAGCGGGGCTGTTTCTGATAATAACTTTGGCGCCACAAAGCTGCAGCCGGAAGATGCGCCTGAAGTCAGACCGGTAGTCATTCCCTCTGCTGTGAAAAGGGAAAGGGAAGAAGCCAGACCGGCAGAACCTGTTGCTGTAAATCATACAGCCGGTCCCGTACCGGCTGTTCCCGAAAACAATGAACCGAAAAAGGAAGAAACGCCTTTGCCTCCTGTAGAAAAGAAACAAAAGAAAAAATCCGGACTGTTGGGAAAAATATTGAAGATATTGCTTTTGCTGCTGCTTTTGGCCGCCGGGGGCATCTATTACTTCTTCGGGGCATCAAAGCCCGATATCGTGGTGCAGGATGTAAACGGAAAACCGGTGGCGGAAGCCCAAAAAATGTTGGAAGCCCAGGGCTTCAAGGTAGCCATTGAAAACAGGATCGATCCCTCTGTAAAGCCGGGGATGGTAATTCGCACGGATCCCGTAGCAGGTATCAAGCGTAAGGAAGGAGCGACCATCACGCTGGTGGTTTCCGGGACGGAAACTCTCACAGAGGTTCCCAAAATTGTAGGAATGAAACAGGACCAGGCGGAAAAACTGCTGGCGGAAAAAAATCTGCGCATTGAAAAGATTGAATATAAGTGGGATAAGGACAAGCCGGAAGGGGAGATTTTGAGCCAGTCCCCGGAAGAAAAAACCAAACTGGGAGATAATGGCGCAATTAATATTGTAGTCAACAAAAAAGAAGAAAAGAGTATTGAGATCCCCGACCTGAAAGGCCTGTCCCTGGCCGAGGCAAAGAGCAAGCTGGCCGCAATGAAACTGAATGTGGAAGTAAAGGAAACGGACAGCGATAAGGATAAGGATACGGTAATCGGCATGTCCCCTGACAGAGGGTCTACCCTTATGGAAGGCTCAACAGTGACGCTGATGGTGTCCAATGAAAAACAGAAGATCACATTCCCGTCTACTCCGGACAAGATTGAAAATAACAGTGGAAAGAGCAGTGGCAGCGTTTCTGTGAGCCCGTCTACGGGAACAAGATACGTTGAATTCGTGGTGCCGGGAACCGGTACCCATACGGTACAGATTGTGTCCAACAACGGCTCGACCCAGAAGATCGAAGTGTCCGGGGCATATAACGGCGGCGTCCGCCTGCGTACCAAAGTGGACAGCGATGTAAAACGCGTGGGATTTTATGTAGACCACAGGTTGGTTGAGGAGAAAAGTTGGTAAAGACAGGTTTGGTGGTACGATCCTACAGCGGGTACTATTATGTGGACTGTGAAGGCATGATGGTGACCTGCAAGGTAAAGGGGCACATGAAGCAGAAACGGTTTTCCCTGTATACGGGGGACCGGGTGGAATTGGAACTTAACGGGGAAGGGAAGACCGGGGAAGGCATGATCGTGTCCGTCCTTCCCCGGAAGAACTGCCTCCAGAGGCCTACGGTGGCAAACCTGGATCTGCTGGTGATAACCCTGGCCCTGGCCAGTCCGGATTTCAGTTTCCTTATCATGGACAAGCTGCTGGCCCTGGCGGCAGCCGCGGATGTGCCGGCGGTGATCGTCCTTACCAAAGCGGATCTGGTAACGGCGGCACAGGCGGAAGAAATTGCATCCGTTTACAGAAATATCGGATATGAGGTTTTTGCAGTTTCTTCCAAAACCGGGCAGGGAATCGATGCCCTCCGGGAACGTCTGTCAGGAAAGGTGACTGCCTTTGGGGGACCCAGCGGGGTGGGAAAATCTTCAACCTTGAATGCAATCCAGCCCGGTGTGATGCGGACAACCGGGGAAATCAGCAGTAAGATCAGCCGGGGGCGGCATACCACCCGTTATACGGAACTGGTACCTTTTAACGGCGGGTATCTGGCAGATACGCCGGGCTTTGGCAACGTGCTGATGGACAACATGGAGCCGGAAGAATTGCCGGGGTGTTTTCCGGAATTCCGGCAATATGAAGGAACGTGTAAATTTTCTCCCTGCAGCCATACCCATGAACCGGTCTGCGGTGTGAAAGAAGCAGCTGAGGCGGGGAAAATTTTCCCATCCCGGTATGTTTCGTATGTGACTATTTTACAGGAACTGAAAGAGAACAAAGAGAGGAATCGAAAATGATCAAAGTAGCTCCGTCAATTTTATCGGCTGATTTTTCCTGTCTGGGAGAGGAGATCCGGAAGATTGAAAAGGCCGGTGCGGACTGGGTGCATATTGATGTGATGGACGGTAATTTTGTGCCGAACCTGACTTTTGGCGCCCCGGTGGTAAAAAAGATCCGGAAGGTGACGAAGCTTTTTTTTGACTGCCACCTGATGGTGGACCATCCGGAAACCTATATTGATGACTTTGCAGCGGCCGGTGCGGACCAGATCGTGGTCCACGGGGAAGCCACGAAGCATCTCCACCGCTGTGTGCAGGCCATACATGCAAAAGGAATCAAAGCCGGTGTGGCATTAAATCCGGCCAGCTCCCTTTCCCTGATAGAAGAAATCCTTCCTGACGTGGATATGGTCTTGCTGATGACGGTGAATCCCGGTTTCGGCGGGCAGAAGTTCATTTCCACTGTGTTGCCTAAGATCAGCCGCCTTCGCCGGATGCTGGACGGCATGGGGCTGAAAACGGAAATCCAGGTAGACGGAGGAATTAATGCGGAAACTGCGCAGCTTGTGGTAAATGCCGGAGCCAGTATTCTGGTGGCGGGCTCCTATGTGTACGGGGCGGAAGATGTGGAAGCGGCTATTAAAAGCCTGCATATCAGATAATTGACATTGCTGCCATTTCATATTAAACTATATATCGTAAACAGTCTTTGGGGCAGGGTGAGCCGGGCTGCGGGAGCAGTGCCGTGCAATTCCCAACCGGCGGTAAAGGAAGTAACAGAGAAGGATTAGCCTGAGCGCAGATACAGAATCTAAAATTCCCCAAGTCCGCGAGCGGTGGGCACGCTTAATGGAAATACTGCTTAAGCAGTGAATTCCTGTGTGCTGCCGCATGATCCGGTGCGATTCCGGAACCGACAGTACAGTCTGGATGAGAAAAGACGGTTATGGGAGAAACTGCTGACCATAGGAAATGCCCTTTGACGTTTCCTGTGGTCATTTTGTTTCGGAAAAATTTCTTCGATTATCTGTTTATGGATGTATTCGTAAAGAGAATTTATTATGGCTGATCATGATTTTTACATGCGCAGGGCACTGGAGCTTGCCAGGCGGGCGGAGGGTGAGACAAGCCCAAATCCCATGGTGGGCTGCGTGATCCTGGATGAAAATAACAATATTGTTGGGGAAGGCTGGCACAAAAAAGCGGGAACGCCCCATGCGGAAGTCAATGCCCTGGCGGATATGAGGGCCAGGCATGGGCAGGGCTATACTGCCTATGTGAGTCTGGAGCCCTGTTCCCACTGGGGACGGACAGGCCCCTGCTGCGAAGCGCTGATCGAAGCGGGGATCAAACGGGTGGTAGCAGCCATGGAAGACCCCAATCCCAAAGTGGCGGGAAACGGATTCCGCCGTCTGCGGGAAGCCGGCGTGGAAGTTACCGTAGGCGTCTGTGAAAAAGAAGCAAGGCGCCTGAATGAGCATTTCCTGGTTTGGGTGACGGAACAAAGACCCTTTGTCAGCCTGAAGTTTGCGGAGACTTTGGACGGGAAACTGGCTACTTCTGCCAGGGATTCCCATTTTGTGACCGGGCAGGAAGCCCATACATACAGCCATTACCTTCGCAAGATCCATGACGGCATCCTTGTGGGTATTGGGACGGTGCTGGACGATGATCCGGAACTGACCACCCGGTTGGTGGCAGGGAAGGATCCGGTGCGCGTCATTCTTGACACAAAGGCCCGCATTCCGCTTACGGCCAAAGTGTTGCAGGGGAATGCAGAAACAATACTGGCGACCGGCCCGGATGCGGATCCGGAAAAATGCAGGGAGCTGGGGAAACGGACCCATGTGAAGGTCCTGTCCCTTCCTGCCGCCAACGGCAAAATCGATATCCCCTGTCTCCTGCAATCCCTGTATGAGCAGGGCATTGCATCCTTATTGGTGGAAGGCGGCAGCGAAGTGCTGGGGGCTTTTCTGGATGCCGGCATTGCAGACCGTGTCTATGCCTTTATTGCGCCAAAGCTGGTGGGAGGAAAAAATGCCTTGCCGGCCATCGGTGGAGAGGGCATACCGGTTTTATCCCAATGTGCGGCTGTGACGGAGCCGGAACTGTTCACGCTGGGCGATGATTGGCTGATTACGGGAAGGGTCCGTTTCTGCGTGAATAAGGATTGAAACAGGAAGGAAACGGTTTTGTTTCCATAATCTAAATATATAATATGTATCATAATGTAAGGAAACACTGATTCAATGAGTTGCGCGGTTACAGGAAGCGTTGCAGGCGAATTGATCGGCGGTTCCGTAAAGAGGGAATGAAAATGTTTACAGGTCTGGTTGCCGAACTGGGGACTGTGGAACGGCTGGCAGAGGGAAGCACGTCCTGCCAGCTTACCGTCCGGGCCCGGAAGATTCTGCCCGGGGTAAAGGTTGGGGACAGCATTGCGGTAAATGGGGTCTGCCTGACCGTGGTGCATCTGCAGGGAGACCGTTTTACGGCCGATGTAATGCCGGAAACGGTACGAAGGACGACGATGCATTACCTGCAGCCCGGCGACAAAGTCAATCTGGAAAGGGCCCTGCACCCTACGGACGGGCTGGATGGGCATATAGTCCAGGGACATGTGGAAGGGGTCGGGACGATCCGGCAGATCCTTCCGGAAGGAAACGCACTGCTATATCATATTGAAACGCCCCGCGAGCTATTGCGGTATATTGTGGAAAAAGGCTCCGTGGCCATTGACGGGATCAGCCTTACAGTGACGGGAACAGATGAGAGCGGATTCAGCGTGTCGCTGATCCCTCATACGGCGAAGATGACTACCCTTGGCTTTAAAACTGCCGGGGATCCCGTCAATCTGGAAACTGACATTATCGCCCGGTATGTGGAAAAGATGCTGGGGCTGAATACTACTGATCAGTCTGTGTTTGATAGCAGGCGTACTGTCATTGCCGATGAAGATGGGGCTGCCGGCGAAGAATTAACAGAAGAATTTTTCCGGAAACACGGATTTTAAGGAAACATTGATTCAACGGCTTTAAGCAAGGCGGAGGAAAATAAATGGAAGAATTTAAGTTCAATACGGTGGAAGAAGCCATAGCGGCTATAAAGGCAGGTAAAATGGTCCTTGTTACAGATGACGAAGACCGTGAAAACGAAGGCGACCTGATCATGGCAGCGGAGTTCTGCACCGGGGAAGCCATTAATTTTATGGCAAAGGAAGCCCGGGGGCTCATCTGCATGCCTGCGGACGGCGAGATCATGGACAAGCTGCAGTTTGGCGCCATGGTGTCCCACAATACCGATAACCATGAGACTGCGTTTTCCGTATCCATAGATCACGTGGATACCACAACAGGTATTTCGGCCTATGAACGGGCCTATACCATGAAAAAAGTTACCGAACCCGGCGCACAGGCCATGGATTTCCGCAGGCCCGGCCATGTGTTCCCCCTGCGCAGCCGTAAAGGCGGAGTGCTGGTCCGTACGGGTCACACGGAAACTACTACTGACTTATGCCGCCTGGCTGGGCTGACGCCGGTAGGTATCTGTTGTGAAATCATGGATGAAGACGGATACATGATGCGTACGCCACAGCTCATAGAATTTGCCAGAAAGCATCAGCTTGTTTTCATTACGGTAGCTTCTCTTGTAGCTTATCGTAAACAGCATGAAAAGATGGTGCACCGGGTGGCGGAAGCGAACCTTCCTTCCAAATTCGGGACATTTAAGATCATTGCCTATGAAAACGATTTGGATGATCTCTGCCATATTGCCCTGGTAAAGGGAGATGTGGCCGGTAAAAAGGATGTGATGGTCCGTGTCCATTCTGAATGCCTTACCGGTGACGCTTTCGGCAGTCTCCGCTGCGACTGCGGTGACCAGCTGGCTTCTGCGTTGCGGATGATAGAAAAGGAAGGCTGCGGCGTAGTGGTTTATATGCGGCAGGAAGGCAGGGGCATCGGCCTGGCCAACAAAATTCGTGCCTATGCGTTGCAGGAACAGGGACTGGATACAGTAGAAGCCAATGTTCGCCTGGGATTTGCCCCGGACCTGCGGGATTATGGTATGGGCGCCCAGATTCTGGCTGATCTGGGGTTAAGCAGTGTGCGCCTCATCACCAACAATCCGGCTAAGCGTGCAGGGCTTTCCGGTTACGGGATCACAGTTACCGGAAGGGTGCCTATTGAAATCGCTCCCAATAAGTTTAACGAATTTTATCTGGAAACAAAGGAAAGCAAGATGGGACATGAACTGTCAGATCTGCACCTTGGCTGCCATTGCGGAGGAAGTGTGAAACCGGATAAGAAAGAGTAAGACGACAGGCTGGGAAGAGAATGCAAAGGGGTTTATGGGAATAACTTTCCATACAGGACATGCTTTCGGTACAGGACATGGGTCCTGATAATTGGAACAGTTTTTTTATAATAAAAACAGTGAGGACAGGAGGAGTAAAAATGAAAGTTATAGAAGGAATGTTATCGGCCAAAGGTTTGAAGATGGCCATTGTGGTTTCACGGTTCAACGAATTTATTACAAGCAAGCTGCTGGGAGGGGCCGAAGATGCAATCCGCCGTACCGGGGGCAACACGGATGACACTACCCTGGTGTGGGTGCCGGGCGCTTATGAGATTCCCCTTACTGTACAGAAGCTGGCGGAGAGCGGCAAGTTTGACGCGGTGATCGCCCTGGGGGCAGTGATTCGCGGCGCTACCCCGCATTTCGATTACGTCTGCGCGGAAGCGGCCAAGGGAGTGGCCCAGGCTTCCCTGAAAACCGGAGTGCCGGTTGCTTTTGGCATCCTGACAACGGAAAATATCCAGCAGGCGGTTGAACGGGCCGGCACGAAAGCCGGCAACAAAGGGTACGATGCCGCCATGAGCGCCATTGAAATGGCGAACCTGTACAAGAAGCTGTAATTCTGACTGAAACGTAAGGAAACGATGCATTGACAGAATGAGAAAGCAATCATTCCTTGTAAAAATGATAGAGTAAAGGAACACTATGGACGAAATTAAAAACAATGCAATGGATCAGATTAAAGAAAAAATCAGTAAAGGGACCTTTACGGGCGAAGCGGATATCCTGACCCGGGCAACCGTTGGGGATGCCCGCATCTATGTGGCCCGTACCACCCGGCTGGTGCGGAAGCTGTCCCTCCGTCACCAGACATCCCATCTGGCCACGGCGGCCCTGGGACGTACGGTTACCGGAGCCCTTTTGCTGGCTGCTACCATGAAAAATGAAGAAGGGGTGGGCATTAAAATCGCAGGGGACGGCCCTATCGAAGGCATTACCGGGGAGGCCCAGGGCGGGACAGCCCGGGGTTATGTAGGTAATCCCAATGTGTACCTGCCCCCGAAAAACGGTCACCTTGACGTTGGCGGGGCGGTAGGGAACGGCACCATTTCCGTGACCCGCTATACGGCCAATGCCAAACCCTTTACCGGAACGGCGGAGCTGGTGGACGGGGAAATCGCCGACGACCTGACGAAGTATCTCTTTACTTCGGAGCAGACTCCCTCTTCCGTGGGGCTGGGAGTACTGGTTGACGAAAAGGGCGACGTGCAGGCTGCCGGAGGCTGGTTTATCCAGGCGCTTCCCAACTGCAGTGAAGAGACCCTGGAGCAGCTGGACAAAAATGTCAGGAGCACCCCTTATATATCCAGCCTTATTGATATGGGATTTACCCCGGAGCGTATCATCCGCATGCTGGGAAAAGATATGGACGTGGAGATCCTTGACAGTTATCCCCTGCATTTTGGTTGCCGCTGCAGCCGGGAACGGGTGGAAGGCGTTCTGCAGACGCTGCCGAAAAAGGAATTGAATAAACTGGCGGAAGATCCGAAAACAGAAGTGACTTGTCCGTATTGCAATGCGAAATATGAATTTTCCCGGGAAGAAATGTTGCAAATGGCACAGAAAGTGAAAAAATAACAGCTTCTTTTATTGATTTTTTAAATTTATATTTACATTTCAGTCTCTTTCCGATATCCTTATTCCTGTAAAGAATTCGGGAAACGCTGCCTGATTGCGTTTTCGTAAAGAAAGAAGGATTATTATATGCTGAACCAGATTTCATTGTTTGCCGCCAACACCAAGGGCGCTTTGAGCAAAATCACTTCCGTGCTGGCAGAAGCCGATATTAATATTTACACCATGCTGGCTACGGACAGCGCCGAGTTTGGTATCATCCGTCTGATCGTGGACAAACCCGAAGAGGCAAAGGACGCCCTGGAAAAAGCGGGGTACCAGTGCCGTCTGGACAAGGTCATCGCCATCGACATGGCTTCCGATAAACCCGGCACCCTGAACCGCATCCTGGGGGATCTGCGCAATGCCAACGTGATGATCCGGTATCTGTATATTTCTTTTGACCGCAGCGACAGCACGCCGATTGCCGTGTTCTCTACTAATGAGCCGGAAACGGAGACTTTCCTCCGTGGGAAAGGATACCGCCTGCTGGACCGGTTCTGAACTGTCCGGTAACGATTCAGGCGTTTCTTCGCATAATTTTTCACACAAACATAAAATAACAGCACGTTCCCGTTTTTTTAGAACAGGCACGTGCTGTTTTGTTTTTTGCTGTAACCTTTTTAAAAAATCTCAGACTGTTACGCAAAATACACAACAATGTTTATAAACAATTCTTACGCCAGTTCCGCCAGATCCAGGATCAGCCGCCGGCTTTTTTCCCAGCCAAGGCAGGGATCGGTGATGGAACGGCCGTAGACTCCGGCGCCGATCTTCTGGTTTCCGTCCTCAATATAGCTTTCAATCATAATACCTTTGACAAGCTGACGGATATCCGGGGAGACCTGTCGGCTGTGCATCACGTCCTTGGAGATGCGGATCTGTTCCATGTATTTCTTGCCGGAGTTGGAATGGTTGGCGTCTACGATGACCGCAGGGTTCACAACTTCCCGTTCATGATAGGCGTCCAGCAGTCCATGGAGGTCTTCGTAATGGTAGTTGGGCATATTGTTCCCGAATTTATCCACGTAACCCCGTAAGATGGCGTGGGCCAGAGGGTTGCCTTTGGTGCGCACCTCCCAGCCGTGGAACAGGAAGCTCTGTTCATGCTGGGCCGCTTCAATGGAATTCATCATGACGCCCACATCGCCGCCGGTAGGATTCTTCATGCCTACGGGGATGCCCGCGCCGCTGGCGATCATCCGGTGCAGCTGGTCCTCAACGGAACGGGCGCCGATGGCCGCATAGGACAAAATATCGGAAAGGTAACGGTGGTTCTCCGGATACAGGATCTCTTCCGCACTGGTAAGCCCTGTTTCGTTCACCACCCGCACGTGCATTTTGCGGATGGCGGTGATGCCTGCCAGCATATCCTCTTTCCCTTCCGGGTTGGCCTGGTGCAGCATGCCTTTGTAGCCTACCCCGATGGTGCGGGGCTTATTGGTATAGACCCGGGGGATCAGCATCAGTTTATCTTTTACCTTTTCCTGCGCCTCTGCCAGTCGGTTCACATAATCAAGAACCGCGTCTTCGTTGTCCGCGGAGCAGGGGCCGATGATCAAGATAAACCTGTCGTCCTTACCGGAAAGGATGTTCCCGATTTCCTCGTCACGTTTATTTTTTGCGGCCAGGGCTGCCTGGCCCAGGGGGAACTCTTCCATCAGTTCCTGGGGCGACGGCAGCTTCCGGATAAATTCCATCTGCATTTCCATAAAAATTCCCTCATTTCTTTCAAAACAATACCGGCTGCCTGTTCCGTTGCAGTCAGGCGCAATTTCACTTAAGGACCGGCGTTACTTTATTATCATACCATAAATGGAAAAAATATTCCTAAAATATTTTGGAAAAGCCAGGCCTTCAGGTATTGTATCCCCAACCGGCATTTGTTTCGGCAGTGTTTCTGTAAGAAATATTTCTTTCAAAAAAGATTATAAGTACTTGTTGACAAAACGAACTTCTGTTTATATAATAATTTCAGGAAAGTTCCCGACGATAACAGGAGGTTATTTATGACAAACGTATCTAATGATAAAATTAAAGCGCTGGACAGCGCTATGCGCCAGATTGAAAAGGATTTCGGAAAAGGTTCCATCATGCGGCTGGGCGAAGCCAGCGCCCGGATGAACGTGGAAACCATTCCCACCGGCGCCCTGTCGCTGGATATCGCGTTAGGGGTGGGGGGAATTCCCCGCGGCCGTGTGGTTGAGATCTACGGACCGGAATCTTCCGGCAAGACCACCGTGGCCCTGCACATGATCGCGGAAGCCCAGAAGATGGGGGGCTATGCCGCGTTTATCGACGCGGAACATGCCCTGGATCCGGATTATGCCCGCCGTCTGGGGGTAGACGTTGACAACCTGCTGATCTCCCAGCCGGACAACGGGGAACAGGCCCTGCAGATTTGCGATGCCCTGGTGCGCAGCGGTGCTATCGATATCATCGTCATCGACTCGGTGGCGGCCCTGGTGCCCCGGGCTGAAATCGAAGGGGAGATGGGTGACAGCCACGTAGGACTTCAGGCCCGCCTTATGAGCCAGGCCCTCCGGAAGCTGACCGGCATCATCGCCAAATCCAAATGCGCTACTATCTTCATCAACCAGATTCGTGAAAAGGTTGGTATTATGTTCGGCAATCCGGAAACCACCACCGGTGGCCGGGCCCTGAAATTTTATTCTACCATCCGCCTGGAAGTACGCAAGGTGGATACCATCAAGAACGGCAACGAGATCATCGGTTCCCGTACCCGCATTAAAGTGGTTAAAAACAAGGTGGCGCCTCCCTTTAAGCAGGCGGAGTTCGACATCATGTACGGGGAAGGGATCTCCACCACCGGCTGTCTGGTGGACCTGGGGGTTGACCTGGACGTATTGCAGAAAAGCGGGGCCTGGTTCTCTTACGGGGACGTCCGCATCGGCCAGGGCCGTGAAAAAGCCAAGGAGTTTTTGCGGGATAACCCGGAAATCGCCGCGGAAGTGGAAGCAAAGATCCGCGAGCTGACAGTCAACAAATTAGCAGCTCCGAAAGATGGGGAAGGAGTAGCGGCCGATGTTCCGGAACGCCAGCAGATCCCTGACAACCAGTGAGGAAGTTTACGAATATGCCCTGACCCTGCTGGACAGGCGGGAACATGGCGAGAAAGAGCTGGTACAGAAGCTGAAACGGCGCTGTACCTCTGCCTTGCTGATTCGTGAAGCGGTTGAAAAACTGAAACAGTACGACCTGATCAATGAAAAGAGATACGCAATCCGGGTCTTTGAGGCCTGGCGCGGCAAAAAAGTTTACGGAAGGCTGCATCTGCAGGCAGAGCTTTTGAAAAAGCAGGTGGATGAGCAGTTTATTCCTGAAATCCTGGACAGTCTCAGCGAAGAAGAAGAAGGCCGGCGTTTGGAAGCGGCCTATCAGCAGATCGCCCGGCGGCGGGACAAAAAATACGATGTTTCTACGGAAAAAGGTGTGGCGTCCCTGGCCCGGTATTTTTCGGCAAAAGGCTTCGGACCCTCCCTCATCCGCAGGGGTATTGAAAGGGCGAAGAAAGACAGGGAGCAATAGTATCTGAATCCCCAAAAAGAAGGCGTAAACCTTGACTTTTTGGGGATTTTTCATTACAATATATAGTAACCAATCGTGTAATTAAAATTTAACATTAGAAGTTTTTCTCAAGGCGAACCACCGTATCGGTTGCCTTATTTTTATGTCGTAAAAGAAGGAGGTGAAAGAAAATTATAGAAACAGTAATTGCCGCAGTTGTTGCTTTGGCCGTTGGGGGCGGCGCGGGCTATGTGTTGCGTAAAAATGTTGCGGAAGGCAAGCTTGCATCGGCGGAGGAAAAGGCCAGCCGCATGATCAAAGAAGCCGAAGAAACGATTGAGGCAAAGAAAAAAGAATCCTTAATGGAAGCAAAGGACGAGATTCATCGTTTGCGTTCCGACATGGAACGTGAAAATAAAGAACGGCGTAACGATCTGCAAAGACAGGAACGTCGTTTGGTTCAGAAAGAAGAAAACCTGGACCGTAAGATAGACGCTTTTGAAAAGAAAGAAGAAAATCTGACGGTGAAGGAATCCAAATTGAATGCTGCACAGGAAAAAATTGACGCTCTTTACCAGAGACAGTTGCAGGAACTGGAACGGTTATCCGGTTTAAGCAGCGAAGATGCAAAACAGGAACTGCTGGCAGCAGTTCGTGACGATGTACAGCATGACACTGCCGTTATGATCAAGGAGATGGAACAGCGCGCGAAAGACGAGGCCGATAAAAAAGCCCGTGATATTATCGCCCTGGCCATCCAGCGGTGCGCTGCCGACCAGGTGGCAGAAACTACGGTTTCCGTGGTCAGCCTGCCCAATGACGAAATGAAAGGCCGTATCATCGGCCGGGAAGGCAGGAATATCCGCACCCTGGAAACCCTGACAGGCATTGACTTAATTATCGATGATACCCCGGAAGCAGTTATCATTTCCGGTTTTGACCCGGTACGCCGGGAGGTTGCCCGTATAGCCCTTGAAAAGCTCATCAACGATGGACGGATCCATCCGGCCCGTATTGAGGAAATGGTGGAGAAGGCCCAAAAAGAAGTTGAGCAGAACATCAAGGAAGCTGGCGAACAGGCAACATTTACCGTTGGAGTCAACGGGCTCAGGCCAGAACTTGTTAAATTGCTGGGTCGGCTGAAATACCGTACCAGTTATGGACAGAATGTGCTGAATCACTCGGTGGAGGTTGCGCAGCTGGCCGGTATCATGGCCGCTGAGTTGGGCGTGGATGTTACCCTGGCAAAGCGTGCAGGCCTGCTCCATGATATAGGTAAGGCCATTGACCATGAAATGGAAGGTTCCCATGTGGAACTGGGTGTGGAAGTTGCCAAGAAATTCCGTGAATCTGCGCCTGTGATCAATGCGATTGCGGCTCATCACGGTGATGCTGAACCCACCTGTGTGGAATCTGTGCTGGTTTCGGCAGCAGATGCTGTCTCTGCCGCCCGTCCGGGCGCCCGCAGGGAAACCCTGGAAAGTTACCTGAAACGACTGACACGATTGGAAGAAATTTCCGAATCCTTTGATGGTGTGGAAAAATGCTATGCCGTACAGGCTGGCCGCGAAATCCGCATCATGGTTAAGCCCGAAGTCATTGATGACACGAAATCCGTTTTGCTGGCCCGCGATATTGCCAAGAAGATTGAGGCAGAAATGGAATATCCCGGTCAGATCAAAGTGGTTATCATCCGCGAGACACGGGCGGTTGACTACGCGAAATAATAATCATGGCTGCGTTCCGCAAGGCTCGCAGCCATTTTTTAAAAGTGCCGTAATATGTTTTGTCCAAGAAAAAATTCTTAATAAATGAATTATTTTAATTAAATTGGTTTGAATTTGAAAAGTACGCTTGAGTAAGCGATGATTGCATATATTTTTGTTAAAGGAAAGGTGGTTTTGTATGCGTATACCAGGAGCAGGCGGTGTGCAGGATATCCGGACCTACGAAGTGGAGTTCCGGGATGCCTGGGAGCTGATCTTTGACTGCCTGAATGATATCGGCATCGACGTTGATGAACGTGATGACACACATTTTGTGGTCCACGGCCACAAGAAGAAAAAGTTTTTTGATGTGACCCTGCAGGACATGGGTGACGGGACGGTCCAGTTATTTTTTGACCAGCACAAAAAGTACATTGAAGTGTACACCTGGAAACCTGATTACAGCGACGTGGATGCGTTCTTCAAAATCTATGAGCAGCGCCTCATTGAGATGAAGGCTTTCATCCGCTGCACAAGCTGCGGGCACAAGGTGCGGGCCAACACCAAGTTCTGCCCGGAATGCGGTACCCGGATCAATTTCAACGAAGACGTCATTGATAACTCCGAGGAGAAGAAGGGTTTGTTTGACGTTATTTTCCGGAGTGACGACTGAAGTAATAACTTACAATAAAAATTGCAGCCGGTCAGGCATCGCAAAACCGCTTACATTTGCTATTTCATGGGCTTATTTGCCTGTGGCTTCGAAACTCGGGGCTACGCCCCTCATGGCTCGTGCGCAACGCATCACACTTCGCCTTTGGCTTGTGTTCTGCGGCGCACTGCATATAGACAAAAGTTTCCAATCAGCTTCGCCCTGCGTGCTTGCTTCTTGGACTTTTGTCGTAACACAGTCTCGCCACCACGGCAACTTTCGCCTCATGAAATAACGCAAACGTTCGCGACGTTTTGCTTATGCCTGACCGGCTGCAATTTTTCTGTAAGTGCATGCTTTTTAGGACAACAAAAAAGCTGTCCTCATAAGAGAACAGCTCATTGTATCATCTCTGATTATGCGCGGTCAACTTTGCCGGAACGCAGGCAACGGGTGCAGACATTCACGCGTTTCACTTCGCCGTCAACGATAGCCCGTACAGTCTGTACATTGGGCTTCCAGGCGGCTTTTGTGTGACGGTTGGAATGGCTTACGTTATTACCGGACATGATGCCCTTACCGCATACTTCACAAATATGTGCCATTTGGTTCGACCTCCTTCACAGAATCAGCATATAGCTACTTATCTAAAATTTAACATGAGTATCTTACCACATGTGGAAAGTAAAAGCAAGCATTTTTCAAAAATGTCAAAGAAAAAAATGTAAATAGTGCTATAATAGTTCATATATATTAATAAAGAAAGGACGGGCCCTATGGAAAACTGGTGGCAAAAGCCGATCACTGCCTTAAAAGGAATCGGCAGCAAGCGGGCGGAAGCCTTTGCCCGTCTGGAAATTGAAACGATAGGGGACCTGCTGAACTTTTATCCCCGACTGGACAGCTACATTGATTATTCCCATCTGGCTACCATACGGGAGCTGAAGACCGACGGGTCCAAACAGATTTTTGAGGCGGAAGCCCTGCGGGCGGTGGAACGGTATTCCGGCAGCGGCAAACATTATGCGGTCATTACGGTTAAAGACGAAACCGGGTACGCGGAAATTTTCCTGTTCGGCGCCCAGCGTTTCCAGGCCCGGCGGTTTAAAGCGGGAAGTCGCATCCTGGTAACGGGGCGGGTGAAACCGGGCCGTACGGCCAAGGCGGTAAGCGAAGTGCTGTTACAGCCTTGCGACGAAGAAACCATGGACCGCTCCGTAGGGATCCTGCCGGTGTACAACCTGACGGAATCCCTTACCCAGCACCATCTCCGGGGAGCAGTGCGGCAGGCGCTGCAGCTG
Source organism: uncultured Selenomonadales bacterium (assembly GCA_900315345.1). GTDB lineage: Bacteria > Bacillota > Negativicutes > Acidaminococcales > Acidaminococcaceae > Succiniclasticum. The sequence goes on along the minus strand of OMYP01000009.1, from coordinate 21,765 downwards.
GCAAAAGAATACGGGCTGCCGGAAACGATACCCGAAACGATCCGAAAACAGTATGGCTTTTTAACGCGTTTTGAGTCGGTAAGCAATATCCATTTTCCGGAAAACGCCGAGCGGTTCCGGCTGGCAAAAAAACGCCTGGTCTACGAAGAACTGTTTTTGCTCCAGTGCGGGCTGATGCTGAACCGGGAACACAATCATGATGGCCGTCCCGGAATCAAGCACGGAAGGGACGGGGAGACGGTGAGGCAGGTGCTGAGCAGCCTTCCCTTTACCCTGACGGAGTCCCAGCAAAAAGCATGGGCCGATATTTCCGGCGACATGGAAGACGTAAAACCCATGCACCGTCTGCTTCAGGGGGATGTAGGCAGCGGCAAGACCGTCATTGCGGCCCTTGCCCTGGCCAAGACAGCGGAAAACGGTTTCCAAGGTTGCATCATGGCCCCAACGGGAATCTTAGCCCAGCAGCATCTGGAAACCTTGACGGAATTTTTCAAGGGAACCGGCATTTCCATAAAACTGTTGACCAGCAACACCAAAGCGGCGGAGCGCCGGGAAATTTTGCAGGAACTTGCAGAGGGCAGCCTGAAAATTTTAGTGGGCACCCATGCGCTGTTGCAGGAAGACGTAGTGTTCGCCCACCTGGCTTTAGTAGTGACGGACGAGCAGCACCGCTTTGGGGTAAACCAGCGGGCGGCTCTGGTGAATAAGTCCGAGTATGCGCCGGACGTGCTGATCATGACAGCTACGCCTATACCCCGGACCCTGGCCCTGACAGTGTACGGGGATGTGGAGACTTCCGTCATGCGGGGCATGCCTCCCGGGCGGAAGGCTATTGAGACCCTGTGCTATACCGGGGACATGCGGCAGAAAGTATACGCGGGCATGGTGCGCCAGATCCGGGCAGGACGACAGGTCTACGTGGTCTGCGCTTCCATCGAGGAATCGGAAGCTATGGAAGGGATCCGCAGCGTCAACGATGTGTTCGCGGAACTGAAAAAAACATGGCTGAAAGATATTCCCTGCGGACTGCTCCACGGCAAACTGAAACCGGCGGAAAAGGATGAGATCATGGAAGCCTTTGCCGCAGGCAAATTAAAATGCCTGGTGACTACCACCGTAATTGAAGTAGGGGTGAACGTGCCCAACGCCACCCTGATGATCGTAGAAAACGCGGACCGGTTCGGCCTGGCCCAGCTGCATCAGTTACGGGGCCGGGTAGGCCGCGGCGATAAGCAGTCCTACTGCGTGCTGCTGACGGACAACCAGGAACCGGACAACCTGGCCCGCCTGACGGTGCTTCACAATTCCAACGACGGCTTCGAACTGGCCCAGCGGGATCTGGAACTGCGGGGTGCGGGGCAGCTCTTCGGCCTGCGGCAGCACGGTCTGCCGGACCTGCGTCTGGCGGATATACTGCGGGATACCGACGTGCTGCTGGCGGCCCGGAAGGATGCACAGAAGGTACTGGCAAAACCGGAACTGCGGCAGGAAATGCTCAAAGGGGCGGCGAACCTTTTCGACAGCCGCTTCGCCGGGATTTTTAATTCGTAAAAATATTTGCAGAAGGAAGATTCCCTTATGACGGAAGAGAAAAAGAAATGGTATCAGGACCCGGACGGGCTCACAAAGGTGATGGCCCTTGTGCTGTTGCTGTTGCTGTGCCTGTGCCTGCACCTGTTCGCCGGCGACTTTGTCCACAAAGCCTTCCGGCTGGCAGTCAGCGGCAATGTAAAAGCTTTGGCGGAATACCTGCGCTCCTTCGGCCCCTGGGCCATCGCCATCAGCTTTTTTATTGATGTGCTGATCAACGCAGGCAGTATTTTCCCATCCATCTTTTTATCTACAGCCAACGGCCTCATCTTCGGCCTGCCGGTTGGCATCCTGGTATCCTGGCTGGCGGAGACGACCGGCGTGGTGCTGAGCTTTTTACTGATGCGTTTCTTTTTCCGCAACACAGCGGAAAAACTGATCCGCAAGGCCAATCGGTTGCAGGACATCGACAAAGCCAGCGAGAAGAACGGTATCATCTGGATGACCTTCGCCCGGGCGCTGCCTTATTTTCCATCCGGTATCCTTACCGCAATCGGCGCATTAAGCCGTATGAGCACAAGAGACTACATCATAGCCAACCTCATCGGCAAATTTCCTTCCACCGCCCTGGAAGTGGTCATCGGCCACGATGTGGTAAACTTCCGCCAGAGCAGCCTGCGTCTTGCCGTTTTAGTAGTGGTAGTGGCGGTTGTGTTTTACATTGGAAAGAAGAAACTTTTTAAGGATAAATAGGAAAATAATCGTAATTACAATGTGAAGAGATAAAAACAGTACAGACTTAAAGACAGTATTGTTTTATTTGGAAGGGATAGCAGCTGATCGTATCGAACCAGATTGTAAATATTTATATCTTTATATTTACATCTTTTTTATATCTTTATAATAATATAATTAAGTTACAGAAAAAACCACACCGCTTGTTCAATATTCACATACAAGCAATGTGGCTTTTTTCAGTTACGGGAAGCATGGCTATAAGGTTATAATTTTTCTGCCAGGTCAGGGAACACGCTTAAGGAACGTTTCAGTATGCCATGGGTGTAGGCGATGCACAGGCCGTAGTTGGTCATGGGAACGCCCTGGTCGGCAGCGCAGCGGTAACGGTACTGCATCTCCCGTTCGTTCAGCATGCAGCCGCCGCAGTGGATGATAAGCCGGTAAGGGGACAGGTCTGTGGGAAATTCCGTGCCGCTGGTCCAGGAAAAAACGAAATCTTTTCCGGTAAATTCCCGGATCCATTTCGGCAGTTTTTCCGTGCCGATGTCGCCGCACTGGCGGTGGTGGGTGCAGCCTTCGGAGATGAGGACACTGTCGCCGTCCTGCAGTCCTTTCAGGGAGGCAACGCCCATGACGGCCTGTTCCAGATTTCCTTTGTGCCTGGCCATTAAAATGGAGAAAGAAGTCAGGTTGATTGACCGGGGCACGTCACGGTTCACTTTGCCGAAAGCCTGGCTGTCGGTAATGACCATCACAGGGGGATTTTTTAATTGCTCCAGGGCATGGACTACGTTGTTTTCCCGGGTGACAATGGCAGTGGCACCGGCGTCGATGATGTCACGGATGGTCTGTTGCTGGGGCAAGATCAGCCGTCCCTTGGGGGCGGCGCTGTCGATAGGGGTCACCAGCAAAACAGCGTCCCCCGGTCCGATTAAGTCGGCGCAGATAGGATAAGGAGCTTTCTTCTGGGGCACAATATGGGCCAGAAGTTCCTTCAGTTCCCGGATGTTTTTCCCCGTTGCGGCGCTGACGGAAATTTGCGGTATGGTAGGGGGAATCGTGTCAGGGAGACAGGCGGCTGCGGTTTTATTTCCTTCCTGTGCAAGGTCTGACTTTGTGAATACTGCCACACAGGCTAACTCTTTGTCCCGGATTCGCTGCAAAAGTTTTATATCGTCTTCTGTAATTCCCCTTGTGCTGTCTATGACCAGGATGGCGATATCCGTTTTGTTTAACATCTGCAAGGATTTCTGCACACGCAGGGTCCCCAGCTCCCCGGTGTCGTCCATGCCGGCGGTGTCCATGATCAATACCGGCCCCAGGGGCAGCAGTTCCATGGCTTTTAAGACAGGGTCGGTAGTGGTACCCGGTACGTCCGCCACTACCGCCAGCTGCTGACCGGTAAGGGCGTTGATCAGGCTGGATTTTCCCGCGTTGCGGCGGCCAAAGAGGCCGATGTGTATGCGTTCCCCTGCAGGGGTAGAATTCAGGTTGCTCATTGTCTTATCCTTTCGGTTTTTGTAATTCTGGCAACTAATGCTTGTTGACGAAGCTGCTATGTCAGTTTAACTATCTGCTTTTGACTTCTTGCATAATTCCAAAAGGTAATGTATAGTTAAAAATACATTACAGAATTTTTTTGAAGAATCGTTTTGTGCATCGCAGGTTTGTTCATAATTATTATAGCATGTGTTGGTGAAACGGCAATGAATTCCGCTGGAAAACCGGGTACAAAAAAACTGAAGATACTGATCCTCTCCGCCCCCATCGGCAGCGGTCACCGTATGGCGGCCCAAGCCCTGGAGGAGGCCTTGTCGCGTCTTGAAAACACGGAAGTGGTCCAGGGGAATGTGTTCAGCTTTTTCCCTGCAGTGCTGGGCCGGCTTTTTTTGCGGAGTTATGAAACGGTTTTAAAATTCTGTCCCGGACTGTACGCCATGTCTTATCGGTGGGGGAATCAGAACAGCGGTTCCTTGCGGATGCGTAATTTTATAAATTCTTTGCTGCTGGGCCTTGGAAAATCTTTTATCGAAAAGGTGAAACCGGATCTTGTGTTTAGCACCCATGCCACGCCTACGGGGATCATGTCCCTCTATAAGGAAAAGTACAATTCCCATATCTGGCTGGGCGTTGTGGTAACGGACTTTACCGTCCACCGGTGGCTGGTGTGCAACGGTGTAGACGCATACTTCCTGGCGGATGAAAAATTAGCGGATCTGGTTTTACCGGGTTCTTCTCTGAAAAACAATGAAACAGAAGCAAAGGCCGAGCCGTCGTTTCAGGATAAAAAGGCTTCCGGGGATCTGCATTTAGGGCAGGTTCCGCAAGTTTTCGCGTGCGGAATCCCGGTTCGCAAAATTTTTTCGGAGCACAGGGATACCGTTGCCCTGCGCAGAGATCTGCGAAAGGAATTCGGATGGGAAGAAGAGGCTTTTGTCTGCCTGCTTGTGGGCGGCGGCGGCGGTATGATGCCCATGGAAAAAATTCTGAATGTTCTTGTACGTATCACCTGTGAGGGTGAAACGGCGAAAGACGCCGGTAAAGAAGAATCTGCTGGCAATGCCCATAGTGAAAGCATCAACGGCAGGAACGGAGCAACCGTGTCCGGAGGGAAAAGGGGGCAGGGGCTCCATGTGATTGCCGTAACGGGACACAATGACGCGTTACGCCGGAAACTGGAAAACATGGCGTCGCTTGTATCAAAGGATAAAGAAATGGATAAAGTGACCCGGATCATGGGTGAGGGAAACTTTTCCCTGGCTGTTACCGGTTTTACGGATGAAATGCCAAAGCTGATGCAGGGGGCCGACCTTGTCATCACAAAGGGCGGCGGTGTTTCCCTGGCTGAATGCCTTGCCTGCGGCGCAGATGTTGCAGTGTATAGTCCGCTGCCGGGACAGGAAAAGGTTAACGTTGCGTTCGTCCAAAAAGAATATGGCGTGAGGATCGCGGAAGATACGGCGCAGCTTGCTGAAATTGTGAAACGGGTACAGGCGCTTTCTGTTTCGGAACGGATACGGCTGCAGGAATGTCGAAAAAAAGAATTCGGTCACCCGGATGCAGCTGAAAAAATCGCCGAGTTCACGAAAAATTTACATAATATAATGTAGAAAAATAAAAAACCATTGACTTTATGCTGTACAGTATGCTATGAATATTATTAACACTGTTTCAACTGTCTTTTTCTGATGGTCGAAATAGGTATATTGCTTTTATGCTAATTATAATTTAATAGTGAGTTAATTGCAGGCACCCAAATAATTTCGGAAAAGAGGCGAATTTATGGAAAATTTTTATTGGGCTGCGCTGGGAGCTGCCAAAGGATTTGGAACGGCGCAATTGTTGGCGCTGGGCAAAGTCTTTGGCAGCGCGCAGGAGTTATACAGGGCAACGGAGTCGGAACTTCTGGCGACGGGAATTGTTACCCCGAAAGAAGTGGCTGCTTATGTTGAAAGCAGAAAGAAAAACAGACTGATTCCGGAACAGCTGAAGGAATCCTGTGAGCGCCATCAGGTTTCAGTAATCCCCATTGTTTCAGATGCGTATCCGGAACGGCTGAAACGGATCCTGCGTCCGCCGGCTGTGCTGTATGTAAAGGGTACGCTGCCCGACTGCCGGTACAGTATCGGCATGGTTGGCTCCCGCATGGCAGACGCCTACGGCCTGAAAGTTGCAGAAACCTTTGGCAGGCGGCTTGCCCAAGCAGGCGTAGTCATCGTCAGCGGCGGCGCGAAAGGTATCGATACGGCATCCCATAAGGGGGCGCTGCAGGGCGGAGGGAAAACCCTTGCCGTGCTGGGATGCGGTGTGGATATCGTATATCCGCCCACGAATCATAAACTCTTTGGGGAAATCGCTGAAAACGGTGCGCTGGTCTCTGAATATCCCCCCGGGACGGAACCGGAAGCCTGGCATTTTCCCATGCGGAACCGGATCATCAACGGAATATCCCAGGGCATTGTTCTGGTGGAAGCCGCATCCCGCAGCGGGGCGCTGATCACGGCGGAATTCGCCATGGATGAAGGCCGCGAGCTGTTCTGTGTTCCCGGCAATATCTTTTCGGATAAGAGCGCAGGTCCCCATAAGCTGATCAGGGACGGCGCCCGGATGGTAACTTCGCCGGATGATATACTGGAAGAGCTGTTCCCTGAATTACAGGGAAGCGCCCATTCCAATCTGTTTACGGGCATAGAAGACTCAACTCCGCTGAAAGTCTGCTCTCATGAACAGCGCAGGGTGCTGGATCTTCTGACCCAGGGTCCCATGACACTGGACCGGCTGGTATCTGAAACCGGCTGGAAGGTGGCGGACATGAGCGTTATCCTGCTGGAGCTGCAGTTGAAAGGTTTTGTAAGCGTGGACGCTGCCCAGCGGTATACGCAGACCTGAAGTCGGCTTGTGCAACCGTTGTCCCTGCAGGGGGAAACCGATTTGCTCCCTGATGAAAATTACAGAAGGTATTCTGATATAAACTTTTTTGGAGGAAGTATGAAAAAGAATCTGATTATCGTCGAATCACCGACCAAATCAAAAACCATTACTAAATTTCTGGGAAAAAACTATGCGGTGACCGCGTCCATGGGACATCTCCGGGATCTGCCCAAGAGCACCCTGGGTGTCGATGTGGAGAACGGGTTTGAACCTAAATACATAAATATTCGCGGCAAGGGAGATCTGATCCGTTCCCTGAAGGCGGAAGCGGCCAAGGCCGATAAAGTCTATCTGGCAACTGACCCTGACCGGGAAGGGGAAGCCATCAGCTGGCATCTGGCCCATATCCTGGGACTGGATGAAACGGATCCCTGCCGGATCGAATTTCATGAAATCACATCCAATGCGGTGAAAGAAGCCTTAAAGCATCCCCGCACCATTGACAGGGCTATGGTAGACGCCCAGCAGACCCGCCGCATCATCGACCGTCTGGTAGGCTACAAGCTGAGCCCGCTGCTGTGGCGGAAGGTCCGCAAGGGCCTGAGCGCCGGCCGTGTACAGTCGGTAGCGGTAAAGATCATTGCCGACAGGGATAAGGCTATTGCCGAATTTGTACCGGAAGAATTCTGGACCATCAGGGCAAAACTGCGGGAAGATGCCAAGGCACCGATCTTTACGGCCGAGGTTATGAAAAAAGCCGGGACGAAGCTGGAACTGCATAACGCCCAGGATGCCCTGGCTGTGGAAGCCGACCTGAAACAGGCTGCTTATAAAGTGGAAGCGGCCTTCCGCAAAAACGTTTCCCGCCGTGCGCTGCCTCCCTTTACAACCAGTACCCTGCAGCAGGAAGCATCCCATAAACTGAACTTTACGACCCGTCGCACCATGATGGTAGCCCAGCAGCTGTATGAAGGGGTGAATGTGGGCAAAAGTTCGGCAGGTCTCATTACCTACATGAGAACCGATTCCACCCGTCTGGCTGCCGAGGCCACTGATTCCATCCGGGAATTCGTGACCCAGCTTTTCGGACCGGAATACTGTCCGGAAAAACCCAACACCTTCAGCAACAAAAATAATGCCCAGGATGCCCACGAGGCCATCCGTCCCACCTCTGTCGCCCGGACCCCGTCAGAGATGGAGCCGTATCTGACAAAGGAACAGTACCTTTTGTATAAGCTGATCTGGGACCGTACCATGGCCTGCCAGATGACGCCGGCCCAATACGAACAGACCACCCTCACCATCGGCGCGGGCGATTATGAACTGAAGGCGGTAGGATCCGTCATGACCTTTGACGGTCATTTGCGCCTGGCGGATAAAAAGGAACTGAATGCGGAAAAACAGGTCGAAGTACCTTTTATTAAATCCGGTACGGAGCTTGTGCTGCATAAAGTACTGCCCGGTGAGCAGCACTTTACGGAACCGCCTGCCCATTACACAGAAGCGTCCCTGGTGAAGAAGATGGAAGAAGAAGGGATCGGACGTCCTTCCACCTATTCGCCCATCATCCAGACCATCCAGACCCGGGGCTATGTGGCCCGGGAAGGGAAGAAGCTGATGGCTACGGAGTTGGGCGTCAAAGTGGCGGATATGCTGACCGGTCATTTTGGCGATATCATCAATATTCCCTATTCTGCCCGGATGGAAAATGAGCTGGACGCCATTGCGGCTCATCAGGCAGATATGAAAAAGATCCTTTCCGACTTCTACGGTCCTTTTGAGGAACTGCTGGAAGAAGCGGACAAGGTGATTCCCAAGGATCCCCCACCGCTGGAACTGAGCGGTGAAAAATGCGAACTGTGCGGAAAAGACATGGTGATCCGTGAGGGGCGCTTTGGTAAATTCCAGGCATGCTCCGGGTTCCCCCAGTGCCATAATACCAAGCCGCTTCTGGTGAAGATCGGGGTACCCTGTCCCAACTGCGGGGGCGAGGTGACCGAGCGCCGTACCAGGACGGGCCGCGTATTCTACGGCTGTGAAAATTATCCGGTCTGCGAATTTGTATCCTGGGATAAACCGACAACGCAGCCCTGTCCGGTTTGCGGCAAACAGTTGCTGGAACGAAAAGAGGGGAATGGAAAGGTAAAGTATTTCTGCTCCGATCCGGAATGCGAAAACGCGGCGCCTAAACGTGCAGGACGTAAAAAGAAAGTAACCACGGCTTCCCTGCTGGAAGGGGAAGGTGAAAACAGCGGAACCGGCCAGGTTAAAAAGTCTGCAGCGAAAAAGAAAGCAACAAAGAAAAAAACGGCGACCGGAAAGAGAACGCGAAAAGCAGCCGCTAAAAAATGAGGAAACGCTTATACAGAAGAGTAAGCGGGCAGACGAATTAATCGGCAGTTCCATAATACGAAAAAGAATTACAAAATAGAATTACATAATCGTTACGATATAATTAAATCAAGCAGCGGTATAAACAGAAATGACGACAGGAGGACGAAGGTTCCTCCTGTTTTTACAGGAGCAGGAAAATGACAGAAATGACAGAAGCAAACCGGCCCATCCATATTATCGGGGCAGGGCTTGCGGGCAGTGAGGCGGCGTGGCAGATCATACGCCGGGGCATTCCCGTGATCCTTCATGAAATGCGTCCCGGCAAATCCAGCCCGGCCCATAAAACAGAATATTTTGCAGAACTGGTCTGCAGCAATTCCTTCCGGGCGGCCAATGTGGAAAACGCAGTGGGCCTTCTGAAAGAAGAAATGAGGCGCCTGGATTCCCTCATCATGAAAATGGCGGATGCAAACCAGGTTCCTGCCGGCGGTGCCCTGGCAGTTGACAGAGAAGGTTTTGCCCGTGGGGTAACTGAATTTATCCGGCAGCATCCCCTGGTAACAGTTGTTGAAGAAGAAGTGACGGATCCGGAGGGGTTGGAAGGCCTGGTGATTTTTGCCAGCGGTCCTTTGACTTCGCCGGCGCTCAGTGAAGCCATACAGGGTATCATACGGGCAGATTACCTGCACTTTTTTGATGCGGCGGCGCCTATCGTGGAAGGGGACTCCCTGAATTATGATGTGATCTATCGGGCTTCCCGTTATGACAAGGGGGAAGCGGCCTACCTGAACTGTCCCTTCTACACGAAAGAAGAATACATTGCGTTTTATGAAGCATTGAAAGCAGCGGAAACTGCCGAGGTAAAGGACTTCGAGCATAATGTGTTCGAAGGCTGCATGCCCATAGAGGAAATGGCTTACCGGGGAGAGGATACCATGCGCTTCGGCCCCCTGAAGCCCATCGGCCTCCGGGATCCCCGCAACGGTAAAGAGGCCTATGCGGTGGTGCAGCTGCGGCAGGACAACGCAGCGGGAACCCTCTATAATCTGGTAGGATTCCAGACCCATCTGAAATGGCCGGAGCAGAAAAGGGTATTCCGCATGATCCCGGGACTGGAAAATGCAGAGTTTGTACGTTACGGCGTCATGCACAAGAATACCTACATGAATTCACCGCAGCTGCTGAACGCGGATTTTCGGCTGCGCACGAATCCCAGATTCTTTTTTGCCGGGCAGATGACCGGGGTGGAAGGTTACGTGGAATCAGCTGCTTCCGGCCTGATGGCAGGCATCCAGGCAGTTTGCGCCCAAAAAGGACTGCCTGCTGTAGAGTTTCCCGATATAACCGCCATGGGAGCCCTGGCCCATTACATCAGCAACCCTGCGGTGACGGATTTCCAGCCCATGAATGTAAACTATGGCATCATGCCGCCACTGGAAAAACGGGTGCGCAAGCGCCGGTTCCGCAATGAAATGCTGGCGAACCGTGCTTTGGAAGCTTTTGAAACAGTAACATCCCGATGCGGGGAAGTGTGATCGTTTTGACCGTTTAATGGAACGGATATATATTTTTTAATTCTGCAAAAATAATCATATGGTGTATTCAAATTAATACATTTACAGAATTGTTTTCCGAATCTGATTTTGAAATTTCTGAAAATTCTACGCTCATGTGGAAAATAAAATTTGCCTATTTTCTAATTATATGATATCATTGTATGACTAAACTTTATAGATATAATACGAGCAAAGGCTTTATTTGCCTTGTATTTGTATTATTATCAAAAGCTGGTCGCAGAGAAGTTATGAAGACTGATGGGGAGTGACCTCTTTGCCGCAAGAAAAGCTGCGCCGGGATTGGGTTGAAAAATTTAAAAATTACCTGATGGTTGAAAAAAACGGCTCAAGGCTCACCGGGGAGAATTACGCAAGGGACATTGCTGATTTTGAGAAGTTTATGGCCGGAAAAGCGGGAGAGGCATTTTCCTGGGACCAGGTACAGGTCATCCATATCCGTTCGTATCTCGCCTGGCTGAATCATGAAAACTATGCAAGACGGACCATTGCCAGACGGATATCTTCCTTACGGTCTTTTTATAAGTTTTTGCTGCGGGAAGAATATATAGGACAGAATCCTTTTACCAAAGTCCGTACACCCAAGCTGGATAAAAGGCTGCCGGTATTTCTGGAAGAAACGGAAATCGATTCGATTTTGGATCTGCCGGATACCTCGCCTTTGGGACTTCGCGATCAGGCAGTGCTGGAAATGCTGTATGCTACAGGCTGCCGTGTTTCGGAACTGGCCGGACTGGAACTGGGGAATGTGGACTTAAGCGGATTGTTTGTACTGCTCCATGGTAAGGGCAACAAGGACCGCATCGTTCCTATCGGGCATACCTGCCGGGATGCGCTGGTAAGGTATTTTGCAAAAAGCCGGGCGCCTCTGATGGATAAATATCATGTGGAGGAACACCAGCATGTATTTATCAACAATCGGGGCGGAGCCCTGACAGACCGCAGCGTCCGCCGTATTTTGGATAAATATGTCAGTGCTCTGGCCCTGCAGAAAAATGTGAGCCCCCATACGATCCGCCATACCTTTGCCACCCATCTGCTGGAGCATGGAGCGGATCTGCGGGCAGTACAGGAACTGCTGGGACACGCCAGCCTGTCCACTACACAGATTTATACGCATATTACAAATGAGCGTATCAATAAAGTTTATCAGAAGAATTTTCCCAGAGCGTAACAGAAAATATCGAGGAACGCTGATTAAAGGGGCTTGCGGGATCGCCGACAGGCGCGCGGAAAAATTAATCGGCAATTCCGCTAAACTACATGTCATATGGAGGTGCGTACATGAAGTTACTGGATAAGGCCCGAAAGCTGAATAAGCTGATGCAGAACGGAGAACGCGTAAAATTCAAAGAGGTGGCATTGCTGTTGAAAAGCCTGATCAGCAGCAATGTGTATGTAATTGATGTGAATGGGGCCGTATTGGGCTATGGGCTGCTGGATGAATTTGAATGTGAAGTTATGCGGGACATGGTGCTGGCAGAACAGCAATTCCCTGAGCCTTATATGGATTTTGTGGCCGAGGCCGTGGAAACGGTTCCGAATATCAGCCACAAGAACCAGATGTGTTCATTTATTGATACGAAAAAGTGCATGTTTGGTGAGAAGCGGACGACCATCGTACCGGTCAACGGAAACGGGGAACGGATCGCCACACTGATCCTGGCCCGGTATGACAGGGACTTCAACGATGACGACCTGCTGCTGGCGGAATATGCGGCTGCGGTCATCGGGGTGGAGATCCTGCGGGAGAGAGAAGTGGTCATTCAGGAAAACGCCCGGAAGAAAGCCATGGTACAGATTGCTTTTTCTACCCTTTCTTTCTCAGAATGGGAAGCCATTGTCAACATTCTGGCAGAATTGAAAGGAACGGAAGGCATCCTGGTTGCATCCAAGGTTGCGGACCGGGTAGGCATCACCCGTTCGGTGATCGTCAACGCCATGCGTAAATTTGAGAGCGCCAACCTGATCGAAACCAAATCCCTGGGCATGAAGGGCACTTACATTAAAGTAAAGAATGAATTCCTGCTGGATGAGATCCGCAGACAGGACTGAAGAAGTTAACCGTAAACGAAACAACTGCTGTCCGGCAGACGCAGGAACCAGTGCTTTACGGCTGGCGAAGGCCTGACTGATCTTTGAGGTTATACAGAGACACTATGAGATCATTTTTCTATTTCTGGTCGGCGGTAGGCGTAGTGCTGACCGCTTTATACTGGCTTATGTACCGGCGTGGTTTTACATTTGTGAACCACGCTGTTGTTTTATGTTTTTTGCTTTTGCTCCCGCTTTTGTTCTGCGGGGTAAACGTGTGGGGACCCAGTCTGGAAATAGCTCCGCAAATATTGCGTCCCTTTGCCTATCTGGGCGGATACTGGCTTGCCTTTTTCCATTATTCCGCCTACGCGGGCATCCTGTACATCATTCTGCGGATCGCTGGTGCCCTGGCAGGAGGCGGGGAAGGCTGGCAGCATGCCTACGCCCTGTATGCCAAAGGCGCTTTCGTCATCGTCATGGCCATCATCATCTATGGGGGATGGAATACCCTGCACCCTGTGGTGCGTGTAGTGGAACACGATACAGGGAAACACCTGCCCCGGCCGGTGAAGGTGGTGCTAGTGACGGATATTCATCTGGGCAGCCTTTTTGGCAGGCAGTACGCGGAGGAACTGACGGAAAGGATCAACGGGCAGGATGCGGATGTGGTTCTGTTCGGCGGGGACCAGGCCGACAACAGCCTGGACTATCTGATCCGGGAAAAAAGCTATGAGCCTCTTAAAAATATTAAAAGCAAGTACGGGGTCTACGCCATACTGGGGAATCACGACCATTTTGACGGACGGGTGCAGATGGAACTGGACATGTTCCGGTCCGTGGGCTTCCACATGCTGGTGGATGAAGCGGTAGACCTGCCCTGTAACATCCATCTGGTAGGACTGGAAGATTTCCGCAGCGAGCCGAGAAATCCCCATCTGGAATCTTTGGCGGGGAAAGACCCGGCAAAGGCCAACCTGCTCTTGGAGCACCAGCCCCGTCGCTTTTTGGAAGCGGAGAAGGCCGGTTATGACCTGTACATGGCAGGGCATACCCACGGGGGGCAGCAGGCGCCGCTGAACCTGGTGACACGGCGCATGTACCTGCTGGACTACGGCAGCAAAAAATTCGGCAACATGATGGGAGTCACCTCCTGCGGCTACGGACTGTGGGGCTCCCCGGTGCGGATCGGCAGCACGCCGGAGATAGTAGTGATCAATCTGAAATAAAAACGCAAATGAAATGAGCCCTGTGCTGAGAGACGCTTACGTATTGAATGAACATGGCTCAATTCAATGGCGCAAAATAAAAACAGGCATTCCGCTTTTTGCAGAGTGCCTGTTATTTTTATTTTGTTTAAGGATCCGATGATTAAATGAGTTTGTGTACTTGCCGAGGTCATTCACAAAAAGCACCGGCATAAGCAGAGAGCCGCAAGTTTACTTGCGTGCGAATCGCTTACACAGAGTAAGCGTGCATACGTATTAATCAGTGGTTTCTTAAAATTATTTACCGTGACTGGCCTTCCATTCGGAAACAGTGAACACAATAAGTGCCAGCCAGATGAACCCGAAGGTGCAAAGCCGGGTGAAGCCGAAGGGCTCGTTGAAAAAGAAAATGCCTAACAGCAGGGTCAGGGAAGGGCTGATGTACTGGAAGAAGCCCAGCACGTTCAGGGGCAGCAGGTTGGCCCCGTAGGAAAACAGGATGAGGGGTATGGCGGTAGCCACGCCGGCGCCGGCCAGCAGCAGGCTGAGGGCAGGGGTGGCGGGCCCGAAATGGGCGGCCCCCGCTGCGGTCAAATTTGCCACGTAGTAAAAGGCAAAGGGGAAAAGCAGCAAGGTTTCCAGTGTAATGCTGGTAAAAGGATCCAGTTGCAGCATCTTTTTCAGGGCCCCATAGCTGCCGAAGGTAAGGGCCAGAGCTACGGAGATCCAGGGCAACTTGCCGATTTGCCAGGTCATAAGGAAGATGCCGATAGCGGCCAGGGCGATGCTGACCTTTTTCGGCGCCGAAAGGGTCTCGCCGAAGAGGACCACGCCGAACAGCACGTTCACTAAGGGGTTGATGTAATAGCCGACGCTGGTGTCGATCACATGGTTATGGTTGACAGCCCAGATGTAGATAAGCCAGTTCAGGCTGATGATGATAGCGGCAGCCACCAGCATCAGGCCCCGCTTTTTGTTCTGCCACAGTTCCCGGCAGTCTTTTTTCAATTGTTCCATACGGCCAGTAAGCCCTACCACAATCAGCATAAACACCAGGGACCAGAGGATCCGGTGGGACAGAATCTCATTGGCCTCCGCTTCCGCCAGCAGGTGCCAGTACAGGGGAAGGATGCCCCATAACACGTAACAGCCTAAGGCTGCCAAAATTCCAAAATGCCTGTTTTGCTGCATAATAAAACTTCTTTCGTCAGGAAAGTTCCGGTTCATTCTTTTCGGTGTTTATATGATAATCGAACAACCACGTTGAATCGGTGCTTACCCAAATTGCAATTTATGTTTTCTAATTATAACACAAATGCTTCTTTCCGTAATTCAAATTTATTGAGCAGGCAGTAGCAAAAAAAGGAAAAATAGATTATAATAAAATGTATTGTAAAACAGCGGAAAAACGGATTGAAGATGCCGGACCTGAATCCATGGCAACGCATCCGTATTTTTTCTGCAATCAGAAAAGAAAATGCAACGCAATGTAATACAATGTAAAGACAGGAGTGTTCACTTTGGCGGAAGAAGTAAAACAGGAAGTACAGAAAACGGAAAAGAAAAAGAGCATCCTCAGCGGGATACAGCCTACGGGCATTTTCACGCTGGGCAACTATATCGGGGCGGTACGGAACTGGCAGCAGCTTCAGGAAGATTACCAGTGCGCCTATTTTATCGCGGACCTGCATTCTTTGACGGTACGGCAGGAAGCGGCCAAGCTGCGGAAGCAGAGCCTGGAGGCCTTTGCCCTGCTGCTGGCCTGCGGTATCGACCCCCAGAAAAGCCTGATGTTCATCCAGAGCCACGTCCATAACCATGCGGAGCTGGGCTGGATCTTGGCCTGCAACTCCCTTTTCGGGGAACTGTCCCGGATGACCCAGTTCAAGGATAAATCCGCCAAGCATGCGGACAACATCAACGCGGGCCTCTTCACCTATCCCTCCCTGATGGCGGCGGATATCCTGCTTTACCAGGCGGACTATGTACCGGTAGGGGCCGATCAGACCCAGCATCTGGAATTTACCCGGAACGTGGCCCAGCGGTTCAACAACCTGTACGGCAACACCTTTAAGCTTCCGGAAGCCTACCTGCCGCCGGAAGGGGCCAAGATCATGTCCCTGCAGGAGCCGGCGAAGAAAATGTCCAAGTCAGACACAAATCCCAAGGCCTTTATTTCTATTCTGGACGACCACGACACCATTATCCGCAAGTTCCGCAGCGCGGTAACGGACAGCGAAGCCAAGGTCATGTTCAAAGAAGGCAAGGACGGCATCAACAACCTGATGACCATTTATTCCGTAGTTACCGGCAAGACCTACGAACAAATCGAAGACGAATTTACCGGCAAAGGCTACGGCGACTTCAAGCTGGCGGTAGGGGAGGCTGTGTCCGAAGAGCTGCGCCCTGTACGTGAAAACTTTGCCCGCCTTATGAACGACAAGGCTTATCTGGAAGCGACCTACAAGGCCGGGGCGGAAACGGCCCAGCGGATTTCCGACCGCACCCTTACCAAGGTGAAGAAGAAAGTGGGATTGCTGGCGAAACCTTTTTAAAAATTGAAATACGTGGTTAACGTTAAATAATATAAGCTGTCAGTATCAGACATAAGCAAAACTTTGGAAGCGATTGCGAAATTTCATGAGATGAAATTCGTCGACGTGGCGAGACTGTTTGAGAGGCAAAGCCTCGAGTTTCGAAGCCACAGACGAATGAATCCATGAAATAGCAATCGGTGACGGTTTTGCGTTTTCTGATACTGGCAGCTTTTTATATATGTCTGAAGTTCTGTTTTCGTAATAATTCAAACCTTTTCTATCGCTTCATCCAATTTAATAATATACTGCCGCAGCCGCTGTAAGGTTTCTTCCCGGGAGGCTGCATTTTTTATGAAGCCTTCCAGGTATTCGCAGAAGGTCGAAGTGATGGTAGGTTCCTTTGTATAGAACAGGGCCTGGGGGGATTTGGTACTGAATAACAGTATCCCTGCCTGCTGGCTGGCCACGATGGAAAAGGACGGCGCCACCGGCCTACCGGTAACGGGATGGACTGTATCCGGACCTAACAGCACCATGCGATAGGTCTGTGTGCTTTCCATCCGATGCAGCGCGTTTTTCAGATGCAGGCTGTATTCTTCCGGCGTATAGAACAGGCAGGGAAAGTTTGACAGATGGGTGAGGGGAACCTGAATCTTTCTTTCCATAACCGCGCTGATGTCCGGCAGGTACACAATGTCAGTCTGGTCATGGGCAGGGGCTTTGCCCTGTTTGAACAGCCAGCGATGGTGGTCGGCCAGGAAATCCGCAAAATTTTCAAAACCGGGACGGCGGGCAAATCCTTCCGCTACTTCATCCGGCAGCACCGCAAGGGAAGGCGTAACATGGAACTGGATCAGAACGCTATCAGCCTTCCGGAAGGTTCCCAGGACCGGAATGATCTTCAGGAAATTGTCAGGTGTAAAGATCTGCATGAGGGGCCGGCACATGTACAGGAAATCGTAGTATTCCTGTTCCAGGGCTTTTACTGCGGTTGAATCGTAGATGAGCATGTTCAGCCGGTTTTCCCCTGGGTCGCCGGTGGTGCAGGCGACGATGGCCGCATTGCCCTTGGCAATGAACAGGGTGCGCCGGAACACGTTGTCCCGCAGTTTGGGATAATAAAAGGATTCGATGGAACCCGTGGCGTACAGCGGCGCCCATTTGGTAACTGCCTCCAGCATTTCCTCAAAGGAGCGTGTCAGGGTGTGGATGATCAATATACGGTCCCCCTGCTGCAGCAGGGTGACCAGCAGCTGGCCCCACTGTTTGGCAAATTCCGGTTTTTCGTAGATCCACTCCATGCTTTCTTCCGAATGGAGCAGCAACGTGACAGGTTCATTCTTGGCAGCAAGGCCTGTGAGAAAACGGATGACGCACTGGCGCTTGCCTTCGTTGCCCAAATAGAACTGGGTGGTATCACCGGAAGCGGAAGACCCAGTCTCTGGCGGAGCAGGAGCGGCTTCGTTTTCTGAGAAGTAGCGGTTCAGGGATTCATAATCCAGTTTCTTCACGTCTTCGCTGAGCCATTGGGCAATCAGCAGCGTGGCTTCTTCCAGGGACTCCGGCCATTTGCTGTTAGGACAGATACGCCTTGCCAAAGCGTTGCGCTGGGTGGCCGTCTTCACCGCCCGGGCAAAGTAACCGGCGGCCGGGACGATGAATTCCCGGCGGCTGGGCAGACCCCGGTCGCCGGAGCGGATGCGGCTGATATGGGACGCATCAAAAGAAAGGGCCCGGCCCAGCATATTGTTTTTGGTTCCCGTCACCTTCATGAGGAAATTCAGCTTATCGGCAATAATGTATTTCATAGGCTTTATCCTTTCGCGGATGCGCAACGCGAAATGGTGCGTTGCAGAATCGGGAAACTTAAAGTCATTTCAACGCAATGAATTGTTGCAGCTCCGGAGTTTTGTCCTTGCGGACAAAATATCCCGGCAACAGCGTTTAATCATTGTTTCCTTAAGTATAACATAAAACCGTTGGACAAAATGCTTTGGCCACGATTTGCGTCCTATTGAAAAAGCTTTAACAAAATAAAGGATTTTACAGAGTAAAAAACGCTGCAAAGCCAGATATGAACAGGCGTTTATGGGGGGAGGTAACGTCATAAAAAAATGACAAAAACGGCAAAAATTCACAAAAATTTGTCAATGACAAATTTTGTCATTCTATATAAATTGTTTTGTAAGACAGGTATAATTTAAATGGAAAACCGTTGCTGTGGGAAACAGCGGTTGAGCAACCGGTGTATTAGATTTACGCCGAAAGAACTGCATCGTATCCAAAACCTGTGTGGTAATATCATTTTTATCAATTTTAAATACAGAAGGGGGCGCCATCATGAACAAAATCTACAAAGTGATCTGGAGCAAAGTACGGAACTGCTACGTAGCGGTGAGTGAAATCGCGAAACGGAACGGAAAAAGCTGCACCTGTGTGAACTGCGGAGGAAAAGCGAAAGGCAGCCGCGCCGTGCTGTCGCTGGCCCTTGCGTTAAGTGTGACGGGCGGCGCAGTGTTTACCATGCCGCAGGTGGCGATGGCGGATGATATAGTAATAACAAGCGGTTCCGAAACAATTAACGACGCTACACATGCAGCGGATGATTATTACCTGAACGGTTCCAATATTACATTTACCGTGAATGAAGGCGGTGTGGTTAAAAGCATAAGCGGACATGGTGATGCCGCGGTAAGCGGTAATACTGTTACAATCAACGGCGGAACAGTAAATCATGCAGATACTGATTGGAGTGAAACCTCTCCCGGTTCGGGAAATTGGGTAGGCAAGCCTAATCTGACAGGTGGCTTTAGTACTTCAGGCGCGGTTATCGGTAATCAGGTCAGTATCACGAACGCTACGTTAAGTGGTTCTTACCCTACAGCATATGGCGGTTATTCTCAAACAGGCAATGTCAGCAAGAATTCAGTAACTTTTGAAGGCGGTGTCAACGAAAAACTATACATTAACGGTGGTTTTAGTGCAACAGGAGTAGCTGGCGGTGATACTGCTGCAGATGGCAATATTGTAACTATTAAATCCGGTACAGTTAATTTTGTTGAAGGTGGATATTCAGAAAGAGGGTCTGCCAAGAATAACCAGGTGTCTGTTTCAGGCGGCACGGTGGGAAGTTTTGTGTATGGCGGATACGTGGGTGGTGGAACCGGTACAGCCGGTTATAACAGTGTAGAAATCAGCGGCGGAAATTTGAATAACGTATATGGCGGTTATATTGGTAGCGGCTCAGGCAAAGCGGAAGGAAACAAGGTTTCCATATCCGGAACGGAAACAACGACGAGTATTTCGGGCACTGTATATGGAGGCAGGGCTTCCGGCGGCAATGCTACAGATAATAAGGTAGACATCAGTGGCGGCACGGTAGGAAGTTCTGTGTATGGCGGATACAGCTATACAGGAACTGCTGAGGGGAATACTGTTAATGTGACCGGTGGCCACATGAAAAGCATATATGGCGCTGAAACAAGCGGCGACAGCACAGGTAATAATGGTGCAGTTATCAAAAATATAGTTTCTGTCTCCGGCTCCGGCACGCAGATTGATGAGACAATTTATGGGGGTAACAGTATCTGGGGCAAGGTTGACGGGAACATGGTTAAAATCAGTAATGGAAAGTTACGTAACGTCCTGGGGGGAAAATCGACCCACGGCGATGTAGTTAACAACGAGGTCACCGTCACCGGCGGCACTTTAAGCGACGTACATGGCGGATTCTCTCAAGGAACAACAGAAAACAGCAAAGCTGAAGGAAATAAAGTGATCATATCCGGACTGGAAACAACTGTTAACAATGTTTATGGAGGCAGGGCCAACCGCAACGCCTTAAATAACAGCGTGACGATAAGCGGGGGCACGGTAAATTATGGTATTTACGGCGGCAATGCAAGTGATGGATCGGCCAGTAACAACACGGTTACCATTACTGGCAATGCAACCATAAAATCCTCTATTCTGGGTGGGCTTGTTACGTCTCAGAGTTCCGGCGATGCTTCAGGAAACACAGTGACCATCAGCGGGTCTCCGAATTTTATGTTCGAGGGAAGTTCGGGGATTTGGGGCGGCAGAGCAATGGGTAGTGGTGCAGCGAAAAATAATACCGTCAACATTTTATCGTCAATCGATGTAGGCTTTCTGATAGGGGGACAGAGTATTAATAATCCCTCCAATGTGTCAGGCAACACACTGAACATAGCGGTAAAAAACGTGACTGTAGGCAAAGATAACGTCAGGGGTTTCCAGAATATGAACTTCTACCTGCCGGCAAATATTGCCAAAGACGATACCATGCTGACGGTGAACGGCAGCAGTGCGACAGACGTAACGGGTGTGACCTTCGGTGTGGCGGCATTAAGCGGCGTGAACCTGCAAAAAGGCGATACGGTTAACCTGCTTGTTAACAGCAACGGCCTGACCACGGACGATGAACTGACCGTGGACAGCTCCAAACTGGCCGATGCTTCCTTCCTGGCGCCCAACAATCTGGCAACCGATAAAAAATATGAACTGAGCATCAGCAAAAAAGATGATACTACCATCATCACTACGGTTGAGGATGTAAAAGAAGTAACACCGGATCCGGAACCCGAGCCGGAACCTGAGCCGGAACCGGAACCAAAACCGGAGCCGAAGCCCGAACCGACTCCCACACCGGAGCCCAAGCCGGAACCGAAACCGGAGCCCAAACCCGATCCTTCCAACCGGCTGAAGTCACCGGTTGAAACCCGCATGGCAGTGGTGACCATGATCAACGCGGGTTCCGACCTGCTGGCCGGCCAGGGCATGCTCAACGCGCAGGCGGCGGCCGGAGACAAAGAAGCGGCCGGCGGTTTCAACAGCTTCGCGGCCGTAGGCCTTTCCAGGCTGCGGGCCATGAGCGGGTCCCACGTGGACATCAAAGGCATCGGCCTGAACCTGGGCTTTGCCAGGGAACTGGAAAACAGCAAGGGCAAGCTGCTGTTTGGCCCAATTGTGGAATACGGCCACGGCAGTTATGACAGCTATCAGGACAACGGCCTTAAGGCGGACGGCAAGGCCAGCTACTGGGGCCTGGGCCTGATCGCGAAACAGACCAACAGCAACGGTTTCTATTATGAAGGCAGTTTGCGCGCCGGCCGTACGAAATCCGATTACAGTTCGCAGTTTTCGACGGCAACCCACGTCGACTATGACAGCAGCGCTACCTATTGGGCGGCGCACCTGGGCGCGGGCAAACTGGTGGACATCGGCCACAACAACACGATGGACGTTTATGGGAAATATTTCTACAGCCATACGGGCAGCGACAGCGCCATGATCCGCATTAACGGCCAGGACGACGCGGAAATGCATTTCGATTCGGTGAACAGCCACCGTCTGCGCGTAGGCGCCAGGCTGATCCATGCGCTGAACGAGAAAAATAAGATTTACGGCGGACTGGGGTAC
>OMYP01000001.1 GCA_900315345.1 uncultured Selenomonadales bacterium | reverse complement strand
ACGCACAGTGTTTGCGGCTGCGGAAGAAACGCTGAAAAATCTGGCGTGGCAAAAAGAATATGCGTCTGTGGAAGAAGCGAAGCAGGTTTTGGCGGATGCCGAAGCAGAACAAAATAAAAAAGACGCCGCATATGAAGCGGCGAACAAAATACTAATGGCAGCGAAACAGGCAAAAGAAGCTGCAGAAACGCTGATCGCTCAATATAAAAAGGCACTGCCCGGACAAAAAGAAGAACGGGATGGGCGGTTCGCATCCTATGAAACCGTTTTAAAAGAGAAAGCAATCACCGAATCCCTATGGCAAAACATTGTTTCATCCCATCGCAAAGAAGAAGTGGTTCGGCTGCAACAGAAAATCAGCAAATATAACACAACACGCATTGCAGCCCAAAGCGCTGCGGATACAGCGAAGCAAACTATTGCCGGACGCCCAAAGCCGGAAGTGGCTGCGTTGCAGACGGCAGCCGATGCTGCAGAAGAAAAACTAACGGCGGTGCAAAGGGAATTGCAGGATACCAAAAACCTGCTGGGGAAAAATTCTGTTGCCTGTGATGCACTGGCATGCAATCTGGAAGATAACGGTAAAATAGCCCGTGACTTTGGGCGCATTGCCCTGCTGTATGACCGGCTGAACGGCAAGACCACCGATGCCAGGATGGATATCGAGACTTTTGTGCAGCGGTACTATTTGGAACGGATTTTGTTCGCTGCCAACCGCCGGTTCCGGGAAATGTCCGCTGGGCAGTTTGAACTGCGGATGACCGGGGAGGAGCAGGCAGGAAAAGGGAAGAACCGGGGGCTTGACCTGATGGTGTATTCCGTTATCACCGGAAAAGAACGGGAGATCCGTACCCTGTCCGGCGGTGAATCCTTTATGGCCGCTCTGTCCTTGGCCCTGGGGATGGCGGACCAGATACAGGAAAGCTCTGCGTCCCTTAACCTGGACGTGATGTTTATCGACGAAGGATTCGGTTCTCTGGACGAACATTCCCGGAACCAGGCGGTCCGGGTGCTGAAACAGATGGCAGGGGGCTCCAGACTTATCGGCATTATTTCCCACGTGGCGGAGCTGAAACAGGAGATCGAAGACCAGCTCATCGTAACCAAGGATGAATACGGAAGCCACGCCCGATGGCAGATCAGCTGAGTGTTATTCGTCCACGTCAATGCCAGCGGGAATCCGGCTTTCGCAGGGTACGCCGGTCTGGCAGAAACCGCAGCCGTAGCCGTCGATGTGGAAATGCTCCTTGATGTACGGAATGGTTTTCCCATGGGAATAAGCCTTACAGTTCCGTTTCAAATGGCCGTTCTCCAGGGTGAGTGCGTTTTCCCCGGGGCAGCGGCGGACACATTGCAGGCAGGTGCCTTTGGCATACCAGAGGCACCAGTCGAATCGGTCCTTATATGGGCGCTTATCCGGTTCCAGTTTTACTTTAATGATAATAGAGCCTAACCGGTGGGCGATGCCCTTGCGTGTAATCAGCGCATCGCTGAAGCTGAAGGTGCCCAGCCCTGCCGTATAGGCAATGTGGCGCTCCGACCATTTAGAGGTGAAGGTCTGCACATCGTTTTCCAGACGGGTCCACTCCGGATGAAGCACCGGGGCCATGACTTCATACCCCATGTCTGTCAGGGTCCTGACCATATATTTACGTACTTCTTCATTGATGGGTTCTCCTACGACACGGGCCCGGGCCCAACGCTCGCTGGGCCATTTGTCCTGGCAGCGCATGGAAGCTTTCGTAGCTTCCGTCTGGGGCAGGACCCAGCTGACAATAGTAAGTTCTTCGGGTTTGGCGTGACTTTCAGGAAACTGTTTGTTAAAAATTTCCGCCGGCATCCAGTGGGTGGTGCCGCAACCGTTCCGTGCTTTGAACTGGCGGAAAAGCGGATCGGCCCCGCTGGCAAAACCTACTAACGGATGATCCCACATTTTTTCGTCCCCGAAGGCTTCGCCCATGCGGTTTACGGGAGACGTATCAACAAAATCTTCCACAAGTTTTCGGATTTCTTCTTTGGTAATCATAAAAATTCTCCTTTCCTTGACATTTTGAAAACGATTTTTATCTGCTGCTGTTTGTATTTTATCATAAATATATGACGAATCATAGAGAAAGGGAAAGCAAAATGCAGGATATGTCCTGTTTTGCCGAAAGTAAAACTGTGATAAAATACAATATATCAAAAGTATCCATATGTAACAGGGAAGTTTTAATCATGCCATATTACACTTATATTTTAGAATGCGCCGACGGCTCCCTTTACACCGGCTACACAGACAATCTGGAAAAGCGGTTAGCGGCCCACAACGCCGGAGGCGGCGCTAAATATACAAGGGGACGGCGGCCCTGCCGGCTGGTATATTCGGAGCTTTTTGAAGAAAAAGGCGAGGCTATGAGCCGGGAGTGGCACATCAAACACAAGATGAGCCGCGAGGAAAAGCTGTTGCTGATTGAAAGCAAAGCCGGGCGACAAAACTGAAGTGTAAGAAACTTTTATTATTATTTGGAGGAAATCGAAATGTTTTCATATGTCTGGCCTATGGCGCTGGTGGTGCTTTCGAACACAGCGTATCAGATCTGCGCAAAATCTGTGCCGGGAGGCATGAATCCCTTTGCGTCGCTGACGGTAACCTATCTGGTAGGCGCTCTTGCTTCCGGATTGTTTTATGTGGCGTTGGGGGACGGCGGCAATATTTTGCAGGAATATACAAAACTGAACTGGGCTCCTTTTGTGCTGGGGCTGGTCATCGTGGGCCTGGAAGTGGGATGGATCTATGCGTATAAGGCGGGCTGGCCTGTCAGCACTGCGTTTATCTTCCAGAGTGCGATCCTTGCGGGTTTCCTGCTTATGGTCGGACGGATGCTGTATCAGGAGCCGGTTACGCTGAATAAAATAATCGGCATCATAATCTGCCTGATCGGCCTGTATTTCCTTTCACGGCAGTGAAGCAGTAGGCCGACATATACGCCTGCTCATTTGTATAAAACCGCAATAAAAATTTTCCAGAAATTCCGCTTACCTCTTGCATTTTTAGCATTCTCTTGCGATAATTTATATTAAGAAGAGTTGTCGGCGTTTATAAAAGCATGACAATGAAGTCTGAGAGATCAGGTGTCAGGGTCATGCTTTATTTATGGAAACACTGATTAAATGAGTTTGTGCGCTTGTCGAGGGCTTTTTGCGAATGACAAGGAAGTGGCTTGAAGGCGCAGCGGGGCTGCGTCAAGAGACAGTGACGAGGTCATTTACAAAAAGCGCCGGCAAGCGTGCGGACGAATTAATCAGTGGTTCCTTATATTTAGGGAAGCGCTGTCTCACCGGCGGTTCCTAAATGGGGGGTTGTTTATGAAAACGCTGTTGGCACACACAAAGGAGATCAATGAACAACTGGCCCGGTACGGCGTGAAGTTCGGAATCTACAAAGACGGAGCCTTCAACGAGAGGCTGTTCCCCTTTGATCCGGTACCCCGGCAGATTCCGGAAAAAGATTACGCCGTGCTGGAAAAAGGGCTGATTCAGCGGGTGACGGCGCTGAACAGATTTATTTACGACATTTATCACGATAAAAAGATCGTGAAGGACGGAGTGGTCCCGGAAGAGTTCGTATACCGTTCCCCGGGATATCTGGCCCAGTGCGAGGGCATTACGCCGTCAAAAAATGTGTACAGCCATATTTCCGGCATCGACCTGGTAGAAGGTAAGGACGACGAATGGTATATTCTGGAAGATAACCTGCGGATTCCTTCCGGTGCTTCCTATCCGCTGATTGCGCGGACCCTGTGCCGTCGCTGCAGTCCGGAAACTTTTAAACGCTACCATGTCCGGGACAACCGTCAGTATGGCGCCCTGCTGAAACGGACCATGGATTACGTGAACACCGGCGGTATCAACGTTATTTTTACGCCGGGCCGTTACAACGCGGCCTACTTTGAACACTCCTATCTGGCGGAACAGGCCGGGGCCGTGCTGGCAGAAAGCGGCGACCTGTTTGTAGAGAACCAGACCCTGTATTATCGCACCAGCCGCGACCCGGTCCGTGTGGGCGCGGTGTACCGCCGGGTCAGCGACGAGTATATGGATCCCCTTTGCTTCGAGCCTTCGTCCCTGATCGGTGTTCCTAACATTATGGACGCCTACCGGGCAGGTAACGTGGCTATGATGAACGCTCCCGGCAACGGGGTGGCGGATGACAAAGGCATTTATTATTTCGTGCCGAAAATGATCTCCTACTATTTGGGTGAAGAGGCGATCCTGAAAAACGCTCCCACCTATCTGCCTTATTACGAAGAAGACCGGAAGTATACTCTGGACCATATTGACAGGCTGGTCATCAAGGACGTGGCTGAGGCAGGCGGTTATGGCGTGGTCTTTGGTGAAAACCTGACGAAAGAGCAGCGGGAAGATCTGAAGAACACCATTAAGAACGCACCCCGCCGTTTTATTGCCCAGGAGGTCATCGACTTTAAAGACCTGCCGATTCTGGAGAACGGCGAAACGGTGGAACGGAAAGCCGATTTGCGCGCTTTTGTCCTCAGCGGTGAGGATGTGCAGGTCTGGCCCAGCGGCCTGACCCGGTTCTCCCGGAACCCGGACAGCTTTGTGGTAAATTCTTCACAGGGAGGAGGCTTCAAGGACACATGGATAGTTTGTCAGTAAGCAAGGTGAACCGTCTTTTCTGGCTGGGACGGTATTATGAACGGCTGGCCACCACCCTCAGCTATTTGTGGGATTGGTACGATGTGATGATCGACGGGGAGATCGATTATCCTCTGTTTTGCAAAAAACTGAGCATCGACTGCTGTTACAAAGACGATAAAGAATTTATGCACAATTATGTGTTTGATAAAAATAATCCGGATTCCCTCCGGACGGTGGCAGAAGCCATGCTGGGCAACGGCATGGTGCTTCGGGAAGTCATCGGCAGCCGTACCCTGGCCTATCTGGAACTGGCGGTGCTGGGGCTGAAAAGTGCCGAGACCAGTGACAGTCCGACCCTTCCCCTGCAACGTGTCATTGATTTTATCATGGCCTTCCGGGGCAGTTACGACGACATGATCGATGACGAAAACGTGCGGAACATCATTAAATGCGGGGCCGGCGTGGAACGGCTGAGCCTGTACCTGCGACTGGGATGGCATCTGGATTCCGTGGAGTCGGAAATCGGCAAGCTGATGAAACGGATGAACCGGACAACCTTGCAGCCTTCCCAGAGTTCCCTGCAGGTGCTGCTGTCGGCAAAAAATCCGGCAAGTTCTGAAGAAGGAAAAGAAATCCTTGAAGCTGCGGAAAATTTATTCACTGTGTAGTGCCAAAAGGTTACTTGCGGGGACTGACGCCACGGCAGGCGCGGGACTGGAAACGTGCAGCATCAAAAAGTTACTTGCGGCCTGACAGAAAATATAGTCGGCAATCTGCCTGTGGCAGCAGAGAAAAGTTTTATGGAGGAACGATACATGCATCGTGAATTGTCCTTTTACTTTGATACAGTTTTAAATTTTTCCGGCTCTGTGACGGAACACAATTTTGTTTTGCGGTGCATTCCTGCCGATAATCCGGAACAAAAAATTCTTTCTTATACACTGACCGTCCTGCCTAATGTAGGGCCGGGAACGGTGGGAAAGGATTCTTTCGGGAATTTTATCCGAACTGGGAGAGTGGCAGAGGCCCACGATTCTTTCCGTTATACCCTGCAGGGCATGGCATACCGGGATGATTCCCTGCGGGTCCCCGAAGAAGCGGCGCCATTTTATCGGTATGCTTCGCCTTTGACCCAGGTCACGAAGGAGCTGGCAGAGTTTTACGCAGGCGTAGCAGGCGGCGTGACGGACTGGAATGATCCGGCAAAATTGAATGCTTTGGATAAAGCTAAAATTTTATGCAGCAGGGTGCATGCGCATTTCGCTTATACTCCCGGTGAAACCAATGTGCTTACAACGGCGGGAGAAGCATTTGCGTCGGCCAAAGGCGTGTGCCAGGACTATGCCCATGCGCTCATCGCGTTGTGCCGTTTGGCCGGCATGCCGGCCCGGTATGTAAGCGGCCTGTTTACCGGGGAGGGGGCCAGCCATGCCTGGACGGAGATATGGATGGACGGGCTGTGGTACGGAATCGATCCTACCCACGACTGCCCGGCGGATGAAAAATACCTGAAGCTTTGCGTTGGCCGGGATTATGCTGACTGCCCCATTGAGCGGGGAGTGTTCTCCGGCTGGGCAGAGCAGACACAAAAAGTTTTTACAAAAGTAACCGATTAAGGAGACCCCATGATAGAGACCGTTATCAAAGCGCCCCTTCCGGTAGGAGAGGCCCTTACGATCCAGAAGAACCGTATCACCGGAAAAGATGCGAAAAGCCGCAGGCTTGTCATCGTTACCGGAACCCACGGCGATGAACTGGAAGGGCAATATGTAGCCTGGCAGCTGGCCCGGGTACTGAAACAGAAAAAAGATTCGATGCGGGGAACCGTAGATATTTACCCGGCCCTGAACCCTTTGGGAATCAGCACGATTTACCGGGGACTTCCGGGCTTTGACCTGGATATGAACCGCATCTTCCCGGGGAGCCGCAGCGAGACAATGTACGAATATATTGCCAACGGCATTATCTGCGATATCAAAGGCGCGGACCTGTGCATCGATATCCACGCCAGCAACATTTTCCTGCGGGAGATTCCTCAGGTGCGGGTCAACGAAAAAACAGCGCGAGAACTGGTGCCGTTGGCAAAGCTTCTGAACATGGATTACATTTGGGTTCACAGCGCGGCTACGGTACTGGAAAGCACCCTGGCCTACAGTTTGAATGTGATAGGGACAAAAACCCTGGTGGTGGAAATGGGTGTGGGCATGCGCATTACCCAAAGCTACGGGGACCAGCTTATTACAGGGATTTTATCCGTCATGTGCCAGCTGGGTATGCTGGAAGAACCGGCGCCGGATGTGAAGGAACCTGTAATCAGCACTGACGGCAGCGTTGCTTTTATCAATGCAGATGCTTCAGGATTTTTTATGCCTCAGGTCATGCATGGGGAATATGTGAAGAAGGGGCAGCTTGTAGGTTTCATCGCCGATGCCCTGAACGGCGTAACAAAAGAGGAACTGTTCAGCCCGGTGGACGGTATGGTGTTTACCCTGCGGGAATATCCGGTGGTGAATGAGGGTTCCCTGATTGCCCGGATCTTGGGAGACATTGGGGCGAAAAGGAAAAAAACGGAAGCTTTAAAGGCGGGCGACGCAGTCAAAACGAAAACTGCTTCAGCAGCAGAGAAAGACATACCTGTAAAAATGAAGAGAACTTCCGCTGCAAAGAAGGGAGGCGGGATGCGATGAGAAAAGTTAAACTCTTTACCATTGACGCCCTTCCTTACCGGCAGCCTATTCCGGTGTACGGGTACCGCTTCGGTTCCCGTAAAAAAACGTTAGCGGTTATGGGTGCAATCCGGGGAGACGAAGTGCAGCAAATGTATACGGCGGCCCGGCTTGTGAGGCGTCTCGCTGAGCTGGAAGAACAGGGGGCTTTTGCCAAGGACTGCGGCGTGATGGTGGTTCCCTGCGCCGGGCAGTTTTCTATGAACGTGAGCAAACGGTTCTGGCCTTTGGACAACACGGACATCAACCGGATGTTTCCCGGTTATGATGAAGGGGAGACGACCCAGCGGCTGGCTGCCAGAATCTTCAATGCACTGCAGGGCTACAGGTGGGGCGTTCATCTGGCAAGCTTTTACCTGCCCGGGGATTTTGTGCCTCATGTGCGGATCGTGGATACCGGTTACCAGCCTAATGAAGAAGGGCTTGATTTCGGCCTGCCGTATCTGTTGATACGCAAGCCTCACCCTTACGACACCACTACGCTGAACTATAACTGGCAGGTGTGGGAGACCCGGACATTTTCCGTCTATTCCCGTACCACGGACCGCATTGATGAGGAAAGTGCGGAAATGGCAGTGGACAGCATACTCTATTTTCTGGCAAAAAAGGGAATGCTGCCTTATAAACATCCGGAGAGCGTGCTTCAGTTTCTATCGGAGAAGGGGATGCTGGGATGTGGATTACCGGAGGGTTCAAAAACAAAAACAGTAAAAGAAGAAAATCTCGTGAATGTCCACAATAAAAAAGGCGGTATCCTGATGCGCTATCATCATCCTGCCGATTTTGTCAAAAAAGGAAACCTGCTGGCGGAGATTATCAATCCCTATACTACGGAGATACAGGAAAAAATTTTAGCTCCGGCTGACGGAATTCTGTTCTTCGCCCATCACGCCCAGCTGATTGCAGGGCACTCCATCGTCTTCCGGTTAATTCCGTAACTCATTGTAATCTGAAAGCATTGACAAATAAGCAGGCGAAAGAGTATAATCATCAATTGAGAGAAGCTGCATAAAAAGTAAGACAGGCAACGGGGCCTACCGCGTGCCTGTCTTTTTTTCATTTTTATTGTATATTTTAACAATTTTTTCTTGCAGTCTTTTCTATAGTACGATAAAATAAATTGCAATTTGTGTCAGATGTTTTTCACAGGAAAAGTTGAGAGGGATTAACAAATGAGCGGATACTTTGGCGTTGTATCAAAAGAAGATTGTGTATTTGATCTGTTTTTCGGCACGGATTACCATTCCCATCTGGGAACCCGTCGGGCCGGTCTGGCAGTGTACGGGGAAGAGGGGTTCAACCGGTCCATCCATAATATTGAAAACTCTCCTTTCCGTACCAAGTTTGACGATGACATTCATCACATGCGGGGCAACCTTGGTATTGGCTGCATTTCCGATTTTGAGGCCCAGCCCCTGATCGTCCGTTCTCATCACGGAACCTATGCCATCACTACCGTCAGCAAGATCAACAACATTGATGAACTGGTAGCGAAGATCATGAAAAAGACCGGAACCCATTTCCTGGAAATGAGCGGCGGCAGCATTAATGCCACGGAGCTGGTGGCTACCATGATCAATCAAAAAGATAACCTGATCGATGGCATCCGCTATGCTCAGGAAAGCGTGGACGGATCCCTGTCCCTGATGATCATGATGCCCCAGGGGATTTACGTGGCCCGGGATAAAGTAGGGCGTACCCCTATGATCATCGGTCGCAAGGCAGAAGGCTTTTGCGCTACCTTTGAGTCCACTGCCTATCTGAATCTGGGGTATGAGGATTATAAAGAGTTAGGCCCCGGGGAAATCGACATCATGACTCCGGAAGGGGTGCAGGTGCTGGCAAAACCCGGCAAGAAGATGCGGGTCTGTACCTTCCTGTGGGTGTATTACGGTTATCCTTCTTCTTTCTACGAAGGCGTTTCCGTGGAACAGATGCGGTATAACTGCGGTAGATACATGGCCCAGCGCGATCACGTAGCGAAAGGTGACGCGGACATCGTAGCCGGGGTTCCTGATTCCGGTATCGCCCATGCGGTGGGGTATGCCAACGAAAGCTGCATTCCTTTCTCCCGTCCCCTTATTAAATATACGCCTACCTGGCCCCGTTCCTTTATGCCAACTATCCAGAGCAAGCGGAACCTGATTGCTAAAATGAAACTGATCCCGGTTCATGAACTGATTGACAATAAACGTATCATTTTGATCGACGATTCTATCGTCCGGGGCACCCAGTTGCGGGAAACCACTGAGTTCCTGTTCAAGACAGGGGCAAAAGAAGTACACGCCCGTCCGGCCTGTCCGCCCATTACCTTTGGCTGCAAATTTCTGAACTTCTCCCGTTCCAATTCCGAAATGGAACTGATCGCCCGCCAGATCGTGGCGCAAGAAGAGGGGGAAGACGTTGCCCGGGAAGTGCTGGAAGATTACTGCAACCCGGATTCAGACCGGTACCATGCCATGGTGCAGGGCATCTGCAAGAAGATGGGCTTCACCAGCCTGGCCTTTAACCGTCTGGACGATATGATCAAAGCGGTGGGCATCGATCCCGATACACTTTGCACCTATTGCTGGAACGGGAAGGATTAGTAAATTTATAAAAATATAGCGTGCAGGAATTTCGCAAAACTGTACGCGTTTGTGATTACATGGACTTATGCGCCTGTGGCTTCGAAACTCGGGACTTCGTCCCTCAAACAGTCTCGCCCCAACGGCGCATTTCGTCTCATGGAATTTACACAAACGCTCCCAATGTTTTGCTCAATTTCTGCACGCTTTTTATTTAATTTTATATAAAGCTTTATTTATACGAGTACACTACCCCGAACAGCGCCGTTCGTCCGTAAGCCGGGCAGTCGCCCATGGTACGTGAGCCTAAAGATTCATAAGAGTCGTTGAACAGGTTGTGGATCTTCAGGTAGCTGCTCCAGTGTTTGCTGAATTTGTAACCCAGGTTTACGTCTACCACGAAGTAATTGCCGGAATACCAGTTGCTGTCCCTGCCGAAACCGGAGGTGAGCAGGATGTTGTTGGACCAGCGGCTGTCCTTGTAACGCAGTGCGGCTTTTACCTGATGGCGGGCCACCAGATCCGTATAGGATGGGTCTTTGTCTCCCCAGTCTGTGCTGGAATTGGTATAGGCGTAAGAGAGCGTGGCGTTATATTTGGGGCTGAATGCGCCGGTAAGGGTAAGCTGGATCCCCTGCTGGTGCAGGCCTTCGTAATTGTCCGGACGCCATTGCTCTGCCCCCGGATTGTAATTCCATAGAATCGGATTTTTGGTGTAGCTTAAAAATCCGCTGATATCACCGGAAATTTTTTTACTGAACTGATGGCGGATGCCTCCGCTGGCTTTCCATCCCCGCTCCGGATCAAGGTTGGGATTACCCTGGATCCGCTGGTTGTTGTAATACAGTTCGTCCAAAGTCGGTATCGCGTAAAAATGCTGGATGTTTCCGTACAACGTGGTCTTTTCGGTGGGACGGTATTCACCGTTCCTGGATGAAATATAATGGCTGCCGAAACGACTGTTGTGTGTGATGCCTTTTGTGGATGAAAGCGTCAGCTTTTTGATTTTTCGTGTCGTTTTCACAAATGCAGTTATATTTGTATTGCTTTTTTCGTAATTTTTTCCGAAGCTGCGGTTGGGGTTGTCAACGCCGGGATAACCGGGAACCAACGCTCCCGGGTCAGGATTACCTGCCACATTGTAATTTGTTTCGCTGTCCACGGATGTATGCCGCCAGCTTACACCGGCTGAGATGGAGCGGTTTTTATTGATCTGCCAGCCGTCCCGCCAGTCAATGCCGTTGATATTTGTCTTCCAGCGTCCGTAGGAAGGCAGATCTTCCTGGTCCTTGGTTCCCGTGGGGCGGTAGGTGTCGCCCTGGTTATAATAGTGATACAGGGATACGTAGCCGGGCAGAGGGGAATTTTCTTTATAGTTATAGGTCAGGGCCAGATGATTGGCCATTTTTTCATAATTATAATCGGTAGGCTTTGTACGCGAATACCACAGGCCCCTGTCATTGCTGAAATGGCCGTAGGTGAAGTTCAGGGAGCTGTTTTTCGTCAGCTGCCGGTCAATACGGTAATACATTTCCCGTCGGTTGACTCTGGAATTAGGCATGGTTTCCTTGTTTCCGTCAACATTTTTGAACCGCAGTTCTTCCAGGTTGGAACGGCCGCCGGTACCGATCCAGCTCCAGCCTTTGCAGCTTCCTTCCAGTTGGGTATTCCACCGCCAGGCGTCATAAGGGCCACGGGCTGCTTCAAACTTGAAGTTGTGGTCAGTTCCTTTTTTTGTAATGATGTTGATGATGCCGCCGGGGGTATCGTAATTCAGAAAATTACCGCCGGACGCTCCATGTAAAATCTCGATCCTGTCAATGGCCATTACCGGAGGCGTCATATCCAGATCGTAGGTAGCCCTTCCGTCAGAAAAACCGCTTTCCAGATTTTGTTTGCGACCGTCGATGAATACTGCTACGCGGTCGTCTCCGTCAATACGCACCACCTGATGGGCGGTGTTAAGGGAACCGGGGGTTACGGTGACGCCGGGAGCGTACGACAGGACTTCCGCTACGGTTTCATAATGGTTATCCGCCATTTCTTCGGCGGTGATGACGGTAGTGGAGGCAGGGGTCTGGGTGAAATTCGTCTGTGTCACTGCACTGTGGGCAGCCGTTTTGTTACTTTGTAAAACTTTTTCCTGCTGCGTTGCGGCATGCGTATCCGTTGCTGCAGCTTCGTCAGCGGCAACTCCCGGGCTCTCTGCATAAACGGGAAGGGAAGCAGCGCAGGCCAGCAAAATGGCGGCGGTGATTTTTCTGGAAAGCATACGAGGTCCTTCTTTCTATAAAAAAAATTAAATCAGAGGGGAAGATGTTCTTTCATGATTATTATACACAAAAATGAAACTTTTTAGGAAAAAATCTTTTAGCCGGATGGGAAATCAGGGAATTTTTTTATGAAAACCTATGAAGATCTGTTGGAAAAACTTCAAAATCTTTTTCAAACTTAACAGTTTTCCCAAAGTATTATACGTAAAAAATTCTTTTGCGCTTTTTTGCTGGACATATTTTTGTTTTTGGGATAAAGTAATAATATACCTTAGTATTTTATAAATTTTTTATGCGGGGGATTGTTATGATGAAAAAGGGAGAACCGAAAACATTAACGTATCTGTCCCTGACGGCGGTGGTATTGTTCCTGGCATGGATGGCTTTTGCCGTGGTACATAACCATATGCCGGTGAAAGAGACATTCTGGGCGCTGACGCCTCCGATCATTGCCATTGCACTGGCGCTGATCACCAAAGAAGTATACAGCTCTCTGTTCCTGGGGATTCTGACCGGCGCGTTCCTGAATGCAGGTTTCGACCTGGTGGGAACCCTGAACCAGGTGTTCCAGGAGGGCATGCTGACAGTGTTATCCGATAAATGGAATGTGGGTATTTTAATTTTCCTGATCATTCTGGGCATGATGGTTCAGCTGATGAACCGCACGGGCGGTTCCGCGGCTTTCGGCCAGTGGGCTTCCACCCATATTAAAAGCCGGGCCGGGGCGCAGCTGGCGACCATGCTGCTGGGCTGCCTCATCTTTATCGACGACTATTTCAACTGCCTGACCGTTGGTTCTGTCATGCGTCCCGTAACGGACAAGTACAACATCAGCCGGGCAAAACTGGCGTACCTTATCGACTCCACGGCGGCGCCGGTCTGCATCATCGCCCCCATTTCTTCCTGGGCGGCGGCAGTCTCCGGTTTCGTAAAAGGGGAGAACGGCATTAACATTTTCGTGCAGGCCATACCCTATAATTTTTATGCGCTGCTGACTTTGGCCATGATGGTTCTGATCATCTGGCTGAAAATTGATTACGGCCCCATGCTGATCCATGAGAAAAACGCGGAACAGGGCGACCTGTTCACTACAGGGATCACCACCGAAGCGGCGGTAACCATGAAAAAGGGGGAGAAGATCGGCAAGGTGGTCGATCTGGTGCTGCCTATCGTTTTGCTTATCGTCTGCTGTGTTATCGGCATGATCTATACCGGCGGTTACTTTGAGGACAAAGGCTTTGTGGATGCCTTCGCCAACAGCGACGCTTCCGTAGGCCTGGTGCTGGGTTCCGCTGTAGCCCTGATGATCACCGTAGCTTTTTATCTGATCCGCCAGTCCATTCCTTTTGCGGATTGCATGGAGTGCCTGCCGGAAGGCTTCAAACAGATGGTTCCGGCCATGCTGATCCTGTCCTTCGCCTGGACTTTAAAGGCCATGACCGACAGCCTGGGGGCTTCCAAATATGTGGCGGGCGTTGTGGAACATTCCGCTGGCAGCCTGATGAACTACCTGCCGGCTATTATCTTCCTGATTGCAGTAGGCCTGGCCTTTGCTTCCGGTACCTCCTGGGGCACTTTCGGCATCCTGATTCCCATCGTGGTTTCCTGCTTCCAGGGTATTGACTACCAGCTGATGATCATCTCCATTTCCGCCTGCATGGCCGGTGCGGTGTGCGGCGACCACTGCTCGCCTATTTCCGATACTACGATCATGTCATCGGCGGGGGCCCAGTGTATCCATCTGGATCATGTAACCACCCAGTTACCCTATGCCCTGACCGTTGCCGCGGTATCTTTCTGCAGCTTCCTGGTGGCGGGCCTTACCAAGAGCGCGGTGCTGTCCCTTATCGCAGGTATCGTGATCCTGTGTCTGGTGCTGATGATGATGCGCCGGAAAAGTTTGCAACAGTAAGACCGTAATATAACTCTTAAAATTATTAATAAATCTGTGCCTGAATTTTTTGTGAGTTCAGGCACAGTTTTCTTTTTTATTTGTGGAAAGTTAGTTCGTTTCATGTTAAAATAATTGTAACAAACTTTGATTTTTACGAGGAGGAACAGTCATGTTAAAAGACGGAAAACTCTGGATCGCGAATAACGATAAAGGCGAAAATATTTTCATCCTGCCTAAGATGGCTAACCGCCACGGCCTGGTGGCCGGCGCTACCGGTACCGGTAAAACCATTACCCTGAAAGTGATGGCGGAAACTTTCAGCGACATGGGCGTGCCTGTGTTCATGGCAGACGTGAAGGGGGACATCGCCGGCATGATGTGTCCCGGCATTGACACGGAAGACATGCAGAAGCGCATCCAGAAGTTCGGTCTGGCT
Source organism: uncultured Selenomonadales bacterium (assembly GCA_900315345.1). GTDB lineage: Bacteria > Bacillota > Negativicutes > Acidaminococcales > Acidaminococcaceae > Succiniclasticum. The sequence continues at coordinate 93,987 of OMYP01000001.1, read as the reverse complement.
GAAGCGGGCTTTGAATACAAAGGCTGCCCTGTAACCTTATGGGATATTTTCGGCCAGAAGGGCATACCCCTGCGTACTACGATTTCGGAAATCGGTCCTCTGCTGCTGGCGCGGATTTTAGAGCTGAACGATCTGCAGAGTTCCATCCTGAATATCGTATTTAAAATTGCAGACGACAACCAGCTGCTGCTGATCGATACCAAAGACCTGAAGGCCATGCTGAACTATGTGAACGAGAACCGGGCGACGTTTGAAGCGGACTACGGTAAAATGAGCCCCGCATCCATTACGGCTATCATCCGTTCTATCGTGGCTCTGGAGACCCAGGGGGGCGACGTATTCTTCGGGGAACCGGCCCTGGCCATTACCGACTGGCTGACTCAGGACTGCGGAAAGGGAATGATCAACATTTTGGACAGCGAAAGCCTGATCAATAACGGCAAACTGTATTCCACTTTCCTGCTGTGGATGATGTCAGAACTGTTTGAGACACTGCCGGAAGTAGGGGATCTGGCCAAACCCAAGATGGTATTCTTCTTTGACGAAGCCCATCTGCTGTTTAACGGCGCGTCCAAGGCGTTGCTGGATAAGATCGAGCAGGTGGTGAAGCTGATTCGGTCCAAAGGCGTAGGCATTTATTTCTGCACCCAGAGTCCCAAGGACATTCCAGACGGCGTACTGGCCCAGCTGGGCAATAAGGTGCAGCATGCCCTGCGGGCTTATACTCCGGCGGACCAGCGTGCGGTGAAAGCAGCAGCGGCCTCTTACCGTCCCAACCCTGAATTCGATACGGCGTCTACTATTATGGAACTGGGCACTGGCAAAGCGGTAGTTTCCTTCTTAGGGGAAGACGGTATCCCCGGCATAGTGCAGAAAGTTTCCATCCTGCCGCCTCAGTGCAGCATGGGTTCTATTTCCGACGGGCAGCGTGACCAGGCTATTAAAGCCAGCCTGTTGTACAGTAAATATTCCAACTACTTTGACCGTGATTCCGCTTACGAATTCCTGCAGCGTCAGCAGCAGGCGGAAGCCAAGGAAGCAGAAGAAGCAAAAGCTGCGGCAGAACAGGCAAAGATAGCGGAAAAAGAAGCGAAGGAAGCGGCGCTGGCTCAGGAAAAAGCAGAAAAAGAAGCGGCCCGGGAAGCGGAAAAGGCTGCGGCGGAAAAGAACCGTATGATCAAATCCGTAGGCAGCAGCGTGCTGGGTACCGTTGGCCGTTCTGTGGGCCGGTCCTTAGGCGGCTCCGTAGCGGGCAGCATCGGCCGGAACGTTGGCGGAAGTTTAGGCGCCAGCCTGATACGCGGCATTTTCGGAACGTTCTTTAAAGGGTAAGAAATCGAATAAAGAAAACAAAGAATTAAAAAATGGAGCCGGTCCTTGTGGGGACCGGCTCCGATTCTTTTGCAGGTTTTACTGTAACCGTTCAATATAGGTTTTGATTTCATTCACATTGTACATCAGCTTCGGCTCGCTGCCCGTTTCGTCAATTAACGTGGGCACAGCGCAGATGTTAAACTTCTTTGCCAGCTCCGCGCCTTCGTTTTCTTCCGCGAAGAGTGGCGTGTATTCCACGTGGGCTTCGTTCAGCATCTTCTTCACCATGGCGCAGTTAGGACAGGTGTGGGTTGAGATCAGGTAACGTTTTCCGTTGGAGGCAAGTGCAGAGGCGGAAGATGTTTTGCCGCTGTTCATGATTTTTGCCGCCAGGTTTTTCGCTTCATCCATCATCCGCTTGTCGGGCTGTTCGGCTGTTCGGGGAATAATTTTTCTTTCCGCAACTTTTTTAGCCGTTTCTTTTGCAAAATTTTCAGCGCAGGATACGCTGGCGGAAACTTCCGCGTCATGCTCGATCTTTCCCTCACGGTCGATGCGATCCTGCTCCGTGTTATAGGTCTTACGGTTCTGGAACTCGCTGACCTTGCCGTCGTTCCAGTTACGTACCGGGCGGTAGTAACCGGTGATGCGGGAGTATACTTCCGCGTTGCGCCCGCATTTGGGGCAGGTGAAGTGCTCGCCCCGGATGTATCCGTGCTCCGAGCAGACGGAGTAGGTGGGGGACAGAGTGTAGTAAGGCAGCTTGAAGTTTTGTGCGATCTTGCGTACCAGAGTGGCGGCGGACTGCCAGTCCGGCAGGCGTTCCCCTAAGAAACCGTGGAACACGGTACCGCTGGTGTACAGGGTCTGCAGTTCGTCTTCCAGTTCCAGTGCGTCAAAGATATCGTCCGTATAACCAACCGGCAGGTGGGTGCTGTTGGTGTAGTAAGGGGCGTTGCCATCCTTTGCTGCGGTCCGGATGCCGGGGAATTCTTCCGTATCGTGTTTCGCGAAACGGTAGGAAGTGGATTCCGCTGGGGTGGCTTCCAGGTTGTACAGGTCCCCGTACTGTTCCTGATAATCGGACAGGCGGGTGCGCATGTGGTTCAGTACTTCGATGGCGAAAGCACGGCCTTTTTCCGTGGTCATGTCTTCACCCGGCAGCCAGGCGGCGTTCAGGATGGCTTCGTTCATGCCTACCATGCCGATGGTGGAGAAGTGATTCTTGAAGGTGCCCAGGTAACGGCGGGTGTAAGGATACAGACCTTCGTCCATGAGGCGGCTGATTACTTTCCGTTTTACCGACAGGGAGCGGGCCGCAATGTCCATGTATTTATCTAACGCAGCGTAGAATTCTTCTTTGGTCTTGCTCAGGTAAGCCAGACGGGGCAGGTTCAGGGTCACTACGCCGATGGAGCCGGTGCTTTCCCCGGAACCGAAGAAGCCGCCGGATTTTTTCCGCAGTTCCCGCAGGTCCAGACGGAGGCGGCAGCACATGCTGCGTACGTCGGAAGGTTTCATGTCGGAATTGATGTAATTGGAGAAGTAGGGGGTGCCGTACTTGGCGGTCATCTCAAAGAGGAGCCGGTTGTTTTCCGTGGCGCTCCAGTCAAAGTCCTTGGTAATGGAGTAGGTGGGAATGGGGTACTGGAAGCCCCGGCCGTTGGCGTCGCCTTCGATCATGGTTTCGATGAAGGCCTTGTTTACCATTTCCATTTCCTTCTTGCAGTCGTTGTAGGTGAAGTCCATGTTCTTTCCGCCTACGATGGCCGGCATGTCTTTCATGTCATCAGGCACGGTCCAGTCCAGGGTGATGTTGGTGAAAGGTGCCTGGGTGCCCCACCGGGAGGGAGTGTTGACGCCGTAGATGAAGGACTGGATGCACTGCTTCACTTCCCTGTAATCCAGATTGTCCACCTTTACAAAAGGCGCCAGGTAGGTGTCAAAGGAAGAGAAGGCCTGGGCCCCGGCCCATTCGTTCTGCATGATGCCTAAAAAGTTTACCATCTGGTTGCAGAGGGTGCTTAAATGTTTGGCCGGTGCGGAAGAGATCCGGTCGGGCACGCCTCCCAGTCCTTCCTGGATCAGCTGCTTTAAGCTCCAGCCTGCGCAGTAGCCTGTAAGCATGCTCAGGTCGTGGATGTGCATGAAGCAGCGGCGATGGGCTTCGGCGATATCTTCATCATAAATTTCGCTGAGCCAGTAGTTGGCGGTAATAGCGCCGGAGTTGGAGAGGATCAGAGCCCCTACGCTTAAGGTGACAGTGGAATTTTCCTTTACCCGCCAGTCCTTGTCTTTTCCGATATAACCATCTACCAATTTTTTATAATCCAGTAGGGTGTTTTTTGTATGACGGGCTTGCTGATGCTGTTTGCGGTATAAGATGTAGGCTTTTGCGGTCTTCACGTAATCGCATTTCATCAGGGTGGATTCCACACGGTCCTGGATATCCTCTACGGTAGGAATTTCCTGGGAGTTTTCCCGCAGGTTGGTGATGACCATCAGGGTGATGGCGCCGGCAATGGTGGATACGTTACGGGCTTCCACTTCACCGGTGGCGATGAAGGCTTTGGCAATAGCGTTCTCGATCTTCTTTTCATCAAAGGGAACGGTGATGCCATTGCGTTTTACTACATTCTTAAAATACGTCATGGTGATGCCTCTCTCTTTCTTAAAATTTCATTTTTTGTCTGTCCGGTAAAGAAAAAACAATTATTTTTTTACTTTGGATTCGGGTAATTCGATTACACTACCTTCGGCTAAGGAGCGTTGTACATCAATTAACCTTTGGTTGTCGCTGCCCCGCCAGATGGCGTTGCCTGTTTTCAGTTTTTCCACGAAAGGTCCGTCTACTAAAACGTCCAACAGGGCCAGGGCTTCTTTGGCAGTTTCGCCGGCGGCGCCATCCGTGAGCTGTTCAAAGGTCCAGCCGGTGTACAGCCAGATATTGAGCCCTGTCTCTTTAGCAGCCGCTGCGATTTCTTTCACTGCTTCCGGCTGCATCAGGGGGTCGCCTCCGGAAAAGGTTAGGCCGTCCAGATATTTTGTCTGCAAAACTTCCCGGATCACATCGCTGGTGTTTCGCTCCGTGCCTCCGGCAGGGTCATGGGTCTCCGGATTCTGGCAGCCCGGACAGTGGTGGGGGCAGCCCTGAAAAAACAGGACATACCGGACGCCGGGACCGTTTACGGAAGAATGCTTCTTGAATCCGGAAATGCGGACAGTGCTCATGTTAGGACCTTCTTTTCCTGATGCTGCAGGTTGTGCAGCGTTTTCTGTAACGAAGCGGGCATAATGACGACCTATACCCGCCTGGTAATACCAATTATAGACAGATTTTGTATGACTGTCAATACATAAAACACAATATATTGGGTTGTTTGTAAAAGAAATAAATCTGTTTACACAAATTGTTGTAGTTTGGTGTAAACAGATTTTTAAGTTTATACATCTGGTGATGTATTAAATTTTGACTAAATTGTGTTTAAGTAATCTCAAAAGTAATACTTTTATACTTCGTCCGGATCCAGGATCCCCAGCTTCCGCTTCCAGTAGCGGGAGTAGATGGCTCCCAGCGGATTGTGGGCCAGCAGCCGGTCTTTTACTACGAGGGAAGTGACAGGGCCGTCACAGTTGGAAGTGAACACTGCATCGTGTCCCACGCAGAGACCGCAGATGATAAACAGTTCTACCCCTTTTTCTTTTAAAAAGCGGGCCTGGAATTTGGGATTGCACATGGCTTCATGATCCAGTTCCGGTTTTACCTGTTTCAGACCGAATTCTTTCTTGGCGAAGCTGCAGTTTTTGCAGCAGACGCTGTAAAATTCAAATCCCTGTTTTTCGTAATAGCGGGCGATGTAGCGGGCTTCTGCATTCAGACCGATGCAGAAGGCCATGCCCAGTTTTTTGTAGCCCATGGTTTTGGCAAATTCGGCGATTTCCTGGAGCCGGGTAATGTTGCTGTAGAAGGTTCCTTCCACATAGGCAGCGGCCTCCATGATTTTCAGTTCTTCTTCGGTATAGGCTTTCCGGACTTCTTCTTCCGGTACACCGGTACAGTTGACGCCTTTGGTGTAGCAGGCGTGGGTGGGACAGTTTGCGCAATCGGCTTTCATAATAAATACCTCCGGATTCTTTTCACCGTTTCAGTCTGTTTCCGTCATTTTGTGGCGGATGTGGGTAAGGGCTTCTTCCAAAATATCTATGACATGCTGGTCATCCAGCGAATAATAAATGCTTTTTCCTTCCCTGCGGGACTTAACCTGGTTTGCCATACGCAATAATTTCAGCTGATGGCTTACGGCGGACTGGGTCATGCCCAGTGCAACAGCCAGGTCGGTTACGCAAAGTTCCCCGTGGGACAATGCGTTGATGATTTTCATTCGTGTCTCGTCCCCCAGCACTTTAAAAAAATCAGACATGGCGCTGAGATGCTTTTCTTCCAGCATCTGCTCCCTGACCTTTTTGACTGTAGCAGCATCAAAATTCAGAAGTGTTGCTGTTTTTTCTGTTGTGTTGCCGCTTTGTTTCACATTATGTTTTCCTTTTGTCATTACAAAAACCTGCCTGTTCATCAAATCTGTTTTGGTGATATGTGTCATTTGTTCAATTTTAAATATAATTATTATAGCACATCGACAGGAAATGTGAAAAGCGAAAGGTTAAAACAGGGCTTTTCCGGACTTTATTCTATTACCAAAGGTTACAATAAGGCGTTAACGAATTTGCCTTGAAAAAAACATACAATAAAGGTAAGATAAAACTGTAAAACCATGCAAATAAAGTGACCATTGATTCTATAAAACGGAATTACGGAGGAAAATGAGATGAATATGAAAAAACAGTTTTTCTTACCCATCCTGTTATCCCTGTCTGTGTTTTTTACCTCGTCTGTGGTTCTGCCGGCTGCAACCTACGCATCGGTGATGCCGCAGGTTCAGGTGGTGCGGCAGCTGGCGGAAGCCGCGCCTAACAATACGGAAATTCCCAGAGTGGAGCCGGGAAATGGAAATAAGTCTGGCAGCGTGAAAGAAAAGGATGACTCTTCATTCTTTGAACAGGTTTTTGAAAAGCTTGCCTTAATGTTTCTGGTGTATATGTTCCTGGAGGCTATCAACGCAATTTTGAATGACTTTTTCCATGATGGCAACGGGGACTTCAAAATTAAAGTGACGCCTAAGGAAAAACAGGATGCGCCCGGCCAAAAGGGAACGAACCAGAATAAGAATACGAATCGGATCCCCGCCCAGGATGTGTAAGCAATCTATATCGAGATGATTGATTTACAAAGGAAGGTTTTATTTTGACTGTTACCGGTGTTCTTCTGTTGGCAGGGTTCGCCTTTCTTTCGGCCCTGATGGTATTGCGCATTCTACCGACTTTGCTGACGCTGCCGATCATGGCGGCGTGGATTGCGTTTATAACAGGCGTTCCTTTCACATCCTGGCTGAACGGCGTGTTGCTGGGAGGATCCCTTCGCCTGGCGTCGCCCATTGCCCTGGTTGTGTTTGGGGCCATGTTTGCCCGGGTGATCCGGAAGACGGGGATATCTGACACAATTGTAAAAAAAGCCGCGGAACTATCCGGGGACAGGCCGGTTGCCGTGGCGCTTGTGCTTACGGCTGCCACTGCCTTTGTTTTTATGGGAATGAGCGGTTTGGGTAGTGTGATCATGGTGGGCTCCATTACGATTCCCATTATGACCAGCGCCGGTATTTCCCCTCTTGACGCATCGGTATTGATGCTTTTGGGAATCAATATGGGACTGCTGGCAAATATTGCCGGGTACGGCGCATACATTGGCATATTTGGCAGCGACGCCGCGCTGAGCTACTATCTTCCGGCTATCGTGATACCGGTCCTGGTAACCGTTATCTACATTCTTCGCAACATTCCCCGGGGGAGCGGAGGGGAAAACTCCCTATGGGATATTGCGAAAGAATTTGTTTCCGGAATTTTTTCGCTGCCTGTCAGCCTGTTGCACACGTTGGCAGGAATGTATTCCCGGAAAAGTTTCGGATTGCTTCGGAGGAAACAGGATCTGCCTGCTGCGGCGCTGGTTACGCCCATCCTGCCATTGGCGGTGATTTATGGCATTCGCTTATATAAAGGGTTTGGCCCGACGGATAAAGGTTTTGCAGATCCGGTGGCGGCGGCGCTGCTGGGTTTTATCGTTGCGGCGCTGTATGCGGCGCTGCTGGTGTGCCCCGGTAAAACGGTGAACCTGCTGGCCGGGGCTTTCGTGGAAGGAATACAGGATATCGCGGGAGTTTTGGTCTTGTTTATGGGGATCGGTATGCTGGTATCCGCAGCAGCGTTTCCCCAGGCTTCTGCGGTGATCCATCCCCTCCTGGCTTCTGTTCTTCCCACATCCCTTTTTGGTATGCTTTGCTTTTTTGCAGCCTTTGCCCCGGCGGCCCTGTACCGGGGCCCCCTTAATATGTTCGGTATGGGCGCGGGAATCGCGGCTATGCTGGCCGGCCTGCATCTGGTTCCGCCGGCGGCCCTTTGCGGCATGTTTATTGCCGTCGGTTATCTGCAGGCCCTGGCCGATCCTACCAACTCCCACAACACGTGGATTGGGGCTTTTGCCGGCGTGGACACGGCGGTCATACTGAAACGGATTTTACCCTATAGTTGGGCCATGTGCGTCCTGTTGCTGCTTTATGTGGCGTTCACGCAAGGGGGACCGTTATGAAACGGATACGGATTGGCATCGACGTGGGTGGAACCTTTACGGATGCGGTAGCCATTGATAATGAAACCGGTGAAATCGTTGCCCGGGAAAAAATTCCTACGACCCACGACGCAAAAGAAGGCGTGGCAGAAGGAATCATTCAGGTGCTCCGGAATATTATGGAGCGTAACGGAATCGCTCCCCATGAAGTTGTGTTTATCGCCCACGGGACTACCCAGGCTACCAATGCCCTTTTGGAAGGAGATGTGGCTGTGGCCGGGGTACTGGCCATGGGCAGCGGGCTGGAGGCCGGACGGGTTAAACAGGTCAGCCATGTGGGAAATATCCCGCTGGCCCCGGGGAAGGAACTGAAAACAGTCCATGCCTTCGTGGAAACGGCTGATGCGGCAGCGTCCCGTAAGGAAATTACAGAAAAAATTACAATGCTGCAACAGGCCGGGGCGGAAGTAATTGTCGCAACAGAAGCCTTTGGTGTGGACGATGGGGATAATGAAAAATTCGTGATGGAACTGGCGAAACAACAAGGCCTGTATGCGACCGGAGGCCATGAGGTTTCCCAGCTTTACGGCCTGCGGGTACGTACCCGTACCGCAGTCATTAACGGCAGCCTGATACCGAAGATGATGGAAACGGCGGACATGACGGAAGCCTGTGTGAAATGGTCGGGTATTCCCTCTTCGCTGATGATCATGCGCTGCGACGGCGGCGTCATGACAGTGAAGGAAGTGCGGCGCCGTCCTATTCTTACCATGCTGTCCGGACTGGCGGCGGGGGTGGCCGGCGTGTTGATGTACGAGCGGCTTTCCGATGGGATATTTCTGGAAGCCGGCGGTACCTCCACGGACATTTCGGTAGTAAAGGACGGGCGGGTCATGGTCCGGTACGGGGAAGTAGGCGGTCACAAGACATATCTTTCTTCACTGGATGTCCGCACCCTGGGGGTAGCAGGGGGTAGCATGATCCGCGTGGAGAAGGGAAAAATTACAGATGTGGGCCCCCGCAGCGCCCATATTGCAGGGCTACCCTATGAAGTATTTTCCGACGCAATAAAAAAGCCCCGGCTGAGGCTGGTGGCGCCGCGGTCTGATGACGCGGCGGCATATGCGGTTGCAGAAGGGGAAGGTGGACGCCGGGTCTCGCTCACTCTGGCAGGTGCGGCCAATTTGCTGGGCTGCGTGCCGGAAAAGGATTACGCGGCAGGCAGCCGGGAAAGCGCCCGCATTGCCTGGCAGGCACTGGGAGAGGCAATTGGCTGTACAGGGGAAGAAGCGGCAAAACGGGCCATGGATCTGGCTGCCGCAAAAGTCGGTGCCATTGTGAATCAGCTGATGACGGAATATGAACTGTCTCCCTCCGCCCTTTGCCTGGCGGGAGGCGGCGGCAGCGCAGGCGTTATCGTTCCGTATCTTGGAAAATATCTGAATATGCGCTGGAAAATCGTGAAAAACGCGCCCATCATTTCCACCATCGGCGTGGCCATGGCCATGGTGCGGGAGGTGGTGGAACGTACCGTTGTCAATCCCACGGAACAGGATATCCGTGCTATCCGCCGGGAGGCCATGGAGCAGATACTCCGTGCCGGAGCTGCCGCAGAGACGGTAGAGATAACCATTGAAATTGACAAAAAGAAAAACATCCTGCGGGCTGTGGCCGTAGGCGCTTCGGAACTGCGCAAGAGCGAAACCCGCAGGCAGCAGGCAACGGCGGAAGAGATGCGCGCCATTGCCGCACAGTCCATGGGGCTTCCGGAAAATGCTGTTGAAGAAGTTGCCGCTGCTGGGAAATGGCATTTGTTTGACGGGCAATATACAAAAAAAGTTTTCGGTATTTTTTCTTCCCGGAAACATAAAGTCCGTGTCCTTGACCGGTACGGCGTCGTATGTCTGCAGCGTGAGGGGCTGGGCGCCGTGCTGACGACCCGGGCAAAACTTGCGGAAGACCTTGGGATGCTGCTGGAAGATACCACGGAGTATGGCACTATCGGGGGGCAGCTTCCGGGCCTGTTTGCTTATTACGGGGAAAAACAGCTGGACCTTTCCGGACTGGCCAGCCGGGAGCAGGTCTTTGCCGTGCTGGAAATGGAGCTGGCGGATTTTCCGGAGGAAGAAGAAATTGTGATACTGGCGGTTCGGTAACAGATTTTATTTGTTTAAAAATTTATTGAGTCTGCAGTTTCTGTTTATTCGGATTGCAATTTCTTTAATAAAACGGCCGCGATGTCCTTACTGTACTGGTACGCTTCGGCAGACGCAGCAGGGTGGATGGCCAGTAGCGGTACTTCCTGTTCATACAGAGAACCATGGGTGCGGCTTGCATCGGTAGTGAGAGTAACCGGCCCGTCCAGTTCTCCGAAGGCGCAGTCTGGAGCGGCAAAAATTACATAGTCTCCGATACGGTTCAGCGGCAGATGCATTTTTTCTGCCGCTTCTTCTTTTGACATAACGGCTTCGATTTCAGGCCGGGACCGGATTAGTGAAAGCAACGATTCTTTTTCTTCCGGATTTTTTAAAAACAGATATACGATTCCGCCTTCCTGATAAATATGGTTTTCCTTATAACGGTCCTTAAGAGGCGCGAGGCAGAAAATGTGCAGGCCTGCCTCGTCGGCGGCACGCTGGAAATCCAGCAGGTGGTGCTTCTGGTTCATGCCGTGGTCGGCGGTAATATAAATCTGGCGTTCGGGATCCGTTGCATGGATGGCGGCAACAACATCGTCGATCTGTTTGATCTGCAGCTGCGCTTCCGGTGTTCCCGGGCCGAAATGATGGAAAACGTAATCATTGGTCGTGCAATAGACAAGGTCGGGGTCTTCCTGTCGGATGCAGGCCAGCGCTGCGTTAACGATCCACCGAGAGCTTTCCAGGCTGCTGATGGACGGCGGCGTGGGCAGGCCCAACCGTTTTAACAGCGCTTCGTCGGGAGTCTGGGCGCTGATGCCAATATCCGCTGCGTGACCGTATACGCCCAGCAATTTTCCCTTCACTGTAAGAAATGCGGTCTTCAAATTGTGGCGGCGATACGCCTGCAGCAGGGTCTCTGCCTTCATAAAGTTTTTTTCTTCGACAAAGCCTTCTTCACCGGTAATCGGATCGTAAAAATAGTTGCCCACCATGCCGGTCACGGCAGGGAACTGGCCGGACAAAATAGAAGCATGGTTCACGTTGGTAACCGTAGGGACGACAGCTTTCGCGGTTCTGGCAAAACCGTACCGTTCGGCCAGACGGTGAATGTTCGGGGCCAGTTCGGGCGTAATATATTCCGGGGCGCAACCATCAATGACAAGGATCATGACTTTGTTGTTTACAGACATAGTGGTTGCTTCCTTTCTTTAAAATATCTTGTATTGGTATCCATTATAATACATGCTTATGGAATAATTAGTAACGTTTGGGGGATTCTGCAGCATCCCTGATCTGATCGGACTGACTATTTTTAGCCGTTTCTCTTTTTAAACTCCGCAAACAGATTCACCGGTTTATCGGAACAGAGATTGTAGTCCGGGCAGGCTTCCACCGCTTTGGCACGGGCCAGCTGCAGATCGTGGTACACGTCCCACTTGGCCTGGACCTGTGCGTGACCGTACTGCCGCAAAATGTAAGAAGGATGGAAGGTAGCGATACAGTCGTAACCCTGGGCGGTTTTGAACCATTTGCCCCGCTGCCGGGTAATGCGCATGTCAGGGTCGCCTAAATAATGCATGGCCACGCTGCCCAGCGCCACGATCACTTTCGGCTGCAAAATGGCCAGTTCCCGTTCCAGCCAGATCTTGGCGCAGAAATCTGCTTCGGATAGATCCGGCGTGCGGTTCCCTTTAGGGCGGCACTTGACGATGTTGCTGGTCAGCACCCGGTCCCGGGTCATCTGGACGGACCAAAGCGCCTTGTCCAAAAGCTGGCCGGAAGGCCCGATGAGGGGGCAGCCGTAATCATCCTCCACGCCCCCGGGGCCTTCACCGATAAATACGATGGGGCTGTCGGGGCAGCCATACCAGCCCACCGGGGCCTGACAGTCTCCACGCAAATGGCAGGAACTGCATTTTTCCAATTGGGCTGCCAGTTCGGCCAGCTGTGTTTCTTTTATACTCATGATGAACCTCGTGTTATTTTTATTGTGTAGATTGGAAACTGGCGGTAATTTGTTCGCTGCTTCCTTAAGTTTTATTTTACATGCAGATAATGTGCTATGTCAAAATGAATGTGAAAGTATAAAGAGCGCTATTGTTTTGTTTTGTGTAAATTTGGAAATACTAAACGCCTGCCAGGTTCGGCAGGCGCTACGGAAGCAATGCTCAGTCTAAATTAATATAAAACGATTTATAAAATCAAAATAAATAATTTTTTGAAAAAAATTGTTTTCTGGCAGGATTTTTTCTACCAAATCACGAATAGTTAAAAGCTAATTTTTTTGGCAACGCATTCACGAATGCTGTGTCGGAAAATTTTCCGGGAAAAATAAAAAAAACACGGGCGGGTCAATGCGGCGTGGCAATTTAAAAAGTTTTCCCTGCACTTCCTGTACTTTTTCAAAGGAAACTGTATTTTTTGTGAAAAAAGTACAGCCATGCAATCCCTGTGTTCGTGCGGCATTTCAAAGTTTCCTGTACTTCCTGCACTTTTTCCCTGTGTTTTTTTATAAAATCGCTTTTCATTTTATATAAAAACAATAAAAAAAAGTACAGGAAGTACAGGGAAATTATATAATCCAGTGCCTGTGCCGGTTAGAGGGCCTGCACTTTTTCTGCACTTCCTGCACTTTCTGCACATTCCATAAAAAAATACAGCGTTTGTTTTTCCCAACAGGGATTTCGTAAAAGTTCACTAAAGTGCACAGAAATGCACCTGTGGCGAAAAAAGTACACCTGCTTAAAAGCGGCTTCCGTTCTGGATTCAGAGGGGCCAGGTGTACTTTGGTGCACTTTTTTTAACATGTTTTTTATATAATAAGCGATTATATTTTATAAAAAACACAGGGAAAAAAGTTCACCAAAGTACACCGAAAGGGCCTGACCTCGCTTCAGTTCTGGCTTTTGGGCAGGTGTACTTTTTGTTTTTAAGTACACTTAAGTACACTTTAGTGCACTAATCGAATCTTTACATAAACATTATGGAATTTTAACCTGTTTTGATTTACGTTTCTTTTTATTGTAAAATGTTTGCAAAAGAAAGGGCGCGCCATGGATTATAGAATATTTGCAGATACGGGAGAAAGATAAATGAAACTTTTTATAATGACTCTGCTGCTTTGTTGTTCCATTTTTTTGTTTAATGAAACGGTTGTGTCGGGTAACGCCCATGCTGCAACGCAAACGGCGGCCATTCCGCCGCGCACGGTTACCGCGCCCGTTATCATAGATAAACCGGTCCGGCTTACGGAACTTCGCGAACAGCTGATGCGGGAATATTCCGTAAAGCATTATGACGAAGCGATGACGGAAATTGTGCCCCGGGTGGTGATCGTCCACTGGACGGCGTCCGGAGAGGCGGCAGGCGTGCATCAGTACTTTTACAGGGAAGCGAGAGCCGACGGGACGCTGAATGTGTGTTCCCAGTTTCTTGTAGACCGGGACGGTACGATATTCCGCCTGACCCCGGAGACTATGCTGGACCGTCATGCTATCGGTTACAACTGGTGCGCTATCGGCATTGAAAATGTGGGCGGCGTAAATGACGCGGAAGATTTAACGGAGGCGCAGCTGCATGCAAACCTGGCACTGATCCATTACCTGAAAGAAAAATATCCCACCATTCAGTATGTGTGGGGCCATTACCAGCAGATTGCCGCGAAGCAGAGCGGTTTATACAAAGAACATGTGCCCGGCTATTTTAATCCCAAAGTAGATCCGGGACCAAAATTTATGCAGGCGCTACATAAAAAACTGAAAGCATCCGGGCTGAAATTTTTTAAGCCTTAACGCATTGTAATAATTTTTGTGATTACATTGTCAGCTAAAAAAGAAAATTTTGTTTTGTAAATTTAGTTTGTATCCGGAAGCATTGCCTTCATCTGCGGCATTTAGCTTTCGGCGCTGGAAATGCTCACATAGCTGCGGTTCGAAGCGGGAATGTTTTCCCAGTGCAACGCATTGGCGGGAATATTATGAGTAAGGCACCAGGCCGCCGCAAGACCGGCGGCTTCCCCGATGCTCATGCAGGTGGGCTGAATACGCATGGAGGCCTGCAGGATAAAACTGGCGCTGATACAGCGCCCGGCTGTTATGAGGTTCTGGATTTCATTTGTGACCAAGGCGCGATAGGGGATCTCATAATAACCGCCCGGTGGCAGTTTTTCCGAAACTTTTTCACCGTGGGCGTCTATGAACCATGCCGTTCGGCAGACTGCATCCGGAAAACGGCTCTGGTTGTGGTAATCGGATTCTTCCAGATAATATTTGCCACGGATCCGCCAGGATTCCCGGGCGCCCAGCATGGCTGCCTCGCGGCTGATGAAAGCGTGTTCAAATCCGGGCAAGTGGCGGATCAGATAGTCTGCGATATGCCGCATCATCTTACGGCCAAATACCACGGCTTTGCTGTAGGTAATAGGATCGGTGGCGCGGAACCGTACCGGGATCTCCGGACAGTTCATGCTCATAACGCCTTCTTTGCCGATGATGGTATAGGCCTGCATGTATTCTGCTTCTTCCTGTGTCAGTTCGCCAGTTTCTACACCGCGGGCCATCAGCGCTTCCAGTTTGTACCGCTGGGTACGGTGCATGGCCTCGGCAATTTCAAAATAGGGCGGCTTCGACTTACACCAGTCCTCCTTGAGATCCTGGACGATGTACCGGCTGAGGCGTTCCACATCGATTCCGCCCATTTCAAACCGGAAGGAAAGGGGCTGGTTATTGCCTGTCTTTTCATAACCGCACTCACAGGGAATACCGGCGGAACGGGCCAGGAAGGCATCTCCTGTTCCGTCGATAAAAATTTTGGCACGGATAGCGGCAAGTCCCGCAATGGTCTGCACAATGCAGGTTGTGATGACGGGACCGGAGCAGAGCGTGTCGATCAGTACTGCCTGATACAGAATTTCCACACCTGCTTCTTCACACATTTCATCGTAGATCAGGGCCAGGGTCTCCGGATTATGCCAGGTTTGCCGGGTGACTCCGTCAGAGTGTGCGATTCCGTGTTTTTGCAGCCGTTCTTTTATTTCTGCCACGTAAGGCGTGTCACCGTCCGGCGCATGGGGATCCATGAACGGGTATACGCAACCTGATACGGCTAAACCTCCCAGCACGATTCCGCGTTCTATCAAAACGGTACTGGCTCCGTTCCTTGCCGCCTGGATTGCGGCTGCAGTTCCCGACGGACCGCCGCCTGCAACGCACACATCAGCAGTAAAAAGCACAGGAATATTTTTTCCGGCATATTTTGTGGAAGTGATTGGATATTCCATTATGACCTCCAAATTTTATATGAATTAGTACTTTAATTTTTTGATTTTAGTATATAGTAAATACAGTTAACTATCAAACTCTTTTCAAAGTTGCTATAAACGTTTTCTACAATTTCATTGACACTGTTTCTGCATATTGGTAAAATTATATGAATAACTTTACGCTGACGTAAGGTTTGTTTCGTATACCCAAAATATTTTTACATATTATTGCAGCTAAAAATGTGGATGTTTAACATTTTGCGGGTAAAATTTAGATTTGTATAGTTAAGAGGAATTCTTTAGGTAAGGCAGCATTGTTTAAGAAAAGAGGAGAACAAAGGATGAAAGTTGCTATTATCATGGGAAGCAATTCAGACTGGCCGATTTTGGAGCCTGCTGAAAAAACACTGAAGGAATTTGGCGTGGAAGTCGAAGTTGTCGTTGCGTCTGCCCATCGTACGCCGGACCAGGTCCATGAATTTGCGGCCGGCGCAAGGGACCGGGGCGTGGAAGCGATTATTGCGGCTGCCGGTCTGGCTGCTCATCTGGGTGGCGTGATCGCTGCTTATACGACGTTGCCGGTAATCGGGATTCCTATCAGCGGCGGTCCGTTGAAGGGTATGGATGCATTGCTGAGTTTTGTCCAGATGCCTTCCGGCGTACCTGTTGCTACCATGGCTATTGACGGCGCCAAGAACGCCGCGATTTTTGCGGTGGAAATTCTGGCAGGCGCCCATCCGGAATTAGTGGAAAAACTGGCCGCCTATCGGGTGAAGATGCAGGAAGAGGTTGCCGCTAAAGCGGCAAAACTTGCGGCCGTGCGCGGGGAATAAAATACTAGGGAAACTCATTTAATCAGCGTTTCCCTGGAATACGATTCTGATCAGCTGGCAGCAAGTTCTGTGCTGCCGGGGTAGAGAACGTAATTTCGATTCAATAATTTAGTTCATCTTTGAAAAGATTTAACGGGGGAGAAAACGGGAGGCTGTCATGAGCGAAGAGAAAAAGCAACTGACCTATGCCGATGCCGGCGTGGATATCGATGCCGGAAATCGGGCGGTAGAACTGATGAAGGATAGTGTGCGGGCCAGTTACCGGCCGGAGGTGATCGGGGATCTGGGCGGATTCGGCGGCCTGTTTGCCCTGGATACAAAAAAATATAAAGAGCCGATCCTGGTTTCCGGCACGGACGGCGTAGGTACAAAACTGAAATTTGCCTTCCTGACCAACAACCACAGTACCATCGGACAGGATGCGGTAGCCATGTGTGTCAACGATATCCTGGTGCAGGGGGCCGAGCCCTTGTTCTTCCTTGACTACATTGCTGTAGATAAAGTGGATTCCCAAAAAGTTGCGGACATTGTAAAAGGCGTGGCGGATGCCTGCCGGGAAAGCGGCTGTGCCCTGATCGGCGGGGAGACTGCGGAGATGCATGGCTTTTATGCCAAAGATGAATATGATATTGCCGGCTTCTGTGTCGGTGTTGCGGAACGGAGTAAAATGATCACCGGGGAAAAGGTGAAAGCGGGTGACATCCTGCTGGGCCTGCCTTCTTCCGGTGTGCATTCCAACGGTTTTTCCCTGGTGCGGAAAATCTGTTTTGATGTAATGCATTTTACCGTTGATACGGTAATACCGGAATTCGGCTGTACGTTGGGTGAAAAACTGCTGACCCCCACCCGGTTGTATCCGAAGACCTGCCTGCCGCTGATTGAAAAGTTCGATATCCATGGTATGGTACATATTACCGGCGGCGGCTTCTATGACAACATCCCCCGTATCCTTCCGGATGACTGCGATGCGGAAGTGAACGCGGACGCATGGGAAGTACCGATGGTATTTAAAAAACTGCAGGAATGGGGCAATGTGCCTGATAAAGAAATGTACCGCACCTTCAACATGGGCGTGGGCATGGTGCTGGTAGTGGATCCGGCGGAAGCGGATGCTGTTCGCGCCCACCTGAAAGAAAACGGGGAAACGTTCTATGAGCTGGGTAAAATTGTTCCGGGTCATAAGACGACCGTAATGAAAGGCGGCGTTTTCGGTGCGTAAGAAAATTGGCGTAATCGTGAGCGGACGGGGCAGCAACCTGCAGTCCATCATCGACCATATTACAGAAGGAAAACTTGACGTTGAAGTGGCCGTTGTAGTCAGCGACCATGCAGACGCCTTTGCCCTGGAACGGGCGGCCAAAGCCGGCATTGCCACGGTGGTAGTGGAACGGAAAGGCTGCAGGGACAAAGAAGAGTTTGAAGATAAAATTGACGCGGCCCTGCGGAATGCAGGGGCGGAACTGGTAGTGCTGGCAGGGTTCATGCGGATTCTGACGGGGCATTTTATCGGTCGCTGGGAGCATAAAATCATCAACATCCATCCTGCGCTGCTGCCCAGCTTCAAAGGGCTGGATGCCCAGGGACAGGCAGTGGACTATGGTGTGAAGGTGGCAGGCTGTACCGTTCATTTTGTAGACGAAGGTACGGATACCGGGCCGATCATTTTACAGAAAGTGGTGCCGGTGATGGATGAGGATACGGAAGAGACGCTGGCTGCCCGGATTTTAGTGGAAGAGCATAAAGCGTTGCCGGAAGCGATACGCTTATGGTCGGAAGGAAAACTTTCTATCAAGGGACGGAAGGTTTTTGTCGGCAAATAACGATCCGGATGCTGTTAAAGCTGTTATGAAAAAGAATCTTTTTTGAATGGCCGCGGTTTCAAACGGCGCTGCTGGCCATAAAAGGTTTTTAAATTTTAAGCGGAATGTATTTATAAATGCAGTAAAAGGGAGAATGAAGAGAGGAGCAAGCATGAAGATCAAACGAGCGTTACTGAGTGTTTCTGACAAGAAAGGTATTACCGAATTAGCCGCTTTCCTCCATGAAAACGGCGTAGAAATCATTTCCACCGGCGGTACCATGAAAGCAATTAAAGATGCCGGCATCCCGGTAACCTATGTTAGCGAAGTGACCGGTTTCCCGGAAATTATGGACGGCCGTGTGAAAACCCTGAACCCGAAGATCCATGGGGCGATTTTGGGCGTGCGCAGCAATCCGGAACATATGGCCCAGATGAAAGAACATGGCATCATTCCCATTGACCTGGTAGTAGTGAACCTGTACCCCTTTAAACAGACCATTGAGAAACCGGGCGTAACGGAAGAAGAAGCGATCGAAAATATCGATATCGGCGGTCCGGCCATGGTGCGGGCTTCTGCAAAAAATTTCCGGGATGTGGTGATCATTACCAATCCGGAACGGTACGGCGCCCTGATGGAAATGCTGAAAAAAGACGGCGATATCGACCAGAAAACACGGAAGTCCCTGGCCATGGAAGCTTTCAAACATACTTCCGAATATGACGCCATGATAACCGGTTATTTACAGAAACAACTGGAAAAATAAAAGATTTCGGCAAAGAGTAAGCGATTTCTGAAGATGCAGGATTTTCTGGTAAAATAAAAATTGTGAGGCATAAGCATGAATATTTTACTGATCGGCGGCGGCGGCCGTGAACATGCGCTGGCATGGAAACTGGCCCAGAGCAGCCAGGTGGAAAGCATCCGGGTGGCGCCGGGCAATCCCGGTATCGGGGAATTGCCAAAATGTAAATGCGTAGCCCTGGATTTGAATGATCTGAACAAGGTTGCGGATTATGCGGAAGAATGCAGCATCGACCTGACGGTAGTAGGACCGGAAGCTACGCTGGTGGCAGGTATTGCCGATGTATTCCGTTCCCGGGGGCTGCCGATTTTCGGGCCGGACAAGGCTGCGGCGGAACTGGAAGGCTCCAAAGCCTTTTCCAAAAATCTGATGCAGAAATATAATATTCCTACGGCGGCCTTCAAAGTTTGTACCGACATTGCTGCCGCCAAGGCTTTCGTAGAAGAGCAGGGCGCACCCATTGTAGTAAAAGCTGACGGCCTGGCTGCAGGTAAGGGCGTTGTAGTTGCCATGACGAAAGAAGAAGCCATGGATGCCATTGACGAAATGATGGCGGGACATAAATTCGGCGAAGCCGGCGCCCGGGTGGTGCTGGAAGAGTTCATGGACGGGGAAGAAGCTTCCCTGCTGGCGTTTACTGATGGGAAGATCGTTGTTCCCATGATTGCGTCCCAGGACCATAAACGTGTCAATGATGAAGACAAAGGACCCAATACCGGCGGTATGGGCGCTTACGCCCCGGCGCCGGTGATGACGGAAGCTCTTCGCATTAAAGCGGAAGAAACCATCCTGAAACCTGTCATTGCCGCATTGAATAAAGAAGGACGGACTTATTCCGGCTGTCTGTATGCCGGTCTTATGATCAAAGGGGACAGTGTGAAGGTAGTTGAATTTAACTGCCGCTTTGGGGATCCGGAAACTCAGGTAGTGCTTCCCCTGCTGGACAGTGACCTGGCCCAGATCATGCTGGCCTGTGCCACCGGTACCCTGGATGCTTCCATGGTGAAATGGAAAGACCAGGCTACGGTTTGTGTGGTAATGGCTTCCGGCGGATATCCGGCTTCTTATGAAAACGGTAAAGTGATCACGGGCCTTAAAGAGGCTGGCGCTATGGATAACGTGGTGGTGTTCCATGCAGGAACCAAAGCTGCCGATGGCAATATCGTCACTGCAGGCGGCCGCGTACTGGGCGTAACCGCGCTGGCAAAAGATATTAAGAGCGCCAAGAACAAAGCCTATGAAGCGGTGGAAAAAATCCATTTCGATCAGGCCCATTACCGGAAGGACATTGCCTGGCGCGCGCTGAAAAGATAGACGAAGAATGGATGTAAACTGTTATATGACAACAACCGGCATGGTTCGGCATTTTCCATGACCGGACGGGCAGGAAACTTTTATTTGAGAAAACCAAAAAAAGTTTTGCGTGAAAAGCGTTTTTGTGGTATGATTTTACCCAAATTTTATTGACGAAAGGGAAGGTGTTACGATTGGCATTCTATTATGATGAACCCGCGCATACGTTTAGTGAGTATTTGTTAGTTCCGGGGTATTCTTCTTCCGAATGTATCCCCGATAATGTGACTCTTGCGACTCCGCTGGTAAAATTTAAGAAAGGCGAAGAGCCGGCAATCAAATTAAATATTCCCATGGTCTCCGCTATCATGCAGTCTGTTTCCAATGACAAACTGGCCGTAGCACTTTCCAGGGAAGGCGGCTGCTCCTTTATCTACGGTTCCCAGACGGTGGAAGACGAAGCCCAGATGGTGCGGAATGTAAAAAGTCACCGGGCAGGCTTTGTGACCAGCGACTCCAATATTACGCCGGACAGCACCCTGAAAGATGTGCTGGCATTGAAACAGAAGACCGGCCATTCTACCGTTGCCGTAACCAGCGACGGGACTGTGAACGGAAAACTGGAAGGAATCATTACCAGCCGCGATTATCGCGTAAGCCGTATGGACCCGGATACAAAAGTACGCGACTTTATGACGCCTATCGGCAAGCTGATCGTAGGCAATAAAAACACGACTCTGCAGCAGGCTAACGATATTATCTGGGACAACAAGCTGAACACGCTGCCTATCATTGACGATGAAGGCCGTCTGCTTTATATGGTATTCCGTAAGGATTATATTTCCCATAAGGAATATCCGCTGGAACTGCTGGACGAAAAGAAACGCCATGTAGTAGGCGCTGGCATCAATACCCGGGATTATGCGGAAC
This sequence comes from uncultured Selenomonadales bacterium, assembly GCA_900315345.1. Lineage (GTDB taxonomy): Bacteria > Bacillota > Negativicutes > Acidaminococcales > Acidaminococcaceae > Succiniclasticum. Next base: position 72,936 of record OMYP01000001.1, on the reverse strand, counting down.
GGGTGCCTGCTTTGGTGGAAGCGGGGGCTGACGTGTTGTGCATCGACTCCTCCGAAGGTTTCTCCGAATGGCAGAAGATTACCCTGAAGTGGATCCGTGACCGTTACGGCGATAAAGTAAAAGTGGGCGCAGGCAATGTGGTGGATGCGGAAGGCTTCCGCTTCCTGGCAGACTGCGGCGCTGATTTTGTGAAGGTGGGCATCGGCGGCGGTTCTATCTGCATTACCCGTGAGACGAAAGGCATTGGCCGCGGCCAGGCGACAGCCCTGATCGATGTCTGCAAAGCCCGTGACGAATACTATAAAGAAACCGGTGTGTACGTACCGGTCTGCAGCGACGGCGGTATCGTTTACGATTACCATATGACCCTGGCCCTGGCCATGGGTGCGGACTTCCTGATGTTGGGCCGTTATTTTGCCCGCTTCGATGAAAGTCCTACGAATAAAGTAAATGTAAACGGCAGCTACATGAAGGAATACTGGGGTGAAGGTTCCAACCGCGCCCGCAACTGGCAGCGTTACGATATGGGCGGCGCACAGAAGCTGTCCTTTGAGGAAGGCGTAGATTCCTATGTTCCTTATGCCGGCAGCCTGAAGGACAACGTGAACCTGACCCTGGCCAAGATCCGCAGCACTATGTGCAACTGCGGCGCCCTGAATCTGGAAGAACTGCGGGATAAGGCAAAACTGACCCTTGTATCTGCAACATCCATTGTGGAAGGCGGCGCCCATGACGTATTGCTGAAGGATAATACGGCGGCGACCTACGCAAAATAAGGAAACACTGATTAAATGAGTTTTTGCGCCGCTAAGCGTGCAGACGAATTAATCAGCGGTTCCGTAAATATTAGTTTCATAAAATAGTTTTGTCCGCTGCCGCAGTGTTCCGCTGTGGATAGCGGACAAAATAATATACGAAGGCAGGTTACGGAGACGTCGGTTATCTAATCCTTATCAATGTTTTTGTTCTTGCATTGAATCGGCGTTTTCTGCTGTTTTCAGCGAATGGGAAGTGAGCGTATGAAAAAGACGGTAACAGGACTTTTACTGGGCAGTATGCTGCTTACAGGAAGCGTTGCGTTGGCAGCGGATCCTGCGGGGGCTGTAACGGAAGAAAACGGTGCGAAAGCAACGGCGGCAGATTTGCCATCGAAGGTGGCGCCTGCAGTTAAAAGCAGGGGAACCATGGTTTTTGTACCATTGGATACCCGTCCTGTCTGCAAAGATTACACCGTGGCCACCATGCGGGCGGCAGGGTGGGATATCCTTGTACCGCCGGAAGAAATGCTTTCTTCCGGGAACAGGAGCGGACAGCCGGACGAATTACTGGAATGGCTTGAAAAAAATGCAAAAGAAGCTGTTGCCGTAGTGGCTAGCGCCGATGCTCTCATTTACGGCGGTCTGGTTGATTCCAGAACCCATCATACGGATCAGACAGTGCTGCAATCCCGTGTGGATCGTTTGGTTTCTTTAAAAAAAGGAAATAAGGGTCCTGATATTTACGTTTTTACGACCATCATGCGTTCGCCGAAAGCCAGCGCAGCGCCGGTAGAACCCGTTTATTACGAACAGTGGGGTTCGAAACTGTTCCGGCAGGGCGCGTTGCGTGATAAAGAAGAACTGCAGGGCCTTTCCCGCAGAGAAAAGAAGGAACTGCAGGAACTGAACCGGGAGATTCCCCGGAATGTAATAGCAGATTTTTACGGCCGCAGAAAGATCAACATGCAGACAACGGAACTGTTGCTGCACGGGATTGAAAGCGGAAGCTTTACCTATTTGCTGGTAGGCAGGGACGATACAAGTCCGCTTTCCCAGGCCCATCGGGAAGCGCGACATATGGGGTCGCTGGTGAATGAACTGCCGAAATCAAGGATACGTTTCTTCTCCGGTGCCGATCAGTTGGGGCTGGTTCTCCTGACTCAGGCGGCTAACCGGCTTACCTTTACTTCACCATTGGTCTATGCGGATTATGGGGCAGGAAAAGGCGGGGAGACCGTTCCTTCCTATGAGGACAATACGATTGCCGTTTCTGCCCGGGAGCATATTTACGCTTCAGGTGCGTTCCCTGTGCGGAAGGCGAAGAATGCCGACTTTGTGCTGGCTGTGAACACTCCCTTTGACGGAAAGACCCTGGAAGCTTCTGATGCAAAAAACAATGGTGCAGCGGACAGATATACCAGGGATTTTGCAGATAAGGTTCAGTCATATCTGGATTCCGGTAAAAAAGTAATTGTAGCAGATTCCAAGTTTGGAAACGGTGCGGATAACGCATTGGTAAAGGAGCTGTTCCGCCGTGGTATCGCCTATAAGCTGGCTGCATACGGCGGCTGGAATACATCCGGGAACTGTCTCGGCTTTGCATTGGCTCAGGGAATGGAGTCTCCTGATTTTAAGGGGGACGCAGGCAGGGAATTCCTGACTGTACGCTACCTGGATGACTGGGCCTATCAGGCTAATGCCCGGATGGACGTTTATAAAAACGTCATCTGGCCCAACTATATGCCCAATTCCGGTTTTACGCCGGAACAGCAGGCTGTGGCTGAAAAAGCGATCAGGGAAAGTATTATAAAAACAGCGGAACCGGTTATGGGAGACACAGTTCGCAAGTATGATTTCAAGTTGCCCTGGAACCGGATGTTTGAGGTACAGCCGATTAAAAAGAAATAGGATAAAAATAGAAATCCCGGAACCGTTTTCACTAGATCCTTCAGTGAAAATGTTCCGGGAATATTTTTTTAGGAAACACTGATCAAATGAGATTGTGGGATTACCGTAGATGTTGAGCTGGCGACAATGTCAGTGCTTTGCCGTCACGCCAAGTTTTTGTTACGATTGCAGCCTGACAATAATTTTAAGAGGAATACCGAATTCCTCTTCGAACCAGGTCCTGTTTATCTCCAACTGATGGAGTTCGATGGAAGGATCGCTTGCGGACTGGATTTCAAGGGTAGCCCTCTGAGGATCTAAACCGGGGAGGATAGTCTTGATCGTATCGCTTTCCGAATAATCAAGGCTTTCCGCCAGAGCCAGCAGCAGGGACAACTGTCCGGCAATTTTCCAGTCATTTTCCGTTAATAAGGGCCGGTATGCATGATTTTTGAAATACCGCTTGGAAATGCCGTTGTGCCAGCCGGCGATAACAGCGCAGAGCATCTGCTCTGCGTGAGTAAGGCCGAAAATTTTGGCATTAAGGATCATATAGGCCGAATGACGGGCATGGCTGTAATAATTTATATTGATGCCAATATCATGCAGCAATGCAGCGGTTTTTAATAACTTTCGATACTGTTTCCCCAGCCTATGGAGCTTGTGCCATGCATCAAACATGGTAACAGCCAGACAGGCTACCTGCCTGTTGTGCTGGATATTCAAAGAGAATAAACGCAGTACGTTCAGGGTACTGTCTTCCAGTATGTCGTCGGCAATGAGGGGGACGTTATTGGTTTTTGCATAATAATCATAGAACAGGCCTTCACGCAGTCCGCAACCGGAGGTAACAATCCGTTTGCTGCCGGTCTGGGCCAGCAGACAGTTGATGATGGACATGCCGGCCAGAATGATATCGGCGCGTTCTTCCGACAGACCGGGAACCGCCTTGCGATTTTCCAGCGATGTGCTGCGCAGTTTTTTGAACAGGGACCGAAAACTTTGGGCACTGAAAATATAATTGTGCACACGGCTGGATGGATACTCCCTGCTTCGCTGGATCATCTTGGCAACGGTACGGGCGGTGCCGCCTACGCCAATGAGTGGCAGGTTTGCATCCTTCAGCCAGGAATATTTTTCCATGCGGGTAGAGATAAAAAAGTTCACGTCGCTGTACACGTTGGGAGGCATGGTGTCGCGGAGGTTGAAAATTTCGGTGGTATTTACCGCCCCCAGCGGGATGGAGACAGATTCTACCAGGGTACGGTTCCGGAACAGGATCAGCTCCGTGGAGCCGCCGCCAAGGTCGAAGATAATACCGTCCTTCATGGGAAGAGTGTTGATAACGCCGATATAACTCAGAAACGCTTCTGCGTTACCGGAAATAATATGCAGGTTGACTCCGGTTCGATCGGAGACTTCCTGTACAAGCCGGTCTCCGTTTTTCGCATTGCGGATGGCTGCCGTTGCTACCGCAATAATTTTATCTGCCTTGTATTGCCTGCACATAAATGCAAAGGCCTGCATGATCTTAAGTGTACTTTCGAAAGCTTCTTTAGAGAGATTCCCGTCCTTGTCAGTTTTCTGTGCCAGACGCAGGGTTTCCTTCTGGTTAAAGACCATGTTGTACGCGCCGCTTTTATATATATGGCTGATGACCAGCCTGGCTGAGTTGGATCCGATGTCGATGATTGCGATTCTCTGCATAAGCGTCTCCCGTGTGACGTGCTTCCGAACGAATGCTGAAGTACGTATAAATTTTTCCTGCTGTTGAGAATAAAATTTCTTAGCGGGTCTTGCAATGAAATTTTCTTTTATTATTATAACGTATTTTTCAAAAATCACAAAATTTCCCGGCAAATTTAGAATTTCTTACTCCCTTCGCAAGGATTTTCTTTTAGCTTGTCGAAATAATACTTAGTAACTATTGTACAAATTTTTGGAAATGCTGATTAATTTTTCATTTGTCAAAATATTTTTGGCCGCGCTTGCGTCGGCCTGTGGAACCGTGCTTTATTATCATCAGTAACGGAGTGTTTTTTATGAAACGGAAAACCTATACAACGCTGGCGGCGATCCATCTGGGTTCGGAGATGCTGCGCCTGCGGATCATCGAGTACCGGAGCCTGAACCGGATTAAAGTCATTGATCAGTGCGATTACCCGATCCGGTTAGGAGAAGAAGCCTTTACGAACAAAAGTATTCCATTTCCCATGGTGGAGGAGATCTGCCAGGTCCTGCAGGGATTTAAAGAACTGATGCAGGATTACGGGGTGGATGTGTATACGGCCCAGGCTACCACGGCCGTACGGGAAGCCGGCAATAAAGTGTTCATGCTGGACCAGATCAAACTACGTACGGGACTGGACGTTACGGTAGCGGAAATGCCTATGGAAATTTACACCAAGTATGTGGCAATCCGTAAAACCCTGCGGGATAACCGTATCACCAGTGAAAAAGGCATGATGCTGATGGATATTTCTTCCGGCGGCCTTGGGGTGACCATGGTGCAGGATGAGAAGATCCGGTTCCAGGAAAATTTCCATATCGGGATCATCCGCATCAAGGAGAGCTTCAACAATTACCAGCGCAGCAGCCTTCATTTCAATAAAGCCCTGATGCAGTTCCTTTCCAGTACCATGGGCCCGGTGCGGAAAGCCCTGGAGGGTCAGGCAGTAAAACATCTGGTGCTGTCCGGGACGGAGACTGAACTGCTGTTAAAGGTGATGGGGATCCGGAACAAAAATTCCATGCAGCGGGTGACGGCGGAAGAGTTCCGCCAGTTCTTTGAAAAGGTGCGCAAACTGAACCTGCCCCAGCTGCTGAAGACATATCACCTGACGGAAACGGAAGCCGAACTGGTGCTGCCCATGGTGCTTCTGTATGAACAGCTGCTGGATCTTGCGCCGGCCGCCAAAGAGATCATCATTACCAAAGATACATTCCTGGACGGTATGATCCTGCGGTGGATCATCCGGGAAAAAGATGAAAACTATACCCGCATGCTGGAAGAAGAACAGATGAGTCTGGTCCATCATGTGGGAGAAGATTACGAATACGATTATAACCACGTGACCCAGGTGGAAAAACTGGCGCTGGTAATCTTTGATAAAATCGGGAAAAAATACGGACTGGACGAACACTGCAGACTGTTATTGCGGGCGGCGGCTATCCTTCATGACATCGGGAAATATGTTTCCATGCGCAGCCATTCCCTGTATTCCTATCAACTGATCATGGGAACGGATCTGCTGGGCTTTACTGAGGAAGACAAGCTGATCGTGGCCATGGCCTCCTACTATCATGCCCACAATGTGATGGAGCGGGATGATAAACGGGTGCCGGAGCTGAAGAGCAGTCTGGTGCCGGTAGTAGCGAAGTTGTCGGCTATCATCCGCCTGGCGGATGCACTGGACCGGAGCTATATGCAGAAGATACAGCGCTGCAAGGTGAACCTGCATAACCGGGAACTGACCATCCAGGTGGTGAGCAAAGGGGATCTTGATCTGGAAGAATGGACCTTTGCCTCTAAAGTTTTGATGATGGAAGAGGTTTACGGCTTTAAAGTGAAATTGGAACGGGTGGAATCATTATGAGCGAGATAAAGAAAAAGACCGGGACAAAAACAGGAAAAAGTACAGTAGCTGCGGAAAGGAAGGCACCGGCTGCGGTGAAAAGGGCTGCGGCTGTTGTGAAAAAAAGAATTAAAAGCGCCGGGGTTTCTGAACCTGCGCAGGGTAAAGGGGCAGAAGCTGTCAGGGATAAAAAAGTAACGATCGAAGATCTGAAACGGCCGGAATATTTCTTTAACCGGGAACTGAGCTGGCTGAAGTTCAACCTGCGGGTGCTCCGGGAAGCAGAAGTGGAAACGACGCCTATCCTGGAACGGTTAAAATTTATTGCCATTACATCCTCCAATTTGGATGAATTCTTTATGGTGCGGGTTGCCGGCTTATGGGACCAGTACGAGAACGGTGTATCCCGTAAGGATCCGTCCGGGCTGACGGTGCGGGAGCAATTGCGAATGATCTCCCAGGCTGCCCATGAACAGATGAAGCTGGAGAGCAAGATCCTGGTGGATGTGCTGGAAGACCTGAAAAAAGCAGGGGGCCCGGAGATCAAGAGCATTGCGGAATGCAGTGAGGAAGGCAGGGAGTGGCTGGAAAATTACTATCAGGAATTTGTATATCCTGTATTAACGCCTATGGCAGTGGATGCTTCCCGTCCCTTCCCGTTTCTGGGAAATAAAACCCTGAACCTTGCCGTACAGCTGATTACCATAGACGGGGAAGAAAGCATGAGCGTAGTGCAGGTGCCGTCCCTGCTGCCACGGCTGATTGAAATACCGGTAGAAGAAAAACGGACCTTTATCTATCTGGAAGATTTGATCACCATCCATTGCACCCACCTGTTCCGGGGCTGCCAGATCCTGGATGTGGTACCTTTCCGCCTGACACGGGACAGCGATTTGGATGTGGATGAAGACGATATTGAAGACCTGCTGCAGGAAATCGAAAAATCCCTGCGGCAGCGGAAGCGGGGCGCGGCTCGCCGTATGGAAATCGCCAAAAGCGGGAACAATAAGATTAAACAGTTCCTGGAAGACAATCTGGATCTGACGGATGAGGAAATTTATGAAATCTCCGGTCCGCTGGATGCAACCTGCTTCTTTAAATTCGTTTCCCTGGACAAGATGTGGCCCTGGCTTTACGAGCCTTTTGTGCCACAGCGCCCGAAAGATCTTCCGGAATACGATAATCTGTTTGACCGGATAAAAGAAAAAGATATCCTGCTGTTCCATCCGTACGAAAGTTTTGATCCAGTGGTGAAGTTCGTCAGCGATGCGGCCAGCGATCCCAAAGTGCTGGCCATAAAGCAGACACTGTACCGGGTCAGCGGTAATTCGCCAATCGTGGCCGCACTGGCCCGGGCGGCGGAAAATGGCAAACAGGTTACGGTACTGGTAGAACTGAAAGCCCGTTTTGATGAAGAAAATAATATCTTGTGGGCCCGCCGTCTGGAAAAAGCGGGGGCGCACGTTATTTACGGCCTGGTGGGACTGAAGACCCATGCGAAAATCGTCCTGGTAGTGCGGCAGGAGGCTGACGGCATCAAACGGTACGTGCACCTGGGTACCGGCAACTATAACGACAGTACAGCCAAGCTGTATACCGATATGGGGATCATGACGGCCAATGACCAGTTTGGCAGCGACGCTTCCGCGTTCTTTAACCTGCTTTCCGGTTATTCCAAAGCGCCGGTCTGGAACAAGCTGGTGATGGCGCCTATCGGCCTGCGGGAAAAAATTTACGAGCTTGTGGATAACGAAATCCGCATTGCAAAAGAAGGCGGAGAGGGACATATTATCGCAAAGATGAATTCCCTGCTGGACCAGCCGGTTATCCAGAAATTGTATGAAGCTTCCATGGCAGGAGTGGAAATCGAACTGATCGTGCGGGGCATCTGTACCCTGCGTCCCGGTCTGGAAGGTATCAGCGACAATATCACCGTCCGCAGTATTGTAGGACGGCAGCTGGAACACAGCCGCATCTTCTGGTTTGCCAATAATGGGAATGAGCAGCTGTACATGAGCAGCGCCGATTGGATGCCCCGGAACCTGAACGACCGGGTGGAACTCTTCTTCCCGGTAGAAAATGAAGAACACATCGAACGGATCGAACAGATACTGCAATTGTATCTGGAAGACAATGTGGGCGCCCATATGATGCAAAGCAATGGTAATTACCGCAGGGTCGTGGCGGGCAAAGGGAAAGAAATCAGTTCCCAGAGTATTTTGTACGAACAGGCCCAGCTGGCAGCGGTGGAAAATATGGAAAAAATTCCCATGGAGCAAAGGCTCCGTCCTGCGCCCCGGCAGGAAGAAGAATGATCAATTGCGGTGCATAACAGTTCAGCACAGGGGGCTGCCCGCCTGTAAACCGCGGATGGCTCTTCGGGGACATAAGGCTTTTCCATAATAATAGCAAGAATCATAAACAGACATATTGTTAAATCCTCAATTCTTTGATATAATAATATGGAATTTTGAGGAGGGGCGCCATGATGGAAAAATTTGCCGTGACGATTAATTATCACGGGAATTACGGATATATTGAATACGACCCGGAAACGAAAAGTGCTGACGTGCATTTAGGGGTAGAGGGACCGAAAGCAGATGTTGAAAAATATCTGGAGGAGGCCCATACCTTTAAGGTTGCCGTTGGACCGACCATCCGGGATTTTCAGGAAGTTACCCTGCAGCCCCTGGAAAGCCTGGAAAACTTCCAGCTTTGCCTGACACGGATGTGGGTTGCCATTGACGTGCGGGTAGAGTGGAGCATGCCTCCCGGAATGGCTGAAAATTTATAAGAGGCAAATTAAAATGCCGGTGTATGACCGGCATTTTCTCTCTTTACGGATTGTTCGGCGTATGTAAAAAAGTTTTTACAAAAAACAATATAATTAATATCAGTTTACACGGTTCCGTAGCTCAGCTGGATAGAGCAACCGCCTCCTAAGCGGTAGGTCGGCAGTTCAAATCTGCCCGGGATCACCAAAAATAAGCCCCGGCTTCTGAATGGAAGCTGGGGTTGTTTTTATGGTATAATATTATTAGTATTAATGGTAAAAGCGGGTGACAGGCATGCATGGGCTTTGGCATTGCTACAGCGGGAATACCGTACTGCGAGGATTGCGGGGGCATTGTGAGGCCGGGCGTTGTACTTTATGAAGAAGGGCTTGATTCCGAAGTGATTGGGAATGCGGTCCAGGCTATCCGCGTTGCAGATACTTTGATTGTCGGCGGAACATCACTGGTGGTCTATCCGGCAGCTGGGCTGATCGATTATTTCCGAGGCCGTCATCTTGTCCTGATTAACAAAACTGAAACCAAAGCTGATGCACGGGCAGAGATTGTCATACGGGATTCTATTGGTAAGGTTCTATCAGCAGCAGTGGCGGGGATATGATCCACTTCACAAATTAGTGGAGGCATTTGTGTCGCATGAGGCGGTAATCCCGATGAACCGGATGATACGTGTATGACAGTGTTTAACCCGGATGAAAAACTGCTGGATTTATAAAAACTATTTCCCGGGAGGAAGGGCTGTATGTTTGAAAGCCATAAGATACAGCGAGATGAAATCTTTAAATACGTAAAAAAGAAATATGGTATTGCAGAAGACTATCCGTTCCCGAACGCACCCTCTATTCCGGTCATGAGACATCCGGACAACCGCAAATTGTTTGCTATCATCATGAATGGACGAAGAAAAACGCTGGGACTTGATGGCACGGGGTGGGTTGATATCATCAATGTAAAGCTAGGCGATCCATATTATGTGGATATGGTCGTCCGGCAACAGGGGTATTTAAGGGGTTACCATATCCGGGGCGGGAACTGGGTATCCATCCTTCTTGATGGAACGGTTCCTCTCAGTGAAATATGCAAAATGGTCGATGAGAGTTTTATCGTGACCGCATCCAGGATAAAAAAGCAAAAGTACCGCCCACCCAAGGAATGGATCGTCCCGGCAAACCCTAAATATTACGACATAGAACACGCTTTTGATACAGAAAACGAAATCGACTGGAAACAGGGAGCGGGAATCAGGACAGGGGACACGGCATTCATCTATGTGGCGGCACCTGTATCGGCGATTCTGTATAAATGCAAAGTAACCGAAACGGATATCCCGTATGACTACGCGGATAAGAACCTCACGATTAAAGCATTGATGAAGATAAAGCTGGTAAAGCGGTACGATCCCGGAGATTTTACATTTGATGTACTGAAGGAAAAATATGGTATTTTTGCTATCCGGGGGCCGAGAAGTGTGCCGCACAGCTTGAGCGAATCGCTGAAACAATAGGAATCATTGTGATGGGTAGATACGGATGAAAGCAGCCCGGCTGATTAATAGCTGTTTCATCAATAGAGAGTATGTTTGTGATGGGAATATAGATAGTTATGTCAGAATTTTTGGATATTGTAAATGAAAACGGACTGCCCACCGGGCGTATTGTTGAACGGTCTGTCGCCCATATGGAGGGGATTTGGCACAGGACATCCCATGTCTGGCTGGTACGCAGGAAGGAAGAGGCTGTGCAGGTGTTATTGCAGAAACGGACTGCGGTCAAGTCTTTTCCCGGCTGCTATGATATATCAAGCGCGGGACACATCCCGGCAGGGGAGGATTTCCTTCCCTCAGCTTTGCGGGAACTAAAAGAAGAACTGGGGGTCAGCGCAAAGCCTGAAGAACTGATCTGCTGCGGTGACCGGACGATTATCTGGGATGACGTGTTCTTCGGGAAAGAATACCATGACCGACAATACACACGGGTCTTTGTGTTGTGGAAGGACATAGAAGAAAAAGACTTCTGCCTGCAACCGGAAGAAGTTGACAGTGTACGCTGGATAGATTTGGATCAGTGTATTCTTAATGTGAAAGAAAATTCGTTTCCCCATTGTATAGAGATGCCCGAACTTTTAATGGTAAGGGATGTTGTTACAAAAAACTCAGGGTAGTGAAACCGGCATAAGGAGCAGATGACATGATTCGAAAAATTATCCGCATAGATGAAGAAAAATGCAATGGCTGTGGCCTCTGCGCAAAAGCCTGTCATGAAGGGGCGATAGATATTCTTGGCGGAAAGGCAAAACTTGTGCGTGAGCATTTCTGTGACGGGTTGGGCGATTGCTTGCCAAATTGCCCTGCAGGTGCTATATCTTTTGAGGAACGGGAAGCACCAGCCTATGATGAGGCCGCTGTGGAAAAAAGCAAAAGAATGCGGGAGAAAGCAGAGGGCATTGGCAAGAAACCCGTTGGCGGATGTCCTGGTTCTAACGTGATCCGGCTTGGACAAAAAAAGTTGGAGACAGGGCTTGAAGCAGATGTCAGCTTGGTTTCTCAATTGAATCAATGGCCGTGCCAGATAAAACTTGTGCCTGTTAAAGCACCGTTTTTTGAAGGGGCTAAACTGTTGGTTGCGGCAGACTGTACCGCATATGCCTATGCCAATATGCATAGGGAATTCATGCGGGGAAAAGTTACAATCATCGGCTGTCCCAAACTGGACGTCGTAGATTATTCCGAAAAACTGACCGGGATTATCCGTGACAACGACATCAAAAGCGTAACAATCGTCCGTATGGAAGTTCCGTGTTGCGGAGGGCTTCAGTATGCTGCGGAAAATGCGCTCCGTGCCAGTGGAAAGTTTATCCCATGGCAGGTGGTAACGATATCCATAGATGGAAGAATATTGGACTAAAAGAAATAGCGTTGCTATTTCCGGATGTAGGGAGAAATCAGTTGAACCGGGAAACGGAAGGAGCCCGGGGAAAAACAGCATTGATGATAGTGATATAAATAAAATATTGTAGCTGTGGGAGGTAAAAATAATGGAATTCAAAGAAGTGGTAAAGAACCGCTATTCCTGCAAAAAATTCAGCGGCAGGCAGGTGGAAGGGGAAAAGCTGAAAGCCATACTGGAAGCGGGGAGACTGGCCCCGACCGCCAAAAACCTGCAGGAACAGCATATATATGTGGTGCAGGCCAACGAGATGCTTGCCAAGGTCGATGCAGTTACCCCGTGTCGGTACGGCGCACCCACCGTCCTTGTCGTTGCCTATGACAAGAACAACGTGTTCACGTATCCGGGCGGGAAAAGGGATTCCGGCGTGGAGGACGCGACCATAGTGGCAACTCATATGATCCTTGCGGCGGCAGACGAAGGGGTGGACAGCTGCTGGATCAACTTTTTTGACCCGGAGAAGATGGCTGCAGTCCTTGAGCTTCCGGAGAACGAAGAAGTCCTGATGGTAATGGACCTCGGGTATGCTGCGGAAGGCACCGGACCTCTTCCCAACCATATAAATCGGAAAGCGATAGAACAGACTGTAAGTTTTATGTAAAGCGGGGAAGATAAATGGAAAGACCGTTGCCAAAACCAAATGAGGTATACCGTCATTTTAAGGGAAAGCTTTATCTGATTATTACCATAGCTGCACATTCGGAAACTGGTGAACCCCATGTGGTTTATAAACATCTTTACGGTGATTATTCAGATTGTGTGCGTCCGCTGGATATGTTCATGAGCGAAGTGGATCATGAAAAATATCCGGATGTACAGCAGAAATGGCGGTTTGAAAAACTGGATTTGCAGGATTAATAAAATATACTCGAATCTGACTGAACCGAGATTTTGCGAAAATGCCGGATAGATAAGTGACATGAGGGCAGAAGGGAATAAGCCGGGGCTTCTGGAAACGGATGGAACATAAGAGTTATTACCCCAAAACACGATTAACTGAATACGCGGTCAAGGCGATGGAACTGGTCTTCGGGCTGTTTCTCTTCGCGGCAGGCGCATACCTGATGGTGCAGGCAAACATAGGGCTTTCTTCCTGGTGGGCGCTGGATATAGGGCTTGCCAATCTTACCGGCATTGATTACGGAACGGTGCATAACGTGGTGGCGCTGGCAGTCCTTTTGCTGGATATCCTGTTGAAAGAAAAAATCGGCTGGGGTATGGTTGCGGATGCCCTCCTGATAGGCACTTTTGTAGTGATCTTCAACCAATTCCAGGCGGTGCCGTTATTCCAAACCCTGCCCGAAGGTGTGGCCTGTATCATAGCGGGGCTGCTCTTGTGCGGCGTCGGATTGTATTACTACATGGATGCCGGATTTGGCTGCGGCCCCAGGGACGCCTTGATGGTGGCGCTCTGCCGACGCTTCCCGCAGGTACCGGTAGGCGTTATCCGTGTATTTCTGGAAGGCGCTGCTTTACTGACCGGCTGGGCATTAGGCGCAAAAATCGGGATCGGCACGGTCATTGCCACGGTGGGAATTGGGATTTCGATCCAGTTCGTGTTCAGTATGGCTAAATTTGATGTTACACGGGTGCATAATGAAAATATCATGGAGACATGTAGGGCACTGAAGTGGCTGTCATAAAGTTAAAACATCTTTTGGTAAGTATCACGCAACATTGGATAGATACGGATAAAGAATGGAGAAACAGTATTTTTGGAAGACACTAACTCGGGATTTATCGAAATAGTAAATTCTTATTTTATGATTGGAGGATATAAGAATGGAATACAGATGCAAGGTAACAGTTATTGATAAAAAATTATTTCCTGAATTGCAGGCGCAGTATTGTGCAGTGCCAGATAGTGGTAAATGTCCATGTTTTAATGTAGGAGATGAATTTATCTTCTATCGAAATAATGAACGGGATGACTACTGGCATATGGGCACAGGTACTTTAATTAAATCAGGAGAACCTGATGAAGGTTGTTTGCAGTCGCCCGGTACAATGCATTGCGGTGTAGAGGGAGTTCCGTTTTGTTCAGAAGCTTGGGATGCAATTAGCAGATATATCTACACAGCACTTCAGGGTGGCGCAATAATGCATGGATGGACAAATGATGATCGTGTTATGATTGCATGCTGTAATGATGGTACAAGACCAGTCATTTTTAAGATTGAAAGAATCGACGTTGAGTAAAATTGAAATTGTATCTATGAAAAGAAATTGACAATTCCTGTTTTTCTCGCCAAACATGAAACTTTATCCTTGCAAATGCCGATAAACATTGATATGATATTCATGAACCCAGTAGTCATGCACTCTCACAAAATTTTATGAAAAGGAGTAATGATTATGAACAAGAAAGAACTCGTTGCTGCAGCAGCTGCCGCTGCCGAAATGTCCCAGAAAGACGTTGAAGCCGTATTGAAAGGCCTGATCGGGGCTACAATCGCTACAGTTGCCGCAAAAGGCAAGGTACAGCTGATCGGCTTTGGCACCTTTGAAGCCCGTGAACGCGCAGCCCGTACCGGAAAGAACCCGCAGACCGGCAAGCCTATCAAAATTGCCGCTGCTACCGTTCCTGCTTTTAAACCCGGCAAAGCTTTCAAAGAAGCAGTCAATGTAAAACCCAAAAAGAAAGCCGCTAAAAAAGCGAAAAAATAATAGTTAATGACACGCCCGCCTTGTCAACAAGGTGGGCGCATTCTTTTTAGAAGCCGTACTATGGTCAGCGCAATGGATTGTATGGGGCAGGTGTAATTTATTGACTTGCGGTACATCGCATGGTATTATTGTCCAAGAGATTTGAGATAATCTCTTTTTTTAAAGCCTTTGGTTAGCGAATGCTAACTAAAGGCTTTCGAGCGGATGACTTTGGCATTATGGGGTTGTTTAGGGAATAAACTATGGAAACGGAAATACTTCAGGGGCTTATGCTTCCGTTTGTTGGAACGGCTCTGGGTTCGGCATGCGTGTTTTTTGTCCGCGGAAATCTGCATTGGAAAGTTGAACGGGCTTTTACAGGATTTGCAGCGGGTGTAATGGTGGCCGCCTCGGTTTGGAGCCTCTTGATCCCGGCTATGGAACAGTCTGGCCATTTGGACAAGTTTTCCTTTCTACCGGCGGTTGTAGGGTTTTGGATAGGCGTGTTGTTTCTGCTGTTCTTAGATCACATCATCCCTCACATCCACAGGGAAAGTAACCAGTCGGAAGGGCCTGACAGTTCGTTATCCCGCACTGCGAAGCTTGTTCTGGCTGTTACGCTTCATAATATTCCGGAAGGGATGGCGGTCGGGGTAGTTTACGCCGGCCTTCTTTCCCCGGATTCATTGCAAGGATGTGGAGGTATTACAGGTGCGGCGGCATTGGCATTGTCTTTGGGTATTGCCATCCAGAATTTTCCGGAAGGCGCTATTATTTCCTTGCCTTTAAGGGCAGAAGGAGTAAGTGGAAGGAATGCATTTTTATATGGCGTCCTCTCTGGCATTGTAGAACCGGTTGGCGGGTATATGACTATTCTTGCGGTCAGCTATGTAATTCCCTTCCTTCCGTATTTTCTGAGCTTTGCGGCGGGTGCCATGCTGTATGTGGTAGTGGAAGAGCTCATTCCGGAAATGAGCCAGGGGAAACATTCGAATATCGGGACGATCATGTTTGCAGTAGGTTTTTCATTGATGATGGCGTTGGACGTAGCGTTGGGATAACACAATCGGTATTAAGGTGAGAATTGTTTTTATGGTATAATGTTATCAGTATTAATAGTAAAAGCGAGTGACAGGCATGCATGGGCTTTGCTATGCTTATCGCAATACCCACAAATGCTTTCAGAAGGACGATATGATGCCATCGACAAGGCGCTTAGCATGGAGATGTCTGAGGTCTTTGGCGGTTCTTTGGTCAAGTCGCGGTAAGGCGAGGAAACATCAAGGAGGGTGCGACAAATGTTTGCGAAGCAAAGGACAAGCTCCGACAGGCCATCGGTGTGCTGAATTGGGAAAAACTCAAGGAGGTGTTATCGGATGCCTAGGAGGGATTTGGTGCAGAAAACGTCCATCGTTCTGCTCACGCTGCTTTTTGCCTGTGGGATTGCAGCCGGAGCGAGAGAGCATTTTCCATCTTCTTGCGTCTGGCATCCAACGGGGGCAAAGCAGTCGCATCATGCTCCTTCCCCCGCGCTAGCTCGTCCGTGGGTGTCGCAGGAAAATACATTCACCGTGAAGGCGAAGGCAGGAGATGATGGGGAAATGGAAAAGGAACAATCGTTCAACAAGAACACCAAAGTGGTGGATGTCATAAAGGACAGCGACTTTCAAGGTTTTGGACATCTGATTTTTCCCGTGGATCGGCACATCAGCGGTGACCTGACTTTGGCTGACATGGGCGACATTCTTGTTTGGTACAGCTATGTGAACCCCATGCGAACCGTGGAGATCGTCAACTACCTGAAAGCCGAGGCTGAAACGGGACGGAAGATTTTCTTTGACATCTATACCGAGGAGGAAAAGAAGGCTGACCCGTGGAAAAGAAATACGGGACTGTTCTTCTTTCGTGGTCAGTCAGGAGCAAAATTTGCTGTTCTTTCCGCAGGTGGCGGCTTTTCCTATGTGGGAGCCATGCACGACAGTTTTCCCCATGCTTTAGAGCTTTCCAAACGAGGCTATCATGCCTTTGCGCTGATCTACCGTCCTGATGCCGAAAAAGCCTGCGAGGACTTGGCGCGGGCGATTGCTTTTATCCATGAGCATAGCCGGGAGTTGGAGGTGGACGTGAGAGGCTATTCCCTCTGGGGCGGATCAGCAGGGGCGCGCATGGCGGCATGGCTTGGCTCCTTCGGGACGGAACGTTTCGGGGAGAAAGACTATCCCCGGGGAGCGGCGGTCATCATGGAGTACACGGGGCTTTCCGAAGTCTACGGAAACGAGCCTCCAACCTATAACTGCGTGGGAACGAGTGACAGCATTGCTTCTTGGCGCACCATGGAGCGGCGTATCCAGCGCATCAGAGAGAACGGCACGGATGCCGAGATAGACGTGTTCCCCGGATTGCCCCATGGCTTTGGCTTGGGGGAGGGAACGGTCGCAGAAGGATGGATCGACCATGCCGTGGCGTTTTGGGAGCGACAGATGTAAGGCGTATTCGAGCTAGGATTGAGAGGAAATCAAGGGTATGGATATTCAAGTGAGAGAATATCGGGAGAGCGACATCAAGGAAATGTGGTTGGAAATATCAAGCCGGGAGAAACGGCGACAGCGGTTGTCAAGGCAGGCCATCTGGGCCGTACTGTGGGATCCGCGACGGTAGATATACTTGATGAAAAGGGAAGGTTGCTACGTCAGGGAATCGGAAATCTGCATATGACAAAGGTGTTGGCGGATATACCGGCAGAATAGGAATGAGCATTATATTACTGGAAGCGATACCGAACAAACAAATAGAAGAATGAATATTACGTTAACGATAAGAAATTTACTAATACGGCTGATGAAGCCTATACGGGGTGACCATAAAGTGAATTGAGGTTTTGGTTTTCGATGATACGGGTCTGACAGAATAGGAAGGGAAAAACCATGTTTGGTATTTTGGAATGGAAATGCATTGTCCCTGGAAGCGAGATTGAAAACGTGAAACAAGACCGTAAACACAGTAAGCGGATTGAGCGTTATGAAGTATCAGAAAAGGCGATTTACTTTGAGGGCAAGTATCTTCCGGTTTCGCAGATAAGAAGTATGCGGAGCCAGCCGTCGGCCTATCGCCCCCACGGTTGTTGCGGCATTGGTATTCCTGTTTTTAAAATCAGAGTGGAATACGGAGCGGAGAAACCGGTGGTCCTGGTGATTGAGCAGGAAGAAAAAGTGGAAGAACTGCTTGAACTGGTTTGTAAATCAAATCCGAATATTGCAATAGAATATTATCTAAGCCCGCATACCGGACTGCGGCCGGAGAAAATTTCGCCGCCGTTGTACTGAGAAGGAAAGGCCGGATTTAGTCATAGATAATGAAAGGATGTATCATGGCGAAATATTTAGGCGGTATAAAGGATCAGAATATTGAAGTAACAGGAATTTCCCAGCATTTTTTCGACAACGGTTTTGATGTGGAGTATTACGATTATAATCGGGATACGATTGCAGTGCGTAAGCTTGATATTAAAAAACACATTGTGCAATACGAAGAAGTAACGGTGGAAAAACTGGCTGCTTCTGACCATCGCATGACCGGCGCTCTGGCGGGATTTAACGCAGGTGGGCTTTTAGGCGGCGTGCTGGGAGCTGTTTTAGCCGGAAGTACATCCGGAGAGGAAAAGCATGTTCTCCTGTGCGAGCTAAATAACGGTTGGAACTTTGCCCTGGAGCTGAACAAAAATGAATTCATGGCCTGGGAGTCTTCTATGGGAACTGCGCCAAAGTAAGGCAATGATACCGAAGTATAAACAGGTCTTGGGCCGGACGAAGAGTTTTATGTAGGCAGGAGTACAGCGCAATTGGCTTAATGGAAACGATGGATTTTTGATTCTGAAAGGGCGCGGCGGATAAAAAAACCTGTATCAGGATACTCCCAGATCTGCTGGTATTCTCTTTCGCTGACCAGGTAATTCTTTTGCTGCGTTTAGTGGTATACTGTTCTCTTTTTAATGTGTTCATTCCGGCTTGAATTTTATGGTGGGGAGGTTTAGCAAATCTTCTTCCCAATTGTCGATCCACTTTGGCCATTTTGCCTCGCTGTTTGGGATTTTAGGTACGTCAGGAAAATCGGTCACTTCCGGGGGTGCTTTTTTGAGTACGGTGTCTATGGTTATAGTGATCGTGTGGTTTGGATTGCCAGCGAATTCGTAATATATATTACCGGTAATTTTTTCGACGATGGTCTTAAGACCTCTGACACCAGTGTTTTCTCTTGCAGCTTTTGCAGCGATTGCCCGAAGTGCGCCGTCTGTAAAATGTAGGTCGTTATAGGTGTCGCTCATCATCAACCTGGCCTGTTCTGCAGGTGAGGCCTTGCGGCGGAAAAAGAAGAACTGGATCGACGGAATGAGGAAATCGAGTCAGGCAATTTTGTTGGAATACCGGCAAAAGAAGTTTGGAAAGGGCTTGGGATTGAAGAGGAAGAGGAATCCGAAGAAGAAATGAGATTAGAGAGCGCTTTTTATGATGCAAAATTAAAATATGGTCACTTTTTGCAACGTAAGGCGCTGAAGGAAGTGATAGACGTTTTGATCCAAGAAGGAATGATTGAAAACAGAAAAAAGTAATAATCAAGGAAAACGTTGTTCTGCTGATGAATATAAGTAATATTTATGGAGGTAGCCTGCCGTAAAATTAAGGAAACGCTGAAAGTGGAAACGTTGATGCTGGCGAGCCAGCATGTGCGGTAGGAGAAGGGACGGAAAAATGGAATTTGTTTATTTGGTGAAAATATATGATTCAACAGGTAGGTTGTTGCCTGTTGTGACCGCATTTGCTACCAGGCAGGGAGCGGAAGCTTACGTACATGATTTTTTGCCAACAGGCAAATATCAGGAGGGGGCTGCTGCGTGTAAAGCAGAAATTGTGAAGACAGAGGTAAGAGAATAAATTCACATTTACTTCAACAGCCGAAGATTTTTTCTGTGGCAACCATGTTATAATTTAATAAATGGTGTTTAATCTTTAAAATGATAGTTTCTTTCTGGATTTTAATAGCAAAACCGGCTATATCGGATTAGCGGAGGTAATATGGAGAAACAAAATACTGCAGAGACGTCCGGCTTTTGGAATTATCTGATGCCATGCGGGGCTTTGATTTTATCTTATATGCTTCTCTTTTATTTGCCGGAAGAATTTTCCTGGAAAACCTGGATTATATTTGGTACATCCGTTTTTATGTTTTGTATAGGATATTTTAAATTGCTGATGGCATTGCCGGAACCAAAGTCATCCGCAGGAGCGATTGCCCGGCAGCTGGTTCTTATAACGACAGGCCTCAGTCTTTTTATTGGCGGGATTTATTATGTTTACAGTAATGACGGCAGTGAAAAGAGCATTGCCATAGCTACGTTATGCCTGATAGAGAGCATGGTTATATGTGGACTAAGCGGCACAGAAGACAGTAGTGATCCGTCGCAGAATAATCTCCTGCGCAAGTTTTGTCGGATGATTATTGTATTCATGATAGTGGGTGGCGGTTGGTTCTTTTACAAGGAATTCGCCGGGGAAGATGCAGCCAGCAGAGGATATATAGAGGCAGCGACAATGTTATGGATTGCAGCCGCCTCTTTATGGTACAGCCAGGGTAGTCATGTTGATTCTGGTGCGGAAACCAACTCCGGGAAAAAGCAGAATAATTGATATAAGTATTGTATGGGGCGGTAAGTCAGATGAGCCGGATAGATGATCTTTTGAACACACCGTATTGGATTATAGATATTCTGCCGATGCAGGTTCCCAAAGACTGTCCAGGGCAGTATTTTAAAATTGAAAAACTTTTCCTGACAGAACAGCTTGCGGATATTAAGCAGAAACATGTCAATGTAATCCTGAAGCTGAATTGCTATATGGATATCTCGATTGATGAAGAGGTCAATCCATCGCCTGAGCAAATCAGAAACATAATCAACCAGCGGTATATCTTTATAATGATGGGAGATTCCATGATACTTTCTGAGCCGGATGATACGCATATGACAGTGTTTAACCCGGATGAAAAACTGCTGGATTTGATAAAAATCATTTCCCGGGGGGAAGGGTTGTATGTCTGGAAGCCGTAAGATACAGTGTGATGAAGTCCTTAAATGTATAAAAAAGATATACCGGCAGAATGGGAATGAGGTACAGACGTGTTTAAAAAATTGGATGTAATGACAAGACCATTGCCAAAACCAAATGAAGTATACCGTCATTTTAAGGGAAAACTTTATTTGATTATTACCATAGCCTCACATTCGGAAACTGGCGAACCCCATGTGGTTTATAAGCACCTTTATGGCGATTATTCCGATTGTGTGCGTCCGTTGGATATGTTTATGAGCGAAGTGGATCATGAAAAATATCCGGATGTGCAGCAAAAATGGAGGTTTGAAAAAATAAATTTTCAGGATTAATACAATATGTACTGACGTGACGCTGATAATTCAAATACAAAAGATGTAGACAAGGAGATTTCAATATTATGAAAAAAATTTCAAAGCTGGCAGGAACTATAATACTGTGTGCCGGGGTAATGTTTTCCTTTGCTGCGTGCGCAAACAGCAATGGTGATGTAAGCAATACTACCGTCAAAAATGCTGCTGAAACAAAGATAAACAAAAGCACCGGTACCGGAAAGAAAGTTTATCTTGCTGGTCCGATGTTTAATCAGGGCGAAAAGGATTTCAATCTGAAATTTACGAAACTGCTTGAAGATTGTGGCTATCAGGTCTTTTTACCACAACGAGATGGTATTGAAGCCGCCCAGTTACAGGGAAAGTCGGAAGAAGAACTCATTAAGATGATTTTTGCATTGGATGCCGGTGAAGTAAAAAAGGCAGATGTTGTTTTTATGAATTTAGATGGCCGGGTGCCGGATGAAGGGGCTTGCGTTGAGCTCGGTATCGCATACGGCTTCGGTAAACGGTGCTATGGATTCAAAACCGATACCCGTGCTATAGAGTTAGGTCTTGAACTGAATCCGATGATAAGCGGTTGCATGATTAAAATTTTCAAAAATTATGACGGCGACAAACTGATAGAAGAAGTAAAGCAATATTTATCTCAAAACAATCTTTAAGCCGGTAGGTTATGCCAAAGGAAATCAGGCAGAGAATTTGACTTGCGCTTTAAAAGGAGAAAAAACCAATGAGCGAAATAAGTAGGGAACAGAACGCTGGGAATATCATGTTAGAGCAGCTGAAAGCGATGATACAGTACGGCGAGAACAAACGGATTACAGACGGTCATTATGACAAGGAGCTGGCGGTCAGGTGCATCAACGGCATCTTTGTCGGCAAAAAGACGGAGAATATTATTGCGTACAAGGGCATTCCCTTTGTGGGCAGGCAGCCTGTGGGGGATCTTCGCTGGAAAGCGCCAGTGAATTTTGCTGCTGATGACGGCGTGTACGAGGCGTACTACAATGGGAAAAGCCCCTTTCAGACTAAGGACTTGGACGGATTGGATCTCCTTTACTGTCAGGGAGAAGACTGTCTGTATCTGGACATCTGGAAGGCGGATGAAGCACCTGCGGAAAAAAAGCCGGTCATAGTATGGATCCACGGCGGCGCTTATGAAGCAGGAGGGACGGCCTATCCGGTGTTTGATTGCTGCAATTTTATAAAAGAGAATCCGGATGTTATTGTCGTTACCGTGGCATACAGGCTCGGCGTATTCGGGTTTTTCCATCTGTCCCATCTGGCGGATGGCAAGGAGTATCCGGATGCCCAGAATCTGGGGCTCATGGACCAGATAATGGCTTTGAAGTGGGTCCATGAGAATATTGCCGGCTTCGGCGGCGATCCCGATAACGTGACGATCTGGGGCGAATCTGCCGGTGCCGGAAGCGTGTCGCTGCTTCCGCTGGTGAAAGGCTCCCATGCTTATTTTAAGCGGGTCATTGCCCAAAGCGGTTCGCCCGCTCTTACGAGATCTGCGGAAGAAGCCATCGGGTGCACCAATGAAATGATGGATCTGTTCGGCTGCAAAACCGTTGCTGATCTGCAGCAGATAGATGCCCGAAAGTTCGTGGACGCATCCACTGTGCTTTCAATGCGCACCGCGCCGGAAAGAGACGGAAACTATCTGCCGCCGGATCCGTGGGAGGCCTATGCAAACGGCGCAGCGAAGGACATTGAGTTTCTTCTTGGCTGCAACAAAGGTGAATTTGATTATTTCGCATCGGTCATGGGAGAAGATGGCTTCGAACTGTGGGCCGCTGACCGCAAGACAAAGAAGTTTGCCCGGCTGACGGAGGAAGAAAAAGCGTTGGCAGAAAGCTTCTGCAAGGATGTGAAGGGCGGAAACGATGAACGTAACAGACAGTTGTTCAATCAGATCTGGTTTAATGCGCCGCTCATGCGATTGTCGGAGAGCCAGACTAAAGCCGGAGGCAGATCGTACACCTATTTTTTCACGGCTGCACCTGAACATGGGGTAGAGCTTACACTTGTATTCAATCATCCGGAGATGACCGACGCTACGGAAAAAGTATTTGATGAAACCTTTGCAAAAACTATGCGTAAAATGTGGGTCCAGTTCGCAAAGACCGGCAATCCCTCGCTCAGCGCAGACATTTCTCCGGACGGGAAGGCGAAGGAGTGGCCGATCTACGACACAGCGGACCGGAAGGTAATGATCTTTGACGAGTTTGATATCCATCCGGAAAAGGAATCCGAAAGAAAGATCGTGGATTGGGACAGGTCCTATTTCCTGGCAAAATGTTATTTTTAAGACAGAAGGGGTCGGACTTTCACTAATAATCTGATTACTGCTGGTCCGTCTGAAAACAAATTGGCGGGGTTCACCGATGTCATCAGCAAATTAAGCTATAGTATAAACCAGCCGCTTAAACTCCTGTTTATTTCAGAAAAAGGTGTTGCTTATGGGCGATGGAATTTCATTATCCATTTTGCTATAATTGAGTAAATCAATGTTAAGGAGGCCCTGTTATACTAATTGCTTCATTAATTGAAGATGACGGACAGTATTTTATGGCCGATGAAGGCAGTGACGGACCGTCTGCTATAATTATAAAAGTATTTTGAGACCAAAGGAGGGGATAATGATGGAAAACGTTGCAGATAACGCTATCGATGTTATGAAACAAACGATTATTTTCGGCAATATTATTACTATGGATGAAAAGAGACCTTTTGCCAGGGCGGCATTGGTCAAGAACGGTGTGTTTGCCTATATCGGCGAAGCGGAGGAAGCGAAACGTCTTGCCGGACCCGGCGCGCAGGTACTGGACTACGGCGACAACTACATCTATCCCGGTTTCCTTGAGTCTCACTGCCATGGTCATTTGGCCGGCTTGCGCCTTATCGGGCAGGCAAACCTGATGGAGGCGGGGCTGACAGACTATGCCAAATACCGTGAAATTATCCGGGAATTTATCGCGAAGAATCCTCAGCGCAACTTCTATGTAGCCTCCGGGTGGGTGGAGAATGAGGAATACGTCAGCAAGGCGTATCTGGACGAAATCTGCGCCGATAAGCCGCTGCTCCTGCATACAGGCGGCGGACATTCCATGTTGCTTAATACCAAGGCACTGGAATGGGCCGGCATAGATGCGGCATATGCGAAGAAGATCGGCTATGACATGGTACATGTGGATGCCAATGGGGAACCGGACGGTTACATCTGTGAAAATCCCGTGTTCGAGATCGTACCCAAACTTCCCACGACAGTAGAAGATATAAAAGAGTATCTGCTGGCGTGGCAGGATTACGCTCTCAGCAGCGGCTTTACCGCTGTCGGAGATGCCGGTGTGGAAGTTGTCCACCGGGATGCTCCCCAAGCCTACCATGAGCTGGAAGAGGAAGGCCGGCTGAAACTGCGGACTTACGCCTATATGTATGTTCTTGACAATATTGAAAGCCCGAAGGCAGAAATTGCCCGAATTGCCGCAGAACGTGCCCAGTTAAGCGGCGAATATTTCCATATTATCGGCGCCAAGGCCTTCCTGGATGGTGTGACCGAGGCCCATACAGGCTGGCAGAATCAGGATTACCTGGATCAGCCGGGCTATCACGGTGTGGAACGATTCAACGACCATGACAAGATGGTGGAGCTGATTACAGAGGCAGACAAGGAAGGTATGGCAGTCCATGTCCATTCCGAAGGCGGCGGCGCGGTGCATTTCATGCTGGACTGCATCGAGGATGCGGAAAAGATTACCGGCAACCTGGATCAGCGCAACGTGCTGGCGCATCTGCACTTTGTGACCGAAGAGGATATCCGGCGCATGGGAGCAACAGGATCCATTCCGGCTGTTCCGCCGTTGTGGACCGCCGAAATTCCGGGAAATTATGAAATCGAGGTTTCATATGTCGGTAAGGAGCTGGCAGAGAATTCGTATCCCATCAAATCGTTCTATGATGCAGGCGCAAACGTGGTGTTCCATTCCGACTATCCGGTTTCTCCGCTGATGAATGTCAAATACAGCTTTTATACAGCGGAAAAACGCTCGTATCCGGAAGAAGTCCTCGGGGGAATTGATAAACCGCACAATCTCAAGGAAGCCATCACCCGGGAACAGTCCCTGCGCGCCATGACCATTAACGTAGCCCGTCAGTGGCACCAGGAGCATCGCATGGGATCCATCGAATTCGGCAAGATTGCCAATATGACGGTGTTTGACTGCGATTTCCTGCACGACGATCTGGAGAAGGTCGCCCAGGCAAATATCATTGCTACCATCGTAGACGGTGAAGAAGTGTTCAAAGCGTAAGGCTGTAAATTCTCTGGAAAGAAAAAAAGGCTAATAATGAAAAAATTATTTACGATTGATGACTTAATGGTTGCCTGCATTTCGGCGGTCGGGTACGGATTAGGTTTTGAGGTTCCAAAGATGCTTGGCTGGCCGCTCTGGCAGTGCATGTTGATCTGCTCTGCTGCCGGATATGTATTGCAGGAGATAGGAAACAAGATCGTCTTCAGCAAGGCCATACAGAAAAACCCGGCGTACCGGTATCTGGTTTTTGCCGCGCTTATCTTCAGCTTTCTTGCGGCTCAGTATGTGGCCATGTCATGGATGGAAATATCCATGCTGGAGGCGTTAGTCGGACAGTATGCTTATGTAATTCTTGCTCCCATATTAGGGTTTGCATTCAGTATGGCTGTACGCTGGTACCGCATCCGGAAAATCCGCGAAAGCTACGGAGATGGAAGCAACGGATTTGTGTTTGACCACGTGCTGAAAGACGCCGATCTGGACGAAGTGAACCGGCAGAACCGGCCAATCCGCGGCGCATATGACACTGATTGTGCCGTAAGGACAAAAACAGGCATCTATGTTGGCGTCGAAGAAAAAAACGTCATTTATTATTTGGGAATTCCCTATGCAAAGCCTCCTGTGGGCGAGCACAGATGGAAAGCGCCTGAGCCGCTGCCTGAATCGGATGCCGTATTCGAGGCAAAATACCTGGGCGCTTCTGCCATACAGGTAGAGCTCGAAGGCTCGATTTTAAAACATCACAGGCAAAGCGAAGATTGCCTGACGCTGAATATTTGTACTGGCAGGAAAAAAACGGATCGGAAAAAGCCCGTCCTGGTGCTGTTCCACCACGGTGATTTTACATACGGCGGGGCTGCCGATCCTTTAATGGATGCCAGTGATTTTATCCACGCCTTCCCGGACGTTGTGGGTGTCAGCTTTAATTACCGGCTGGGCCTCTTTGGCTTTATCGATTTTTCGAAAGTCCCCGGCGGGGAGGCCTATCCGGACGCCTTAAATCTTGGCCTCCTTGACCAGATTGCGGCTTTGCACTGGATCAAAGAAAACATAGCTGCCTTTGGAGGTGATCCTGACAGGATTACCGTGATGGGGTTTGAATCCGGGGCCACGTCCATCAGCCTTCTTGCCGCCTGTGAGCAGGCAAAAGGCCTGTTCCGGAAAGCATTTGTGTTTTTTGGCAGTCCCAAAGGTGCGTATGATACGCCGGATGCGTCCCGCTTCTTGGCAGCGAAGCTTTTACAGGAAACGTCGGCGAAGAACATGGAGGAGCTGCAGCAGCTTTCCACAGAACAATTGAAAAAAGTTTCCCAGAAGCTCTGGAAGGATTTGTCTGTACCCACCTGCGATGGAAAACTGATTCCGGCCGATGTGTTTACGGCTTTTCAAAAGGGAGCTGCTTCCGGTATCGAATTTATCATCGGGATTCCCAATAATGAAAGACAGGTTTTCCAGTCGTTTATCGGCAGGGAAAAAGTTGAAGAGATACTGGTAACTTACTGGGATTTCACAGCCAAAGTGATTACCGACCTGTTGCATGATTTTGATGATTCTTATGCTCCTGATATGCAAACGCTGAATGACTATGTTAAAGAACTGTCAGCGACGGAGTCTGAGCTGGAATTAAAAATGAAGCTGTATGAAATGGGGTATGTGTTGAGCATGTATCTCTGCGGAAAAAGGCTGGCCGAAAGCGGTAGTAAAGTACATCTTTTTTACTGGGATGAGAAACCGCTGATCGAGAACCTTGGATCAGGTACGGTGGAAGTGGCGACGGCATTGTTTGGGAACAAAGAAACCGCACGCGCGTATGGTAATGCGGTGGACGCGGATATATCTGAAATACTTCGGAACTTTTTGAAAAAATTTGTGTGCGGAGAAGGGATGCAGATTTTCAATAACGAGATCAGAGGCGTCGATGCCATAGACTGGAAGAAGTTTCCCAAAGCGCTCATTGTTTCGGATAAAAAAATTCGATGCGGACAGGTTGAAGATAAGCTGACAGAGGTTACGAGTGTATTGAACTTTCGCCGTAAGAAATGAAAAAAATCGCCGTGCTGAATCAGCAACGGCGATATGAGAACTGGCTGGAAAGAAGCGGCATAAGCAGAGAGCCGCAAGTTTATTGTTGTTGACTAAAAAATCATATGGGCGAAAGCGGAAGCGATTACCAGGCTGATTACAGTGCGTTCCAGGAACAGGATGAACAGTTCTACCAGGTTCACCGGAATCTTGGAACCTAAGATCAGGCCGCCTACTTCCGACAGGTAAATAAGCTGGGTCACCGAGACCACTGCCACGATGAACCGGGTCATGTTGCTGGTAATGGTGCTTGCAGCCAGTATGGAGGGGGTGAACATATCTGTGAACCCTACCACCATGGTCTTGGAGGCAGCTGCGGCTTCCGGGATATCCAACAGGTTCAGCAGGGGCATGAAGGGTAGGCCTAATGTTTCAAACACCGTAATGTTCAATGCCAGTACCAGAGCCAGGGTGCCGATGCACATGACCACCGGCAGTACCCCGAACCACATGCCCGCAGCGTTCTTCAGGCTGCTTTCCAGGAACTGTTCTGCTCCTTTATATTCGGCAACCCGCTTGCAGGCCAGGTCCAGACCGTAATCCCAGGAAGAAGTATAACCTTCCGGCAGCTCTTCCCCCATGGCTTTCCCGGGAACCAGGAAGGTATCTTTTTTCAGTGACAGAGGCGGGATTCGGGGCAGTATTAAAGCGCAGACGATGCCGATGACGCAGACCACCAGGTAGTAAATGCCAAAGTAATCCATCAGCTTTACCTGTGCCAGTACTACGATGCTGAAAGTGATGGAAACGGCGGAGAAGGTGGTGGCCACAATGGCCGCTTCACGTTCGGAATAGTAACCATCTTCATACTGGTTGGCAGTGAGCATGACTCCCAAAGTGCCGTCGCCGATCCATGAGGTGATGCAGTCTACCGCAGCCCGGCCCGGGATGGTGAACAGAGGACGCATGACCTTGGTCAGTAAGGCACCGATAAATTCCAGTAGTCCGAAGTCTAACAGGAAAGGCAATAGCAACCCTGCCAGCAGGAAGATAATAACCAGTACTGACAGCAGTTCTGTAAGGACGAAACCTCCCGCGTCCGCCATGGTGATCATGTGGATGACGCCCGTAGCCTCTTCGCCGGCATCAATCTTCAGGTAGGTGAGCCAGATAAAGACGGCGCCGATGACCCGGATCAGGGCCCAGACGGGAGTAGCGGAAAAGGTTTTGTCTACGATGGGGTAGGTGGTGATAAAGCTGGGACGCTTTAAAGACAGTACCCCGAGAATCGCCGACAGGGTTACGATGGCTACGCACAGCAGGGGCAGGTAGTCCCCCAGGGCAGCGCCGATCATATCCGCCAGTATCTTCACCACAATGGTCCAGTTATCGTTGTATTTGATGGGAACCATGAATAAAACTATGCCTAACAGGGAAGGAACCAGGAACCCTGCCATGAGTTTTCCGTTTCTTGTTTTCATAATATGGTGATGTGGCCGCCTGCGTATGCAGACGGCTTTTCCTCTCTCCCGGTTTTCCGGGTTAATTGGGTTATTATGCATGCTTTTTGCATGATATGACCATTTGACAGTCTGTATTCGTTTAAAAAAAGAATATTGGGTTGGCAGTCTTTCTCAGTGTATAAAAAATAAATGATTTGAAAATATCGTATAATTAACTATATCACTAAATTAAAAAAGTTGAAATAAAAATCAGTAAAAAAGAAAAGATTTTTTATTATGCAGGGAGTTCTTTGCTTAATGCAGTTTCTTTAAGTAAAAACAGTTTTCTTTCGGTTTGATTATTATTGTGTTTCCACAAAAACTGTGATAAATTTTAAGTGGATAAATTTATCCTTGTCTATTAAACATCCTTGTTTATTAAAACAGGAAAAATCAAAAAGGCTCTGATAACAATCTGGCATAGCTGAGCCTTTTGGAGGAATAAGGATTATGAAAAAATACGTATTGTTTCTATTTAGTTTGCTGACGTTACTTTGTATTGTTACCGGCTGCGGTGGGGAAAAGAAAGCTGATGGTCCCAAAGTATTGAAGGTGGGGACTGAAGTCACCTTCCCGCCCTTTGAATTCAGGGAAAAGGGAAGTAAGGAGATTTCCGGTTTTGATATGGATCTGATCCGTGCTGTAGGGAAAAAACTGGATATGCAGGTAGAGATACTGGATATGGATTTTGAGGCGCTGATTCCTGCGGTAAAACGGGGTAACCTGAATCTGGTCATCGCCGGTATGACGATCACGCCGGACCGGCAGAAAATTGTGGATATGAGCGAGCCCTATTACGAATCGGGCCTTTCTCTTGTAGTAAGAAAAGAAAACACCAGCCTGCAGAAACCGGAAGACCTGAAAGGACGGGCTGTGGCTGTACAGCTTGGGACCACCGGGGAGGAAAAGGCCAAACAGCTGGCCGGGGATAAAGTCCGCAGCTTTAAGACCAATGAAGAAGTTTTTCAGGCCCTGAAGGAAAAGGCCGTGGACGCCATCATCCTTGATAAACCGGTGGCTCAGTATTACATTAACAAACATCACCCGGACGCTGTTATTGTTGGCGATACCTTTGCAAAAGAATCTTACGGTATCGTGACCCGGCGCCACGGGGAGCTGACTCCGAAAATCAATAAAGCCCTGGCTGAACTGAAACAAAGCGGGGAATACGATAAGATTTATGAAAAATGGTTCGGGAAAGAACCGGCAAAGAAATAATGGAAAAAATGTTTCAGCTGTAGTTCATTATCATTGGAAAGCAGGTACAGAACATGGATTTCTGGCGCGCAACAACTTTGGAAGAACAAATCGACACCGCCATGGGGCGGCAGGAAGCCGACCTTGTGTTAAAAGGCGGGAATGTGTTTAATGTATTTTTAAAAACATGGGAAGTGGCGGATGTAGCCATCAGCGGCAGCAAAATTGTAGGGATCGGCCAGTATAAGGGCCGGCAGGAAATCGATGTGAAGGGCCTCTACCTGACCCCCGGGCTCATGGATGCCCATGTGCACTTTGAAAGCTCCATGCTGTCTCCCCGGGAAATGGTAAAGGTATTGTTGCTGAACGGCGTTACCGGGGCTATTACCGATCCTCATGAAATTACCAACGTGCTGGGGGAAAAAGGCCTGCGGTTCATGCTGGATGAAACGGCCAACATTCCTTTTTCCGCCTACCTTATGATTCCTTCCTGCGTGCCGGCTACAGATATGGATACTTCCGGGGCCCGCATTACGCCGGAAGATATGGAACACATCCGCAAGCTGAGTCCCCGTATCTTGGGGCTGGCAGAGATGATGAATTTCCCGGGCATTTTAGGCAAACAGCAGAATGAAATGAATAAGATGAAGCTGTTCTACAACCAGAAAGTAGACGGCCATGCACCGGGGCTTTCCGGAAAAGAACTGAATGCATACGTAGCTGCGGGCATCACTACGGAGCACGAATGCGTGACTCCCGCAGAAGCCTGGGAAAAAGTGCGGCGTGGCATGTATGTGTTTATGCGGGAAGGCAGCGCAGCTCACAATCTGGTAGACCTGCTGCCCCTGCTGAAAAAGCCGGGAAACCGGCGTCTTTGCCTGTGTACTGACGACCGTCATGCAGACGATCTGATTGAGCAGGGCAGCATCAACTACCTGCTGGAGATTGGGGTGGCCCAGGGTTACGATCCGGAAGACCTGATCCCTATGGCTACTCTGAACATTGCGGAATGTTACGGCCTGAAACATGTTGGCGCTCTTGCGCCGGGCTATGTAGCGGACATCGCCGTGTTTGAAAACCTGCAGTCCTTCCAGCCGGTACATGTAATTAAAGGCGGCGTTCAGGTAGTGAAAAACCGAAAGCTGTTATGGAAAAGCGATCCGGTGCTGGAACCGCCGGGACAATCCATGAACATGCGGCCTGCCACGGTAGAAGATTTCAGGATACCCGCCAAGAAAAATAAAAAGCTGCGGGTCATCGGTATCAGCCAGACCCAGCTGCTGACAAGCGAACTGCATCTGA
This sequence comes from uncultured Selenomonadales bacterium, assembly GCA_900315345.1. Lineage (GTDB taxonomy): Bacteria > Bacillota > Negativicutes > Acidaminococcales > Acidaminococcaceae > Succiniclasticum. Next base: position 41,552 of record OMYP01000001.1, on the reverse strand, counting down.
CGCCTACGGTTCAAAACGGGGAAGCGGTAAGCGATATTGGCCGCGATATTCTAAAGATGGCTGTGTTCGAACGCCATCACAACACGGGGAACATTGGGCTTGGCTTTGCTTTTGGTTTCGGCCTGAAAAAAGGAGCCATTGCCACTACAGTAGGCCACGATTCCCACAACTTATCGGTGGTAGGAACAAACGATGAAGATATGGCTGTGGCGGTGAACCGGCTGCGGGAAATCGGGGGCGGCCTTATCGTGGTTTCCGATGGGGAAGTCCGGGCTACGGTTCCCCTGGCTATTGCCGGTCTTATGAGCGACCGGGATGCCATGGCGGTCAATTCCCAAATCAAGCAGCTGAACTTCTGGCTGAAAGAGCTGGGGGTTCCGGAAGAATACAGCACCTTTATGATTTTGGCCTTTACATCCCTTCCGGTAATTCCGGAGCTGCGGCTTACTGACCGGGGCCTGGTGGACGTGGTTCATTTCGAACACGTGGATCTGTGGTGTGAGTAAAAAGTTGCATAAAAAAACGCTGGAATTCATTTGAGTTTGAATTCCGGCGTTTTGTTTTATTCATGTTATTGTTTTGTGTTTCCCTTCTGTATCGGCGTTTCGAAATACACGCTTCGGCTTGGGAAGGCGCAGCTTACACCGTTTTCTTCCAGAATTTTCATGACGCCCAGGTTGAATTTTTCCCGGGTCTTCAGGTAGACCGACATGTTGGGGGCTTTGGCGTAACACACGATGCGGATGTTCAGGGAGCTGTCGCCAAATTCAAAAAAATTCACGTCAATGCCATCGTTGTGGATCTCATCCAGCTTTACGCAAAGCTGGCGTATTTGGGAGCAGACCGTCTGCAGCTGTTCTCGGGTGGTGCTGTAGGTGACGCCTAATACATACTGGATACGGTATTTTTCCCGCTGGGTGTAGTTAATGATGGGGGTGTTGCTTAAAAGAGAGTTGGGAACGTAAACCAGTTCCTGGTAAAAGGTGCGGATGCAGGTACTGCGGAAAGAAATTTTTTCCACATAGCCTTCCACATTGTTGGCGGAAATCCAGTCGCCTACTTTAAAAGGCCGTTCCATAATAATGATGACGCTTCCGAAAATATTAGCCAGAGAATCCTTTGCCGCCAGGGCGATGGCCATGGCGCCGATGCCCAGGGAGGCCACAAAGGCGGTAATGTCGTAATTCCATTCCCGGGCCACCATGGCGATGCCCAGCATGATGCAGAGGAAATGGCCCAGCGCGGAAAAAAGTCCCGCGATGGTTTCATCCACATTCAGGTTGGACCGTTTCAGAATCTGCATGATCAGCCCGTGACTTGCGTCGCATAAGTTGTACACGCCCCAGATGATGCAGATAATAAGGCTGGTCCGTAAAATTCTGTCAAAGGCCGGGTGCTGGGAAAAAGGATCCACCGGACTGAGGACGATGAACATGTACAGGGCAAAGATCCACAGGTAGGTCTGAATCGGATGGTTAAATGCCTTGAAGAAATCATCGATAAAATCGTAGTGGTATTTGTTTTTCAGATGTTCCGTCACAATCAGGATGAAAGAACGGTACAGGATGCGGAATAAAAGAATGGCCGCGCAGGTAAGAATGGATGTTTTCCACAGGGGCCAGAGGGCGATCCAGTATTCCGGCGTCATCAAGGCCGAAGCCGCTGCAGAAAAAGACGAAAGAAAGGCAGGCATAGGCGAGGCTCCTTATATGTTGTTGTTAACGTTATAATATGTTATTATACTATATGAGAGAAGAAAAATTAAGTGTAAATTGGATTTAGACTAACGGTCAGTTAGAATTTAATTTACATCTATGGCAGGATTTTTTTATTAAATCAAAAACGCGGAACAAAGGAGGGAAACTCATGATTACTTCAAAAGAAGCCTATGAAATCGCAAAGAATGCGGTGGGACCTTATGGGAAAATTACCTGCGGTTATGAAACGGAAACCCATTTCGTATTTCTGCGGAAGCACACCATGGGGAAACTGCTGACGGATAATGCGTCCTTCTGGATCGACAAAAATTCGGGCGCGTTAAAAATCCTTTCAGCTATTCCTTCCACGAAAGAATTTGAAACAATCACTCAGGGAAAACCGCTAGTCCTTTGACAAAACCTATGTGCGCCATGAAGAAAATGGCAGAAAGTGGGTAATGCACGAGAAGTGCGGTACAAAATAAAAAAGGCTGCCTGGGGAAAAAAGTAAAAAACGCGGAACTGCATTGTTTAAAATTTAGTATTTTACACAACAGCAGCCTGCTTAATTGCAGGCTGTATTCTTTTTTGAAAACGTGTTAAAATTAGTCAGTGGTTCTTTAGTAAATGAACTGATTTTTTTAGTAGCAGGAGGTTGCCAGATGAGAGCCTGGAAAGTTGTTGCAATGTTTTTTTGTTTGAGTATGTGCCTGTCCGGATTTTTTGGCATGGCAGAAGCCAAAGGCGCCAATGATATGGTAAAAGAAAAAACCGCTTATGTGACAAGGTGCAGTTACGTTAGTTCCGGCAGTTCTACAGGCGGCCATGAACGCATTGAGGTTATACGGGTCAGCGATACCGAAGCTACTTATAAGAACAGTTACAAAGAATGGCATAGTTCGCCGGAACATGTAACAGAGAAGAAAATTTCGGCAGATGTGTTAAAAGAGATGGAAGCCCTGGGACGGGAATACAAAATTTTCAAATGGAAAGTGTTTCGCAAAAGCGCACTGTTCGCCCTGGACGCGGCCCATGTAAGTCTTTCTGTTTCCTATAAGGATCCCTCAAACGGGGCGGGCTGGACCCTTACCATGAAGTCCGATGACGAACTGAATGACAAGCAGAGCGAGTACTATCACAAATTGCTTGACCTGTTGTACGGGGCAGAAGGAAGGTAGAAGTCAGGCTCCGCAGGTTTGCCGGGCAAAAACAAAAATTTCTGCTGTAGCCTGTTGCTGCAGAAAATATGTGAATCTGCAGGATTTGTATTTTGTCATAAAACTTTTTATAAAAAATTAATTCATATTTTAGCACTTACTGAAAGGTAAGTGCTATTTCAATAAAGAAAATGCCGGACAAAATAAGGAAGAAATATTTGTGAGTTTTAGATAGAAAAGGGAAATACTATGATCCTAATCAGTGCCTGCCTGGCAGGCGAGAATGTAAAATACAGCGGGGGAAACAACGCGGTTCCTTTGTTGTGCCAATGGATAGAGAAACACAGGGATAATGTGTTGCTGGTTTGCCCGGAATTGATGGGAGGTTTGCCTGTGCCTCGATTGCCTGCGGAGATCCAAAGGCATGGAACGAATCCGGAAGACTGTTGCGTGGTGAACAAAGTCGGTGAAGATGTGACGGCACAGTTCCGGCTGGGCGCGGAAAAAGTATTGGCGCTGGTGAAGGAGCATCATATTACTGCGGCGGTTTTAAAAGAAAGCAGTCCATCCTGCGGTTCTTCTACTGTTTACAACGGAACTTTTACCGGAAGAAAAATTGTCGGACAGGGCATCACGGCTTCGCTGCTAATGGAAAACGGGGTCAAGGTGATTTCGGAGAAAGATGTTTCTTCTGAACTGCTTGAGAAGCTGATAAATACTTTTTAGAGGCGTAGGAGCACTGTATAGGTTTCATTATGTCTTATACTTGCCACATTGTCTGTGGCAGCCGTCGCATCCGCAGTTACAGCCGCCCTGGCTGTGGCGGTGAAAGCAGGAACGCAGCGCTGCCAAGATTATGGCTGTTAGCAGCAGGGTCAGTAAAATATCCCATGTGTTCATATCAGACACCTCCCCAAAACGTGAAAACCGCTTTCACAATCAGCGCTGCCACCCAGGCTACGGCGCATTGCCAGATAACCATACCGGCTGCGTATTTTGTTCCCAGTTCCCGACGGACAGAAGCGATGGCCGCTACGCAGGGCGTGTACAGCAGGGAGAATACAAGCATGGAGGCTGCCGCAGCCGGAACCAGAAACGCGGAAACATTGCTGCCAAACAGGATCTCCATGGTGGACACCACGCTTTCCTTAGCGATGAAGCCGGTGATAAGGGATGTGGCGATGCGCCAGTCCCCCAGCCCCAGCGGCTGCAGGACCGGAGCGATGCAACCGGCTAACAGGGCCAGCATACTGCTTCCCGAATCCTGAACCGGATTGAAATGCAGGTCAAAGCTTTGGAGGAACCATACAAGAATTGTGGCGATCAGGATAATAGAGAAGGCCCGCTGTAAAAAGTCCTTGGCCTTTTCCCAGAGAAGCTGGAATACATTTCGCGCACCCGGCAGCCGGTAGTTAGGCAGTTCCATTACGAAGGGGGCGGCTTCTCCTTTGAAAAGAGTGCCGCGATACAAAAAGGCAGCAAGGATTCCTGCCGTGATGCCCAGCAGGTATAGTCCAACCATAATGATCCCGCTTTTTTCCGGGAAAAATGTCTGTACAAAAAATCCGTAAATCGGAAGCTTGGCTGTGCAGCTCATAAAAGGCGTCAGTAAAATGGTCATGATCCGGTCCCGTTCGCTGGGCAGGGTGCGGGTCGACATGACGGCGGGGACCGTACAGCCGAAGCCGATAAGAAGCGGCACGATGCTGCGGCCCGACAGGCCGATTTTCCGCAGAAGCTTATCCATAAAAAATGCGACTCGTGCAATGTATCCGCTGTCTTCCAGCAGCGACAGAAACAGGAACAGCGTGACGATGATTGGAAGGAAACTCAGTACGCTGCCCACGCCGGTGAAGATTCCGTCGATGATCAGTCCGTGAATCACCTGGTTTACGTGGGCTGCGGACAGGGCGGCATCTGCCTGGGCAGACAGGGCATCGATGCCTGATTCCAGCAGTTCCTGCAAAAAGGCTCCGATTACATTAAAAGTGAGCCAGAACATGAGTCCCATGATGCCGATAAAGACAGGAATGGCTGTGTATTTTCCTGTGAGGATACGATCAATTTTTTCGCTGCGGATCCGTTCTTTGCTTTGAACGGGCTTTTTTACCGTTTGGGCGCAGACTTTCTGGATAAAAGAAAACCGCATGTCGGCAATGGCGGCGCTGTGGTCCAGGCCCCGCTCCGTTTCCATCTGGATGATGATATGTTCCAGCATGCCCCGTTCGTTTTCGTCCAGGTCCAGCTGCTCCAGTACAAGGGAATCTTCTTCAATTACTTTTGCGGCCGCAAAGCGGACCGGAAGCCCCGACCGTTGGGCGTGGTCTTCAATCAGATGGATGATGCCGTGGATGCAGCGATGCACTGCTCCGTTATGATCGTTTTCGTCACAGAAGTCCTGGCGGAGGGGCTTTTCCTGATAGTGGGCGATGTGGACAGCGTGCCGGACCAGTTCTTCTATACCGAAATTTTTTGCGGCGGAAATTGGGATGACCGGCACGCCTAACAGTTCTTCCATCCGGTTGACGTCGATGGTGCCGCCGTTAGACGCCACTTCGTCCATCATGTTCAGCGCAATTACGGTGGGGATTCCCATCTCCAGTATCTGCATGGTCAGGTACAGGTTGCGCTCAATATTCATGGCGTCTACGATGTTGATGATGGCCTGTGGCTTTTCGTTCAGCACAAAACTTCGGGACACCAGTTCTTCGCTGGTGTAGGGCGACATGGAATAAATACCGGGCAGGTCTGTAATCCGGGTGTTCGGATAACCTTTGATCACGCCGTCTTTCCGGCTTACCGTAACGCCGGGGAAATTTCCCACATGCTGGTTTGATCCTGTCAGCTGATTGAACAGGGTCGTTTTACCGCTGTTCTGGTTCCCCACCAGCGCAAAGGTCAGCAGGGTTCCTTCGGGAAGGGGATTACCGCTGCCTTTGGGGTGGAAACGGCCGCCTTCGCCAAGTCCCGGATGGACCGTCTTCTGCAGGGAATCCTCCGGAGGTAGTTCCAGGGCGGGGACTTCTTTTCTTTTTGTTACCGGTTCCACCATGACCTGTTCGGCATCTGCCAGGCGCATGGTCAGTTCGTATCCGTGTATCATCAGTTCCATGGGGTCACCCATGGGCGCATATTTTTTTATTGTCACTTCGGTGCCGGGAATTACGCCCATATCCAGAAAATGCTGGCGTAATGCGCCATCACCGCCTACCGCTGTAATTACGGCGGTCCGTCCGATTTCAAGATCTTTTAATGTCATGCTGTAATCATCCTTACTGGTTTCTATGGTTGTTAACATACTCTAACTTCTTGAAAAAGTCAATCCTGTGACGCAAGCCCTGCTGAGAAGATGGGCCGGAATTTCTGATTTAATTGATGGTCGTAGAATTTCTGCGGCTGTTTTGATATAATTTTATTATAATAAAAATTAAATTTGCATATATTTTTCGCATGCATTTGTTGAAAAGAGAAGTCTGATGGAACGAATCGTATTTGTTTTTACGGATATTTTACTGCCTCTGGCATTGGGTTATTTTTTCAGGATCCATGGGATTATGTCCCCAAAGGCCTGTAACTGGTTGATTAAGTTTAATGTCATTGTCATGGTGACGGTGATGACCCTGATGAGCTTCTGGGTGCTGCCCCTCTCGCCCCAGCTGCTGTGGCTGCCGGTGATCGGCGTGCTCATTACCGCGGTGCCGGGTTTCATTGGAGCCAGATGGTTTGCTGGCCAGTTTGACAATGAACTGGACCGGGGGGCATTCGTCATTTCTGCCATGCTGTCCAACATCGGTACTATCGGCGGTTTGTGCGCTTTTATACTGTACGGTGAGGAAGGCTTTGCCTACGTGCAGCTGGTGGCTGCGCCCCAGAATATTTTAATGGTGGCGGCGGCATTTCCTATGGCGAAATATTATTACGAAAAGCATCAGGCAACGTCGAAGCAGGCGAAGCTGCAGCTCAGCTTCCGGGAGATGTTTATCACCTGGAACCAGATTGGGATTTTGGGCATGGTGGCCGGCATTTTGCTGCAGGTCTTCGGGGTGGAACGGCCGGAGCCTCTGGGGGTACTGTTCCATAATCTGGTACATGTGCTGGCCTGGATATCCCTGCTGCCCGTAGGTTACCTGATCGATTTCAGCCGGGCCCGGTTTTATTACCGGAAAGTTACCAGCATGTTATGGCTGCGCTTTGTTATTGTGCCGGGACTGTTTTACATGCTGTTTAAGCTGCTGTTCACCAGTCAGGTGCTGCTGGGTTCCATGCTGCTCTTGGCGGCGACCCCCGCGGCCATTAATTCCGTCATCACCGCCCAGCTGTACAAACTGAACGTGGATATCACCATCGCGTCCTTTTTGCTCACTACGGTGGTCTTTGTGCTGCTGGTTTTTCCGCTTTTCTTTTTCTATATCCATTTCGGCGGACAATTGTAGATTTTTTGATCCTGCGTGCATGTTTTTTATGACTTTTTGTGTCGCTTACAATAATTGTAATACTTCAATTTGGGAACGGAGGAGAAGTATATGCTGAAAAAAATCGGACTGGGCCTGGTAACGCTGCTTGTGCTGGCAGTCGCCTTTTTCTTTTTTTATGTTGTGAAGACGCCTCATTATTCCCTGTACCAGATTCATAAAGCGGTGCAGACCCACGATACGGCGCTGTTCCAACGCCATGTGGATCTGGACAGCGTGTATGGGAACGGCTTGGATGATCTGATCTCATCAGGGATGAAACGGGAGAAAACAATAGGCATGGATCCTTTTGTGGCGGGCATTATGAAGCTGGTGAAACCGACGGTGTTACAGGCCATGAAGGACGCCACTCTGGAATCCATCCGTAAAGAAAAGGCTAACCCTGCGGGAAAAGAAAACAGGCAGAACGTTCAGACAAAAAACGACACGCCGGACAAAACTAAAAACGATAAGGCTTCCAAAAAGAAAAATAAATGGGAGAACCAGATCCCTCTGTTAAAGAAGCTGAAGGAACGGCTGGATGTTTCCAACCTGAAGATCAAGGACGCCTCGGTTACCCGGAAAGGCGATAAAGTGGCGGAACTGGATGTTTTGCTGCATGATATTAAGCTGGATAAAAATTTCAACGCCAATATGCGCATGGAACAGATGAACAACGGTGAGTGGCAGATCAAAGAGATTACCAATTTCGTGGGTCTTCTGGCGGAAGTGGAAGCGACTGCAAGAAAGGCTGTAAAGGATACCGTTGACGAGAGCAGGAAGTGAAAGTCTCAATGAAAAACAAAGGAGGCGCCAGCCATGCCGGAATTACCGGAAGTGGAGCAGGTAAGGATTTCCCTGCTTCCTCATATAAAAGGCAAAACGATTTGCAAAACGGAAGTCCGGTTGCCGCGTATGATAAAACATCCTTCCGTGCCGGAATTTATGGCAGGCGTGGAGGGAAAAAGAGTTACGGACATTACACGTAAAGGAAAATATCTTACGTTGATGCTGGACGACGGCCGTTACATCATGGTTCATTTGCGGATGACGGGGGCACTTTTAATCTTGCCCCGGGATTTCCAGGAACCACCTTTTGCGAAAATACGTTTTTCCCTGACAGGCGGGCTGGATCTGTGGTTTACCGACATCCGTACATTTGGAACTCTGAGCCTGTGTGGCGGCAACGATCCGTGGCAGGACAAGGGATATGCGGGGCTGGGACCGGAGCCTTTGTCTCAGGAATTTACAGAGGAATATCTGAAAGAAAAACTGAAAAATAGTCATCAGATGATTAAGAGTTTTCTTTTAGATCAGCACAAAATTGCAGGTTTAGGCAATATTTATGCAGATGAGGCCCTTGCAATGGCCGGCATCCGGCCCACCCGTTTCACAGACAAACTGACCCGGATGCAAATGCGCGCATTGCACGAAGCCGTTAATCTGGTAATCGCTCAGGGGCTCAAAAATCATGGAACCACGTTCCGCAATTATCAGGATGCGGATGGGCATATGGGAAACAACAAAGACTTCCTTATGGTTTATGGAAGGAAGGGAATGCCCTGTAAAACATGCGGCACGGCACTGAAGCAAATCAAGGTCGCGGGGAGGGGCAGCGTGTATTGTCCCCATTGCCAGAAATAACGGCGAGTTAAGTATAAACTGGAAGTTGTATGTTACCTTGCCTGAATCTTTAAAGGACCACGTATTTAAAGACAATAAAGAGTAACAAAATGAGCAATTTATTCGGCTGTTCCCGTGTGTTGGCCGTAGGCGATATTCACGGGATGTATGAAAAGTTAATAAAGCTGATGGAACAGCTCCAATTTGCGCCCGGGGATGACCTGCTGATTTTCCTTGGGGATTACATTGACCGGGGGCCGGAGTCTGTTAAATGCCTGCAGTATGTTTACGATCTGCAGCGTCAGTATCCGGATTCGGTGGTCTGTTTAATGGGAAACCATGAGGTGATGCTGTCTTCCTATTTTTTGCAGAAGAAAGGCATCCATACGGATCTGATGAAAGATTTTGCCGCTTCCTGGCTGGAAAATGGCGGTCTGGAAACTTTGCGGCAGTTAAAAGAGCTGGAGCCGGGCGCAAGGGCGGCGCTGGTCAACTGGGCTACCGACCTGCCGGTGCAGTACCGGTACCAGGAATTCTTTTTCTGCCACGCAGGGATTGATGCGGACATGGCCCTGGACCGGCAGACGGATTTTGATTTGCTTTGGAAACGGCATGGATGGCGGGAATTTTATAAAGGCGCTGATACCATTGTAGTGGGTCATACCCCTGTGCAGAAGTTGCCAGACTGGACAGGAAGGCGGGCGCCCAAGCCGCAGTTTTTGGCAAATAATATTATCTTGTGCGATACCGGCGTATATATGAACGGCGGCCGTCTCAGCTGTGTGGATGTATTGAGCCGGAAGGTATGGCAGGCATAGGAATTTGCAGACTAAAGGTTTTTCTGCAGTTAACGGGAAGATTTATAAAATTGCCGGAATGCGTTCAGACGATTTCATCGGCGTTTCCATGCGGAAAGGGGAGGGGACATGACCTGGGTATCCCATAGCGTTGTTACGTTCGCCACGCTATTTGCAGCGACCCATAACGTATTTATTGCCGGCAGTGCCATGTTGGGCAGCACGTTGCCGGACAAAGCGGAAGATGCGGTCCTGCGGCTCCGGCACCGGTCTTACTTTCACTGGTTCGTGCTGTATGTGGCGGCGCTGGCCTTTTTATGGACGCCGGAAGTACTTTCCGTAACGGGTCTTGCGGTGTGGCAGGCAGGCGTTTTACAGATTATGCGAACCTTTTTATTTTGGTTCTTTGCCGGGGCGCTGCTCCATGTAGTGGAAGATGCCATATGCGGGCCGGTCCCGTTCCTGCATCCTACGAAACGGGCCACGGTTTTGCCCCGCCTGTTCAAGGTTGGATCGGTGGGAGAAATCCTTTTTGTCATCGCGTATTGCGCGGTTTTGTATTTGATCGCGGGAAGAGGATGAAGGGAGTTCCATAGTCAGTTGTTTTGGATTTTTACGGCAGCGTATCGAAAATAATATTTCGTGCGCTGTCTTTTTATGTGTAATTTATTCTTTTGTATTCTGCCACGGGAAAGTCACAATTACCTGCTACAATAAAAACAAATATAAAAGAATATTTTATTTTCGCATCGTCTCAGGAGCTTTTGCAATTTTATAGATGGGCTGTTGTCGGTGAACCGGCCGCTCATATTAATTGCTGTTTGGAAGGAGGGTAAGCCCGATGAAGAAAACTTTTGCTGTTGCTGCAGCGTTGCTGACTATATGCGCCTCTGCCTTTGCGGCGCCGCCTCCCGCTTATGCATCAAGCCATCGAATCCACGTGTCTCCCTCCCATCGTATGCACGCGCCTGTCCGTAACCGGGTGCACATGACGCCGGCCCATCCCGGCGGGCATATAGGAGGAAGGATGTCTTCCGTTGCGCCGCATCGCCATGTTGGACCGCCGCCCGGTCGTGTATATGTACGTCCATCCTACCGGGTCCATCACTATCATCGTCCGGTCATGCCGCCCCGCTGGCGTTACAGCGGTTACTACAGCGGCCATTACTGGAGGCCCTATGGCGGGTCCGTTGTGGTTGCGTACCCGGCAGGATACTACTATCCCTATTATGGCTGGGGCTATTACGGAGGGCTGGGCGTACATGTCAGCGTAAGGCTGTAACGTTTGGTTTGCTCATATTAGTAATGCGTCAGGAAAAGACAGGAGAAAACATTGACGTGTTTTCGATGTCTTTTCCTGACATTCGTATTTTATGAGACTGTATAAGATTGCAATTGTAAATAATTTGTGACCTGACCCCGAGTTCACATAAGTTTCATTTTTTTCCTATTTGCCTGTGCTATAATGAGTTTCGCCGGAAGTTGAATTTTATAGAATCGCTGATTAAATGGGTTTGTGTTGCAGAGGAATTGGTCAGTGGTTCTTTAAGGGAAAGTTTTGGGAAAGGAGCTTCCATGGAACAGATGTTGGCGGGCATTGCCGGTATGGCGGATACCTTTATGTTAGAATGGCTGGCAGCAGTGGTTCTGATTCTAATTGCTGTGGCCATGTCCCTGTTCGATTTGCCGGGCAATACGCTGATGGTTGGCTGTTGCCTGGGCTTTGCCTTTTATGATCCGGCCAAATATTTTGATATACGCATCATCTCCGCAGTGATTTTGATTTATGCGCTGGGGGAGATATGGGAGTTCGTCCTCTCGTTCTTCGGCATCAAGCGGCAGGTCCGGAGCATTTCCTGGTGGGGCGTGTTCCTTATCGGCTGCGGAACCTTTGTTGGCACGGTGATGGGGACAACGGCGTTTCCTGTTGCGGGCAGTGTCATCGGCGGCGCCATCGGCGCCTTTGCCATGGCGTACCTGTATGAATATTCCCGCTCCCATAATATGCAGCATGCGGGAGCGCTGGCCTGGCAGGCGGCCAAAATGCAGTTCGTGGCCATGCTGGGAAAGCTGGTTGCCACTTTTGTGCTGGCGATTTTACTGGCAAAACAGATTTTCTTTTACGCATAATATGTGATAAAATAAATGGGACAGGTTATGCTGTCCCGTTTTTTGTTTATGAAGTAAAATTATTTTATGTACACGGGAGGTTGCATCATGACCCTGAAAGATAAAATCGTGATCTGCAGCGGGAAGATCCGCCCTGTTGCAGTAGAATATTTACAGGATAAAGTCACATTGAAGAGCTGGCAGCAGCGGGGCCGGGTACCGGAACCCCAGTGGACAGAGTGGCTGCAGGAAGCGGACGCCATGTATTCCTCGGGCAACATCCGTATTGACGATGGGCTGCTGGAAAAAGCGCCAAAGCTCCAGGTCATTGCCCAGGCATCCGTGGGCTACGACAATTTTGATGTGGCGGCCTGTAATCGCCGGAATGTGAAGATCGGGAACACTCCCGGGGTGCTGGTAAATGCGGTGGCGGACATCGCTTACGGACTTCTGATCGATACGGCCCGGGGCATCGTCCGGGGCCATCTCCATGCAAAAAGCGGCCTGTGGGGTGAACGGAAGGCTTTGGGGCTGGGGGTGGACCTGTATGGCAAGACTCTTGGCATCGTAGGATTCGGCGATATCGGAAGCGCCATTGCAAAAAGGGCCCAGGCCAGCGGCATGCGGGTGATATATCACAACCGTCGCCGCCGGTTAAATGACGCCGCTCTGGGAGCAACTTTCGTTTCCTGGGAGGAACTGCTGCGGACGGCGGACTTTATCGCGGTAGCGGTTACCCTGAACCCGTCTACGGAAGGAATGTTTAATGAAGCGGCTTTTGCGGCTATGAAGGACGGGGTTCGTTTTGTAAATATATCCAGGGGCAAAGTGGTGGATACGGAGGCTCTGTATAATGCCTTAAAGAGCGGCAAGGTGGCGGCGGCGGGACTGGACGTGACGGAGCCGGAACCGTTGCCGGGAGATCATCCTCTCTTTACGCTGCCCAACGTTACGGTGACTCCCCACATGGCTTCCGCTACGGAAGAAACAAGAGATGGAATGGCACTGGTAACGGCGCAGAATATTATTGCTGCCCTGTCTGGACAGCCTATGTTGGCGCAGGTGAAATAATTTTGACACGGAAACTATGCCTGCATGGGGTGAGCATTGCCCATCCGGAAACTTTTGCCGCCGATGTGGCGAAGCGGTTGAAGCTTACGCTGAAGCAGGGGAAACTGAAGGAAAAAGAATATGGGGAAAACCTGACGGTGCGGTATCGCCGGGGAAAGCTTGTCCGGGACACATTCCTGCCTTATAAGGTGCGTACCATGGAAGGTATTTTGCTGGCGGATTCCCACCTGTCGGATCTTATGGATGTTGAGTTCCGCTATAAACGGGGCAGTGAAAAAGCGGTACTGGCAGCAGTGCGGAAATTGCTGTCCGGACCGGATTCCTTTGTAGTGGCTGAACCGGATATCCTGTTGCGCCTGAATGCCATGCAGGGAAAACCGTATCCTCCCATGGATGGCGACGCAGGGAGGTTCCGGGCCATGCGGCAGTATCTTTCCTGGCAGGTATTTGCCATTGGACAGCATTGGCATCTGCTGTATAAGGATCCTGCCAACAAGCTGCTGGTGCGCCAGTTGCGGGTACGGATCCGACGGCTGCGTTCCTGTTTTGTGTTTTTCAGGGAAGGTTTGCCGGAAACGGAAACCTCCCGCTGGCAGGATATGTTCAGGGAAGAGGCGGACCGGCTGTCCACCATGCGGGAGCTGGATGTGGCGGCCCAGATGTGCCAGCGCCGCCGGGATGCGGAAGGGGAAACAAACGATGTTCCTTCGCCCCTGCTGGATTATTTTCTGCAGCTCCGGGAGGATGAAGAGAAAAAGGTTCTGCCCGGGGATTCGTTAAACAACCATACGGAAAAGCTGGCGGAATTTTTGCTGTGGATGGATGGCATGGAAGATATTGTGCCGAAAGGAATCGCCGGGGAACCGACCCGGCAGTTTGTGGACCGGCGTCTGGGGGAATGGGCGGACGGCTTGCTTGCCCTGAAGCAAAAGTATCCGGACTTTTCCAACATGGATGATCTGCACAAGATCCGCATCAAGGTGAAACGGTTCCGGTATGTGACCCAGACTATTGACCTGGCGAGGCTTCCCTTGAGCCTGCTGCGACAACTGAAGCAGCTGCAGGATGTGCTGGGGCTGCTTCACGACGATTATGTGAACGCCAGCTGGGCCGGAGGGATTGCGTTAAAACATCCGGAAGATGAAACGCTGCAGAAGCAGGTCCATTCCTTCCGAAACTGGCAGAGTGCCCGTTCCGAGTCGGCCCTGGCCATGGTGTCCGGCATGTGGGAAAGTTTTCTGCAGATGCTGGAGGAAAATTTGAAGAAAAATTGAAATAATTATGAAAATCATGTAGAATAGATATACATATAAATTGATAAGATAAGAGGAGGAAAATTTTCATGGCAGTTGTAAAAAAAGGCGAGTTACCAAGCGTGATCCATAATAATGAATGTTCTGAGGCAATCGTAAAATGGGGTAATGCCAACGGCTACCCGCTGACCAAGGCGAAAATGTTTGACGCCATGGGAACCTATGTGGGCTTTTCCAAAAATTATTTTATTAAGGCCGATCGCCGGCCGCCTATCCCGGGAGGCTGGGACCTGACGGTGGAAGAATTTGAACCGGAGACCCGCATCATCCCGCTGAACACAGACAAGGATGGGGTGGTAAACCGTTTCGTCCTGAAGATGGTGGAAGAATTTGAAAAAGAAGGCCTGGAAATGAAGCTGGCCGACACCTGGTACGACTCCTACGGCTATGTGCTGCGCGATTTAAGCGTAACCGGCCATCCGCTGCTGATCAATAATTTTGAAGATATTATTGAGAACATGCGATAAGGACGGTAACCGGCAGGATTTTTCTTTAGCAGAAAAATATTTCTGGAAGCGCGGCTTCGAAAGAGGCTGCGCTTTATTTTTTGGGGAACCTTCATTTTTTGTTAATATGAATTTTTTCGGAAAGGCTGGATATTTTACGAAATCCTGTATCATTTGAATCATTTCAACGTTTTTTTCTTTCCGTTTCATAAATAATTCACAATTCTTTTGGCGATTTTCTGATTTTGTGGTAAACTATCCATATATTATTTTCCGGTTCCAAAATTTAACTGGTGAGGGGTTTTGATTATGGGCTCACAAATTTATTATATTGTAGCGACGATTGCGTTTTATTTGATCTTTGTATTGTTGATCGGATTTTATTACGCGAAGAAAAACGAAACGGCCTCTGATTTTTATCTTGGCGGCAGGCAGTTAGGGCCGTTGGTGACGGCCATGAGCGCCGAAGCTTCGGATATGTCAAGTTGGTTGTTGATGGGCCTGCCTGGGGTCGCTTACCTGTCCGGTTCGGCGGATGTGGCCTGGACCAGTATCGGCCTGGCTTTGGGAACCTATGTAAACTGGCTGTTCACGGCAAAACGGCTGCGGGTGTATACCCGTATCACCGATTCCTTTACGCTGCCCCAGTTCTTTTCGGCCCGGTATCATGATGAACGTCATATCCTGACCGCTTTTGCGGCGGCGATTATTGTAATTTTCTTCATACCTTATACGGCTTCCGGTTTTGCAGCCTGCGGCAAGTTGTTCAGTGCGCTGTTCGGGGCCGATTACATGACGGCTATGGTGCTGTCGGCTATCGTTATTGTTGCCTACACGGCGGCCGGCGGCTTCCTGGCGGCGTCTACCACAGACTTTGTCCAAAGCATCATCATGACCTTTGCCCTGCTGTTTGTGCTGGTTTATTCCACTGCGACCGTAGGCGGCGTAGATGTGGTAATGGAGAATGCGAAAGCCCTTCCCGGTTATTTATCCCTGACGGAAACTTATTCGGTGAAGACCCAAAGTGCGGCGCCTTATTCGTTGCTGACGATTGCTTCTACCATGGCCTGGGGGCTTGGCTATTTTGGCATGCCCCATATTTTGCTCCGGTTTATGGCCATTGAAGATAAAGACAAGCTGGCGATTTCTCGGCGGGTCGCTTCCGTCTGGGTCGTAATTGCCATGTTCATTGCGATTGCTATCGGTATCGTGGGCAAGACCATGACCTCGGCCGGGCTTGTGAAGAATCTGACGGATGCCAATACGGAAACGATCATTATACAGATCGCCCATACGATTTCGTCCCACGGCCCATTGATGGCTATCGGGGCCGGCCTGGTGCTGGCGGGCATCCTGGCAAGTACCATGTCCACGGCGGACTCCCAGCTTCTGGCGGCGGCTTCCAGCGTGAGCCAGGATATTATGCAGGGCACTATGCGCGCCAATTCGGATAAAAAGGCGCTGACCAAGAGGCAGAGCATGTTTGCGGCGCGAATCACGGTTATCGTAATTGCGATCCTTGCGGTTATTATTGCCCGGGATCCGGGTAGTTACGTTTTTAAAATCGTTGCCTTTTCCTGGGCTGGTTTTGGTGCTTCTTTCGGGCCACTGGTACTGGCGTCCCTGTTCTGGAAGCGGACTACCTTTGAAGGTGCCCTGGCAGGTATGGTGGCGGGCGGCGTTTCCATTTTCGTGTGGAAATTCCTGGTGGCTCCTATAGGCGGTGTGTTTGGCATCTACGAACTGTTGCCGGCTTTTCTGATCAGTCTTATTGTCCTGGTTGTGGTGAGCCTGATGACTACGCCGGACGAAGAGGTCATGAGAGAATTTGAGGAGATGGAACGGTCGTTGTAATGAAGTAAATTTTAAGGAACCGCTGCCCGGTCATTGGTTCCTGAAGAGTTTTTAAGAACTGTCATCGGTTCATACGGTCCGGTATGAACCGTGACAGTTTTTCATGTTATCGTTTGTGAGGAAAGTCCGGAGGGTTCATGCAAAAGGCGAAGATAACGGTGTCAGGCGTTTCCCGGAGCAGCGAGGGGACGACCCGGCTGGAGACAGTGAACACCGGTACCTTTACGGAAAAAAATGAATATTGTTACGCCCGGTATGAAGAAACGGAAGCTTCCGGTATGGCGGGAACTGCTACCACAGTAAAGTGGAATTCGTCCCAGGTTTCCCTGATCCGTCACGGAACCTATGAGATGCGGCAGGAATTTACAGAGGGAGGGACGTATGCAGGAGATTACCGGACGCCATATATGATGATCCCGCTGGAGACGAAGACGAAAAAGGTACGGATCAAAAGGCTGCCTTACGGCTGGAAGATCCAACTGGACTACGATCTGGCCTATGGGGCTGTGGATATGAACCGGATCACCACGACGATCACGGTGGATCTGAGATAGTTAAGAAACCGCTGATTAATTCGTCCGCACGCTTGCCCTCGGCAATCGCGCAAACTCATTTAATCAGCGCTTAAAAGAGAAATCAAACAGGGAGGAACCTAACTGTGGATATAAAAGCGATTTTAAGTGACGCAATCGTAAAAACAGCGCAACAGGCTATTGCGGCCGGTGTGGTAAAAGAAGGGATGCTGCCGGAGGTGCAGCTGACAGTGCCGCCGAAAAAGGAATTCGGTGACTTTGCCACAAATTTTGCCATGCAGTCTGCCCGGGCATTACGGTGTAACCCCCGGGTGCTGGCACAGTATATTGTAGATCATCTGGACTGTGCTTATGTTAAGAGGATGGAGATCGCCGGGCCCGGTTTCCTGAATTTCTATCTGGATCCGGACTGGGTGTACGATATGCTGGCCCATATTGTGGAAGCCGGGGAAAATTACGGTAACCTGCCGAAAGCTTCGGATGAAAAAATACAGGTTGAATATGTAAGCGCCAATCCTACGGGCCCCCTGCATGTAGGCCACGGCCGGGGTGCCGCTGTAGGCAGCGCCTTGTCTAACCTGCTGAAAGCGGCAGGTTATGACGTGGAACAGGAATATTATATCAATGACGCCGGCAACCAGATGAACAACCTGGCCCGTTCCGTCAACGCCCGGTATCTGGAGTTACTTGGACAGACCTGTGAGTTCCCGGAGGACGGGTACCACGGTCATGATATCATTGATACAGCCCAGCGAATTATCGATAAATACGGCGATCGGTTCCTGAAGATGGAGGAGGATGAACGGCTGGAACAGTTCAAGACCATTGCCTATCAGGAAAAACTGGCGGCCCTGAAGGAAGACCTGGAACGTTTCAATGTGCGTTTTGACGTATGGTTCAGCGAAAAGACACTGCATGAGGCCAACAAAATCAATGAGGCCTGCGAGTATCTGCTGGAAAAAGGCTACATGGAAAAGCGGGACGGAGCCCTGTGGCTCAAGTCTACGGAATTCGGCGACGACAAGGACCGGGTGGTGATCCGGGACAACGGCGTTCCTACCTATTTCGCTGCAGATATTGCCTATCATACCAATAAATTCAACCGTGGCTTTGACCGGGTCATCAATCTGTGGGGGGCAGACCACCACGGCTATATTGCCCGTATGAAGGCGGCCATGCAGTGCATGGGCTTTAAGCCGGAACAGCTGGAAATATTGGTGCTGCAGATGGTTCGCCTGCTCCGGGACGGACAGGAAGTGAAGATGTCCAAACGGACCGGCCAGAGCGTGACCCTGAACGAACTGATTGATGAAGTAGGGACGGATGCAGCCCGCTTCTTCTTTGTGATGCGTTCCATCGACAGCCAGCTGGACTTCGATCTGGATCTGGCGGTGAAAAAATCCAATGATAATCCGGTATTCTATGTACAATATGCCCACGCCCGTATCTGCAGCATCATGCGGCAGGTGGCCGAGGCCGGCATTACGGTACAGGGAAAAGGCAACTACCGTCTGCTGACGGAGCCGGTAGAGGTCGACCTGATCAAAAAATTAGGCGAGTATCCGGAGATGCTGTCTGCAGCCGCCAAAGAGCGGGCCGTGCAGCAGGTGGCCCATTATGTGTACGACCTGGCGGGACTGTTCCATTCCGCTTATAACCAGTGCCGCATCCTTGGTGTGAACGAAGAACTACAGCAGGCCCGGTTGGCCATGGTTATGGCTGTGGGCCATGTAGTGCGGCATGCATTGTCTATTTTAGGTGTATCCGCGCCGGAAAAAATGTAACAGTTTGAAGGGAAATGCAAAATATTTTGCAGATTTTGCAAGGCTGTAAATTAGGGCTTGAGTTTCCTTCGTTTTATTTTTATAATGAGTATAAATATATTGTTCCCCGAAGGGGATACGAAACCGTGAAGCAGGCCTGTGGGCGTATTCATTCAAAGATGTTGCAGCGGGCAGGCGAAAACGGATGCAACCGGTAAAAATGACAGGATCAGTGATCAGAAGGGATGGGTATTGCAATGGCAACCAAGTATATTTTCGTAACGGGCGGTGTGGTTTCTTCTTTGGGTAAAGGGATTACCGCGGCTTCCCTGGGGCGTTTGTTGAAGAGCAGGGGCTATAAGGTCACGGTGCAGAAATTCGATCCGTATATCAACATCGATCCGGGTACCATGAGCCCTTACCAGCACGGGGAAGTATTTGTAACGGACGACGGGGCGGAAACGGATTTGGATCTGGGCCATTACGAACGTTTTATCGACATTAACCTGTCAAAGAGCTCTAACGTAACCACCGGTAAGATTTATCAGTCCGTTATTACCAAGGAGCGCCGGGGCGATTATCTGGGCGGCACGGTGCAGGTCATTCCTCATATTACCAATGAGATCAAATCCCGGGTGTTCCGGGTTGGCAATAACGAGAACGCGGATTTCGTCATTACGGAGATTGGCGGCACGGTAGGCGATATTGAAAGCCTGCCGTTCCTGGAAGCCATCCGCCAGGTAAAAAAGGATGTGGGCAAAAACGACGTGCTGTACATCCACGTAACGCTGGTTCCCTATATCGGTGCGGCAGGCGAGCTGAAGACGAAGCCCACCCAGCACAGCGTGAAGGAACTGCGCAGCATAGGCATTACGCCGGATATTTTAGTCTGCCGCAGTGAGCATCCCATGTCGGAAGACATGATTGCAAAACTGGCTATGTTCTGCGACGTGGATAAGGAAGCGGTCATCCAGAACCTGACGGCGAAAAGCATTTACGAAGTGCCCCAGCTGCTGGAAGAACAGCACATGGACGACATCGTGCTGCAGAAGCTGGATATGCCCCTGAAACCGAAGGATATGTCCGGCTGGCATGATATGGTGGCCCGAATCCTGAAGCATTATGACCGGAAGGTGACCATTGCGGTAGCTGGTAAATATGTGGAGCTCCAGGACGCTTATATCAGCATTACGGAATCCCTGAAGCATGCGGCTGTGCATAATGAAACGGAAATTGATATCCGCTGGGTGAACGCGGAGCATATTGAAGCACCCGGCACGGATCTTGATAAAGTATTTGAAGGTGTGGACGGTATCCTGGTTCCCGGCGGCTTCGGCGACCGGGGCATCGAAGGGAAAATTTCCGCGGTGCGTTATGCCCGGGAGCATAAGATCCCCTTCTTTGGCATCTGCCTGGGCATGCAGTGTGCTGTTATCGAGTTCGCCCGGAATGTATGCGGTCTGCAAGATGCCAACAGCAGTGAATTTAAGCCCGATGTACCCGCTGTTATCGATCTGATGCCGGATCAGGTGGATATTGAGGATAAAGGCGGTACCATGCGTCTGGGCCTGTACCCCTGCAAGGTGTACCCCGGTACCCTGACAGAAAAAGCTTATGGACAGCCTTTGGTTTACGAACGTCACCGTCACCGTTATGAGTTCAACAATGAATACCGGGATATCATGACAGAAAAAGGAC
Organism: uncultured Selenomonadales bacterium; assembly: GCA_900315345.1. Taxonomy (GTDB): domain Bacteria; phylum Bacillota; class Negativicutes; order Acidaminococcales; family Acidaminococcaceae; genus Succiniclasticum. The sequence goes on along the minus strand of OMYP01000001.1, from coordinate 21,040 downwards.
TGGTACTGGGAGGTATCTCTCCGGATGACCGCCTGGTGGAAATCGTGGAACTTCCGGAAAGCGAACATCCCTGGTTCCTTGGCTGCCAGTTCCATCCGGAATTCAAGTCCCGTCCTACCAAAGCCCATCCTCTGTTCCGGGATTTTATCGCCGCGGCGCTGAAATACGGAAAATAAAAAACAGTAAGCAGATCGTGTAATCGGTCTGCTTTTTTTACTTGCTTCCTCCAGTTAAAAATGGGATAATTATGTTAAAGAAAGCAGATTAACAATTTTTGAAAAAATAATGCAGGAAAGGTGGTAGCAGCATGAAGCGGGAACTTTCTCTGGAATTTGTACGTGTGACGGAATGGGCGGCTATTGCGGCGGCCCGCAGTGTGGGAAGAGGCGATAAGAACCTGACGGACGGGCTGGCGGTGGACGCCATGCGTAAAATGTTTGATACGGTGAACATTTCCGGTACGGTGGTCATCGGGGAAGGGGAACTGGACGAGGCCCCCATGCTGTATATAGGGGAAAAGGTTGGAGCCGGCGGAGATGAAGTGGATATTGCGGTGGATCCGGTTGAAGGAACGAACCTGGTTGCCAAAGGACAGCCCGGCTCCATTGCTGTCATTGCCATTGCGCCAAAGGGCTGTCTGCTCCATGCGCCGGATATGTATATGGAAAAAATTGCGGTAGGTCCCCGGGCCAAGGGATGTATCGATATCAATGCGCCGGTGGAAGATAACCTGCACCGGGTGGCGAAGGCGTTGCAGCGTGATATCGACGATATTACCGTTGTGGTCATGGACCGGCCCCGCCATGCGGATCTGATTGAGCGGATCCGGAAAACCGGCGCACGCATCGAACTGATTACGGATGGGGATGTGAATCCCATTGTAAATGCAGGCATTGAGGGTACCGGCGTCCATATATATATCGGCAAGGGCGGCGCCCCGGAAGGAGTGCTGGGGGCAGCGGCCCTGAAATGCTTGGGCGGCGATATGCAGGCCCGGCTCTGCCCGGAAAGCGAAGAACAGATCCAGCGCTGCTACAAAATGGGAATCAAAGAAATCAACCAGGTGCTGACTATTGATGATATGGTCAAAGGGGACGACTGCATGTTTACTGCTACGGCCATTACGGACAGCACCCTTCTGAAAGGGATTCGCTATTTTGGCGGCGGCGTCCGTACCCACAGCATTTCCATGCGCTATAAAACCGGTACTGTACGGTTTGTGGATGCCGTACACAAACTGGAAGACAGCGATGAACAATTTTCTGTGAAGCTGTTCTGATTTACCGTTGTAATTCATATTTTTTTGTGATACCATATGTATGAGGTCATGGCCTTGCCCTGACCTCTTTTTGAGTTATAGCCGGTAATTATTGAAAATTAAACCGAACCAAATGAAAAACCGTTTATTGGAACGCATTGCCGACATTAAAGAGTTACAGGATACGGCGGCGTTGTACAAAAATAAAAAAGGATGTGTCCTTACGGGGCTGGATGGAACCATCAAAGCCCTCTATTTGTGCGCCCTGAAGGAGGCTGTTGCGGCCGGTACGCTGGTACTGCTGGTCCCCGGCCGTGACGCAGTCCGGGAATACCGGCAGACACTGGCGTACCTGTATCCGGATGTGCCTGTGCAGGAATTTTATCCTACAAACCTGCCCCGGGTAACCGCAGACAGCCGGAATCTGGAGATACAGGCGGGGCGGGCAGCTGCTCTTCGCATGATCGCAGGGGAAGAGACGGGCATCGTGTTTGTTACGGCGGAAGCGCTGCTGCAAAAACAGGCCCGGCCGTCCGGGTTATCCCGGAGCAGCCTGCAAATTACTGCAGGTGAGACGTTGGAACAGGGGATGTTCATGGAACGTTTGGCAGAGATGGGCTATGAACGGACCGATGAAGTAGATACGATCGGCCAGTTTTCTGTCCGGGGCGGAATCATTGACGTATTTCCCCTAAACAGCCTGAATCCTGCCCGCATAGAATGGTTTGATGCGGACATTGACGGTATCCGTCTTTTCGACGTTAATACGAAACGATCCCTGGAAAACACGGAAACGCTGAAGATCGTCCCCCTGAAGACCCGTTCTGAGGAAGCCTTTGACGCGTTCCTCCGGGAATACGGGGCGTCTGATACCCTGTTTGTAATGGATGAGCCGTCCCGGTTTAAGGAGATGCTGGACCGCCTGTATAAAGAAGGACAGGAATATAAGGAAGATTTATGGACTCCGGATGAGATCCTGGCAAGAGAAGAAAAGGACACTGTCGTGGCGGTTGCGGCGCTGGATACGGTTGCTTTTCCGGATGTCTACCACCGGCAGGTCCCGGTTCGGAAAGTAACTTCCTATAACCGGAGCATTGACCGCCTGATTGAGGATCTGCAGAATCTTCTGGACGAGGGGATAACGCCTTACATTATGATGAGCACGACCCTGAAAGCCCGGGGCATTACAGAAAGCCTTAATCTCCGGGGCGTGCCCTCTGTATGTCTGGCCGACGGGCCGGAAGATACGGGTAAGGTCAATATAGGATTTGGTGAACTGTTCAGCGGCTTCCGATTCTGGAGTGAATCCTGGCTGCTGTTAACAGAAAATGATATTTACGGTCTGCAGCGCCGCCGCCGTTTTAAATCGAAGCATAAGGGTGCCCAGCTCCAGTATTTTACGGATATAAAGGGCGGCGATTACGTGGTGCATGATATCCACGGCATCGGCCGTTATATTGGCGTGGAAAACATGCTGGTGGACGGTATGCACCGGGACTACCTGCTGTTGCAGTATGCAGGCAGCGACCGGCTGTTTGTGCCGGTGGACCAGGTGGGCCTGCTGCATAAATATGTTGGCAGCGAAGGCGTCACCCCCAAGCTTTCCAAAATGGGAGGCGCTGAGTGGAAGCGGATGAAGACAAAGGCTTCCACCGCCATCACCCAACTGGCGGAGGAACTGATCCGCCTGTATGCCCTGCGGAAAATTACCAATGGGTATGCCTATTCTCCGGATACGGATCTGCAACGGGAGTTTGAGGAACGGTTCCCCTTCGAGGAAACACCGGACCAGATGAAAGCCATTGCAGAGATCAAAGCGGATATGGAAAAACCCATCCCCATGGACCGCCTGCTCTGCGGGGATGTGGGCTACGGGAAAACCGAGGTTGCCCTGCGTGCGGCATTTAAGGCCATTATGGACGGAAAACAGGTAGCCCTGCTGGTGCCCACAACAGTGCTGGCCCAGCAGCATCTGCTTACCTGCCGGGAACGGCTGGAACCTTTCGGGGTGCGGATCGCCATGATCAGCCGTTTTGTATCCAACAAGGAAGTTACCAAGAACCTGCAAAAGCTGGAGCAGGGGGATATCGACATGGTGATCGGTACCCACCGGCTGTTGCAGGCTGATGTTACGTTCCACGATCTGGGACTGCTGATCATAGATGAGGAGCAGCGGTTTGGCGTAGCCCAGAAGGAAAAGATCAAACAGTGGAAACAGGGCATCGACGTGCTGGCTCTGTCAGCCACACCGATTCCCCGTACGCTGCATATGGCCCTGGTCAGCAGCCGTGACATGAGTCTTATCGAATCGCCGCCGGAAGACCGGTTGCCGGTAGAGACTTATGTGGCAGAATATAACGAAGGTATGATCAAGGAAGCCCTGGAGCGGGAACTGCGCCGGGGCGGACGGATCTATTATATCCATAACCGGGTGGCAGGGCTGCCGGCCATTGCGGAACGGCTGCGGAAGCTGGTACCGGGTATCAACGTACGGGTCGGGCATGGCCAGATGGCGGAAGACCGGCTGGAAGATGCCATGATGTCTTTCTATGAAGGCAGCTGTGACGTTCTGTTATGTACAACCATTGTGGAAAACGGTCTGGATGTCCCCCTGGCCAACACGATCATCATTGACGGTGCCGAGAATTTCGGCTTATCCCAGCTGTATCAGATGCGTGGCCGCGTTGGACGTTCCTCCCGGCTTGCCTATGCGTACTTCATGTATAAACGGAACAAGGCCCTCAGTGAGGTGGCTTCCAAACGGCTGCAGGCCATCCGTGATTTTACGGAGCTGGGTGCAGGCTTTAAAATCGCCATGCGGGATCTTGAGATACGGGGAGCCGGGAACCTGCTGGGACCCCAGCAGCACGGCTATATTGCAGGCATCGGCTTTGCCGCCTATTGCGACCTGCTGGAGCAAACGATCAAACGCCTTCAGAGCGGTTCCATGGCAACGGAACGGGAACCGGATCCGATTTTGGAAATACCGCTGAATGCCTATATACCCGATTCCTATATCTCCAATCCACGATATAAGCTGGAATTGTACCGGCGTTTCGTAGATCTGGCCTGGGGCGAGGAAGATGATCTGATGGACGAGATCATCGACCGTTTCGGGACGCCGCCGGAAGAAGTGGAACTGTTATGGCGCCTTGCCAAGGTGCGGGCTCTTTGCCGTAAGCTGAAGATCCTTCGAATTAATGTGCGGGCCGGAATGATTCGCATTGCTTTTGCGCAGCATTCGGATGTGAACGGGGATGCCCTGGTGAAGATGGTAGATCGGAACAGCCGGTACATGAAGTTGATTCCGGGAAAGGAAACAGTATTGATGTTCCGGACATCTTCCCTGGAGATCGAACCTTTAGACTGGCTTGAAAAGCATCTTGTGAAGCTGATAAAATAGTTTTGCAGGAACCGTTTTAAAAGAAAAACGCTAAAAGCGAGAGATTATTGTAGAAAAACTCTGCAGACGGCTCTGGCAAAGTCTGCAGATCATGTTGAGATGGGAGCAGTTCAGAATGGGCAAGGATAAGTTTCTGAGAGGAGCTCTGATCCTCACTGTCGCAGGTCTGATGGTGAAGGTCATCGGTTCTGTGAACCGCATCCTTCTTTCCCGTTTGTTGGGAGGGGAAGGTATTGGTCTGTATCAGATGGCGTATCCTTTTTATCTGCTGATGCTGTCCATCTGTTCGGCGGGAGTGCCTGTAGCCGTTTCCATCATTGTGGCGGAGAAAGTGGCAAAGGATGATTATGCTCAGGCCCACCGGGTCTTTAAGGTGACGCTGGGGCTGATGGCTGCCTTTGGCCTTGTCTTTTCGCTGGTATTGTACGGATCGGCCGGACTCCTTGTAAACAGCGGGTGGATCCGGGACAGCCGGGCTTATTATGCCCTGGTTGTGCTGACGCCTGCGGTGTTCTTTTCCAGCATTCTGGCCAGCTTCCGGGGATATTTCCAGGGGTACCAGATGATGACGGCTCCTGCGGTTTCCCAGATTTTGGAACAACTGGTCCGTGTTATGACCATGATCGGCCTGGCTTATTTCCTGTTGCCTTACGGTCTGGAATATGCTGCTGCCGGGGCGGCTTTCGGCGCCATACCGGGGGGCCTGGCAGGGTTGCTGGTGCTTTCCTGGTTTTACGGCCGGGCGCGAAAACAATGGAAGGAAAAAATTGACAGGCAGGTTGCTACGGAAGAAGACAGTATAAGGGTGATTGCAAAACGGTTGTTCTTACTGGCTGTTCCGGTATCCTGTGCCAATCTGCTGATACCGGTCACCAGCAGCATTGATATGCTTCTGGTGCCCAATGCCCTTGGCAGGGCCGGGTTTGGTGTGGAAGCCGCTACGACACTGTTTGGTTATCTGACCGGAATGGCCCAGCCTCTTATGATGATGGCCATCATTCCCGCCACGTCACTGGCAGCAAGTCTGGTTCCGGCTGTCTCCGAAGCTTTTACCCTGCATCGGTCGGAAGATATCCTGCGAAAGACGGCTTCTGCTTTTAAAATTTGCATGCTTGTGGTAGTACCTGCTTCTGTGGGTATGTGGTCGCTGGCGGCTCCAATTTCCGGAACACTGTACGGTACTATGAAGGCTGCGGAAGTGATTGCGAACCTGGCTCCGTCAATTGCATTTCTGGGTATTTTCCAGGTGACCACGGGTGCTTTGCAGGGAATCGGTAAAACCTCGATTCCCATGTGGAATATGCTGTTCGGCGTTGCATTGAAAGCTTTTGCTGTGTGGCAGCTTGCGTCCATGGCGTCTTTCCATATCCAGGGGGCGGCCTGGGCTTCCAATCTGAATTTTGCTGCCGTAGCTGCTGTAAATATATTTTTTCTGTATCGGAACGGGATATCTTTCCCGGTAAAGGACTGCCTGAAGATTCTTGCCGCATCCGGTTGTATGGGCGCTGCGGGAAAGATGACAGCGGCTTTTGTAACAGGAAACGCCAGCATTGTTGCGGGACTGGCAGCCGGTATGGCGGTTTCTGTACTGGTCTATGGGGCAGCGGTCATGGTTTTGGGTTGTATTAACCGGGAAGAAGCCGGACAAATCCCGCTAATCGGAAAATTTATCCGGCGCTGTTCGGACAAAGAAAAATGATTTGACCCTGTGAAGCCGGAGAACATCTGTGCTCGGGGTAAATTGAATTTATAGATTGTCTGTGTTTGTAAAGAATGACCTGCCATCATCAGGCAGGGGCGTGAGCTTACGGAGGGTATTATCATGACAACGGACGGCTTGATAAAGCGTGATACGGAAACGGGCAATGGCTCCCTGACGATCGTCGGGCTGGGGCCTGGCGCAGCCGGGCATTTGTCTTTGGAGACATTGGGACTGCTGGAAACTCATTTTGTCATTTTGCGGACGGAAATCCATCCTACGGTAGCAGAATTAAAACGCAGGGGTATTTCCTATGTTTCCTGCGATACCTTTTACGAAAGGGAAGCGACGTTTGAAGAAGTGTATGACAAAATTGCTTCCTTTGTCATTGAACAGGCCCGGGAGAAAGATGTGGTCTATGGGGTTCCCGGAAGCCCGCTTGTGGCAGAGCGGACAGTGGTACTGCTGCGCGAAAAAGCGAAACAGGCCGGAATTCCCCTGACTGTTAAGCCTGCCATGAGCTTTCTGGACCTGGCCTATGTGGCACTGGGAATCGATCCTATTGATGGGCTGCGGATCATAGACGCACAGGATTTTGGCGCCCTGGCAGATGCGGGCCGGTATCCCATCATGGTCACCCAGGTGTATAACCGGATGGTGGCTTCCGATATGAAACTGTCCCTGATGGATGCGTTGCCGGACGATTTGGAAATTTATTTTCTCCGGAATTTGGGAATGGAGGACGAAGAATGCAGGAAGATCCCCCTCTATGAAATTGACAGGCAGCAGTCCATCGACCATCTTACCAGTGTATTCATTCCCAGGCAGCCCCGGGAAGTGCTGCTTTCCGTTTTGCAGGAGTACGGCGATGAGGAAAACGGAGAACAGGGACCCACAGCGGTTGCCGGTGCCGGGGTTGATAAAACTGATATCTTGAAAGAATCTCTGTCAGAAGCTGTCGTTGCGGATGAGACCGGGCACTGGAAAAAATTTCCTTTGCTTTCCCGCAAAACAGATTTTGATATCCGTCCCCTTGCGGATGTGATGCAGGTATTGCGTGAGCCTGGAGGATGTCCCTGGGATCGGGAACAGGATTTTTCCACTATCCGGGCCAATCTGATTGAAGAATGCTATGAATTCCTGGAGGCAGTAGACGACCGGGATGTCCACGGCATGACGGAGGAACTGGGGGATATTCTGATGCAGGTGGTCTTCCATGCCCGGATGGCAGAAGAAAAAGGATTATTTACCCTGCAGGATGTAATCGACATTGTGACAGATAAACTGATTGAGCGGCATCCTCATGTGTTCGGTACCGTTAAAGTAAAAAACAGCGATGAAGTGCTGACTAACTGGGATGCTATCAAGCTGCAGGAAAAACCGGAACGGAAACGGGTGCTGGACGGCATATACAAAGGACTTCCTTCCCTTCTGCGTGCCAATAAGATCCAGAAACGGGTGGCAAAAGTTGGCTTCGACTGGACGGATGCGGACGATGTAAAGCAAAAAGTGCTGGAAGAGTGGAAAGAGTTTAACGAAGCAATGGCCCAGGAAAATTTGGAAGAAATGGAGAAAGAACTGGGAGATCTGTATTTTTCCCTGGTAAATTTTGCCCGGCATCTGGGTGTGGAAAGCGAGACAGCGCTGAACCGGTGCAATAACCGTTTCGCAAATCGGTTTGAACATGTAGAGGACCGTGTGGAAGGTTCCGGGAAAGACTGGAAGGATTATTCCCTGAAAGAACTGGATGAATTCTGGGATGAGGCAAAAAAGACAGAATGAATATGTCAGACAGAAGATGGGCGTTGCCTGTCTTCTGTTTTTTTGTTATACTGATATGAAATGGATGAAGTACGTAAGTTCTTTTGCGGGAGGTGGATGACATGGCAGTTCACGATAATGAAAAGAAAAACCGTGTGGCCAGGGATTTTCGCCGGGTGCTGATCGTACTGGTCATTATTTTTATAGCTATTTTGGGCCGCCAGGAATATAAGATACACCAGATCCAAAAAGAAACGGAAGCCACGCAGAAACGGGTGGAGGAACTGCAGAAGGTGCAGGCGGACCTGGAGGCAGAACGCAAGCGCCTTTACGACCCTAAATATATTGAGAAACTGGCCCGGGAGGACCATAATTATGTGAAAAAGGATGAGGTTCCCATATTCATAGTAAAAGACAAGGAAACGCAGCAAGCGGAGACGAGTGGGGAAAACAAAAAAGAAGAAAAGAAAAATTCCGAAAAAGATAATGAAAAGCGGTAGTATTATTATTGACACTGCTTCTTTTAAAATGGTAAAATTAAAAGGTACTCATTTATATATTTAGGTAGATCAGTATATCCTTAACTATTATTAATTGCGCAGGAGGATTTTTGGTTTTATGGCAATCGAAGTTGGAGCCGTCGTTGAAGGTGAAGTTACCGGTATTACGAATTTTGGCGCATTTCTTCAGCTTCCCGAAGGGAAAGTAGGGCTGATCCATATTTCAGAAGTGGCCAGTACCTACGTAAAAGATGTTCATGATTTCTTGAAAGAGCATCAGAAGGTAAAGGCGAAAGTATTGTCTATTGATGCCCGGGGAAAAATCGGTCTGTCCTTGAAACAGATGGAAGAAAAACCGGAAGCTCCGGTAAAGCCTGTAAAGCCAAAAATTGCTGCCATGCCGGAAAAAAAGGCGGTACGTCCGGCAGGACCTATGTCATTTGAAGATAAATTATCCAAATTTATGAAAGACAGTGACGACAGGCTGCTGGATCTGCGCAGAAATACGGAATGCAAACGCGGAGGTCGTGGCGCGAGCCGTGAGCGTTAAAGACAGGCACTCGTTACGAGTGCCTTTTTTTGTGCGATAATCGTGGATAATGGATAACCATGAAGGAAACAATACTGGAAAAACTTCCCCGGATTTTGGGAAGCACATTGGATAAAACAAAAAAATATGTTGCAGCGGTCAGCGGCGGTGCGGATTCCCTGGCTCTTGCAGATGGGCTTTACCAGGCGGGATTTCACTTTACGGTGTGCCATGTTGAGCATGGGATCCGCGGGGAAGAGAGTCTGGAAGACGCAAGGTTTGTAGAAGCTTTTTGCAAACAGAGGGATATCCCTTTCTGTTGCAAACAGGTCCGCGTGCCTGAATTAAAGGAAAAGGAAAAACTGTCCATGGAAGATGCTGCCCGGCGACTCAGGTATCAGGCGCTTAACAGGTGCGCCGGGGAAACCGGGGCGGACTTTATCCTTACGGCCCATCAGAAGGACGATCAGGCAGAAACATTTCTGTTGCGGCTTCTGCGCGGATCGGGGACAAGAGGGCTGGGGGCTATCCGTTTCCAGAGGGGACGGATACTGCGCCCCCTTCTTCCTTTTTCCGCGGAAGAGCTGCGTTCTTATTGCGATAAAAGGGGAATCACATGGCGGAAAGACAGTACAAATGAGGATATCCGTTATGCCCGCAATCGCATTCGTAAGTTAGTGATGCCATTGCTGAAGGAACATTTTTCCCCGGCTGTCACCGATGTGCTATGCCGAACGGCTGAGCATTTGCAGGAGGATTCGCTTTTTCTGGAAGAAGCGGCTGCCAATGAACTGAAGAAACGGCTGCTTGCGGAAAAAAGGGGCGGCTGGGCCATACGGACCGACGGATGGGAAACGGTTCCTCCCGCGCTGCGTTTCCGCATCCTTCAACAGTTCTGGCAGCAGGCTGGCGGTAACAGGGAGTTGTCCGGCGCAAATCTCGGGGACATGGAACAGCTTGTTGAAAATCACAGCAGTGGGAAAAAAATTTTACTGCCTGGCAGTTGGCAAGCATTGTGTTCTTATGATAAACTATTATTATTCTCTTCTGAGGATTGGCAACATTTGCAGGATAAGTACGAATGGTCTCATGTAATATATTGGGAGGAAATTCTTTTCAAATCTGATGAAGCAAGGCGGAACTGTACGGAGGTACTATTTCCGGATGGCAGGACGGCCTTGTTAAGCATAATGGAAGAGATGCCGGCGTATACATACCGTGCGCAGATGGTTTACCCGCTGGACGATTTAAAAAAACTGGGAAACTGCCTGGAATTCCGGTACAGGAAACCCGGCGACCGGATATATCCGTTAAAAGGCACGGGTCATAAAAGCCTGAAAAAATATCTGATAGAATGCAGGGTTCCTGTGGAAAACAGGGATCGGCTGGTAGTTGCGGCCGTGGGCAGTGAAATCGTCTGGATACCGGACATTGCCAATGCCCGTTGGCTGCCGGAAGAAGAAAAGAACAGCCGGAAACAGGGCTGGCTGTTTATTAATATTAAATAAGGATGGTGTTCTTTATGCATGAAGACATAAAAAATATTTTGATTAATGAAGAACAGATCAAAAAGCGTGTGCAGGAACTGGGAGAGCAGTTATCCAAGGAGTATGAAGGGAAAAAGGTCATCATGATCTGCCTGTTGAAAGGAGCGGCATATTTCGCCTGCGACCTGAGCAGGGCCATGACCATTCCGGTCCGCATGGAATTTATGGTGGCATCATCTTATGGTGACAGTACGACTACATCCGGCAGCGTGGCAGTACGTCTTGATGTAAAAGACGATATTGCAGGCCTGCATGTGTTACTGGTGGATGATATCATTGATACAGGTCTGACATTTGCAAGGGTTAAAAATCTGTTGCAAACGAAAAATCCGGCTTCCATCAAAACGGTAGCAATGTGTGATAAGGAAGAGCGCCGCATGAACGGCATGGAAGCAGATTATGTCGGTTTTACTATTCCAGACGAATTTGTAGTGGGCTATGGCCTTGATTATGCGGGTGATTACCGTAACCTGCCGTATATCGGGGTACTGAAGCCTTCTGTATATGCCCGTACATAACGGGGTGAGGGTATTAATAAACAAGGAAGGAGGAAACGTTTTTGTTTAAATTTTTTAAAAACGTAGTCTTTTATCTGCTGATAGTTGTGGCAGCTATCTGGGCCATGGATCATTATTCAGCGGGAAACACGAATAAAACGGATATTTCATATACGGCTTTTATCAAGCATGTGCAACAGGATGAAGTGAAATCTGTTACCATCAGCGAAAACGGGATCACCGGCCTGTTAAAGGACGGAAAGGTGTTTACTACTGTCGCACCGAATGACGCGACCCTGATTCCCACACTTCGTTCGCGGGATGTGGAGATCAAGGCGGAACTGCCTCCCCAGACGCCCTGGTGGGCCTCCGTCCTTAGCACGCTTCTGCCCATGGTGCTTGTGGTGGGTCTCTGGTTTATGCTGATGAACCAAAGCAGCGGCGGAAGCCGGATGATGAATTTCGGCAAAAGCAATGCAAGACGATACGATGAGAGCAAAAATAAAATAACGTTTAAGGATGTGGCCGGAGCGGATGAAGCAAAACAGGAGCTTCAGGAGGTTGTGGAATTTTTAAAACACCCCCAGCGTTATAATGCCCTGGGCGCAAAGATTCCCAAAGGAGTCCTGTTATACGGCCCCCCCGGTACCGGCAAAACGTTGCTGGCCCGGGCTGTTGCCGGAGAAGCCGGTGTTCCTTTCTTTACCATTTCCGGTTCCGATTTTGTGGAAATGTTCGTAGGCGTAGGTGCTTCCCGCGTCCGCGACCTGTTTGATCAAGCCAAGAAAAATGCGCCATGCATCGTGTTTATCGATGAAATCGATGCAGTGGGCCGTCAACGTGGCGCAGGCCTGGGCGGCGGACATGACGAAAGGGAACAGACCCTGAACCAGCTGCTGGTGGAGATGGACGGCTTTGGCATCAACGAAGGAATTATCATGATTGCGGCTACCAACCGTCCGGATATCCTGGACCACGCGCTTCTGCGTCCGGGCCGTTTTGACCGGCAGATCGTAGTTGACCGTCCTGATATGCGTGGGCGGGAAGCAATCCTCCATGTCCATGCCAAAGGCAAGCCCATGGCGCCGGATGTAGACATGAATACGATTGCCAAACAGACTACCGGATTTACCGGGGCGGATCTGGCAAATCTTGTGAATGAAGCAGCGCTTCTGACCGCCCGCCGGAATGCGCCCATGATTGACATGAAGGCCATGAACGAAGCGGCAGAGCGGGTGGTAATGGGACCGGAACGTCGCAGCCATCTGGTCAGCGAACCGGAGAAAAAGCTTACGGCGTATCACGAGACAGGGCATACCCTGATCGGACTGTTGCATAACGATGTGAGCGTAGTGCACAAGGTTACCATTATTCCGCGGGGGCGTGCCGGTGGGTATACCATGAGCCTTCCCAAGGAAGACCGTAACTATCAGACCAAATCGGAAATGCTGGATGAGCTCCAGATGCTGCTGGGAGGCCGTGTGGCTGAAGCCATTGTGTTGAAAGATATTTCCAGCGGGGCCAGCAGCGACCTGCAGCGGGCTACCCAGCTGGCGCGTAAGATGGTCTGCCAGTATGGCATGAGTGACCGCCTGGGCTCCATGACCTTCGGTCATCCGGAAGAGGAAGTGTTCCTGGGCCGGGACATTGCCAGGGAAAAATACAGTAATGAAGTGGCTGCTGTTATTGATGAAGAAGTGCACCGCCTGATGGATGAAGCTTACAAGGGGGCGGAAAAACTCCTTCGGGATAATATGGACAAGCTGGTCCTGATTGCGGAAACGCTAATGCAGAAGGAGACCCTGGACGGAAAACAGTTGAAAGAACTGATGCAGCAGGGGTATCTTACGGAAGACGGACCTGCGTTGCAGGCTGCCGAACCTGAGGACGCGGTTTCCGGGATCGTTTAAACCTACATTGCAATACGGAGGCGTCAGCATGCGTGCTAAAATTTTAGGATTGCTGCGTGAGAATATGCCGGAACCGGTTTCCGGCGAAGATATCTCAGCCAGGCTGGGAGTTTCCCGTACGGCGGTTTGGAAGCATATCCAGTCTTTAAAGAATGCAGGGTATGATATTGAGTCGGTACCCAAAAAAGGATATATACTGCATAAAGCACCGGACCTGCTCAGGCCGGAAGAAATTGTGGCTCATCTGCAGACGAAATGGGTGGGGCACCATATCCACTACTTAAAAGAAGCAAACTCCAGTAATGAAGTGGGGAAAAGGCTGGCAGACCAGGGATGCGCCGATGGCCTTGTAGTTGTGGCTGAGGAACAGACCCGGGGGAAAGGCAGGCTGGCCCGGGGATGGTTTTCCCCGATGGGATGCGGGGTATGGTGCAGCGTTATCCTGCGACCGCCTTTCATGCCTTCGGAAGCGTCTAAGTGTACCTTACTGGCTGCCGTAGCGGTCATCAAGGCCATTAACAAATATAAAGGCGTCAACGCTAAAATCAAATGGCCCAACGATGTGTTGCTGGAAGGCAAAAAGATGGTTGGAATACTGACCGAGATGAGCGCTGAATTTGGTAAGATCAACTATATTGTCATCGGCACCGGTATCAATACTAATGTTCCTAAATCCATTGTGCCGGATGAATTGAAGGACCTGGCCATATCGGTCGCGGATGTGGCGGAAGAGCCTATACAGCGTGTGCAGATCCTGGCAGATTACCTGAAGAATATTGAAGATTTGTATGAAACGGTTTTAGAAAATGGTTTCGGACCGGTCCTTGAGGAGTGGAGAAAATATTCCGACACTATCGGACAGGCAGTGAAGGTCATCGCACCGGATAAAACGTATTTCGGTACTGCCGTGGACATTGATGAGGAGGGTCTTCTCATTGTTAAAAAAGAGGACGGCACCCTGGAAAAGGTGATTGCGGGAGATGTTTCCATCCGTCCGGCCGGAGCTGTAGGAAAACGGTATTCCTGATACCGTGAAAATTTTTCTTGCGTAAACACAGATTTCTGATATACTGAAGTCCTGAAAACATAAAATTATGGAGAGTTAAAAGATTTTTTATATCAGGTATTATATTTTGACAAAAAAAATGTCTTATTGAGGAGGCAGCTTATGTTACTGGTAATTGATGTAGGCAATACGAATACGGTAGCCGGTATCTATGACGGAAAAAAACTGATCGACAACTGGCGGTTTTCTTCTGACCGGTCCAAGACGGCAGATGAATTCGGCATGTTCATGACCAGCATGCTGGGCTTTGCCGGCCTGAAGAAGGAACAGGTCACGGATATTATCATTTCCAGTGTAGTTCCTCCCGTATTGGTTCCGCTCTGTCATATGTGCGAACGCTATTTCAACATCAAGCCGCTGATTGTAGGGCAGGGGCTGAAGATTGGACTGCAGCTGCGGTATGAAAACCCGAAGGAGATCGGTGCAGACCGGATCGTAAATGCAGTTGCCGCTTACGACAAGTATGCCCATCTGAAAAAGCCCATGATCATCATCGATTTCGGTACGGCAACTACCTTCTGCGCCCTGCTTCCTGGCGGGGAATATCTGGGCGGCGCCATCTGTCCCGGTATCGGTATTTCTTCCGAAGCTCTGTTCCAGCGGACAGCCAAACTGCCCCGTATCGAGCTGATCCCGCCGAAAAAATCCATCTGCGGTAATACGGTGGAAGCAATGCGTGCCGGTATCATGTTCGGATATTACGGGCTCATTAAGGAAATCGTAGCAAGGATGAAAGATGAGTTGGGCGGTGATGCACTTGTCATTGCAACCGGTGGTTTTGGCAATACTATGGCCCAGGGAACCGACTGCATTGACGAAGTAGATCCCATGCTGACCCTGGAAGGCCTTCGCATTATTTTTGAAAAAAACAAAAAGTGATGACCAACTGATTTTATAAGTTCGGTTGTGTGTATACCGTTTTGTGGGGATGTGGGCTATGAAGTCCGTGTTTTCGTAAAAATTTATTTGATGCGGGCGGGGAGAAAATCTTTCCGTCCGTGTTTTTATCCCGGGGATATTATGAGAATCGGAAATATAAAACTGGATGCGCCCCTGGTACTTGCACCAATGGCAGGAATAAGCGATCTGCCCTACAGGGTCATCTGCAGGCAGTTCGGCTGCGGTCTTACTGTTTCAGAAATGGTGAGCGCCAAAGGGCTTTTATACAACAATGAAAAAACATTTGCCATGCTTCAGATCGATCCGGCGGAACGGCCAACGGCGATTCAGCTGTTTGGCTCGGTTCCGGAAGAATTGGCAGAAGCGGCTAAGATTGTAGAAGACCGCGGTGCAGATATTATTGACTTTAATATGGGGTGCCCTGTGCCTAAGGTGGTAAATAACGGGGAAGGATCCGCCCTTATGAAAACGCCGGAACTGTCAGGAAAGATTCTGGCAACGATGGTTAAAGCAGTAAAAATACCTGTTACGGTGAAATTCCGGGCAGGCTGGGATGAAGAACATCGGAATGCGGAAGAAATTGCCAGGATAGCGGAGGATGCAGGTGTTGCGGCAGTGGCAGTACACGGGCGTACCCGCAATCAGTTTTACATGGGAAATGCGGATTGGAGTATCATTCGACAGGTTAAGGAAGCAGTCTCGATTCCGGTTTTTGGGAACGGTGATGTTTTTTCTGTGAAAGACGGTCTTCGTATGTTTGAAGAGACGCGTTGCGACGGTCTGATGCTGGCCCGGGGGGCCTACGGGAATCCCTGGCTGTTTGCACAGCTTCGGGCTGCCCTTGAGGGAAAGGAAATTCCTGTAGTCACCGTGGAAGAAAAACTGCTGCAAATTATGAAGCATGCAAGAGCGTTAGTGGATTTTAAAGGAGAACCTGTTGCCATCAGGGAGATGCGAAGTCACGCTTCAGCTTATATAAAAGGTCTTCCCGGTGCTTCCGGGTACAGGGAAAAATTCCATAAGGCGGAAACGCTGGAAGAACTGGGCGAAATAGTTGACCGTTACAGAGAATTTCTTAAGGGAATGCAGGTTCAATGATTCGCAGTTCGTACAGTTGCCACGTTTGCCAGATTGTTTATTTCAAAGTAATATGATAAAATATTATTTCGGAAAAATCTCATCGCAGGGATGTTTATGGACAAAAATAATGTGCAGGGAGCAAAGAAAAATAAAACTGTGATCAGTATCAGCCTGGGTTCTTCCAGTCGCGATGCCAAAGGCGTCCTTGAGCTGGGGGATACGACTGTCGAACTGGTCCGGAAAGGGACTGACGGGGATATCCGCAGGGCAGAGGAACTTTTACACTTTTATGACGGAAAAGCAGATGCTATTGGGTTAGGGGGGACAGACCTGTACCTGGTTGCAGGAAAGCGCCGTTATGTGTTTGCGGAATCCGCCAGGCTTCTGAAACAGGTCAGGCATACGCCTGTCCTGGACGGAAGCGGCCTGAAAAACACCTTGGAACGGATGGCAGTGCAGTATCTTGCAGATAACCGTATCGTAACGTTCGACGGGAAAAAAGTGCTCCTTGTCTGTGCGGTAGACCGGTTTGGCATGGCGGAAGCGCTGGATGCCCAACATTGCCGGACGGTCTTCGGGGATATCATCTACGGGCTGGGCTGCAATATTCCGATCTACAGCCTGTCTTCCCTGAATCGGTGGGCTTCAGTTCTTGTCCCTGTCATTACAAAGCTTCCAATCAAATGGATGTACCCCACCGGAAAGAAACAGGAAAAGCATATAGACAGGCATCCCGAATATTTTGCGGACAGCGATATTATCGCCGGCGATTTTTTGTTCATTAAGCGTTTCATGCCGGCCCGGATGGACGGGAAGACGATTATTACGAATACAGTGACCCCGGCTGACAGGCAGAGACTGCAGGAAGCCGGTGTAAAGACCCTTGTCACCACAACCCCCTGTCTGCAGGGGAGAAGTTTTGGAACCAACGTACTGGAGGCGGCCATCGTGGCTGCGTCCGGTAAAGGAGAGGCATTGCGCCCGGAAGAGTACGAAGCGCTGGTGCGTCGCTATGGCATTGTGCCTTCCGTAACCCATTTTCAGTAAGGAGCCGGAGAAAAGGATGGAAAAGTTTGCGTTTGTTCTGCATCCCCTGACTATTGGGGATATGCGGCGTGTTTCGCCGTTTATAAGATGTATTCCGGATTCTTTGCTGGAGCATGTGCTACGAAAAAAAAAGCCCTTTAAGGTATCGCATATAACGGGTGTAAAAAGTCCCTATGCCGAAGCGGAAGGATGGTTTATCGGCTGTCCTCTGACTGCGAAGCAGATGATGGAACTGCCGGAGGAATTTGTCATTGACCGGATCGTGGAATCTGGAAAGATTGCGGAAGAACTGGGGGCGAAGATCCTTGGACTGGGGGCCTTTACCTCAATTGTCGGAGATGCCGGTGTTACGATTGCAGAACGTCTTAATATAGCGGTCACTTCTGGAAACAGTTACACTGTGGCCACGGCCCTGCAGGGAACACGGGAAGCTGCCCGTCTGCTGGGACATGATCTGCGGGATGCAGAGGTGGCCATTATCGGTGCCAGCGGTTCCATCGGTTCTGCCTGTGCCCGTATTTTATCCCGGGAGGTCCGGCATATCAGCCTAGTGGCAAGAAGGCTGTCTCCTCTGGAAGAACTGGCACAGGAGCTGAACGGGCAGGGAGCAGCCACATTTTCAGTAAGTTCGGATATAAAGGAAATCCTGCATAAAGCGGACGTGGTCATTGCTGTTACCAGCGCGGTGGATTTTATTATTGATCCTGCCGACCTGAAATCAGGCGCCGTGGTCTGCGATGTAGCCCGTCCACGGAATGTATCCCGCAATGTGTCAGCCCGGCGGAAGGACGTACTGGTGATTGAAGGCGGCGTCATACACGTGCCCGGTGACGTAGATTTTCATTTTGATTTCGGTTTTCCTCCAAAGACATGTTTTGCCTGTATGGCGGAGACTATGATTTTGGCTCTGGAAAAACGATACGAGAATTTTACTCTCGGAAGGAATCTGAAGCCTTCCCAGATCGATACGATTTCGGCTCTGGCGGATAAACACGGCTTTACTTTGGCCGGTTTCCGAAATTTTGAACATGCAGTTACCCCGGAGACTATAGAACAGGTAAAACGAAATGCTCGTTTATAGTATTTGACAAGGATAATAGAAAATTTTATAATATATAGCAATCGTTTTTACGATTAATTTCCTTAGGAATTTATCGGGGAGCTTTATTCACTGCCTCTGTATGCGGGTATGTTGACCAGGGCTTTTCCGTTATAATCCCTGTATCAGCGGACAACACGGTATTTTTTAATATATGCTTTAACTGGAGGAATGGAAATGACAACAAAAGAAACGATCCTGACAGCGGAAGGCCTGGCAAAACTGGAGGCAGAACTGGAAGAACTCCGTACTGTCAAACGGTTGGAAAATGAAGAGCGGCTGCACGAAGCCATCGCTCACGGTGATTTAAGCGAAAACTCTGAATATGTTTCCGCCAAGGATGAACAGGCCCGTATCGAAGGCCGCATTCTGGAACTGGAGCAGATGGTCAATACCGCTAAGGTTATTGATAATACCAAGAAACGCAAAACCAAGGTGGAACTGGGTGCAATCGTCACCATTGAGGATATGGATCCTGAATTTGAAGAGGATCGGGTACAGACTTACACAGTTGTTGGAACGACGGAAGCAGATCCTTTTGCTGGACGCATTTCCAACGAATCCCCTATTGGCTCTGCAATTATGGGGAAAAAAGTGGGGACAGTGGTAACGGTACGTACTCCCGTAGGCGATCATCAGTATAAAATTACCAAGATTAAATAATCAGGAGAATCGGCATGGCAGAAGAAAAGAAGAATGCCCAGGGCAAGCAGGCTCCGGCAGTGATGGACATCAACGAACAGATGCAGAACCGCATCGATAAGATGCATAAGCTGGAAGAGCGGGGGATCCGTCCTTTCGGGCACCGTTTTGACTGGACCCATCATACGAAAGAAATTTACGATCATGTGGACGAGATGGAGGCCAGCGGTATTGAAGTGAAAGTGGCCGGTCGGGTCATGGCTATCCGCGGTCACGGCAAGACCAGCTTCCTGGACCTGCAGGATAATACAGGGAGGATCCAGCTGTATACCCGCAAAGACGTGCTGGGAGAAGAAGATTATTCCATCATTAAATTGATGGATATCGGCGATATCGTAGGTGTAACGGGTACTGCCTTCAAAACCCATATGGGAGAGCCGTCCATCCGTGTGGAAAAACTTGAGTTCCTGTCCAAGGCGTTGAAACCGCTGCCGGAAAAATGGCACGGTCTGACGAATGTGGATCTCCGTTACCGTCAGCGTTATGTTGACCTGATCGTGAATCCGGATGTGAAGGATGTTTTCATCAAACGCAGCCAGATTATCAAGAGTATTCGTGAGATCCTGGATAATGAAGGGTTCCTTGAAGTGGATACCCCGGTTTTGAATACCATTTCCGGCGGCGCGACTGCCCGTCCTTTCATTACGTATCACAATGCACTGGATATCCAGATGTACCTGCGTATTGCGACGGAACTGAATCTGAAGCGGCTGATCGTAGGCGGGCTTGAGCGGGTCTACGAGATGGGGCGCATTTTCCGTAATGAAGGTATCGATATCAAACATAATCCTGAATTTACCAGTCTGGAACTGTATCAGGCCTATGGCGATATGGAATCCATGATGGATATTACGGAGAAGATCGTTACGGAAACGGCACAGAAGGTGCTGGGTACCCAGAAGATCGTTTACGAAGGACAGGAAATCAATCTGGCTGGTCCCTGGCCCCGTATTACCATGATTGATGCTGTAAAACAGTACAGCGGCAAGGATTTTACCGGTGTGAAGGATATTGCCGTGGCCCGGCAGATGGCCGACGAAGCCCATGTAGCTTATGAAGAATCCTGGGGCGTGGGCAAGATCATCAATGCGTTCTTTGATGAGTTTGTAGAAGATAAACTGATCCAGCCTGTATTTATTTATAAGTATCCGAAGGAAATTTCCCCGCTGGCCAAGAGCAGTGTGGAGGATCCGGATATTACAGACCGCTTTGAGGGCTTTATTTACGGCCGTGAACTGTGTAACGGTTTCACCGAATTAAATGATCCCATCGATCAGCGGGAACGTTTTGTAAAGCAGATGGAAGAGCGGGCCAACGGCGATGAAGAAGCCGGCATGATGGACGAAGATTTCATCAACGCTTTGATGCACGGGCTGCCTCCTACCGGCGGGCTGGGCATCGGTATCGACCGCCTGATCATGTTCCTGACGGGGGCTGTTTCTATTCGTGACGTGCTGCTGTTCCCCACCATGAAACCGCTGACGCAGGAAAAGACGGAAGCAGACGGGGCTGAAGAATAAAACGGGCGGCAACTGAAGGTCGGGCTTTTTGTGTGCAACACAATCACGCAGACTTATTTAATTCATTGTGTACTAAAAATTTAAAGAGAGGCTTCTGCCTCTCTTTTTTTATGAGGTTAAAGGCTTCGGCGACTGTCTCTGAGGGAGAACATTCAGGTGTCGAAAGCATGTATCGGTCTGAAAGATCAGATTATAAATAGAGGAAGGAAAAAGGTATATAATCGGTACCGGAAAATTTTATGAAAAAATTTAAAAAGAGGGGTTGACACAATTATAAAAGGGTGCTATTATAATCAAGTCGTCGGTTGACGGCGGAACCTTGAAAACTGAATAACGAACCAGATGAATGTGCGGGTCAGTCCTTTGTAAGAAGGACGGACCTAAAAAGTCAAAGAAATTCTGAAACACAAATAAGAAGAGCCAAATCGGCTTTCTATAAAGTATTATGGAGAGTTTGATCCTGGCTCAGGACGAACGCTGGCGGCGTGCCTAACACATGCAAGTCGAACGGGGATTTTGTTT
>OMYP01000004.1 GCA_900315345.1 uncultured Selenomonadales bacterium | reverse complement strand
CCCCTGGGTCACGTTGCTGACCTTCAGCGACACGTTCGGGTCTGACCCGTCGCTGTCCTCGCTGGTCTCCCCAATCTCAAACGGGAACGCCTGGTAGAGCTGTCCCTAGGCCTTTATCTCAGTATATGTCGCAACACCAGCCTTGCCTTCAAACTTCTCGACATCCAAATCCACGTTAACATACCCGTCAACCTTTTCCCCACGTAATAAGACCACTGTCTCAACATGATGGGTGCGGCTGAACATATCGCAGGGCTGCACTTTATCCACAGTAAATCCGTAACCATGCAGATAGGCCAGGTCACGGGCCAGGGTAGCCGGGTTACAGGATACATACACCACCCGTTCCGGCTTCACTTTCACGATTGCCGCCAGAACCCGTTCTTCGCAGCCTGCCCGGGGCGGATCAAGAATCACCACGTCAGGACGTAATCCATCCGCAGCCAGTTTTGGCATTTCCACCGCCGCGTCTCCCAACAGAAAATCCGCATTATCTATATGGTTGGCTGCTGCATTCTTTTTGGCATCCCTAATTGCGGAAGGGACTATTTCGATCCCTAATGCCTGCTTTGCTTTCTGCGCCATGAACAGGGTCATGGTACCGGTACCGCAGTACAGGTCTACCACAGTTTCCGATCCTTTTAACTCTGCAAAATCCAGAGCCGTATTGTACAGTTTTTCCGCCTGCTCACTGTTCACCTGGAAAAAGGACTGGGCGGAAATGTTAAATTTCAGCGGACCAATCTTATCTTTGATTGTAGGATTCCCGGCAACCAGTTTTGTTTTTTCCCCTAAAATTACATTAGTGCTGCGTTTGTTTACATTCTGGACGACACTCTTCACTCCGGGAATCGCAGCCTTCAGCATCTTCGCCAGTTCTTTCAGATGGGGTACATTATCCTGGGCAGTTACAAGGCAGACCATGATTTCCCCGGTATGTACGCCCACCCTTCCCATAATATGCCGGACGATACCGGTCCTCTGGTCCTCATCGTAAGGCGCGATTTTGAACTGTTTCATCCAGCTCCGCACAACTGCGGCAATTTCATTGTTCTTTTGTTTCTGGATACAGCAATCCGCCACGTCTATCACACGATGGGTGTTCAGGGCGAAGCACCCTATCTGCAGTTTTCCCTTGGTGTCGCTAACCGGGAACTGCATTTTATTCCGATAATACAGCGGCGAATCAGAACCAATTGTTGGCATTACTCTGATGTCATCAAGATGCCCTATTCGCTTAAGCGCCGCTTCCACCTGCTTCTGTTTTTCTTTCAGCTCCGCCTCATAGGAAAGATGCTGCAACTGGCAGCCGCCGCATGCTTTATAAACCGGGCACACCGGCTCCACCCGGTCAGGAGATGCTTTGATGATTTCCAACAGCGCTGCGTTCACAAAGGTTTTCTTCACAAAATCCGCTCTTACCCTTACGGTTTCGCCAGGCAATGCCCCGGGAACAAACACTGCCACATCCTTATATCGTCCTACCCCTTCCCCGGCGCTGCCGAGACCGGTGATTTCCAACTCCATTTCCTGACCTTTCTGCACAGGGAAAGGTAGTGTCGTTTTTTCATGCATCGTTTTTCGTACACCGGCTGTTGCTTTATTATTTCTTTTATCAGATTCCTTATTCACCTTTATACTCTTTTTTCCGGCAGCTTCTCTTTTACTTCCGGCCGGTTTTGATTTTCCGATGGCCACTTTAGTTTCTCCGTCTTTTCCCTTAATGATGACCTTTATTATCAGTTTTTATAAACGATAACAAAATTCTCAAACAATTATAAAAAAAGTTGCGAATCTAATCCGCAACTTTATCATACCTTACTTGTTTTTATTTGTAAACATCTGCATTTGGACAAAGCCGGTATACAACCGCTTCACTCAAAGCTTACCCGTAACCTTATCCGGCTTCCGTCCTTCCGTCTTGGCCATCTCCACTTCCCGTTTCTTGGCTTCCAGCTCTTCAATCTGGCATTCCGGACATACGCCCTGAAACACGATATTGTGGTTTTCCATACGGAATCCCGTCATCTGGGCAATCTTGTCATCCAGATCCTGAAAATAATCCAGATCGTCCACATTCATAAACTTATGGCATTTTACGCATTGCACATGATAGTGTTTCGTCAGCATATGGTCATACCGGTCCGCTGAACTGGGAACGGAGACACGATGAAGCAACCCGCTGTCTACCAGAGAATTAAGGTTCCGATAGACTGTCCCTTTACTGATATCCGGGTAATCCAGAACAATCCGGTTATACACTTCTTCAGCCGTAGGATGGTTGCTTAAAGAGCGAACTGCCGAGATAACTAACTGACGTTGAATTGTATTCCTCTTCTGCACAGCCCTTCCTCCAATCAATACTTATTACTAAAAAGATTTGTTTTAAAAAATTCTCCAAATTATATTTTTATAATTGTTCGGCTATCTCTTTTCTTAGATTAAGTGTATCATATTTTTTTACTTTGTAAAGGGTTATTCTTAATTTGAAGAAAAAATAATTAATACTTTTTATTATTTTCAAGTTTATCTACAGACCAGAAGATTCGTATCGGCAGATTGGAGGCTCCCGGCGGGGACCAGATAAACTCCGCGTCTTTCCTTTTATGATTGGGGGATAGCGAAAAAATATCATCAATTTCGTACCCGGTTCCGAAATAGCGGTCTATATGAGGAATGTTACTTATTTCTGTCTTTCCCTCCGAAATCAGCATTCCGGCTCCGTAAAAATCGCCGCCCCAGGGATTGATCCCCATTTTCAAGGGTTTCTCCCCTGCTACACTGTACAGCACGTGATATACCACACCATAATTCCCATTATTCTTCGTTTCCGTGCCCGTCATCGCATCAATTCCCTGTAAAAATTCCGTGTCATCAGATCCTGCCAGGCATAAAGCTTTTTCCTGATACCATTTCATCTGTATCGGTTCCCTGACAATATACGTTAAGTCGGAATTCCGGTAGGTTCCCCGCAACGGATGCTCATCCATGGGAAGAGCCCTGGCCGATTGGGAAAAGGATTTAATATTATCTTTGGTATTGCACATCATGACCACAATTTCCACGGGATGGGGGGCATGAAAATCAAACATGCCGGTCAGCAATTGTTCCGGCTTCAGGCGAATCCCGGAATGCTCCATATTACGTTCCCTGGTCAGGATTTCCATATATTCTCCCTTGGCAAGGGTCGTAACGGGTAAATCAGGGATCACCTGATAAAAACCGTAATCCGGCGCTTCCTTTTTCCTGTCATTTCGAGTGGTCTTCAGTTTTCCCTGTTGTTTCGCAGAATTTTTCCGGGCCTTTTCCCAGTACTTTTTATATTCATTAAAGTACCGCTGCTGTCCTTTGACAGCGGAAATGTAATAGGATTTGTCCGGATCGCCGATACCTCTGCATCCCCAGGTTATGGTAGTCATCCTGTCTACAGGACGGACCAGTACTGCCAGTTTCTTGTTTTCCTTGGTGCCATTGACATGATGAAAAAATACACGGCCGTCGCCCTCTACAGTATCTTTATACAAAATGCCGTTTTCATAAACCATCTCAGGGCTGTCCGAAAACAGCAAAGTAGGCCCGCCCCTCAATATTTTCACATCTACATCCTGGTATTTTTCAGGCACCTTCCGAAAGCCCGCCTCTGCATGGGCGGGAGAAAAAAAGCCGCCCAGAAGGCCGATTCCCGCAAGGACACCGGCTATACGCGACGACAATTTCAATAACGAAAGCATTTTCATTGAACAACCTCGATAATTTTATGAAGAAAATACTGATAAAAGAAGTTGACGCAAGTACCCGTAATACGGACGCAAGCGAATTGACCAGCTGTCCATTGTCCAGCCTGCCAGTTTTTATTTCAGGCTGTTCCGGTAATCTTCCATAAATTTTGCCAGCCCTTTATCCGTCAGTTCATGTTTTATAAGCTCCCGAAGAACTTTAGTGGGAATCGTAGCAATATCCGCCCCGGCCAGCATGACCTTATCAACATGCTCCATATTACGTACGCTGGCTGCAATAATTTCTGTAGGCAACTGATAATTACGGAACACCTTAACCATATCTTCTACTAATTTTACACCGTCCTGGCCGATATCGTCCAAACGCCCGATAAAGGGGCTGACATAGGACGCGCCGGCCCGGGCCGCCAGCAGTGCCTGCCCCAGGCTGAACACCAGGGTCACATTGGTACGGATCCCTTCCGCCGCAAGAATCTTTACTGCTTTCAGTCCTTCTGTAATGCAGGGAATCTTAACTACCACATTATCCGCAATCTTCACCAGTTCCCTTGCCTCTTTTACCATGCCTTCACAGTCCTGGTTGATGACCTCCGCGCTGACCGGCCCGGGAATCAGTTTGCAGATTTCCGGGATCACTTCCGCCTGGGTGCGTCCTGATTTTGCAATCAGGGACGGGTTCGTAGTCACACCATAAACGATACCCATATCCGCAAATTCCCGAATTTCTTCCACATTAGCAGTGTCCATAAAAATTTTCATGTTTCTTCACCTTGTCCTTCTTCAAAAAATAATTGCTAAAATATGTGTTACTAAAACAACGTCAGTTGATCGTCATTAAGGGGAAGCATCAGATCCTGTTCCGGCTTCCTGCGGTTTTTATTGGTGACCCAGCATCCGCAACGGGGACAGTTTATCTGGGTTTCCGGCAGGGCCCAGGCAAGATGGTTGCCGCAACGGGGACAGATAAACTCCACCTGCATGCCCGGCGGGATCGGATTCTCTTCTATTTTTTCCTTTTTATTCAAGGCTTTACCTCCTGAATATAAGAAGTATAATAACCGAAAAATGCTGGCCGTACAGGTACTCCTGTAACGGCTCGCAGGGAAATAAACATTCTATATTCTCCGATTAATAAAATTATTATACAACAGTTTGAATTCATGGTAAAATAAATTTAAAAAATTAAGGTGATGCTGATTTAATGTGCCGGAATCGTCGAAACGAAAGAAAGGCTTATCACTCAGCATTTCCGAAACAAAGGAGATTTTACCATGCTGGATCTGCCCAAAGAATTTGAAGCATTAGGCTTTACGGAAGAAATGGATGAATTTGAAGTAATCACCTATGTAATGGATTTTCCGGGTGGACAATACGTTATCGTCAGCGATGACAACGGAAAGACCCCGGTACGTGCCAAACAGAATCTGGTGCTTGCCTGCTACGACGGCGAGGGACGTTACATATGGGGCAGCGAATGCAAAACCTTTATGGAACTGGAAAAAATCTGCGCCGAACACAAGGCCGGTTCTCCGGAATTACTGGCAGCCCTGAAAAACGCTTCCAAAACCCTGAAAGACAGCGACTGGGCTTCCCCATCGCATCCATAAACCCGAAAAAAATGATCCGTCAGACCAGTCACTGATCCGACGGATTTTTTTTTTTCCGTTGTTACTCTTCCATCAGTCCCAGATGTTCAAACAGATGGAACAACAAACTCAGCAAAATAGCTACCAGTGTAGCCAGTACCATGCCCTGTACAGTAATAGTACCAAAGGTCAGTTTGGCGCCGGACAGCCCCACGATCATAACCACAGCCGTCATAGTCAGGTTACGGGATTTGCTGTAGTCAACCTTCTGCTCAACCAGAAGCCGCAGACCGGAAGCCGCGATAACGCCAAAGAGCAGCATACAAACGCCGCCCATGACCGGGCTGGGGATTCCGTGGATCAGCTGGCTCAGCTTCCCGATAAAGGAAAGCAGGATAGCGAAAACTGCGGCACCGCCGATTACCCATACGCTGTATACTTTGGTAATAGCCATAACGCCAATATTTTCCCCGTAAGTCGTATTAGGCGTGGCGCCAAACAGGCCTGACAGCACATTGGAACAGCCGTCAGCGAAGAGGGATCGATCCAGACCGGGCTCTTTCAGCAGGTCGCGGCCAACGATATTTCCTGTTACCATCAGGTGGCCGATATGTTCCGTCAAAACTACCAGGGCCGCCGGGGCAATGATGGCGATAGCATCCATGCTGAAGGTAGGGGCAGAAAACTGGGGAACCGCAAACCAGGGAGCGTTAATCACCGGCGTCATATCCACCATTCCCAGCATAAAGGCAAAAACATAACCGCAGACCACCCCAAAGAGAATCGGTATAATGGCCATGAACCCTTTAAACGCCACGGAACCGATAACAGTAACTGCCAAGGTAAACACGGAAACCATTACGTTATTCATTTCAATTTTATCCCCCACCAGTCCCGCCATGGAAGCAGCGGTAGGTGCCAGTTCCAGACCAATGATGGCAATGATGGCGCCCATTGCGGCAGGCGGAAAGATGAAGTCGATCCATTTGGTTCCCATCATTTTTACAATAAAGGAGAACAGGATAAAAAGCAGGCCGAATACAATGAAGCCGGACTGGGCATCGGAATACGGATGGGACGCCATGATCAGCAGAACGGGAGAAATAAAGGCAAAACTTGAACCCAGGTAAGAAGGAATCTTTCCTTTGGTCAGGAAAATATAAAGCAGAGTTCCCACACCATTCATAAACAAACAGGTGTTGGGATTCAGTTTAAACAGAAACGGCACCAGTACCGTTGCGCCAAACATGGCAAAGAGATGCTGCAGGCTCAGCGGGATATTCATCAACAGCGGTACCCGTTCTTCAACCTGGATGACTTTATGTGACATGACTTTTCCTCCTGTTTTAAACGGCTGCCCTGACGGACAGCCGTTAATTTTGATTTTCCGTTTTAATTTGTACTTTATGATGGGAACCAGAAGACTCTTTTTTTACCGGCCCAGCCAGGAAGTTTTCTTCGGAGCCTGTTTGTCCACATCCACGTGGGAAGGAGCATACATCAGAATGGATTCGCTTACTTTGGAGATGCTGGCATTTACAATATAGCTGACGCCGCACATATAGTCAAAAATACGGTTCCGGGTTTCCTTGTCCACCTCAGTGAAGTCAAGCATAATGGCACAGCCTTCAATCAGTCTGTCCGCATATGCCACCGCGTCTTCATAGGCCCGGGGGGTGCGTACCAGGATATCCAACTGTCCGGGACGGACTACGTAGGGACCGGTATATGTATCAGCAGATTCTTCACTATTATTAAATAACTTCAGGGCAGAATTCTTCAAATCCATGACGGCATCCTCCAACCTTACTATTATTAAAAAACTAAAAAAATTCCTTTTTATATTTTAACAAGATTCACAGAAAAACTCAACTGTTTTATGCAAAAAACATATAAAAATTTCTGTTTTTTTCAGCTTTTTACATCATAATGAAATTCCCGGCAGAAAAAACAGTATCTGCCGGGAAAATTTGTAATAATTATTTATTTTTCAGCTGCGGCATTTTTCGCCCGGCCCCGCATACGGCCCCTTTCTACACGATCCAGCACACGCTTGCGCATGCGGATGTTTTTCGGGGTAACCTCTACCAGTTCATCATCGTTGATATGCTCCAGAGCCTGCTCCAGCGAGAAGAATACCGGCGGTATCAGGCGGATGGCATCATCACTGCCGGAAGCGCGCATGTTGGAAACATGTTTTTTCTTGCAGGGGTTGACATCCATGTCGTCTTCCCGGGCATTTTCCCCAATGATTTCGCCCTGGTACACATTCTGTCCCGGAACGATATACATAGTGCCCCGTTCCTGGCAGTTGCCGATGCCGTAGGCGCAGGTCTCGCCGTTTTCGAAGGCAACCAGGCTGCCCCGGGTACGTCCGGGAATCGGTCCCTTGTAATAATCATAGCCGGCATATACATGGTTCATAACCCCATTGCCTTTGGTATCCGTCAGGAACTGATTGCGGAACCCAATCAGGCCACGGGCCGGAATCTTAAATTCCAGACGCATATAACCTGCCATCTCATGCATGTTTACCAGTTCCGCCTTACGGGTGCCCAAATCTTCCATAACTACACCCATAAAGTCCTGGGGAACGTCGATGGTCAGAGCTTCCATAGGTTCCATGGTATGTCCGTCTTTATCCTTGCGAAGGATTACCTTGGGTTTGCCTACCTGCAATTCAAAGCCTTCCCGCCGCATAGTCTCGATCAAAATAGACAGGTGCAGTTCCCCACGGCCTTTTACTACAAAAGTATCGGTGTTTTCGGTTTCTTCCACCCGCAGGGCCACGTTGGTCTGGATCTCTTTCATCAGCCTGTCACGAAGGTGACGGCTGGTTACATACTCCCCTTCCTTGCCGGCAAAAGGACTGTCATTTACAAGGAATTCCATCGACAGGGTGGGCTCGTCGATCTTAATGCCTGCCAGGGCTTCCGGCTGTTCCGGGTCTGCAATGGTATCGCCGATTTCCACCTTGCTGAGGCCGATCAGTGCCACAATGTCACCGGCCTGTACCTCCGGTACCTCTGTCCGTTTCAGACCCTGATAGGTGTAAAGACGGCCGATTTTTTCTATATTAATATTTTCTTCATGCATCAGGGCAATCTGCTGCCCGTTTCGGATAGTACCGCGTACTACGCGGCCTACTACGATACGCCCCACATAAGAATCGTAGTCCAATGTGTTGGCCAGCATCTGCAGAGGTTTATCCACTTCCACATCCGGTGCGGGAATCGTATCCAGAATGACTTGGAACAGCGGCTCCAGATTATCGCTTTCATCTTCCATGGACAGCTTGGCAAAACCGGAACGGGCAGAAGTATAAACCACCGGGAATTCCAGCTGCTCGTCATCAGCTTCCAGTTCAATGAACAGGTCCAGCACCTCATCAACCACTTCGGTTGCCCGCTGGTCCGGACGGTCAATCTTATTGATGACCACAATAGGCTTCAGATGTTTTTCCAGAGCCTTCCGCAGTACATATTTCGTCTGGGGCATGGGACCTTCATAGGCGTCAACCAACAGCAGAACACCATCCACCATGGTGAGGACCCGCTCCACTTCCCCGCCAAAGTCTGCATGGCCGGGAGTATCCAGAATATTGATCTTGGTTCCGTTGTGCATAACGGAAGTGTTTTTGGATAAAATGGTAATGCCCCGTTCCCGCTCCAGATCGTTGGAGTCCATGACCCGTTCTGCTACCTTTTCGTTTTCGCGGAAAATGTGGCTCTGTTTCAGCATAGCGTCTACCAGTGTGGTTTTGCCATGGTCGACGTGGGCAATGATGGCAATATTGCGGATATCGTTTCTGATCATTGTAGTTATTCCTCTTTCAAATTAGAATGAGGATGCTTATCAGAGCATCCTCGACTATGACTTAACTATTATATGCGTTTTGTTTTTTACTGTCAACAAAAAACCTTATGAACTGCGCCTTCCATTATGTATTATTTAACAATACTGGGCAGCCATGTTGCCAGTCCCGGTACGAAGCAGAGAATCAGCATTTCAATACCCATTACCAGGGCATAGGGCATAACGCCCTTTACGATCTGGGTCATCTTGCTGTCGGGGCTGACGCCCTGGATTACAAACAGGTTCATGCCAACAGGCGGGGTAATCAGCGCCATTTCCATGTTGATCTGCAGGATAACGTTGAACCAGATGGGATCGAATCCCAGCTGCAGGATGATGGGATACAGGATAGGCACCGTAATGAAGATGATGGATACCGTTTCCAGAATGCATCCCAAAAACAGCAGCAGGCAGTTAATCATAATGAAGAATATCCACCGGCTCAACTGCATCTCTGTTACCATCAGAGTCAGAGCCTGGGGCACCTGCAGTATGGTCAGCACGAAACCAAACAGGGTGGCGCCGATCATGATGGCAAAGATCATGGAAGATGTCTTTACCGTACCCAGCAGGATGTTGGGAATATCTTTAAAAGACAGAGTCCTGTAAATACAGAATGTTATAAACAGGGAATACACCGTTCCCACGGCGGCCGCTTCAGTCGGGGTGAAAGCGCCGGTATAGATACCGCCTACCACGATTACGGGAAGCAGCAGGCCCCAGATGGAACTTTTCAGCGCATCCATCCGCTCTTCCCAGGAAGCTTTCGGTTCCAGAGGCAGGTTGCGGGATTTATACACAACGATCAGAATGAAGAATATGGTCAGCATAAATCCGGGCACAACACCGGACATGAACAGCTGGCCGATGGATTCACCGGTAATGGCGCCATACAGAATCATGGGGATAGACGGCGGAATCAGAATGCCCAACGTGCCGCCGGCGGCTACGGCCCCCAACACAACAGTCCGCTCATAATTCCGTTTCAGCATTTCCGGAATTGCAATGGCACCGATCGTTACCGCACAGGCCGCAGAAGAACCGGTAATGGCAGCAAATATACCGCAGGCTACAATGGTGGCAGCGCCCAGCCCACCGGGCAGATGGCGCAGCCATTTGTTCCCCAGTTCGAACAGGTCATTGCCTACCTTGCCTTCCAACAGGATCTGGCTCATTAAAACGTACAGGGGAACTGCACAGAGCACGAAATCGTCCAGAGACTTATAAGCCAGAAGCGGTATCTGGTTCAGTGTCCCTTCCCCTCCCATAAAGAGGAGCATTCCTACAAGGCCCCCCGTTCCAAGTGCAAAGCCTACCGGCAGACCAATGGCCAGCAATAGCAGCAGCATAACAGTAAACAATAATATCATTTTGCCACCTCCCCGGCTGCTACCGCAGGATCATAGGAAGGGTCGCCCAGCTTCACAATGTTTTCTAAAAATGTACGGATAAAATGCAGGAACATAAGCCCGAACCCTATGGGCAGCGAAGACTGAGGAATCCACAGGGGCGTCCGCAAGGTCGTGGGGGCAATCATGCCCAGGTCGTAGCTCATAGCCACCATATCAATAGCATAAATGGTAACCACACCACAGAACACCATGCCGATAAAGGACGTAATGACATTCAGGATCTCATTGGTACGCTTGCTCAGGTGGGATACGATGATATCCACACGGATGTGCTTGTTGGCCACAAAGGTAACAGCCATACCGAAGAAACCGGCAATGGTCACACAGTAGGTGGAAATTTCCACTACCCACTCCGTAGGACTGTTGAACAGTCCCCTCATTATAACTTCATACACCACCGAAAAGGCGGGGATGAACAGCAAGAGCCCGGCAATTACGCCAATCACCCGGGTCAGCCCCATCAGGAATTTTCGGTAAACCGCTAAAAAGCTTTTCACGTTTTTCTCCTAATTCTAATCTTTGCTTATTATTGGGATACCGCCGACTGTGAGTTACAGTCGGCGGTCATTGTCAGCAGGAATTATTACTTCGTGCACAGTTCCAGGATCTTTTTACCCTGTTCGCCGGCATGTTTGATAAAGATATCCCATACCGGTTTGGTAGCAGCCTGCCATTCTTTAATCTCATTTTCAGGAACAACGTACACTTCCATGCCCTTTGCTTTCAGGTCTTCCAGACCCTTCAGGTCTTCCGCTTTCGCGTTCTTGCGCAGGTTGTCCCGCACTTCCACTGCCGCTTCCATGAAAGCTTTCTGCTGCTTTTCACTCATCTTGGCATAGGATTTATCATTCATAGCCACCACAAATTCCGGAGACGCATGGTTGGTAATGGTCAGATACTTTGTAACTTCATACATCTTACGATCACGCATGGCCGGAGCACCGGAGGACTGTCCGTCGATGGTGCCGCGCTGCAATGCCATGTATACTTCGCCGGCGCCCATGGTTACCGGGGAAGCGCCCAGTGCCTTAATGGTTTCAGAAGCCAACTCGCTGTAGCCGCGGATCTTCAGGCCTTTGAAATCTTCCGGCTTTTTGATAGGCCGCTTGTTGTTGGCATACTGTACAAAACCGTAGTCAGCCCAGTAAACCACTTTAACGTGCTTTTTAGCCATTTCCTCTTCCAGGATCTTGCCCATACCGCCGTCAATAGCGGAGTCAACTTTTTCGTAACCGGGGAATACAAAAGGAACATCAAAAACTTCCATAGCCGGGATGATGGTAGCCCAGCGGCCCACCGTGTTCAGGCCCATATCCACGCCGCCGGTCATGATGGCGTCATTCATGGTCTTGTCATTATACAGCTGGCCTGCAGGGAAAGAGGTGATTACCACTTCGCCGTTGGTTTTTTCCTTTACCTTTGTGATGAAAGACTCTACGCCTTTTGCTACCGGATGATTAGCCGGCAAAGCATAAGCCAGTTTATATTCAACCTTTTTGCCTGCCGCCGGAGCCGCCGCTTTTTTATCGCCGCCACCGCCGCAACCTGCCATACCTATCGTTGCCAATGCCAATGCCGCTACTGCCGCTGCTTTGAACCATCTTCCTGTTTTCATTTTGTTTTCCTCCACTCCTCATTAAAATTAATAAAA
Organism: uncultured Selenomonadales bacterium; assembly: GCA_900315345.1. Classification (GTDB taxonomy): domain Bacteria; phylum Bacillota; class Negativicutes; order Acidaminococcales; family Acidaminococcaceae; genus Succiniclasticum. The sequence goes on along the minus strand of OMYP01000004.1, from coordinate 178,997 downwards.
TAAATAATAAGAACTACCGGGTTTAAGGGCCGCTGTAACTATACAATGAAACAACGACGCAATCAATACTGCCATAAAAAACGCCCCTGTCGGAAAACTCCGGCAGGGGCGTTCATTCACGCGGTACCACCCTACATTATACTCTACGGCCTGATAACGCTGCCACAGCGCTTTATCCTAAAGGGGTAACCCGGTTCAGATAAAGAGTTCCCAGGCGAGAAACCCTGCTGCTTCCACCGGCTCGCACCAGCCGCCGGCTCTCTTCAGTCCGCACGCAAAGCTATTCCTGTTCATAACTTCATTTTGAAATTAAAATCAGTATAGCAAGGACATAAAAAAATGTCAATCATTTTTTCACAATTTGTTTACAAATTCGCAATTCTTATAGATTTTTGTTTGCGGCCGGCGGACTCGTATTCTTTTATACATTTTTCTAATAATTTTAGCATTAACAAAACGCACACATAAATTTACATAAAAATTATCAGCGTATCCGTATCCTGTCCAACGGGCTCCGGCAACTATAAAACAGGCCTGCGCTTTAAACAGCACAGGCCTGTAAAGTTGCATTTATGCATTTAATTATTTTTTCAGAGATTACCCAGCATATCGTCCATGTAGCGGCGCACTTTCTCCAGCTTTCTGCGCATCTGTTCCGCCTTACCGCTGTCACGGAGGGCAATCTGTTCCATTTTGTTCTTATACTGCATGTAATTCCGTTCGATGATAGCAATGGAATCCTGCAGTTCTGCAACTTCAGGCAGCGATTCCACTTCCGGCGCTGCTTCAATAGTATATTCCGCGCCGCTGATTTCCACGCTGTCACCGTATTTGGGTATATAGGTAGCAGTGCCCAGCTGCATCTGCAGATCTTTTGCAAGGGCGCTGGAAGAATCAAACTCCCCATGAGTCACGAAGAAAATTTTCGGTTTATGGGGCATTTTTTTATACCATTCCAACAGTTGCTCTTTATCCGCATGGGCAGAAAAGCCTGTCATATTTACAATTTCCGCAGCCACATGGATCGTCTCTCCCATGATCTTGACTTTTTTGACACCGTCAATCAGGTTCCGCCCCATGGTTCCTTCCGCCTGATAACCTGCAAAGACCACAGTACATTCCGGCCGCCACAGATTATGTTTCAGATGGTGAAGGATACGGCCTGCGTCCGCCATGCCGCTGGCGGACAAAATGATTTTAGGCCCTTCAATACCGTTAATCATCCGGGATTCATCTGCCGTAGGGGTAAAATGAACATTTTTCATGGCAAAGAGCCGTTCCCCCTGAAATTCCACAAGAGCCCTGGTCTCCTCGTCGTATTCTTCCTTACTTGCCAAAGTTATACCCGTAGCTTTGGTGGCCAGGGGGCTGTCTACATAAATGGGTACGTCCGGAATCTTCCCCTCCTGGGTCAGTTTCTGGAAATAGTACAGCAACACCTGGGTGCGGCCAACAGCAAAAGCGGGAATCACCACGTTTCCGCCCCGTTCCACGGTACGGTTGATAATATCTGACAGTTCCGCTTCCTTATCATAGGCTTTATGGGCCCGGTTCCCGTAGGTGGACTCCGTTGTTATAAAGTCTGCCCCTTCCAGAATCGACGGATCTTCAATAATCGGCTGGTTAGGCTGTCCAACGTCCCCGGAAAAGATCATGGTGGTCTTTTTCCCGTCCTCTTCAATTTCCAGACGCACTACCGCGCTGCCCAGAATATGTCCCGCCACCCGGAGGCGGGCTGTTACCCCGGGAATGACCTCAAAGTTTTCTTCAAAATTATGTACATAAAAATACTGCAGCGCCGTATAGGCATCGTCCAGGGTAAACAGGGGAAGCACCTGGGCCTTCCCAGCCCGAAGCCCTTTCCGGTTGGCATATTCCGCATCCGATTCCTGGATCTGGGCGCTGTCCGGCAAAAGGATGGTACAGAGCTGCTGGGTAGATTTCGTACAATGTACCCGCCCTTTGAAGCCTTCCTTTACCAGACGGGGAATCAGGCCGCTGTGGTCTATATGGGCATGGGTCAGTACCATGGCGTCAATCTCAGCCGGGTTAAAGGCAAAGGGCCTTTCATTAAAGGCTTTGATGGATTTGGAGCCCTGGAACATGCCGCAGTCAACCAGCATTTTTTTGTTATTGACTTCCAGTAAATAACAGGAACCGGTTACAGTTCTGGCTGCGCCTAAAAACGTTAGTTTCATAAAACCCCTCCATTCATTCTTTACTATTTTATTCTCTGTCCTTGCAAATTTTCCTGCTGTGGAAACCTATCCTTTTCGCAAAATATTTGTGAACAAATTCCGCCAGCTTATTTTACAGCAGTAACTGCATTTTCCACATTCCCGGTCGTTCACTTCCCCGAAATAGCGCAAAATGTAATTACGGAGGCATCCGTCATACCGGCAGTAGTCCCACATGGAACGGATTAGGCCCAACGCCCGTTCCGGCTTTTCCTGCTCATTGGCCAGCGCGCGGTTAATCGCCAGATCTTCCTTGCAGTAAAACAGCAGGCAATGGGCTTCTTTCCCGTCCCTTCCTGCCCGGCCGGCCTCCTGGTAATATTCTTCAAGGCTCTGGGGCATATTGTAATGGATTACAAAGGATATATCCTGCTTGTCGATGCCCATACCAAACGCGCTGGTGGCAGTGACAATTTTTATACGCCCCCCTACGAAATCCTCCTGTGCCCTTTGCCGTTCTCCGGGAGTCAGCCCTGCATGATATCGGCACACCGAATACCCCTGTCTTTTCAGCAGACGGAACACTGTTTCCGTATTCTGATGGGTAGCGCAATATACGATCCCGCTTTCGCCCTTCCTCTTTTCCAACTCTTCCAGCAAAGCCCTGTCTTTATCTATCGGGCTTTCTTTAGCCAGAAACAGATTCGGCCGGTCAAAACTGCGGACAATTACCGACGGTTCCGTCATCCCCAGGCTTTCCACGATATCCTGCCGTACCCGTGGCGTAGCCGTTGCCGTAAAAGCCGCATACAACGGACGCCTTGGCAGCCCTTTCACAAAATCCCCAATCTGCAGATAAGAAGGGCGGAAATCGTGACCCCACTGGGATACGCAATGAGCTTCGTCTACCACAACAAAATCCGGAGGATTCTTCCGGGCGAACCGGATAAATCCTTCATTCTGCAGACGCTCCGGCGAAAGATACAGCAGTTTGTAAGCACCTGACGCAACGTCATACAAGGTTCTGTTATAGGTATGTTTACTCATACTGCTGTTCAGGCAAACGGCAGGAACACCCTGCCGCCGCAGATGGTCTACCTGATCTTCCATCAAAGAAATCAGCGGTGAAACGACAAAGGTTACGCCCGGCTGCATCAGGGCAGGAACCTGAAAGCAAATGGATTTGCCCGCACCGGTAGGCAAAACTGCAAGGCAGTCCCTTCTTCCAAGAATCGTTTCAACGATTTCTTTCTGCCCCGGGCGAAAGGTTTCGTACCCAAAACGGGTCTTTAGAATAAATTCCGGTTGCAAATAAACGCCCCTTTCTGTAACAAATTCTGAATTACTTCAAATTCTTTTCCTTAAACGGACACTTTGACAGGCACACGCATTCGTCGCACAAGGGCTTGCGGGCCTTGCAGGTAAGGCGCCCGTGCCAGATGAACCAGTGATGTGCATCGGCCCACTTATTTTTTGGTATCAGCTTCTGCAGATCCAACTCCGTAGCTTCCGGTGTTTTTGCTTGCGACAGACCTAACCGGTGAGAAGTGCGGAACACGTGGGTATCCACCGCAATAGCAGGGATTTTGTAGACTACGCTGGCAATCACGTCTGCCGTTTTGCGTCCCACCCCGGGCAGTTTCATCATAGTAGGGATATCCCTGGGAATCTCCCCGCCGAATTCTTCTATGAGCATATGGCACATGCCCAGCAGGTTCTTAGCTTTAGCCTTATACAGGCCGCAGTCCCGAATTTCCGCTTCCAGTTCCTCCTGGGTCAGTGCCCCCATCTTTTCCGGAGTATTCAGCCGGGGAAAAATCCGTTGCGTAATTTTATTAACCCTTTCATCCGTGCACTGGGCCGACATAATAACGGCACAGAGCAATTCAAAGGGCGAATTGTAATGGAGCGCTGTACCGATTCCTTTATACCGCTCTTCCAGAGCGGCAATGATTTCCTCTTTATCCTTTTTACGCATAGTATAACCTCTTCTTATGTGCTATATCTCCAAAAACACTACCGTAATGCTTTCCCCGGACTGAACAGCTCACTGCTGCTTTTTGTTGCTCTCTTTACAAAAAGCAGCCTCCGAAATCCCAAAGGCTGCTTACATTAGTATTTAAATAATGGTTCGTTGCTGACACTTTCTTACTTTTACAGCCCGACATTATATGGCATTACATAAACTTGAAAGAACATATCAGTTTGTCAGACTCCGCACCGGCGCAGGGATCCGACCGCCACGGGCAATGAAAATATCCGGTTTAAACCGGCTTACCGACATAATAGGCGCATGGCCCAGCAAGCCGCCAAATTCCACGGTTTCCCCCACACCCTTGCCGGGAACCGGAATCACACGTACGGCAGTCGTTTTGTTATTGATCATACCGATAGCCGATTCATCCGCAATAATGGCAGCAATGGTTTCTGCCGTAGTATCGCCGGGAATCGCAATCATGTCCAGGCCTACGGAGCAGACGCAGGTCATTGCTTCCAACTTTTCAAGGGTCAGGCTGCCACGTTCTACGGCTGCAATCATGCCTGCGTCTTCGCTTACGGGGATAAACGCTCCAGAAAGGCCTCCCACATAACTGGAGGCCATAAGACCGCCCTTTTTCACCGCATCGTTCAGCATGGCCAGGGTAGCCGTTGTGCCGGGACCGCCACAGCTTTCCAGACCGATTTCTTCCAGAATATGCGCTACGGAATCACCTACCGCCGGGGTAGGCGCCAGGGATAAATCAATAATTCCAAACTGGGTATTCAGTCGTTTCGCAGCTTCCTGTGCTACCAGCTGCCCTACCCGGGTAATCTTGAAAGCGGTGCGTTTGATCACTTCCGCTACGGCGCCGATGTCCTGCCCCCGAACCGCTTCCAGAGCATGTTTAACCACGCCGGGGCCGCTGACCCCTACGCTGACCACCGATTCCGGTTCTGTGACCCCATGGAAGGCGCCGGCCATAAAGGGATTATCATTCACTGCATTGCAGAACACCACAAGCTTCGCACAGCCGATGGCATCATTGGCCGCCGTCTTTTTCGCAGTCTCTTTTACCACACGTCCCATTTCCGCCACAGCATCCATGTTGATGCCTGCTTTGGTGGAGCCCACATTAACGGAAGAACAGACCACATCAGTTGTGGCCAGGGCTTCCGGAATAGAAGCGATCAGGTTCCTGTCGCCTTTGGTATAGCCTTTATCCACCAGGGCGCTGAATCCTCCGATAAAATTTACGCCGACTTCATGGGCCGCTTTGTCCATGGCTTTTGCCAGGGGTACATAATCCGAGGCGTCACAGCTTTCCCCCACCATGGAGATAGGCGTTACAGAGATCCGCTTATTGATGATAGGCACTCCCAGGTCTGATTCAATATCTTCCCCGGTCTGCACCAGCTTCTCCGCCTTTTTCGTTATTTTGTCATATATCTTTTCCGCACAGACGTTAATATCCGGGTGGCCGCAGTCCCGCAGGCTGATGCCCATGGTAATGGTTCGCACGTCCAGATTCTGGTGGGTGATCATCCGCGTGGTTTCGATTACATCATTAAATGTTAACACCGACATGGCGATCCTCCTGTTTAAATCTGGTGCATGGCAGTGAAGATATCTTCACTCTGCACGCGAATCTCCAACCCGATTTCTTTCGAAAGCTTATCAAGATGTTCTTTCAGCGCCTTAATACTCATTTTGGAATCCGTCATATCCGCTATAAGAACCATATTAAAGAACCCGTCCATGATATTCTGGTTAATGTTCAGCACGTTCACCTGGTTGTTGGCTAAAATATTTGTTACTTTTGCGATAATGCCGACCTTGTCTTTTCCTACCACAGTTACAACTATACGCATCTTTCTGCCCCTCTCTTTGACTGAAACGATTTACCCAAACGTTTCAATATAATTCACATTTTAATTGTACCACAGAATTTGTCCCGTTATCCAGGGCCGCCTTTTCCTGCCCTGTTTCATAAAAGGATCACCGGATTTCCGCCGCATCCTCCAGTGCTTTCACGCCGCCGGTCTTCAGCAGGAAAACCTCCTTCCCTTCCGGAAGGTCCGAAAACACGCAGAGACATGCGTCGGAGGGCGCATTGGCCTTTACATAGGCTGTGTCAAAAGTCATCAGTTTGTCACCCTTTTTAACGGATTGGCCCTCCTCCACAAAAACCGTAAAGCCTTTTCCCTGAAGTTTTACCGTGTCTATACCGATATGCAGCAGGTATTCCAGACCGTCTTTCGTGGTCAGCCCCATGGCGTGCCTGGTTTCAAACACAAAACTTACTGTACCGTCAGCCGGGGCAAACACATCCCCGTCGGACGGTTCCACCATAAAGCCGTCTCCGTTCATCTTTTCCGCAAAAGCTTCGTCCGGTGTCTCTGTAATAGAACAGAGCCTGCCGGTAAAGGGACTTGCGAAAACATCTTTCTTTTTCCCAAATAAAGAACCAAGCATTAGACAATACTCCTTAACACAAGATTTGAACAGGCAACAATATACCTGCCAAATGCACAAGCCACAGGACTGGCGGGGCAAATATTCCTTTTCCTACAACATCACCCTGTTAGTTCGCCGCCCTATGTCCTTCACCGGAACAGATGGGCCAGCAGGCTTAATACCACGCTGATGACGATACAGCTCACCCAGGGGAAATAAAAACTCCCGTGCTTTCCTTCCACGTGGATGTCCCCGGGGAGGTTCCCGAAAGGAAGGATTTTCCCGCCAAAGTGGATGACCACCCCGGCCACTATCAGCACGATCCCTAACTGGATCAGCATCTTACCCAGACCGCCAGACATAATACGCTCCATTCCTTCCTAATGATATGACCATCACGAAATATTCCTTAAAGAACTGCCGATGAAAAGTGCTTCTTCAGGAATCACGGATCAATTCATCCCGTGCTTGCCGGCGATTTTTTTACAAAATCATTTGATCAGCGTTTCCCTGACTTTTTCATAGAATTTTTTCAAATTTCTATAGCTATTTCCCGATAATTATTATAAAATATATTGTATAAAATGCCAATGGTTTTTCATTTCCACAGCATAAAATTCCCAAATTATTATATCTTTGAAAGGGGTTTTAGTTATGCCTTATGTAAACATCAAAATTACAAAAGAAGGTAACGTCACTCCGGAACAGAAACGGCAGTTAATTGAAGGCGCTACCAAATTGCTGGCCGACGTGCTGCACAAAAACACGAAGACCCTTGTAGTCACCATCGACGAAGTCGATACGGACAACTGGGGCATCGGCGGCGTACCGGTCACCGAACTCCGGAAAATTGCGAAAGAAAAAGCCGCTGCAGAGAAAAAGGTTGCAGAAGCTGCTGCCAAAGAAGAAGAAAAAGCCAAAAAGAAAGCGGAAAAGGAAATGGAAAAAGCCGCAAAAGCGGAAGAAAAGGCAAAAAAAGCAGCCGAAAAGGCAGCCGCCAAAGAAGAAGAAAAAGCCCGGAAAGAAGCTGATAAAGCGGCCAAAAAGGAAAAGAAAACAAAGAAAAAATAACAGAACCATCAGGTTATAAAAGCCAACAGCCCCCGGCAGGAATTCCTGCCGGGGGCTGTCTGTTTCGGGATTTCAGACTTTTTTCATAGTCCCTGCTTTACAGCGAGATTGTGCCGCAATCAGAAAGTAATAGTAAAATCTGACCAAAGAACTCTGGTTTTCGAATCCTTCCCGTCAATTTCAGTCTTCATAGGCCTGGTATCATAATAATTAATGCCCACCACCATATTTTTGGCAACAGTCAGTTCGCCGCCTACCGACCAGCCTTTGAAACCGGATTTAAAATCGGTATATCCATCAATCGTGTGAAGCAGATACGTGGATTTTCCCTGCCGGTAGTAATTGGCCGTCAGCCCCCAGGAACCGGGTTTTGCCTCTTCCGCACCTTTATACGAAAGAGTCAGGGCCAGACCGTCGTCATCGATCTGCTGTCCTCCGGCGATTTTATCTCTGGACCCTTTCAGATATAATGCACTCAGCCCCAGGTCATCCGTCAGGTTAAACCCTAAGCCTGCATACCAGATACCCAGATCATCTTTACCGTTATACCCGGTCTTACCGTCCGTATCCAGCTTCGTATTCAGGTAACCGAATTTACCGTTCACGAATCCGTCTGTTTTGGTTCCCACTTCCGCATTCCAGAATCGTTTTGCAAATTTTTCCCCTTCAGCCGGCGCATAGGAATCCTCATTAATTTCCGTCAGCTTTCCGTAAGCGCCGCTGACATAGACTTTATCGCCGTAGGTGACTTTAACCGCGTCATGTTCCCCATCATAAATACAACCTTCCCCGAACTCATCGTCATCTGCACCTGCCGTTACTTTCAGCCCTCCAAGCCTCCCCTCCAGCTTGGCAACGTTAAACTCTGTTTTTTCATTGCCCACATTATCATTGAAATGCTGTCTGTTCTCAAGGCGGCCTACATATTTCCAGTTATCATTAACAGTACCGGTCACATACAGACGGGTACGTAACTCATTTTCATATTTTTTTCCAGACTCTGTAATAGCATGATTGGAGCTTGCATAATAATAATAAACTTCTCCGGTTACCTGCACATTGTCGGCTTTTTTCTCCAGAGAGGTTACGCGCACCCCCAGTCCTTCCAGTTCTTCCGCAAATTCAGCAGACAACCTGTCCACATTTGCGCCTTTTGCCAGGGCTTTGGCTACGATTTGGGCCATTTCATAACGGGTCATCAGACGATTGCCGTGGAAAGTATCGTCTCCGTATCCTTCAACAACGCCTGCCGCTGCCAGTTTTGCAATGCTTTCATAAGCCCAGTGGCCGGCCGGAACGTCGGCAAAGGGATTCGCCGCCTGCCCGTTCAGTGGGAAGGCAATCCCCAGGATAACCGCCACAGCTGGCAGTAAAGATTTCCAGACAGTTCTTTTCTTCATGATTATCACGTATGATCTGATTACCGGAATCGGCGACCAGACTGTTTCCTTTCTTCCAGACATTTTGGGTAGATCATTCTTTTCCATAATAAAAGCTGTTTTGATTATTATATCACAACCGTCAGGTTAAAATCTTGAATCTCATCACTGCAGGCAAAATTTATTTTGGCAAGAAGAAACTGTCCATATCCGCCCCTTCATGCCGCAGCAGCTTATATTTGATATCCAGTCCCCCTGCGTATCCTGTCAGGGAACCGTTGCTTCCCACCACCCGGTGGCAGGGAATGATAATAGCGACAGGATTATGCCCTACAGCCCCGCCCACTGCCTGGGCAGATATTTTTTCTTTGTGAAGCTTTCTGGCAACGGTTCCGGCAATCGCGCCATAGGTTGTAGTTTTTCCGTAAGGAATTGCAAGCAATTCCTGCCAGACCATCTGTCGGAATTCACTGCCCCGGGGTGCAAGGGGCAGCGCCCGCGGATCCGGCTTATTCCCTGCAAAATACAGGTCAAACCAGTTTAAAACCCTTTTCATCAGTTCCGAGGCGTTTTTCCGCCCTGCATCCTCCGTTTCCGTTTTCTTCCCTTTTATTCCTGCTTCGTCGGCTCCGGTCCCACATACCGTCGCAATTTCATTTCTGCTGATAAACTGTGCAGATTCCGCCAGCAGGCAGGCCTGTGTTTCCAGCCCGGTTTCCAGCAAAACTTTCTCGTTACAAACAATCGTAATCATTCCCAAAGGCGATTTGTATTTTGTTTTATATAGCATTCCGATCCTCTCTTTTCCTGTCATCATTCAAGTTCCGGATTATAATGTATCCTTTAGTTTTTATCATACTGGCTTTTATTTACCGTCAACTCTTTATCTTTTATTTTACCATACTCTCCCAACATTTATGTTTCTTATGTTATAATTGTCAAAAGATGAAACGAAAATAAATAAAGATTTATTCTTAATAAAAGATGTAAACAGATGCAACCTGATAAGAACCAGTGTCATCCTTTAACCAGAATCACCTTTTATTTTAGGAGGCATTATGAAAAAAATTGCGTTTTACGGAAAAGGCGGCATCGGTAAATCCACCACCGCCTCCAATGTTTCCGCTGCTCTGAGCCTGCTGGGGAAAAAGGTCTGCCAGATCGGCTGCGACCCGAAAAATGACAGTACCCGGCTGTTACTGGGCCATATCTGCAAAGAGACGGTACTGGATAAGGTACGTACCACAGACATGGATGCAATCCGCGGGGAAGATATCGTTCACACAGGTTTTAACGGCATCACCTGCGTAGAGGCAGGCGGCCCCGAGCCCGGCGTGGGCTGTGCGGGGCGGGGCATTATTGTGGCTCTGCAGCTGTTAGACAAATTAAAAGCCGTGCCTCCTGTTGACCTTACCCTTTACGACGTATTGGGGGACGTAGTCTGCGGCGGCTTTGCCATGCCTATCAGGGAAGGCTACGCGGAAGAAATTTATATTATTTCTTCCGGGGAGCTCATGAGTCTGTACGCCGCCAACAATATTGCCAAAGGCATCAAGCGTTTTGCCTCCCGCGGTTCGGTGAGGCTGGCCGGCATCATCGGCAACAGCCGCAATACCCCGGGGGAAAAAGAGCTGCTAAAAGAATTTGCCCGGAAACTGAACACACGGCTTGTAGCTTTCGTGCCCCGGGACAAAGTAGTGAACCTGGCGGAGAACCGGCGACAGACTGTGCTGCAGTACGCGCCGGATTCAGAGCAGGCCGCTATTTACAGCCGGTTGGCTGAAACTATTTGGAACAACACGGAATTATCAATCCCCACTCCTATGGAATTTGAAGAGTTGGAGAAAATGGCAGCAGTGTATGGAACAGAAGCTTAAAATGTTCCATAACTTAAAAAGTAACAGATATACTGGAAAACAAAATGAAACAACAGACTGAACACAAAAACAAATTAGCAACCAAATGGCTTTTTACCAAGAACCGGTCCTGCAGCTGCACCATGCCGGGCATCTGGCGGGCAGTCAGCTCCTGCGACGGCTGCGCGGTCATCTTCCACGGTCCCGACGGCTGCGCCCACGTGGCGACCCTCATGGACCTGGGTTCCCAGTATCGCATTATCGGCGACCGTCAAAACGAAAATGTTGACACCGTTCCCCTGATTGCTTCCAACCTGCAGGAAAGGGACAGCATCTTCGGCGGCACGGACAGACTGAGGGACTGCATCGCCTATGTGATGAAGACATGGAAGCCGAAGTGTCTGGTCATTGCGTCTTCCTGTGTGGCGGGAGTCATCGGCGACGACGTGGAACAGGAAGCAGAAGAAGCGGAAGCAACGTATCACATTCCTGTCCTCTGCATACCTTACGGCGGCTTTCTGGGAGGCGAATATTCCGACGGCTACTTCCAGACTGCAAAACTGATCATGGAACGGTTTATCCTGCCGCAGCCAATTGCGCCGGGAACGGTCCTGCTGCTGGGAGACCAGATGGGCCCTTGCGGACAGTATGCCCGGGAAGTAAAACGGCTACTTGCGGGTTTTGGGCTGGAAGTAAAATGGCAGTTTCCCGGTTACGTTCCTTTTGACCAGTGGAAAGAGCTTTCTTCCGCTTCCCTTCTCATTCCCCTCAGCTATGCGGGACAGACCCAGGGCGGGCTGGAAAAAACAGCAGCCCAATGGGAAACAATGTTCGGCACCCCTGCTATCCGGGACGTATACCCCGTAGGCTGGCAAAACACCTGCGCCTGGCTGCGAAAAATCGCCCGGCTCCGGCAGAATGAAGAGCTGGGGGAAAGGCTTATCCGGCAGGAAGAAAAACGGCTTGCGGATTTTGTGGCTTCTATCCTGCCAGTAACAAAAAACAAAAAGGCCGTACTGGGTATCGGACGCGGCCCCCGCTGGTACAATCCGGCGGAAACATTAAATACCATACAGCGAATGCAGATGGATATTACAGCAGTGGTATTGTTTGACAAATTAACGGCTGAAGAGAAGGATTCTGTAACAACTGCTATAGAACAATGGAAAACATCAAATACGCAACACTTTGACTTTCCAATCATCGTTGACGGCAATTACCGGCAGTGGCTGGACGAAGCCGATGCCCTCATCACCACGGACGAAATCATGGACCACCCGGTTAAGCAGTTCTTTATCCCTATGGTTCCCCTGGCGGGAACCGACGGGGAAATCATCCTGATGCGCACCATTTACCGACTGCTGTGCCGGTACGGGAACAAAGGAGGGATTGCTTATGCGTAAGAAGTCTCCATCCCCAACTTCCCATTCCGGAATTACAATTAATGCCTATAATCTTGCACTGAACAAAGGAGGACCCTGCCATGTCTGAACAAAACTGGAAAACCTCCTGCCACCACATGTCGGTTTGTGCCCTCACCGGCGCCTCCGCTTTCTTTGCTTCTATACCCGGCAGCTTTATGCTGATCAACGGGCCACTGTGGTGTTATTTTTACGCCATGAAATATGTAGAGGATTATGACGCCTCTGCTCTTCGCCGTTTCCACTGCACCCAGCCGGAAGGAAACGCCCTGGTGTACGGAACAGAAAAAGACCTGCTGGCCGGACTGGATTTTGTGAAGGAGAATTTTTCCCCGGACAGGGTTTTCATTATCAATAACTGCAGCGTCAGCCTGGTGGGCGACGACGTCGCCGCCATTGCAGCAAAAGCAGACCTTCCCTGCCCCGTCTATACGGTAGACAGCGGCGGCATCGCCGGAGATTTTCCTGAAGGGTACCAAATCGCGCTGCTGCGGGTAATAGAAGAAATAAAAAAGTACGCTAAAGCCAAAACAGAGAACGTTGCCGCCAAGCCTTCCGTCAACCTGTTAGGACTTACCCCCACTTACTTCCGGGGGGAGGAAGATATAAAAGAAATCCGCCGCATTCTGGAAAAGGCAGGCTACCGGGTCAACGCCATTCCCGGCGGCGGTTCCTCCTGGGACGAAATCATGGAGCTTCCCCATGCGGATCTGAATGTAGTATTGCGGGATGAGCTGGCATTGAAAGCCGCTAAAAAACTGGAAACCGAATTCGGCACTCCATATCTTTCTACCGGCATGCCTTACGGAATTACCGGAACGTTAAACTGGCTGGAAAAAATCAACGCCGCACTGCCCGGGAAAAACCTGGAAGTTGTGAAAGAAGAAGCAGAAAAAGTAAACGCCCGACTCCAGTTCCGCAGCAGTAATATGCAGTCCCTGTGGGGGCCCTTGTGGTTTGACAACATCCTCATTGCCGCCCCGCCCTCAGAAGCGGCAGGCATTGCGGAAGCAGTGCGGGGAGAATGGGCCGACACGGGCAACCTTGTCATCCACTTTACCCAGGATACGCCTCTGCGACCTACAGCCGCAAACGAAATCTGCATCGCCGGGAAAGACGATGGAAAAATGAAAGAAACCTTTGAGAACTGGACAGGGGGCCTGGTACTTGGCTCTTCTCTGGAAGCCAGCCGCCTTGTACGACTTAAAAAGCCTTTCATCAACTGCACTATCGTATTGCCCTCCTACCATGAAATCATTGCCACCGATGCCCCTCTCTGCGGTATCCGGGGCGCTGCAAACCTGTTCGAAAAAATCTGGAATGCAAAGCTGCAGGACTGCATGGATGCAGTTACAGTAAAAAAATGAAAAACCGGCTAAAACTAAAAAAGGGCCGAACAAATTGAAGCAGTTTTAACTTCACTTCAACTTGTCACGGCCCTTATTTTTGTTATCATGAATCTGTAAATTTTCAGGAATTTTACATCAATAAATGAACTGTTTCTTAGCAGCTCCTTATTTACGCCTTCGCTGTAACTTATTACGGGAACAGCAGTTCCGCCACATGCACCGCGGATTTTCCTTCCGGCAGGCCCTGCTTCAGGCCAGCAAAACAGGAATTACAGTAACAGGCCACCCGCTCCGTAGTAAAGCGCTCACAGTATTCTTTCAACCATGCATTGATTTCTTCCTGGGACTTTACCGTAACGTCTTTCTGTATTTCCCCAAAACGCCGGGGCGCCAGCTGCAAATTGCCGGCACTGATGGGTGCGAACAAAAATCCTCCGTCAAAACGAAGCTCTTCGTCCGTCCCGGGAAGTTCTATGATCTTTACGTTCATTTTCCGCAGCACGCTGCGTATAGCCGTTTTTTCCGCATCCCTGTTTTTTGCACGGTAACAGTCCTGCAGCGTAATGGCTTCCCCGTTATAATCCGGGAAAGGGAAATCAGCCAGCCTGTCGACGAATTCGTACAGGCTGATGTTTTTTGCCCCAGGCCGGTTTTCCCTTACAATGATACTGCAAGTCTCGCAAATAGTTATGGCCGTAACGTCCCAACCCGTCAGCACCTTGTGACCGGGTCGGCAGCAGCCTGCGACGCGTACACCGTAAGTTTCCATAAACTGTTTGATTTTTTCCGAAGTTTCTGGTTTCAGCTGGGTAAATTTACAGCTTGGAAAATAATATTGCACAGCAACCTCCCAAAAGCAACCGGTGCTTTTTTACGACAATAATTTGCGCTTTACTTCCTGATAAAATAACCGTTAACATGCCTGGCAACGGCACCTTTCCATCACCGCAGCCAATCCGCTACGCTTTCTGCCCAAAAAGCTCCGCAATCTCCGCCAGCCTGTCCCGGACATAAGCTTCACATTCCACACTTATTTCTGAACTTATTTTATCATACATCATAGGAGATTTCTATGTGATGGCAGGATGTTTTCTTTTGTGTTAAAATAAAATATACAATTATCGAATATTGAACAAATGTAGTTTTGGTTTTATCATTCCGCAGGCCTTACAAATCTCGCTTTTCTATTTCAAAGGAGGACTTAACATGAAACGCAGAATCATTACCTTATTCCTTGTGATGGCAACATTATTCACGTTCTTCAGTGCCGGAGCAAGTGCGGCAGAACGGGACAGCATTTCCGTTAACGGACACGCCAGCGCGGAGGTTTCGCCTGATATGGCTACCCTGTACGGCGGGCTGGAAAAGCGGGCTGCCACCGCAGCTCAGGCACGGGAAGAACTGGCCAGGGACATGGCGGCCTTTAAACGGGTCCTGTTACTGCAAATGATCCCGGACCAGGATATTCGAACCGTCCATTATTCCCTGCAGCCGGAATTCGTCTATGAAAAGAATAAGCGGCGTCTCACTGGATATGTAGCCCGGGCAGAATACAGTGTAAAGATTAAAGACCTGGAAAAACTCAGCCCGGTCATCGACCGGTCCGTTGACTGTAACCTGCTGATCAGCAGAGTGGAGTTCGGCCTGAACAACCGGTCTTTATTTGAAAACCGGCTGCTGGATGAAGCTGTAAGCAATGCAAGGTCAAAAGCCGCCGTGGTTGCCCGGGCCGGAGGACGTACCCTGGGCTATCTGATCCGGGCCGATCTGGGAACCGTCACCGGCGCCACCCGCTCTCTGAACCGCAATATGATGATGGCCAAGATGGCAGACGGTGCCGCTATGGAATCAGCGCCAACAGAACTGGATCCCGGAGTGATCAATGTTGAAGCAAATGTAAGCCTTGAGTTCGCGTTGGAATAGAGACAGGCAAAAGAAAAACCGGGTTGTTTTACAACCCGTTTTTTTTATAAACCCGTTTACCAAAAATCAGTCACATTAAGTTGAAATTTGCCGGTAATTGCGGTATGATAAAAGAGCATTAAAAAAAGCTCTGCAGCTGTAGTTGCAGAGCGAAATTACAAGTGGTGCGCCTGAGACGAATCGAACGTCCGCACCCGGTTCCGGAGACCGGTGCTCTATCCACTGAGCTACAGGCGCATGTGAAATGGTACGTGAAGTATTATAGCACAGTTTTTTGTCGGTGGCAAATAATTTTAGAAAATTATTATTGTTTTACATCCACCGGTTTTGCTTTACAACACCATCGAAAAGTATAGACAGAAAAAGAAAAGAGGAAACCCAATCATGTATAACCCCAAGTCGCTGATTGCAGATGAATTCATTGATCATCAGGAAATTCTGGACACGCTGGCTTATGCCGATGCCAATAAAAACAACAAGGAACTGATCGAATCCCTGCTGGAAAAGGCAAGGCCCCGCTGGACCAACGGGCAGCTTAACTGCACGGGCCTTACCCACCGGGAGGCGTCTGTGCTGCTGGCCTGCGAAGACCCGGAGCTGAACCGGAAAATGTTTTCCCTTGCAGAAGAGATCAAGAAGGCCTTTTACGGCAACCGTATCGTACTGTTCGCCCCGCTGTATCTTTCCAACTACTGCATTAACGGCTGCGTGTATTGCCCGTACCACAGCATCAATAAGAATATCCCCCGGAAGAAACTGACCCAGGAGGAAGTAGAGCGGCAGGTCATCGCCCTCCAGGACATGGGCCACAAGCGTCTGGCCCTGGAAGCCGGGGAAGACCCTGTCCACAATCCTATCGAATACATTCTGGAATGCATCAAGACCATTTATTCCATCAAGCATAAAAACGGCGCCATCCGCCGGGTCAATGTAAATATCGCGGCAACCACGGTGGAAAATTACCGGAAGCTGAAGGAAGCAGGTATCGGTACCTACATTTTATTCCAGGAAACCTATCACAAGGAAAGCTACCTGAAACTGCATCCCTTCGGGCCCAAGCACGACTACAACTACCATACGGAAGCCATGGACCGGGCCATGGAAGGCGGCATTGATGACGTAGGCCTGGGCGTTCTGTTCGGGCTGGAGCTGTACCGCTATGAGTTCGCGGGTCTGTTGATGCACGCGGAGCATCTGGAAGCCGTCCATGGCGTAGGGCCCCACACCATCAGCGTGCCCCGCATCAAAAAAGCGGACGACATCGATCCTTCTGTGTTCGACAACGGCATCTCCGATGAAATTTTCGAAAAGCTCATCGCCCTGATCCGCATCAGCGTGCCTTATACCGGCATGATCATCTCCACCCGGGAAAGCCAGGCTGTCCGGGCCCGGGCGCTGCATTTGGGCATTTCCCAGATTTCCGGCGCATCCCGCACCTCCGTAGGCGGTTATGACGAACCGGAACGGCCCCACGATACGGAACAGTTCGATGTATCCGACCAACGCAGCCTGGACGAAGTTATCGCCTGGCTTATGGACATGGGCTTTATTCCGTCCTTCTGCACTGCCTGCTACCGGGCCGGCCGCACAGGGGACCGGTTCATGAGCCTGTGCAAGAGCGGCCAGATCCAGAACTGCTGCCATCCTAATGCCCTGATGACACTGAAAGAATTTCTGGTAGATTATGCCTCGGAAGAAACCCGTCGCAAAGGCAACGCCATGATTGCCAGCGAAATTCCTACCATTCCCAATGAAAAGGTACGGGACGCTCTGGTAAAATACCTGGAACGCATTGAAAACGGGGAACGGGATTTCAGATTCTGATCAAGGGAGCACTGATTAAATAAATCTGTACTGACACAAACCAGTCATCGCTTCCTCAAACACAGGCGACCGATACCGCCGGGATAAAGCGCATTCTCCCGATGGTTACATCGGTCGCTCTTTCGTATTAATGATTCTCAGTAATTATTTTGAGGGGAAATATCATGTGGCCATTCATCCGACAATACGCCCACTACGCGTTGTTTGCCGCCCTGTTTATGGGCGGTGAAGTGCTCATGGACTTAATACAGCCGGGCCTTATGAGCCGCATCGTAGACGACGGGGTGCTGGGCCTTCATAATAACGGCGTCGGCAACCTGGAGCTGATCTGGAAGGTAGGCGCCCAGATGATCGGCATGGTACTGATTGGCTGCTGCTTCGGCTCCCTCAGCAACGTATTCGTGAACATGGCCAGCCAGAACATAGGAAACGAACTGCGGAAGGAAACATTCCGGAAGATCATGACCTTTTCCTTTCCCCAGATCGACAGCTTCGGCACCGGTTCCCTCATCACCCGCATCACCAACGATGTGACCCAGGTGGAACGGCTGGTGTCCCAGATCGTCCGGGGCCTGGTCCGTACTGTACTGATGACCCTGGGCAGCATGTACTTCATGTTCCGCCTCAGCCCTGATTTTTCTTTCATCGTGCTGTGCGCCCTGCCCTTTATCGTGGGCGCCATGTATTTCGGCCTGCGTCGGGTGAACCCCCTCTTTGCTGTCTTACAGGAAAAGCTGGACGGGGTAAACGATATTCTGCAGGAAGATATTTCCGCCATCCGCATCATCAAGGCCTGCGTCAGGGAGACCTATGAGAAGCTGCGCTTCGGCAAGGCCAACGACGAGCTGATCCATACCCAGCTGAAGGTGCTGCTGACCCTGGCCTTCATGAGCCCAGTAGTAAACATGCTCCTGAACCTGACCATTGCAGCCATCCTGTGGTACGGAGCGAAAAGCGTGGCGGCGGGGCGGGTCTCCCCGGGCAGCATCATGGCGGCCATTACCTACACTACCCAGCTGCTGATGGGCATTATGATGCTCCTGATGCTGTTCCAGAACATGTCCCGGGGCTTTATTTCCTGGAAACGGCTGGCAGCCGTGCTCCATCAGGAACCGGAGATCAGAGACGGAAGCTATGAAGACAGTGTTGTAACCGAAGTACAAAGCAAAACAGATATTGCTGCCCCGGGGGAAGCCGGCACTTCCTTAATAAATACACCTGCGAAGGGTAAAATCGAATTCCGTGACGTTTCCTTTGCCTACCCTGGCAGCAATAAAAATGTACTGGAGCACATCAGCCTCACCATTGCGCCCGGAGAGACCGTGGCTGTCATGGGCTCTACCGGCAGTGGCAAGACCACCCTCATCAACCTGATCCCCCGTTTCTATGATGTAACGGAAGGCACCGTACTGATTGACGGCGTGGACGTTCGTGAATACAGGTTGAGCCGTCTCCGGGACAAGGTAGCCGTAGCCCTGCAGAAAAGCGAGCTGTTCAGTTCTTCTATTACAGAAAATATGTCCTGGGGCAACCGCCAGGCTGACGGCGAAATGATACGCCAGGCTGCGGTAATAGCCCAGGCCGATGAATTTATAGCCCCCCTGGCGCAGGGATACGACACAGTAGTTGCCGAGCGGGGCATGAGCCTGTCCGGCGGCCAGAAACAACGCATTGCCCTGGCCCGGGCGGTACTGAAAAAAGCAGATATCATGATCTTTGACGACGCTACCAGCGCCCTGGATCTGAAAACGGAAGCGGACTTTTATAAAGAACTTGCCAGGACCAGCCCTGACAGCACAAAAATAATTGTGGCCCAGCGGATCGCCTCCGTCCGGCGGGCCAGCCGAATCATCATCCTGGAAAACGGCGGTATCTGCGCGGAAGGAACCCACAGGGAGCTGCTTCGCTCCTGCAAAATCTATCAGGATATTTACCAGTCCCAGGTGGGAGATATGGAATCTGAAGCCGGAAAGGCGGTGACAGGCCATGAGTAACGACGCAAAAGCCAGAGCCGCCCAGCCGCCTGCCATCGGACCGGGCGGACGGCATGGCAACCGTTTTGCGGAAACAGAATACGCCAAAGATTTTTCCTGGACCATGAAGCGCATCGGTTCTTATTTTGCAAAGGAAAAGAAACTGATCATCGGCATGCTGGCAGCGGTTCTGGGAAGTACCCTTTTCGGTATTTACGCCCCCATGCTCCAGAGCAACGCTGTGGACATTATCGCCGGCCAGCGCAGCGGCGACCTGAAGACCACCATCCTTTTCATGCTGGGAACCTATCTGCTGATGAGCCTCCTGCGGCTGGCCCAGGGCGTATTCAGCGCCAGGCTGAGCCTTCGCATCGTAAAACAGTTCCGGGAGGAACTGTTCGGTAAGGTCATCGACCTGCCCATCAAATACACGGACACCCATTCCCACGGGGATGTAATGAGCCGCATGACCAATGACGTGGAAAACATTTCCACCACCGTCTCCCAGGCCCTGCCATCCTTATTCAGCGGCGTGCTGACCATCGTCGGCACAGCGGCCATCATGCTGTGGCTCTGCTGGCAGCTGGCCCTGTTAAGCTGCTGCACCATCTTTCTCACGGTCATCGCCACACGCCTTCTTTCCACGTACGTACGGAAATATTCCAAGGAACGGCAGACCCTGCTGGGAACCATGAACGGCACAGTGGAAGAAATCGTCAACGGCTACCGCACCGTAGTTGCTTACAATGAGCAGGAGCATTCCGCCAACCGGTTCTGCGATGTGTCCGATAAACTGACAAAAGCCGGTATCCGCACGGAAGTGTGCAGCGGTATCATGGGTCCCCTCATGAACTGCATCGGCAACATCGGTTTTGTTGTCATCGCTGCCTTTGGCGGCTATTTCGCCATCCACGGCCTGATCTCCGTCGGCGTTATTTCCGCTTTCATTGTATACGCCAAGCAGTTCAGCCGTCCCATCAACGAAATCGCCCAGATTTACGGACAACTCCAGTCAGCCATTGCCGGTGCAGAACGGGTATTCCAGGTTCTGGATGAGACCAGCGAAGACCTGTACGGGCTGGTATGGGAAGACGACGAAAACGTGGCAGTCCGCTTCGAAGACGTGCAGTTTGGCTATATAAAAGAAAAACCGGTTCTGAAGGATTTCAACCTTACCATACCGGCCGGGAAAAAGGTAGCTCTGGTAGGATCTACCGGCAGCGGCAAGTCTACGGTGGTAAACCTGCTGATGCGGTACTATGACATTGATAAAGGAGCCATCTGGATCAACGACCAGAACGTGGAAGAAATTACACGGGACAGTCTCCGGAAACATGTGGCTATCGTGCTGCAGGATACAGTGCTGTTCTCTGATACCATCCGTCACAACCTGCAATATGCCAAAGAAGACGCCACAGACGAAGAAATCAAAAAAGCAGCGAAAATGAGCCGCTGCCATGAAATGATTGAAGTATTACCCCAGGGCTATGACACTATGCTGACCGGGGCCGGTGAAAACATCAGCCAGGGCCAGCGCCAGCTGCTGGCCATCGCTCGGGCCTTCGTGGCGGATCCCCGGATCCTGATCCTTGACGAAGCTACCTCTAACGTAGATACCCGTACGGAAAAGGCCATACAGGACGCCATGCGGCAGGTGATGCAGGGACGTACCAGCATCGTCATCGCCCACCGTCTCTCCACCATCCGGGACGCGGATCTCATCGTGGTACTGGACCGGGGATGCATCGTGGAACAGGGCAGCCATGAAGAGCTGCTGGCCCGAAAACAAAAGTATTACGAATTATACATGACCCAGTACGCCGGTTTTGCTACGTAACTGCCATCCCTTTCATGCAGGTAAAAAGATTTGCCTAAAGATGTAAAGAGTGCTATAATATTACTCGCGCATCAACTAACAAACCGGAAGCCACTGCTTCCGGTTTGCCATTTATCAGTTTGTTTTTCAGGAGTATTCGCTGTGAAGGAATTTAAACAGTTTACCATCATCATTTTTCTTTCGTTTCTGGGAGAGGTGCTCCATGCCCTGATCCCCTTCCCCATACCCGCCAGCATCTACGGCATCATACTGCTGTTCCTGCTGCTGGAACGAAAAGTTCTGGCCCTGGAAGATATCAGCGAGGTATCCTCCTTTTTGCTTTTCATCATGCCTGTTCTGTTTGTTCCCGC
Source organism: uncultured Selenomonadales bacterium (assembly GCA_900315345.1). GTDB lineage: Bacteria > Bacillota > Negativicutes > Acidaminococcales > Acidaminococcaceae > Succiniclasticum. The sequence goes on along the minus strand of OMYP01000004.1, from coordinate 157,402 downwards.
TGCCGTAGGACTCATTGAAGCCTGGGATGAACTGCGGGCTTCCCTTACGGCTTACGTGACCATCATCATCGCCGTTACCTTTATCGTTATGGTATCCACCGGGCACATCACCCAGTTTTTCCTGAATCGTACAAAGGCAAAGGACAAAAATTCCTGAACATTTTTTATCAAAGACAGATGACGTTTCATAAGTCGGCACACAAGGGACATTTTCAAACTAAAACTAAAACCAAAAGGAATATTTGTTATGAATGAATTCTGGCACACTTCCACATTTTTCGGAATCTTCATTACCCTGCTGTTTTACGGCATCGGCACAATGATCAAAAACAAATGCAAAAGCACGGTGTTCAACCCGCTGCTGCTGAGCATCATCTTTACCATTGGCTTTTTAAAACTGCTGGACATTGATTACGCAGCCTATAACAACAGCGCGAAGTACATCAGTTACCTGATGACCCCCGCCACCATCTGCCTGGCCGTACCCCTGTACCGGCAGCTGGATACCCTGAAGAAGAATTTCAGGGCTGTAATGCTGGGAATTTCTTCCAGCGTCATTATCACCATGGTTTCGGTGCTGTTCTTTGCCCGCCTCTTTCATCTCAGCCGGGCCTCCTTTGTGACCATGCTGCCCAAATCCATCACCACTCCCTTCGGCATCGGCGTGGTGGAAGAGCTGGGGGGCTACGTGGCCATCGCAGTGGCTTCCATCATCATTTCCGGTATACTGGGCAATATTTTCGCAGAGCCGGTTTGCAAGCTGTTCCGTATTAAAGATCCCATCGCCAAAGGCATCGCTATCGGCTGCTCCAGCCACGCCCTGGGTACTGTGAAGGCCCTGGAAATGGGGGAAGTGGAAGGGGCCATGAGTTCCCTTTCCATTGCCCTTGCAGGAATACTGACGGTCGTTACGGCTTCCCTCTTCGCCTCACTGTTCTGATTATTCTTTTGAGAATTGCCATTTTGGCTTCCCTCTGTAATCCTTACAGGTTGCTGTGCATTTCGGGCAGACCCAGAAAAATCCGTAGGGGCCTTTTTTCTTTTCCAGAACTGTGTTGTCTTTAGGACAGTATTCGATTACCGGTCTTCCCTCTTTATCCGCAGTATAATAGATTGTTTTTTTCGTAATGGGGGAAACGCATCCTTTATCGTCGCAGACGAAGAAATAATGATTAGTCCTGGCAGAGTAATGGCCTTTCAGAGACTCTTTCCCGCAGACCGGACAGGTATAGACCTTTCCTTCTCCCTGAGACCTGGGAACCATTACGGGCCGCCCGTCCGCTGCCACGTTATAATACACAGGCTTCCCTGTTTCCGGGGAAACGCATTCTTTGTTGTCACAGACAAAGAAGTATTTTTTTGTCTTTTTTGAGTAATGCTTCAACAGATGACCCGAATGGCATACAGGACATAATTCTGCTTCATATCCCGGGAACTGATGCTTTTCCGCATAGTCAATATTCCGGTTGATGGTAGCATAGATTTCCGCCATGAATTTTTCTACGGAGCCTTCTCCCATCGCAATCTCTGCCAGAGCAAATTCCATTTCCGCCGTGGTGTCCGGCTTGGTCAGGGTAATATCCACATTATCGATAAGCTGGAATCCCAGTTCGGTAGGCACCAGTTCCTTTTTCACCTTTTCCATAAAGGGCATGCGGGCCTGCTTATTGCCCCGGATCCCCTGAAGTTCGGAAATGATGGTATCCCGGGTGGCCGGCGTGCCGATGCCCTTCACTTCCTTCAGCTTTTCCCGGTTGGGGTTCTTCGGATCCATGAACCGGTAAATGTTGGCCATGGCAGCCAACAGTGTTCCTTCCGTAAACCGTTTGGGCGGTTTGGTCTCCTTTTCCAGCAGGTCCACCTTACGGGGCTTGCCCAGGTTTTCCCCTTTTTTCAGATCTGGCAGCGCACGGTTTTCTTCTTTATCGGCCTCAGCGTTTTCTCCGTCAGCATCTTGCTTTTTGCTCTGTACGGAAAAGACAGCTTTAAACCCCGGTTTCAGGATCATCTTACCGCTGCCTTTGAAGCACTCCTCCGCCAGCAGGATTTCAAAGGTAATGGTTTCAAACTCACAGGGGGGATAAAACTGCATCACATAACGCTCGGCAATCATAGTGTAAATTTTTTCTTCCGTAGCGCTCAGCTGGCCGGGAATCTCGCCAGTAGGAATAATGGCATGATGGGCCGTCACCTTTTTATCGTTCCAGGCCTTGGAGTACAGGGAATTGTCTGCCCCTGCCGCCCCACGTACCGACCGGGAAGCCAGACTCTGTAAAATTCGGGGAGCGTCTTTATGCTGGGCCCGAGGAATATAATTGCAGTCTGAACGGGGATAGGAAACGAACTTCTTTTCATACAGGGACTGCACCGTAGACAGAGTCTGCTTGGGCGAAATGCCGAAACGGGCGTTGGCTTCTACCTGAAGCGTATCTAAGGAATACGGCAGGGGCGGCGCCTCCGTCCCCTTTTTACGGGTGACCTTCCGGACGAGGCCATCAGCCTGCAGCACCTTTTCCCGTACTGTTTCCGCAACTTTTTTATCCAGCAGCCTGCCGTCTTCATCCAGGGCTATTTTCTCCTCGTCAGGCTGCCACACTGCAGAAAACGGAATACTTTCTTTTGTAAAGAAAGCCTTCAGTTCATAATACTTGCGTACCTTGAAATCCCGTATCTCTTTTTCCCGGTTCACCACCAAAGCCAGGGTGGGCACTTTCACCCGTCCGATGTTCCAGACCGCACCCGGGGAAAATTTTGCCGCGTTGTTGGTATAACAGCGGGTCAGGTTTATGCCTACCAGCCAGTCCGCTTCTTCCCGGGCAAGGCCTGCCGCGTACAGGTTTTCGTATTTTTCGTTATCTTCAATGGAAGAAAAAGCCCGTTTAAGGCTGACATCATCCTTGGCATTGATCAGAAGACGCTTCACTTTTCCCTTATAATTGCAGTAATGCAGTATCTCTTCGATCAATAGCTGACCTTCCCGGTCCGGGTCTCCGGCGTGAATAACCACATCCGTACTTTTCAGCAACTCTTCAATGACCCGGAACTGCTGGGCAGACCGGGGGATCACCGTATGCTGCCAGACTTTCGGAAAGATCCGGTAGTGGCTCCATCTTGCATAGCGTTTATCATAAACCTCCGGTGTCGCCAGCTCCAACAGATGACCTACGGCCCAGGAGACGGTAACGTCCCCTTTTCGGTACCATCCCGCAGCCTTGCGGAATCCTCCCTCCGGCCACAGGTAGCCTGCAATGGCATTGGCAATATCAGGTTTTTCCGCAATATAAAGTGTCTGCATAATATCTTAACCTTTTCTGTTTGTATCCATAAATCTAAAAACAAATCGTGAAATCACAAAATCAACTCTTTTTGTATATGCACTATTGCAATTTGGTTTACCCTGTGATACCATTGCAACATACAAAAACAAAAAGGAAGAGGAATGTACTATGAAAAATTATTCTTATACCCCGCAGGGAGTCTGCAGCAAACAGATTACCTTCGGCATTGATGAAAACGGTAAGCTGCGCAACGTGAAATTTACCGGCGGCTGCCCCGGCAACCTGGCTGCCATCAGCAAACTGGTAGAAGGCGCAGACCCAAAAGATATCATCAATATCCTGAAAGGCAATGACTGCGCCGGCAGAGGCACCTCCTGCGCTGATCAGCTGGCCCTGGCTCTGGAAGCAGCTGCACAGGCATAAACAGACCAGGCCAGAACAGATCGCGGACAGTAAAACGAAATATTTATTTTGAACCTAAGGAAACGCTGATTCAATCCGTTTCCTTATTTTTTTCCGGTTCAGGTGCGGATGTTTTTAAAAATATCCGCACATTTTTTTCCGGCGGCAAAGTATAGTCTGTCCAGTAAAGGACATTTTCGTCAAAGCTGTAATATAACAGACCTGAACCGTTTTTATATTTTACCTTGTCTTTTACATTCCCGTTTTTCTTGCTATGGCGTATCACATACAATCCGTTTTCATAGTACAGACTGCCGTCATTCTGATAAAGGGCACGCATCATATATAAATCCTTTTTGGGAAGCGCCCGCCGCAACGTAACCGAAACATCGTACCATCCGGATTCATCTGCAGGCGTAATCGTCATAACCATCGGGCCGTCTGCTTTTTCCGCCCAATACCCTTCGTAGCCTTCCGGATTCAGCACCTCATAGCTTTTCTTCCCGGTGATACCACTGTTCCCCTGCGTCACGTTATTCCCTGCAAATACCGTCGTACAGCCTAAAAAAGAAAGTACAAGCAGACAAACCAGAAAAATTTTCTTCATTGTTCTGATCCTCCTTCAATGCAAAGTTTCCCTTTGTAATTCTATACCATCATAATTATATAACTGACTCTATTATATTACTGATTCTGCTGGGTTCGCAACTGAATTGCTTCCGCAATATGTGACGGAAGAATGACGCCACTTCCCTCCAGATCCGCAATGGTGCGGGCCACCTTCAGAATGCGGTCATAGCTGCGGGCGCTGAGACCAAGCCGGTTGAACGCGTCTTCCATCAGGTGATTTCCTGTTAAATCCAGTCTGCAGAAATACATTACCTGCCTGTGGTTCATGGCGGCGTTACAGTATATGCCCAGGCCTTTCAGCCGTTGCAGCTGGATATTCCGGGCTGCACAGACCCGGGTGCGGATTTGTGCAGAGGTTTCTTCTTTGCCGTCTGCCTGCAGATCTGTATATTGGACCCGGGGTACATACACCTGCAAATCGATCCGGTCCGACAGGGGGCCGGATATTTTTCGTCTGTACCTTTCTATGTCTCCGGACCGGCAAGTGCATTCTCTGACCGGATCACCCAGATATCCGCAGGGACATGGGTTCTGGGCACAGATCATGAGGAAAGAAGCAGGAAATACACAGGATCCTTTCACCCGGCTGATGTGTACGTACTTGTCTTCCATAGGCTGGCGCAGTACTTCCAGGGCATCCCGGGAAAACTCCGGGAATTCATCCAGAAACAGCACCCCGTTATGGCTCAGGGTCACTTCCCCCGGAACCGGCACCTTTCCGCCGCCGATAAGGGCGCTTAAGGTTATGGTATGATGGGGACTGCGGAAAGGCCTTTCGGTAATAAGGCCCCTTTTATTGTTCAGCAGCCCCGCAATACTGTAAATCTTCGTTACCTCCAGGGCTTCTTCCTTGGTCATAGGCGGAAGAATCGTGGGCAGCCTGCGGGCCAGCATGGTCTTCCCGCTGCCGGGGGAACCTACCAGCAAAATATTATGGCCTCCTGCCGCCGCGATTTCCATGGCCCGTTTTACAACCTTCTGCCCATGGACGTCTGCAAAGTCAATATCACTTTCTCCGATCGCATTAAGCTCCATTTCCCGATGGGGAACCGGTTCAAGGCAGGGACGAAGCAGGTGCCCCACCAATTCTTTCAAATTTCCCGGCGTAAAGACGGAAATGCCGTCCACCAGGCGGCCTTCTTCCCCGTTTCCTTCGGGAATGTAAATTTCAGGCATCCCCTGCCGCCGTGCTTCCAGAACCATGGGAAGCACCCCGTTTACTTCTCTGATTGCTCCCTCAAGGGAAAGTTCTCCGATGAAAACCTTATCCCCGACTTTTTCCTGAGGCAACACTCCGAGGGAAACCAGAATCCCGATTGCAATGGGCAGGTCCAGCCCGCTTCCGTCTTTACGCAGATTGGCTGGGGCCAGATTTACTGTGATCCGATTCTGTGGGAAGGGGAAGCCTGAATTTTTCAGAGCCGTCCTGACCCGTTCCCGGGATTCCCGCACAGCCATATCCGGCAGGCCCACGATTTCAAAGCCGGGCAAGCCCCGCTCCAGATCCACTTCCACTACCACTCCGGCCCCGTTCAGGCCCACCGGGGTCTCCCCCAAGACTTTTGCGTACAAATGCATCACGCTCCTTTTGCTGTTTTCTTTTAACAAATTATACGATCAATCATACTTTTTCCACTTTTGTTATAGTGAACGTCTTTAATTCTTGCGTTTTGCGCAGCAGGAAATGCTTTTACGCATTTACTGAAAATGAAATTATTTATGTTATAAATTTTTATGTCATTTGCCGTAAAAAACGAAAGTTTACAAACACTGACAACCATTTTATCCAATCTGTTTGAAGATCCCTCAAAAGCAATGAGGCAGCCAGCGTATCTTAGCTGTTTTCCCAACCACCCAGACTTCTATCACGTCAAAGGAAACACAGGGAAAATATCGATCCTGTTCCTGCAGCCATAACAACGCTGTCTTTCTTATTTTCTGTTGTTTGGAATACGTCACCGCTTCCCCCGGGGTGCCGTATTCTGTTCCGGTACGAGTCTTTACTTCCACAAAATGCACGGTTCCCCAAGTCTTTTGTACGTTTACCCCAGTCCGCTGCCGAATTTCATCCATTTCGCCTTCCTCCCAAAAGACAGAATCTGCATCTATTTCAGGCATATCGACTGCTACCAGATCCAGTTCCCCCCAGCGGCTGCGATAATTCCGCTCTGCAATGACCAGGCCTTTCCGTTCCAGAAATTCCGCTGCGACTGCTTCGCCCCGCCTCCCTATTTCCTGTTTATTGAAAATTATGTCATCCCCTCCTCCGGTGAACAAACAATTCGGCAATATTGAGTTCTCTTTTCAAAAAATGAAGCTACGCCTTATGTGCTGTTTTTGTTATCTTGCGATACAAATCCTTCTTGACTAAGACGAAAAGTTACACATTAAAGTAAAATTACTTCTCCAAATCTTCAATCAGCGCTGCCAGTCCCGCATCCGCTTTCCCGTTTTCCGGTTCAAAAAGATAATTGTCCCGCTCTTCCGCCGGTGCCAGGTCCATGCTGCGGATAGGCTCGTAACTGCGTCGGTGGATCTTTGTTGCACCGAACTGCCGGATGGCTTCCATGTGCAGCTGGCTTCCGTAGCCCTTATTTTTTCCCAGCCCATACTGGGGATAGACCCGGTCCAGTTCCAGCATCAGCCGGTCACGGGTAACTTTTGCCACCACCGAGGCGGCAGCGATGGAAGCACTCAGGGCATCCCCGTGAATAATAGGCACCGTTTCGATTCCTTCCACCTGAGGATGCATGGCGTCCACCAGAGCCACCTGAGGCCGGATACGGATTTGCCGCAGGATTTGCTCCATGCCTTCCTGAGTAGCACGGTAAATATTTTCCTTATCGATATTGGAAATGCTCACCACATTCACAAGGACCGCCTCCGCCTTTTCCAGAATTTCCGGATACAGTGCTTCCCGTTTTGCTTCGCTGAGCTTTTTGCTGTCATTTAGCCCGGCAATGAACACATTTTCCGGCAAAATGACTCCCGCAATCACCAAGGGGCCTGCCAATGGACCCCGTCCTGCTTCGTCCACACCCACGATGTGCGTAATTCCAGGCAGGGACAGATATTCGTTTTCGTAGTTCAGCATATTGGCAAAGCGTTCCCGCTCGGCTTTTTCTTTTTCCAGTTTTTTCTCATAAGCTGCCAGCAGTTTCTGCACCCCTGCCCGCTCATCCTGCCGCAGTTCCGCAAGCTGCTCTTTCGTCGGATTGCCTGCCAGTATATCTTTAACGTCCTGAATTTTCATGTAACGCACCTCCCGGTTTTTATTGTACAACTAACTGCCAGAATTTGGCAAACCGATGGCTCGCTTCTTAGACGGGCAATAGTTATGGCTCGTGCACGGCGCATCACGCCGCGCCACAGGCTTGCGTTCTGCGGTGCACTGCATGTACATGCCCGTTTCCAATCAGCTTCGCCTTCGGCTCGCTTCTTGGACGGGCAATAGTTATGGCTCGTGCACGGCGCATCACGCGGCGCCACGGGCTTGCGTTCTGCGGTGCACTGCATGTACATGCCCGTTTCCAATCAGCTTCACCTTCGGCTCGCTTCTTGGACGGGCATAGTAAAAGACTGCCGATGTATCACCGGCAGTCTGATCTGCAATTACGGTTCGTCTAACGTGAACCGTCCCATCTTTGCTGTTTTAAATTCGTACAGAACCATCTGTTCTACTTTATTTAAATCCAGTACGCCGCCGGCTTTGATGCAGCCCCGTGCGGCGCCGATCTTTTCCATGACCGTTTCCGCCGTATCTTCCGGGGTAAGCGTTATGTTGTAAAACACAGCCAGCTGTTGAGGATATTTCTCCAGCATTTCCTGCAACAGAAGAACCAGAGCGTCCCTCCGGTCATAAATATCATCCTTCACCGCGCCGGTCAGGGCCAGGTGAAGCCCAATTTCCGGATTTTCAAACTTGGGCCATAATACGCCAGGCGTGTCCAGCAACTCCAGCCCTTTGGCTATGGTGACCCACTGTTTTTGCTTGGTGACGCCGGGCCGGTCGGAGGCTATCGCCTTAACCCGTCCCGCCAGCCGGTTGATCAGTGTGGATTTGCCCACGTTGGGGACCCCCACGATCATCAGCCGCACGTCCCGGTTTTTTACGCCCTTTTTCAGCCATTTGTCCAGTATCGGTTTCGCCGCCTCTTTCACCAGGTTCAGCATCTGCTTGACGCCTTTTCCCGTATGGCAGTCAATGGGACAGACCGGAACGCCTTCCTGTTTCAGCCTTTTCAGCCAGGCTTCCGTCTTGAGCGGATCCGCCATGTCCATCTTGTTCAGGGCAATGACCCGGGGCTTGTTGCCCGCCATCTGCCGCAGCATGGGATTGATGCTGGATCCGGGGATCCGGGCGTCCAGCAGCTCCACTACCACGTCTACCAGACGCAACTGCCCTTCCATCATGCGGCGGGCCTTGGTCATATGGCCGGGAAACCACTGGATTTTGAAATCTTTTACATCCATACTGACCTCACATCACATTCTTTCCCTGCCAGCAGTTCCTGTCTTTTCCTGCCCATTTTTTGAAACTGTCACGGTAAGGTACGGAACCGTTCAAAAGGCCAGAATACAACGGCTGCCTTGCCTTTTACAAGGCGCAGGGGCACGAAGTCCACATCCGCAAAGCGGCTGTCCTCCGAATTGTTGCGGTTATCCCCCAGCACAAAGATATGATCCTTGGGTACCAGGCTCTTCCTGTAATTGGAATGGTTCAGCCCTTTCGGGTCTTCTTTCCATGTATAGGGCTCGTCGATCTTTTTCCCGTTCACCAGCACAGCGCCGTCACGCATTTCCACCGTATCGCCGCCTACCGCGATAACACGTTTGATAAAGTCACGGCTTTCATCCTTGGGATAACGGAATACCACGATCTCGTTCCTTTGGGGATCCCCCACAAAATACCCGAACTTGTTTACAATCAGCCGTTCCTGATTGTGGAGGGTGGGATACATGGAAGTGCCTTCTACTTTATAAGGCTCGAAAATAAAGGTACGAATGCAGAAGGCCAGCGCCACTGCAACAATAATGGATACAAGCCAGTCATTCAGCGAATCCTGAAAGGATCCTCCCGATTTATCGCTCATACAGTTTCCCTCTTTATACTTAATCAGCTTGCCCTGAGGGCTCGCTTCTTGGACGTGCAATAGTTATGGCTTGTGCACTGCGCATCACGCGGCGCCACAGGCTTGCGTTCTGCGGTGCACTGCATATACATGCCCGTTTCCAATCAGCTTCGCCTTTGGCTCGCTTCTTGGACGTGCATAGTAAAAAAGGGGACTGCCTTTGCAGCCCCCTTCAAGCACAATATTAGCGGCGTTCGCGGATACGAGCAGCTTTACCGGTGAGGTTACGCAGATAATACAGTTTTGCTCTGCGAACGATACCTTTACGGGCTACTACGATCTTTTCCAGACGCGGGCTGTGTACCGGGAATGTTCTTTCTACGCCTACGCCGTAGGAAATGCGGCGAACGGTAAACATTTCGCGGACACCGGAACCGCTCCGGGAAATTACTACGCCTTCAAATAACTGTACGCGTTCACGGGTACCTTCAACAACCTTAACATATACTTTAACGGTGTCGCCGGCACGGAACTCAGGGATATCAGAACGTAACTGTTCTTTATCCAGTGCTTCAATGATGTTCATTTTTTCCTCCTAGATTCATAGACGTTCATGCGACTTACTTGTGCTGCACAGCGGACCGTCCGTTTTACACGTGTGATATTTTACCACATATAGTATAGAGTTGCAAGCATTTTTTCATTTATTTTTTAAGAGATGACCCGGCTTCTCTCCTGCCCCCGCAACGTTGCGAGGGAGCGAACCTTTCCGGCATGGAACGGCATCTCTTACGCAGAAAGCATTATAATTCAATCTGCTTCCAGTTCTTCCCTGATTTCTTTCAACAGCTTCGCATCCTGCTTATCCGGTTCTGCCGGCAGCATGTCAGGCCGCAACAGCAGGGTGGCTTTCAGGGCCTGTTTGCGCCGCCACAGCGCAATGAGCTTGTGGTTCCCGTTCCGCAGCACTTCCGGGACCTCCATCCCTTCAAATACCACTGGACGGGTATACTGGGGATATTCCAAGAGGCCGCTGGAGAAGGAATCTTCCTCCGCGCTGGCCAGCTTGCCCAGGACCCCGGGCACAAACCGGCTTACCGCGTCCATGATGGTGAGGGCGGGAAGCTCCCCGCCGGTCAGGACGAAGTCGCCGATGCTTATCTTCATGTCCACCCAGTGATAGATTCGTTCGTCAAATCCTTCGTAGTGGCCGCAGACAAAGATCAGGCCGGGTACTTCCCGGGCCCATTTTTCCGCAAGGGACTGCTTAAAGGTCTCGCCGCCCGGACTCATGGCCAGAACCGGTGCTCCCGGCACTTTCGCCCTGGCCACACGGATGGCTTCCACCAAAGGCTCCGGCTTCAGCACCATGCCCACGCCGCCCCCAAAGGGTGCATCGTCAACGGAATGATGCCTGTCCAGGGAAAAATCCCGTGGATTGACGCATTCCATCTCAATGAGGCCTGCGTCCAGCCCCCGCTTCAGCATGCTGTGGAAAGCCGCCGCCTCTATCTGCTCCGGGAACAGAGTAACAAATATAAATTTCATAATGCCTGTTCCTCATGACCCCTACGCCTCAGCGTATATCCTCATCATCCCATTCCGGCAGACGGACAACGATCCGCTTGCCAGGCAGGTCGATCTCCCGGATATTGTCCGGAATATTGGCCACCAGGATATCTTTCCCTTCCGGAGGCGCAATAACATATACGTCCCTGCTGCCCGTAGGAAGAACATCCTTAAAGGTCCCGATCTGCTTTCCCTCTTCGTCAAAAACAGGAAGACCGATCAGATCGCCTACATAATAGCGTCCTTCCGGCAGCTCCGGCATATCTTTCCGGTATACGGAAACCTTCCTGCCCCGGAGTGCCTCCACCGCTTCAATGGAAGTGATTTCTTCCGCTGTGACGATGATCACGTTTTTATGGGGACGGGCCTGTTTCACCGTCAGCCGTTTCCCGTCAGGCAGCAGCAGATACCCCATCTCCATGAACAGCTGCAGGTTAGAGGTAAGGGGCATAATACGTAAATCGCCCCGCACACCGTGCGGAGCGACGATTTTACCTAATACAACTTGTTCCATCTTATTCTCACATACGGAACGCAATGATTTTTCCGTCTTCGGTTAAGATTTCGGCACCCATCAGAGCCTGCAGGTTGTCGCCTACTTTTACTTCAACCATGCGCTCCATGGGAGTGCCATAGCCGATTTCGGCGCCTAACTGCAATTCCTGTGCCTGTTTCAGCTGTGCTTCCGCTTCCGCTTTGGCATCAGTGCGTTTTTTGCGTTCTACTTCAATCTGTTCACGCAGGCGGGGAGCCGCAGAAAGATCGTTCGCAGCCTGATTCATGACCTGTTTGGCCTGGAAATCAAACTGGTTCAGGTCCAATTCCATTTGTTTTATCGTGTTTTGGAGATCTCCAATAATTTTCAGTTTTAAATCTTCGGTAACTTTCGCCTTAATGGCTACCGGTACGCGAATCCACATAGAATCTGCCATAATGTACCACCTTTACGCTACAATTACGATTCTTTCCGCGTTACTCAATCTCTACGATAACTTTCACATTCTCACGGGTCGCAACCGCTTTCATTACAGAACGGATCGCCTTGGCGATACGGCCCTGCTTGCCAATCACTTTACCCATATCATCAGGGGCAACATGGAGGCGGAGTACAGTAGTTGTACCGGTTGTTTCCTCCTCCACTGTCACTGCAGACGGATTGCTAACCAGAGATTTGGCCATAACTTCTACCAATTCCTTCATGCAAACCACGCCCCTTTACTTACTTTGCGTTTTTCGTTTCAGCGAATTTTTTCATGATGCCCTGCTTCTGGAACAGGTTCTTCACGGTATCGGTCGGCTGTGCGCCGTTGCCCATCCATTTCATTGCTTTTTCTTCGTCGATCTTTACAGCGGCCGGATTTACGGTAGGATCGTAGGTGCCGATGGTTTCGATGAATTTGCCGTCACGCGGGGAACGAGCGTCAGCAACAACTACACGATAGAAAGGAGCTTTTTTAGCGCCCATACGTTTTAAACGGATCTTTACTGCCATTTCTGTTTCACCTCCTTACAATGAACATTCAAAATTATGATTGATTCTAACTTTATTCTGAAAGCCCTTTCATCCGGACCGGACGGTTCGGAATCCCGGCTCTTTCATGCTTTATTTATGCATAAAGGGAAGCATCTTGCCGCCCTTTGAAGCAAACTTGGCCATACCCTGCATCTTTTTCATCAGCTTCTTGCTGTCGTCGAAATTCTTCAGCAGGCGGTTCACATCCTGGACCTTCATGCCGCTGCCGGCGGCGATGCGCTTCCGGCGGCTGCCGTTGATGATCTCCGGTCTCTGTCTCTCTTTCGGCGTCATGGAACGGATGATGGCCTCTACCCTGGCGAATTCCTTCTCGTCCACATTGGCTTCCTTCAGCTTTTGGCTGATACCCCCCATGCCGGGGATCATGCCCAGGATGGTGTCCAGAGAGCCAAGTTTCTTGATCTGCTGCATCTGTTCCAGGAACTGCTCCAGAGTGAACTCATCCCTTTTGATCTTCTTTTCCGCTTCCAGCACTTTGGCCAGATCCGTGGTATCCTTGATCTTATCAATAAGGGACAGGATATCCCCCATGCCCAGGATACGGGAAGCCATGCGGTCCGGATAGAAAGGTTCCAGCGCATCCAGCTTTTCGCCCATGCCCACGAACTTCACCGGACAGCCTGTCACTTCCCTTACGGAAAGCACCGCGCCGCCCCGGGCGTCGCCGTCCAGCTTAGTAACTACAAGGCCTGTAAGGCCCAGGTCTTTATTAAAGGTATCGGCTACCGTGACCGCGTCCTGACCGGTCATGGCATCCACTGTCAGCAGTATTTCATGAGGCTGTACCGCCGCTTTGATGTTCTGCAGCTCTTCCATGAGCTTTTCGTCGATATGCAGACGGCCGGCGGTATCGATAATGATGGTATCGCAGGCCAGATGGGCCGCCTTGTCCAGAGACTGACGGGCAATCTCTACCGGGGAAACCTCGTTGCCCAGAGAAAACACGGGAACGCCTACCTGTTCCCCCAGCACCTGCAGCTGGGTAATAGCAGCGGGACGGTATACGTCGGCGGCTACCAGCAAGGGGCTCTTCTTTTTCCGTTTCAGGTTGTAAGCCAGCTTGCCAACGGTGGTAGTCTTACCAGTACCCTGGAGACCTACCAGCATGATGATGGTGGGAGGCTTATCCGCTACCGTCAGCTTCACCTGGGTGCCACCCAGCAGTTCTGTCAGTTCTTCGTCAACGATCTTGATGATCTGCTGGCTGGGGCTCAGGTTCTGCTGGATCTCCGCCCCTAAGGCCCGCTCTTTGATTTTAGCCACAAAGTTTTTTACAACTTTGAAATTTACGTCGGCCTCCAGCAGCGCCATGCGCACTTCACGCAGCGGCGCCTTCAGGTCCTCCTCCGTGATCTCCTTGGTGCCGCGGAACATCTTGATGGCGTTCTGCAGCCGTTCGGATAAACTCTCAAAAGCCATTTGGTTACCTGCTTTCATTCCATCCGGAAACGCCGGTTAATTTTCCTGCGTTTCCCGCAATTTTTCCAATATTTCCCGTAAACGGTTCCAATTTTTATCGTCCTGCTTTTTGCCTGCGCTGTCGAGGATCGCTTCCGCCTCTGCCGTCAGCTTCCTGGTTTTTTCCATGCGCTGCAAAAAGCCCAGTATTTTTTCGTAATGCTCCAGGGTCTGCTCCACACGCTTCAGCAGATCATGGACAGCCTGCCGGGAAACCTGCATCTCCTCGGCAATCTCGGCCAGGGAATAGTCCTCGCAGAAATACAGCTCCAAACACTGTTGCTGCTTTTTTGTCAGCAACGCACCATAGGTTTCGTACAGACTGCCGAAACGGATGCGGTCGTTAAAATCATTTGCTGCCATGTTGCGGTTTCATTCCCTTCTGCTCAACATGAGCATTATACACGCAGAAAAGAAAGCTGTCAAGTATTTTTGCTTGACAGCTAAAACTTTTTTATTTTATATAGCATTTTCTATTTTTTCAACGATCAATTTCTGTATCCACTTTGGCGGCGTCCTGCGCCCCGCGTTCCAGTCCTGAACTGTCCGATACGGCGCATTCAGCAAAACCGACAGCTCCTTTAACGACATTCCGGCCTTTTCCCTTGCCGCCTTAATCGGATTGTTTTCCCTGTCAATTACCTTTTGATATGCGGCTGTATCTGCATAAATCAAATTCACAAATCCCCCCTCAGGAGCCTTTATCGATTCAATGGGCGTTGGATCTGGAATCGTTTCGTTATAATGTTCCGCATCCCAGCAGGTCAGCCCCAGGAAATCTGTCGCCATCTCCATTGCTTCTGTAATGGTTTCACCTTGCGTAGCTCCTTCCCAATCAGGAAATGTGATGACGTATCCCCCTGTTTCATCTTTTTCAAATATAGCAGGATATGTATATTTAGCCATTAGTGAACTCCTTTCACCGTTATTTAATACCGGCCTGTTTCATGATTGCTTCTGCGGTTCCTGTCTTTAATTCCTGTGAATCGTGCCTCGGTACACGGAATGACTTCCCGGTAATCGGACTATACCATTCATCATGGCTTCCGCCATGTTGAACAAAAACACATTTATATTTCCTCAGCTTCCGCTTTAACTCCGCTACTGTCATACAGAATCCCTTTCATAACTAATATATACACATTGCGTGCGTGTGTCAAGTAAATAATATATTGCATCTTCGATTTTAAAGTAGGATTCCGACAAAACACAGTCTTTTTTTATGATTTTTGTGAAATGTAATTCACAATTTTTAATAAAACCCCTTAATTATTAACCAAACCCACTCATTTCAGGCAACAATGTGAACAATTCGTGAAATATACAATCCGGAACATATAGTTAAAGTTAGCTGTTACCATATAAAAGATTCCCGCCCTTCTTTTAGCTGAGGACGGGAATCTGAATGTCAGGGAATATAGTGTTGCATACTATTATACTATTTTACTTGCCTACTTTTGCTTCCAGACGGGCCAAGGCTTCTTTCAGGGCCGCAATTTCAGAGCCCTGGGCATCCAGTTTTTCTTTCATTTCCGCATTTTCTGCTTTTATTGATTTATTTTCTTCCGAAAGATTTGTAATCTGTTTCGCCATGGCCGCCTTGCTGGTTGTAACGCCTTTATCCAGAGCGAAGGATACGCCTGCGTTGATCATGTTCTCACCGTTGCCCATGCTGCCGCCTACACTGAACATCACCTTATCCGTAGGACGGTAGAACATGCCCAGTGCCATAGCGTTGGCGTTACGGTAATTGCCGAAGCCCGCCGCCATAGTGAACTTGTTATCCGTATCCAGCGGATGCAGAGCTGCCAAAGCCGCCGCCCCTGCGCCTACCTTGTTGATCTTGCTGTCCAGGTTGCTGATGCGGTGGTTCACCGCAGTCATGTCAGCACTGCCATTGGCCTTCAAATCCGCAATATCGTTTTCGTTCTGCGTTACGCGACCGTCCAAATCTTTGATGCCGTCTGCGTTTGTTTTGATATCGTTCGTATTCTGGTCAACCTGTTTATCCAATGCGCCAAGATTTGCCGCTGTAGTATTCGCAGCCTTCACATACGTTCCGTCTGCCGGGCGCACTTCACTGTATACCGTGCCGCCGGTGACAATGCCTTTATTACCAGACGCTACCACGCCGTCTTTCTTCAAGGTTAACGTTGCGGAGTCAAAACCAAAATCATCTGTGTTTGCTTTCACGCTCACCTTATTATCTGTTATGTCAATACCGTCTCCGGCTGTATAAACCGCACTGCTGGCAATTGCTTTCAGCTGGGCCACGTTGACAGCGTCGGTATCTGCAAAACCGGCCGCTACGCCAGTGATCTGGCGGGTCACGGAACCGTCTGATGTACCGATGGATATCGCCGCATGGGTGGATTTCCATGCGCCGGAAGTATCTGTCGAAGTTGTGCCCGTTGCCGGATTGTAACCGGCCATACCTTTGTCAACCGAAGCTACGGCTTCGCTGCCTAAAGCAATTGCGTCTGCAACACTAGCTGTTGCACCTTTGCCGATGGCCGCGGAATTAGTTGCCGCCGTTTCTACTGTGCCCCCCAACGCCGCCAGTGAATTTTCCGCCTCTGCCTTGGACGAATCGCCGAACGCTGTAGAATAGTCACCGCTGGCGACAGACTTGTTGCCCCAGGCTGTAGCGCCTTCGCCACTGGCTGTTGTTCCTATACCAAACGCCGTAGACGCTTTGCCGTCGGCCTTTCCGCCATTCTTGTAATCCGTTGGAGAATTATAATAACCACCCCAGGCCGTAGCGCCGTTACCGCTGGCTATTGTTTTAATACCAAACGCAGTGGATTCATGGCCGCTGGCTTCAGACTGATACCCAAATGCAGTGGAATCTTCGCCGCTGGCTGTTGTTCCAGTACCAAACGCCGTGGAATAGTGGCCCTCGGCTGCTGTACCAAAACCAAACGCCGTGGAACCTTCTTCACTGGCTTTTGCACCCCAGCCAAAGGCTGTGGAAGCTTTGCCGTCGGCCGTCGTATTATAGCCAAACGCCGTAGAACCTTTGCCGCTGGCTGTGCCGCCTTTCCATGCCGTACTACCGTCATACCAACCGCCCCAGGCCGTAGCGCCGTCGCCGCTGGCCGTTGTTTCCATGCCAAAGGCTGTAGAGGCGATGCCACTAGCTGTACCGCCTTTGTGATATATTTCTGCTTCCGGATCTTCATCAGGATGATAATAATAACCGCCCCAGGCTGTAGAAGCAGCACCAGACGCTACTGATGCATTGCCCCAGGCTGTTGCCCTCCTTGCAGATGCCTCTGTAAGCCAGCCCCAGGCAGTAGAAGTATGGCCGGAAGCCGTTGCACGTGAACCCCAGGCTGTGGCTTGTTTTGCAGATGCTCTTGTGTTTGTTCCCCAAGCAGTAGAGTTTTCACCCCCAGCTTCTGCCAACTGACCCCAGGCAGTAGAACGATTACCAGATGCTTTTGTATCAACTCCCCAAGCTGTAGCCCTAGTTGCAGATGCCGTTGTTCCTGCACCCCAAGCCGTAGATGTTTCGCCTAATGCCTTTGTATCTATTCCCCAGACTGTAGCATCTTCACCCGAGGCTGTTGTTTTAGTACCCCAAGATGTCGAATTGATACCATCTGCTGTTGTCAATATTCCCCAGGCCGTGGCATCTTCACCCGAGGCTGTTGTTTTATAACCCCAGGCGGAAGACTCTATCCCGGACGCAGTAACCAATACTCCCCAAGCCGTGGCATCTTCACCCGAGGCTGTTGTTTTATAACCCCAGGCTGTGGCTTCATCACCCGGTGCATATGCACCATTGCCCTTTATCGTTGCACCATCAACCTCGCCATCAAAGGTACCATTGACATAGCTGTCGTCTGTAATTTTCCCCGGCGCCCCAAACGCTACCGGTTCACAATAACCGCCAACAAGATAGGCGCCTAACACTAATGAACAAACAATCCGCGCCGCCAAATACTTTTTCGTTCTTCTCTTTGTCATGGTCATGTCATCAGCCTCCTTATCCGGTTGTAAAAAAAATAATTAATTATTTATTAAAATCATTTCTCCTATATTAATTTTAACCTATTTCAATAAATGAATTAAATTAAAAAAGTGTATACTTTTTAACATTATTATTTATATTGTTAACATTTACAGTAAAATAATTTAGGGGCCGGCCCTCTGTAGGACCGACCCCGTTTATTACCATATTATTTTACTGTTACAAATCGCTGTTTTGGACTTTTTGGCTTATCCGGAAGCGTATATTTCAATTTTCCCATATCCAGCAGCGGCTGAATAATGGCCGACATTGTATAATACTGCGACTTCCCGGTAAATGCAGTCTGTTCTTTTTCCGCAAGCCCGGCGCCCTACTCCTAAAACCCCAGAGCCTGCATAAGTTTCAGCACAAAGGGCACTGCCAGAAGGCCCGGCAGGTAGTTCAGCACTTTCAGTTTCGTCAGTTCCAGCATGTTCAGGCCCAGGGCCAGGATCATCAGGCTGCCAGTGCAGACCAGTTCGGTGATGAGTGTTTCAGACAGGTAGGGAGCAATGAATTCCGCCAGCAGTACGATGCTCCCCTGGAATACCAGGGTGAACAAGGCCGAGCCCATGACCCCGATGCCCATGGCTGCCGTCATGGGAATGCCGGCGATCATGTCCAGCAGGGATTTGGTGTACAGCATGCCGAAGGCGCCCCGGAGCCCGGCGTCCAGAGAGCCTACGATGGTCATGGCTCCCACGTTCATGATGAGGCAGGAGGTGACAAAGGCCTGGGCGATCTTAGCGCCCTGCCCTTCCCCGGTAAAGCGGGAAGTCAGGCGTTCCGCCCCCCGGTTCACACGACCGTCAATGTCAAGCCATTCGCCGATGACAATGCCAATGATGGTGGATAATATGAGAATCAGTATATTCTTTTCCTGCAGGGTGCCCTGCAGGCCGATGACCACCGTACAGAGCCCCAGCCCTTTCATCATGGCCGCCGCCAGGGATTCGGGAATCCCCTTCCGCAGGAAGAGCCCGATGGCGGAGCCGATGAGGATGGCAATAGTATTTACGATAACTGCAAACATAAACGTAAAATCCCCTTAACGCAAAACGCAGAAAGCAAAAAAACGTTACGCAACACTTTTTACTGCAGTTTTACGTTGTATGCTAAAGATACAGCTGTGCTCCGCCTCCATAGGCAGAGTTGCCTTTATTCTGCATCCGTTTCTTCCGTGGCAAACAGGGCGTCCACAAACTTTTCCGGTTCAAAAGGCCGGAAGTCCATAATGCCTTCCCCTACGCCGATCCATTTTACCGGCAGGCCCAGTTCTTCCCGGATGGCTACTACCACGCCGCCCTTGGCAGTGCCGTCCAGTTTGGTCAGCACCACGCCGGTGACCTTGGTGGTCTCCGTGAACACCTTGGCCTGGGTAATAGCGTTCTGTCCGGTGGTAGCGTCCAGCACCAGGAACACTTCATGGGGGGCTTCGGGGATCTCCCGCTTGATGATGCGGTCGATCTTGCCCAGTTCGTTCATCAGGTTCACCTTGTTGTGAAGGCGTCCCGCCGTATCAATGAAGAGCACGTCCACATTCCGGGCCTTGGCCGCCTTTAAGGCGTCAAACACCACGGCTGCCGGGTCGGCCCCTTCTTCGTGGGCGATGACGTCGCACTGGGCCCGTTCACCCCAGATCTTCAGCTGGGCGGATGCGGCAGCCCGGAAGGTATCCCCCGCCGCCATCATCACCTTGTAATTGAACAGACGGAAATAATTGGACAGTTTCCCGATGGTGGTGGTCTTGCCTACCCCATTGACACCAACGATGAGGATTACCGTAGGATGGGCCCCGATGCGGGTCCGTACCCCGTCGTCCTTCAGCATGGCGGCGATCTGTTTCTTCAGGAAAGGCAGCACGTCCTCCGTACCTTTGATCTCCCGTTTCTTGGCCGCCTGGCGCACGTCCTCAATGAGTTTTTCCGTGGTTTTTACGCCTACGTCCGCCGTCAGCAAAATCATTTCCAGCTCTTCCAGAAAATCCTCGTCCACCTTGGCAGACATACCCACAAGCTCGGTGATCCGCGCCGTAAAATTCTGTCTGGTCTTGGACAGACCTGATTTCAGTTTCTCAAAAAAGCCCATGGAATTACTTCCTTTCTCTTTGATCTGTAACAGTCATTTAAAACCAATTCTTCTATGTAAAATATGCAGGTGCATGCACACTGCGGTTCCCTCATCCTCACAGGATTTCCCTATACCGATTCTTCCACCAGCTTGTCTGTCATGCGGACAGAGAGGATCTTGGACACGCCGGATTCCTCCATGGTGACCCCGTACATGACGTTGGCCGCTTCCATGGTGCCTTTCCGGTGGGTGATAACGATAAACTGGGTATTGGCGGCATAGCCTGCCAGGAATTTGGAAAACCGCTCTATGTTAGCGTCGTCCAGAGGCGCGTCGATTTCGTCCAGTATGCAGAAAGGCGTAGGATGATAGCTCAGGAGGGCAAACAGCAGGGCGATGACCGTCAGGGCCCGTTCCCCGCCGGACAGAAGGAAGAGGCTCTGGAGCTTCTTCCCGGGAGGCTGTGCCTCGATGTCGATGCCGGATTCCAGAATATCCTCAGGGTCCGACAGTTTCAATACCGCCGTACCGCCGCCGAAAAGCTGCACGTAAGTGCTCTGGAAAAAAACGTTGATCTTGCCGAAGGCTTCTTTGAACCGTTTCGTCATGCCCGAATTGATCTCGGAAATGACCGACTGCAGCTTGTCCCGGGCCTCGCAGAGGTCCGTATACTGCTTCTGTAAAAACTCATACCGTTCGCTGACGGCTTTGTATTCTTCAATGGCCCCGGGATTGACCGGACCCAGTTCCTCAATCTGCCGCTGGAGGGAGGACTGCATCCGCCGGAGGGCGGTCTCGCTTTTATCCTCCAGCACCCCTTCGGCCCGGGCTTCTTCCTTGGCCTCCGCCAGGTTCACCTTATATTCCGAGGTAAGCTGGTCCAGGGCGTTCTGGTAATCGCTTTCCAGACGGGCGTTGTCCACCTCGTTCTGGTGCACTTTGGCTTCCGCTTTCCCCAGCTCACTGCGCAGGGTCTTCAGTTTTTCCCCTTCCGCTCCCTGCTGCTGGGTCAGCTGAAGACGCTGCTGGGAATAATCGTGCTGGCCCGTCAGGATATCCTGCAGTTCCTGCATCAGCTGTTTCGTCTGGTCCGCCAGCTGTACTTTTTTCTCTTTACAGCTGCTAACGACGTTCTCCAGTTTTTCCCGTTCTTCCGTATTGGCGTTAAACTCGCCCTGGAGCCTTCCCAGGTCCCCGTCCAGCTGCTGCATGCGGTCGTTGGTAAGCTGCCGCTGGGCGGCGGCTGTCTCCGCCTGTACCCGGGCATCCTGCAGCCGCATGGCCAATGTTTCCAGGGCGCTCTTATCGGCCCCGATCTTTTTCTGCAGCTCATCCAGCAGGGCTTTGGCTTCCGTATTGGCCGCCTCCATTTCCTGCAGGGGCTTCCGCTTGTCCGCCAGCTCCTGGCGTACGGCCAGATACTCGTTGGCCAGCTGGCTGCGGGTATCCATGGCCACCTCCAGCTTTTCGTTCTCCCGTTTCAGGTCGTCGGCGATCCGCTGTTCTTCCGCCTTTATCTCCGTAATACGAATATTCCGGTTCTGCACGGTCTGGCGCAGTTCCTCCAGCCGTTTTTCCCGTTCCTTTAATTCATCTTCCAGTACTTCTTTTTCTTCCTGTATGGAAAGCAGCTCTTTGCTGCATTTTTCCAGTACCGCTTCCTGGTCCTTCACGTCCCGCTCCCGGGACAGGTAACCGGACTCCTTTTTCTGCCGGCTGCCGCCGGTAAGGGAGCCCCCCGTGTTCACCTGGTCCCCGTCCAGGGTCACCACCCGGAGTCGGAATCCGTTTTTCCGGGCCGCGGCCAGGGCATGGTCCATGGTTTCCGCTACCAGCACCCTGCCTAAAAGAAAGCGGATAGCGGGCCTGATATTTTCTTCACAGTTCACCAGATCCGAAGCAAATCCCAAAATGCCCGGCAGCTTTGCCAGGGCCTTTTCTTCCGCCTTCAGCACCGGTTCTTTAATGGTATCCAGGGGCAGGAAGGTTGCCCGTCCCCCCTGGCGTTTCTTTAAATATTCAATGGCCTGCCGGGCTCCTTCCGCCGAGCGGATCACCAGGTTCTGGGCACCGGCCCCCAGGGCCGTTTCCACTGCCGTTACGCAGGCCGGGTCTACAGAGATAAGGGCGGCCGCAGGGCCGATCACTTCGTCCCGCCAGGGCTCCCGGCTCTGCATCACGGTTTTTACCCCGAAGCCGAAGCCTTCCAGG
Organism: uncultured Selenomonadales bacterium; assembly: GCA_900315345.1. Lineage (GTDB taxonomy): Bacteria > Bacillota > Negativicutes > Acidaminococcales > Acidaminococcaceae > Succiniclasticum. The sequence continues at coordinate 135,163 of OMYP01000004.1, read as the reverse complement.
GACTGCTGCATATCCCGCAAAAGATGGAGCCGGGACTCCACCCCTGCGATCCGGTTCTGGCATTCATTATACCGTTTTTCTACGGTCTGGAACAGGCTCCGGCGTTCCGCCGCCTTGGCCGCCAGGTTTTCCCCTTCCCGCATATAGCGGGCAATGTCCTGCTCCAGTTCCCCTTTACGGCCGACGATTTCCCGCTGCTCTTCAGACAGGTCTTCCACCCGTTTTTCCGCAGCGTCCACATCTTCTTTCAAGCGGTTCCGGCGGTTCATACGCTGTTCCTGAGCCGCTTCCATGGAACGGATCTCGTTGCGCAGCTCCACCATCTTCCGCATATCTTCAAAGTTGCTGTCGGTCAGCTCCTGTATCTTTGCTTCATTGTCCTTCTGGGACTGCTGCCGTTCCGCCTGCTGCTTTTCCAGATCGCCTACCAGCCGGGCCGCCTCGTTCTTTTTCTCTTCCAGCACGTCGAACTCTTTGGCGAGCGTTTCCATCTGGGCTGTCCACTGGTCGATCTGGGCCTGTAGTTTTTCATTACGCTTTTCCAGATTCCCCTGCTGGCGGATACTCTGGGCAATACGTTCGTCCAGCACCGCGTCTTCGCCCTTTACCCCTTCCAGGGCTTTTTCCTTTTCCGTTATGCCCGCCTGGATATGGGACACCTGGTCGTTGAGGGCGTCCAGCTCCTGCTGCAGCCCTGTCAGAACGGCCTCCTGACGGCTCACCTCGGTACTTTTTTCCAGAAAGACCCGGTTGCAGTTTTCCTGTTCCTGCTGCAGCTTTTCCCGGGCGCTCTCGATGGTTTCCACACGCTGGACGAACTGGGTGAGCCTGCAGATCCTCAGCTTCCCGTTCAGGGCGTTGTATTGTTCCGTTTTCTCCGCTTCAAGGCGCAGGGGCTCTACCCGTGCCTCCACTTCGCTTTTGATGTCGTTGATGCGGGTCAGGTTGTTGGCAGTGTCGTCCAGACGCCGTGTCGCTTCCTTCTTCCGCATGCGGAACCGGGCGATGCCGGCAGCTTCCTCAAAAATGGAACGGCGGTCCTCGGGACGGCTGTTCAGGATCTCGTCGATCTTGTTCTGGCCGATGAGGAACATGGCGCCCTTGCCCATGCCCGTATCCGCCAGAAGGTCCAAAATGTCCTTCAGGCGGCAGTTCTTTTTGTTGATGGCGTAATCGCTGTCCCCGGACCGGTACAGCCGCCGGGTGATGCTCACTTCATCGAAATCCAGCGGCAGCCTGTGGTCCCGGTTGTCGAAAACAAGGGTGACCTCCGCCACGCCAAGGGGGCGCCGCTTGCTGGTACCCGAAAAGATAATATCTTCCATTTTGCTGCCACGGAGGTATTTGGCGCTCTGTTCGCCCAATACCCAGCGCACCGCGTCAGAGATATTACTTTTTCCCGAACCGTTGGGCCCTACTACTGCCGTAATGCCCGCACCGAATTCCAGGGCGGTGCGGTCGGCAAAGGATTTGAACCCGAAGGCTGAAACTGATTTCAAGAACAAAATGATCACCTGTAGTTAAAAATTGTGGTTTGTGTGCCAAAGTCATGCTGTCAGGCAAAGGCATCGCAAACCCGTCACACTCATTCGCCTGTGGCTTCGAAACTCGGGGCTTCGCCCCTCAGACAGTCTCGCCACGACGGCGAATTTCATCTCATGGAATGACGCAATCGCCTCCGATGGTTTGCTCACGCCTTTACCATGCCGCATAATTTTATATACATAAATTCTAATTTTGTTTAGCCGCTTTCTTGGCGGCGTTCTTTTCTTTCATCTTAATGGATGCTTTCCGTGCGGCCTGGCGTGTCTTCATGCGGCGGGGCGCGGCAGGTTTGGCCCCGGCTTTCTTTGCCGCGGCGGCCCGTTTCCTGGCGGCGTTGATCCGGGTCCGGCGCACAATGGGCCGTCCGTTCACTGCCTGTTTTTCCAGGGTGATGCCCAGCTTGCTTTCTATATTATGAAGCCAGTTCAATTCTTCCGCCGTATATAAGGTAATGGCAACGCCGTCTTTGCCGGCCCGGCCGGTGCGGCCTACCCGGTGCACATACCAGTTGGCGTCGTGGGGCACGTCGTAGTTGATTACGTGGGTGACCCCTTCCACGTCCAGCCCCCGGGCGGCGATGTCGCTGGCCACCAGGATCTGGATCTTGGCATCCCGGAACTGCTTCATGACGGTCTTTCGTTTTGTGGGGGTCATGTCCCCGGTAAGAAGGGCCGTATTAAAGTCCTTCCCTCCTAACAGTTCCTCCACTTCTTTCGCCCGTTCCTTGCTGATGCAGAATATGATCATCAGGTAGGGGTTCAGCCGGTTTATAAGGTGCATCAGAGTTTTAGGCCTGTTTTCTTCCGTTGTTTTAACGCAGATCTGCCGGATGGTCTTTACCACTGCTTCTTCCGGATCAATATCGATAATATGGCAGTTGGTGGTGAGGCTCCGTCCCAGCTTGTTGATCTCTTCCGACACGGTAGCGGAGCAGAGCATGGTCTGGTGATCCGGGTTGGTCATGGAAATGAGCTGGAGGGCATCGTCCATAAAGCCCTGAGCCAGCATTTCATCTACTTCGTCCAGTACCATGAACTGGACGCCGCCTAAGTCTGTATTCCCTTTCCGGATATGATCCAGCAGCCTTCCCGGGGTGCCGATGAGCACCTGGGCTTTTCCCGCCAGCTTCGTCTTCTGGGTCTCAAAATCCCGTCCGCCGATCACTGCCAGGGTTTTAATATCCAGTCCCTCCAGCACCTGTTTCATCACTTCGTTGACCTGCTGGGCCAGCTCCCGGGTGGGGGTGATCACAAGGGCCTGTACATAGCCTTTGGCCGGGTCGATCTTCTGGGCCAGGGGAATCAGGAAGGCCAGGGTCTTGCCTGTGCCGGTCTGGGCCCGGGCCAGCACGTCGCGTCCCTTCAACAGGGAAGGGATGGCCTGCTGCTGCACGGGTATGGGGGCTTTGATCCCCATCTTTTTTAAATTTTCCCTCACCTGAGGGAGTATTTTGAATTGTTCAAATTGGTCAGTCATTTTTATTCCTCTGCATATAATTAAATTAAAGTTTGTATGTGCATAAAACTCCTGTTTACTTCCCTGTATCCCCGCTGTGCTGCCACAGGTACCACACTGCAAGGCTGCGCCAGGGCCGCCAGGGTTCCATAAGCTTGTTCAGCTGTCCCCGTTTGGGAATGTCCTTTAAATTGAACAACTGCTGCATTTCCTTCTTCAGCTGGAAATCGTCTCCCGGCATCACGTCCGGGCGGCAGAGGGACAGGAGCATAAACATTTCTATGGTCCACTGTCCCAGCCCTCTGACGTTTTTCAGCAGTTTGAGGATCTGGGCATCCGTCATGGCCGGGAACAGGGAAAAATCGATGTAGCGGTTCATCACCAGCCGGGCGAATTCTTTCATGTAGGTAATTTTAATGGCAGTAAGCCCGCAGGTTGCCACCCTTTCATCCGGCAGGGAAAGAAGCTTCTCCGGGGTCACCGGGTTGCCTGCCAGCCGCCGAAGCTGTTCCATGATCTTGCCAGAGACCTCCGGCGGCAGCTGCTGGGCCGCAATTCCGGTCAGCAGTACTTCAAAATAGCGCTCCTCTGCATCCGGCGTCAGATTGCAATGTCCGTATTTTTTTATAAAGGGAACCAGTTCAGGCGCCTTTTCCTGCAGCCAGGTTTCGCCGATGAGCCAGTTGGCAGTTTCAGGCATTACTTTTTCCTCCGAGATACGTTGGGAACTGCTGCTCCATTCTTCCGCTTCTGTTCTTGTCCGGCGGTTTCACCGGCAAGCCTTTCAAAATGAACGCAAACTATCCCATAATAATTGTTTTATTATATCATACTTACTACATTGTATACAATAAAAAAACCTCACTTCAGATGAAGTGAGGCTGATGTGCTGGTGCCGGGGACCGGAATCGAACCGGTACGGGTATCTCTACCCGCGGGATTTTAAGTCCCGTGCGTCTGCCAGTTCCGCCACCTCGGCAGAAGTTATGGAGGCGACACCCGGAATCGAACCGGGGATAAAGGTTTTGCAGACCTCTGCCTTACCGCTTGGCTATGTCGCCAGACATAAAATATAAAAGGGACTTACCCTTTCATAGCAATGGAGCGGAAAACGAGACTCGAACTCGCGACCCCAACCTTGGCAAGGTTGTCAACTGAGCTACCGAGGCATCATGGCGACCCGGACGAGACTCGAACTCGTGACCTCCGCCGTGACAGGGCGGCATTCTAACCAACTGAACCACCGGGCCATTTTTATGAAGCAATATTAGTATAGGTTATTTCTTTCTCCCTGTCAAGCCTTTTTCCCTAAATTCAGCAAATAGTTCTCCAGCTTTTCCCCGATCAGGGTCTCCAAAGTCTCCAGGTCTTCCGCGTCAAAGTCGTGGATCGTGTTAGGGATGTACCCGATCTTGTTTTCCGCGTAAAACTCGTTCCGGACCCGGTTGTACAAAAATACCAGCTCGTCCCCCGCTGCGAAATCCGCATAATCAAGAATCACCGTGGCATTGTTGATAAAATCCAGGGGATGCCGGGAGGTAATGAACTTTTCAAACCGTCCAATGGTATCCGGCAGGGTATCGGGAAAATCCCAGGAGAGGATCCCCTTATCCCGCAGCATGTGACCGGACAAAGGCATATAGTCCGGTGTTATTTCCTCTACCAGGCGGGGCACAAAGGTCTCCATGGATTTTGCAAACACATCCTTATCCCTGGTAATATATCGGAAATCCCTGTACCGGTGCAGGCCTACCTGGCGGATCGCCACATAATCAAAGGTTTCATCTGTATAAACCAGTTCCAGCCTGCGGCGGGCCTTTTCATTGTTATAGGCGCACAGCAGGAATTCATGGCCGTTCAGGGCTCCGCCTTCTTCAAACACAAAGCCGAACAGCTCCCTGGGCAGCTTTCGCAAAAACTCCCAGTTTGGACGCCGTTCCATAATCACCTGTAAGTCTTCCGGTTTTGGCATCTTGTATGTATCCCTCGCAAATCATTCAGATCTGCGGTTTTCCTTCCATTTTATTTAACAAATTCCCAAGGGTCCATTTAATGGTATCCGACGGATGCTCTTCCAGGCCCAGGGGTTTCAGGTTCGATTCCCGCAGGAAACGGCGGATAAACTTGTTTCCGTTACTGTTGTAGGCGTACATATCCGCATAGGCCACCGTCCGCACATAGGTCTCCATGTCGAAGTCAAAGGGCGAGTGGCTGTGAACCATATATTCATCCATATTGCGGACAATGAGCACCACCAGAGCCCCGCATTCCGCTTTCTTTGCGGCTTCGGCCATGGCTTCCCTGTCGGGCTTCACGTTCTTGGCGAACATTTCATCCACCGCCGCATTGGCTTTCGTATTGTCATCGGAGAGCCGGTAATAGGGAACATGGTAGTCCATCTTCACCATCTGGATCCAGCCCCGCATATCCGCCCGGGTCACGCTGCCGGTACGGTCAATGACCACAAAGTTCACAGGCAGGGTCTCAAAGGCGCAGGCCTTGGGCATACCAAACAGAGGCAGGCGTTCCGTCACTGCCGTTCCGCCTAAAAGGCCGCTGCACAAAAAAGCCACCAGGGCCATCATAAAAAACAGTTTCTTCATGTATATCCCCTCCTCCGTTCCGGAACCTTCCAGACTGCAAAAAACTTTACCGGAAACAGGCTTCTGCTGTTTCCGTAAACATTTTACAGAATAATTGTGTCATTATTCTGTCCTCTTGTCAAAAAATCCGGAACAGGTCATACCCTTTTTACTTTTTCCAGATATCCGCCGCCGTTCCGTGGCCTAAAGGCCCTACGTTCAGGTATGTTGCCAGGGTCTGGCCGATGTCGCTGAAAATGTGGAAAGGCGGAATCTGCTGGGGTTTCACGTTCTTGCCGCAGAAGAGCACGGGAATCTTTTCCCGTGTGTGGTCCGTGCCGTGCCAGGTAGGATCACAGCCGTGGTCGGCCGTAATCAGCAGCACGTCATCGGGCTGCATCAGGTTCCACAGTTCAGGCAAACGGCTGTCGTAATATTCCAGTCCTTCCCCATAGCCCAGGGAATCCCGGCGATGGCCGAAGGAGGAATCAAAATCCACAAAATTGCTGAACACCAGGGTCCGGTCCGGGGCGTCCTTCACCGCCTGAAGGGTTGCGTCAAAAATGTTGTCCAGCCCCGCCGCGGGGTAATGCTTCGTAATGCCCCGGTGGGCAAAAATGTCCGCGATCTTCCCTACGGCGTACACGCTGCCCCCTGCCGCGATAAGGGTATCCAGCAGGGTATCGCCGTGGGCCGGCACCGCGTAATCGTGACGGTGGGCCGCCACCCGTTCAAAGTTCCCGGCTTTGGTTCCCACAAAGGGACGGGCTATGATGCGGGCGATCTTATAGGGCTTCACCAGTTCAAAACAAATCCTGCACAGGTCGTACAGGCGCTCCAGCCCGAAGGTCTCTTCGTGGCAGGCGATCTGCAGCACGCTGTCGGCGGAGGAATAGATAATGGGCTTCCCCGTCCGCATGTGTTCTTCCCCCAGCTCCTGGATGATCACCGTGCCGCTGGCCAGCTTTTCGCCCAGCACCCCGGGCAGGTTCCCTTCCTTTATAATTGCATCCACCAGCTCCTGAGGGAAGCAGTGGGGCTTGTCCGGAAAATAACCCCAGTCAAAATCTACAGGCACACCGGCGATCTCCCAGTGGCCGCTGAGGGTGTCCTTCCCCTTGCTCACCTCTTCGGCACAGGTATAGGCCGCCTTCACCCTGCCCCCGTCCAGATCATCCGGCAACAGGGTCTCCCCGGAAAGGGGATGGGCCAGTTCCTTTCCCGTACTGAGCAGATGGGCCTTTTCCAGCCCCATGACCGCCAAGTTGGGCAGGGACAGATACCGGGGGGATCCGTCCGCATTTTTCCGATTGGCCGCCATCCAGGCGGCAATATGTCCCAGGGTATCGGAGCCTTCGTCCCCAAAGGCCGCCGCATCATGGGCATACCCAATGCCGAAAGAATCCAGCAGGGTAATAATTACACGCGCCATACGCGCACCTCCGTTCCGTATCGTTTCCCGGCCGTAACAGGTTTTTCCCCGGAAACGCAGCCCCGTGCCATGTTCCCCACAGGCCTGGCCCGGGAACCCTTTAGGCCAGTTCTTCCAGCATCTGTTTAGGATTATCCGCCGCCTTCACCTTGCCGAAGGCCTTTACGATGATCCCCTTTTCATCAATCAAATAGGTAGTACGGACCACGCCCATGGTCTTTCTTCCGTACATGTTCTTTTCCTGCCACACATCATAGGCCTTAATGGCCGTCAGTTCCGTATCGGAAACAAGGGTAAAAGGCAGATGGTATTTTTCCTGAAACTTTTTGTGGGAAGCCACGCTGTCCTTGCTGACGCCTACCACCACAGCGCCCTTTTCCCGGAACTGGGGAAACAGCTCCCCGAAATTGCAGGCCTGTTTTGTGCAGCCCGCGGTATTATCCTTAGGGTAAAAATACAAAACCACCTTCTGCCCCTGCAGGCTGCTTAAGGTCACCATGTTGCCATCCTGATCCGGAAGGGTGAAATCCGGGGCTTTCGTTCCAATTTCAAGCATATGTATCCTCCTTCAGTCCTTGTCTGCGGCAATGAGCTTTTCAAGGGCCCGCTTGGCCACCTTCTGGAACCGCTTTTCCGCCACCTTGTAGGTTTCCGGCGGAGCCACGGCCTCGCTGTCGGTGCGCTTGGCCACCACGCCGCAAATGGCCCCTGCCCTGAGACCGTGGACACTGCACAGGGTAAACAGGGTGGCCGCTTCCATTTCAAAATTCGAGCATCCCAGAGCCTGCCATTCCTTCAGGGAACCCTGCAGATGCCGGGGTACATAGCCGCTGAAGCTGTCGTACCGTTCCTGTCCGGGCCAGAAGCTGTCGGTAGTGACCGTAATCCCCAGGCCGAAGGGAACCTTCAGTTCCCGGGCCGCCTCCCGAAGGGCCAGGGTCACATCCAGATCGGCCACCGCCGGGTATTCCGCCGGGGCATAGGCCTTGCTGGCCCCGTCCAGACGGACAGCCGCCTTACTGATGACCACATCCCCCAGGTTCAGGTCTTCCTTAAGGGAACCGGTAGTACCCACACGAATGAAGGTGGTGACCCCCAGACGTCCCAGTTCTTCTACCACAAAGGTAATGCAGGGACCGCCCATGCCGCTGCTCATGACCAGCACCGGCTCCCCGTCCACACGGGCCAGCCAGCTGGTAAACTCCCGATGGGAAGCCACATACACCGCATCCGGATCCAGGGCCTTCGCCAGACCCTCCACACGGCCCGGATCCCCGGGCACCAGGGCATACTTTGCCCCCCGGAGCATCTCCCTGGATAAGCCTACATGATACATAACCTCACCGGGTTTTGCGTAATTTTTCATAGGAACCGGCTCCTTTCCGCATTACTGTTACTATATATTATAAAACATTGAGGGGGAAAATGCGAGGACATTCACAATTAAAAATCCCCCGTCAGCACAAACGGGGGATTCTGTGTTAGGAAGAAATAATGAGGATATCATTCACACCTGTTTAAACTTTTTACAGGGGCTCATGTTTTACTCATAAATCAATATTAAGTTTTCTATATGCATTACTTACAACTTAACAGTACATTCTGCTGTTAAGTTCAGTAGCTTATAATTGAATCATAAGGTTCCATCACCTCCGTATCTACAGTAACCCTCGTTCCATTTCCCAAATTGACCTGTTGTTGCGTCAGAACTGCACCATTGATCAAGCTGTCCGTTCCAACAGTCAGTTTGCCCCGACACAACAACAAAGCCTTATCAAGCCTGACATTATTTCCAATAATAAGATTTTTGTCAGCCAGGACAATGATCCGATCTGTAAAAACAGAATCATCAGCAAACACTGCTTCATCAGCAAACATCAAGATTCCTTTTCCATGCACGGTTAAACCTTTTGACAGAGAGACTTTTTCTCTGCTGAAATAGATCCAACCGTTAAGCCCATCGCGTTGCAATTCCAATAAAGAAGGAAAATCAGTAGAAGCCCAGACCGCAATATCTTCCGCAGAAAAATGCGGAAACGCTGCGCCATCTGATTTGCTTGTGATAGTAACATATTCTCCTTCCGGATTATTCCCTTCAAATTGTACTGCAGACAGTATATTAGAATATTGAGTCAGTTGCTGAATCAGATCTTCAGGAAAATCAACACGGCATTGATGCAAGGAAAACTCATTGTTGCAGGCATCTTCTGCTTTTACCTGCAGAAACCGCATCCCAAGAGTGTTGTCCCGGTGCACCATCACCCGAAGGATAACATTCTCCCTGCCAGGCAGCAACGGCTCTAACTGATAAACAGCTTCCGTAATTCCATCAAACTTTTCCTGCTGTAAGGCAGTGTACATAAAACTCTGTACTATAGTTTCCAATTGTTTAACCCGTACCGTTTCCTGAACTACCGATAATTCCTGGGTAACATTGCGCACTAATGAAATCACCACTACTGAAATGACGAGAAGGAACATCAATAAAGAAATCAGAATAAAACCGTCCTTTTTTCCCGTTCCTGCCCCACTTTCAATAACTTTCCTCATACGCAAGTGTAATTGAACATGTTTTTTCAGGAAATACTGATTAATACGTCTGTACATATTCCTATTTTTTTGTGAACGGTCCAGGCAATTGCACAAACTTATTTATTCATTGTTTCCATTAATTTAATCAGTAATTAACCCGTTATTTAAAAAAATTACAAAAGGAATCTTTCTTACCAAACCGGTTTCCAGATGTTTCATCGTCATAAGAATCCCGAGCCTGTTGTTTGCCAGCCGTTCTGTCCTGAAATCAATGATTTGGATTTCAGGGTTTGAAAACGGATTGACTCCGGAAGCAGCTCCTTTTATTGTCTTACGATACAGGATGGAGTTTGAAACATACCAGTAACAACGCACATTTTCAAAGGTTTTTCTGCAGGTAATTTGATCTTTTCCGTTAAGATCCTTGCTCAGGTGAACCTGTGTCGTGTTATAGGAAAGATCCCGACACATAATACTTTTTGTAAAATGAGCACACCGAGCCATTTCCATATCTGCCATAGTCTTTTTATAATTGACCAAAACAGCATGCGCCGAATTAGAAAAAAGGCCGCAAATCAAAATTATTATTATGAAAAGAAAATTTAATTCTATAAGAATCCCGCCAGATTTTCTTTTAGTATTACAGCAGATATTAAGATTTACGGACATATGTTTTCTCTTCTGGTTTAAATTCAAACCTGTTCATAATAACCTTCCCTGTGTTTTTATTACGAAGCTCTTTAGTGATAAGGATATACGGTCCATAATTACGCCTCGATATATTATTCTCAAGAATTTCTTCTTTATACTGCTCATATAAATTAGGAAGAGCCTCCTGAAACATACTTCCATTTTCATCTTCCAACAACCAGTCACAGATTAATAATCTATTTCGTAAGTTCATAACTTGTGTGACGTAGGACAAACATCCCATAGTTGCCGTTATCATGGAAAGCATTATCAAAAAAACAGGAATAATCGTAATCACAATAAACCCCGATGAATCTTTTCCGGTCTGTGATTTTTTGTTATTTCTACCCAAAACAGCCTTTTCGGTTACCATTAATACATACGCGCTACCCTTATCCTTCCGGTTACAGGCTGAATGTCAATCTGAATCTTCACAGCCGATATCCTTTTATGCTGTAATATGTACTTTCCGCTACTTGAAGGAGCCCCATTGACGGAAAACTTTATAACATATGACGGAATACTTGAAAACCAAAGATGCGGATCAGACCTGCCCAACGCAAAATCCCGTTTTTTTTCAACCAGATTCGGCCTCCGACAGACCCAGTATCCTTTACGATCAGCACGCAGTTCTACATATCCCAGATCAGAACCAGCCAGAGCCCTTTCCCGAATATGCAGAATATCCCGCGCAAATTCCCACGCTGCGCATTCCGACTCCACTACTGCAATTATCCTTTGAGATACGAGACCTCCCAGATAAAAACCGGAAAACAATATTCCGCACAAAAGGATTCCTGTAAGCCATTCAGTCAGCAGATAACCATTCTTATCCCTGCAAATCCCCAACCGCACTGCCATCAGAGGTCACAGTATTCCCTTCCGAATCAGATCCGGTCAACGTATAAGAGTTGCCGGATACAGAATATTGAAGATCTTCATTCTTTGCATCCTTAAACCCTTTGTTTTTGCCTATATAATCAGGAATCAGGTTATTGAGTGACTCCGGGACACTGCCCTGTTCCAGTTTATATGTTGCAATTGCCTGATCCAACGTAGCCAGGTCATTTTTCAGTTTGGTATTGCGTGCCTTGGCTCCAACACCATTAATTGAAGGAATCAGCATGGTTGCCATAACTCCGATGATAATGGTAACAGCAATTACCTCGATCAGACTGAACCCAGCCTCACATTTTCTCCTTTCCAATTTTTCAAAATGTTTTTTTCCTTTCAGTTTTTTTAACAACTTTATCCCTCCGGTCAATTCAACTCTGGCATTTGTGCCATCAATGTAAACAATGGCGACAACATTATTGCCATTACGGCAAAGATTATTGCCGCAACGATGGAGACCAAAGCCGGTTCCATCACTGTTTTTAAGTCCCGGAGCCTGGTAAAGAGTTCCTGCTCCAATAAAGCCGCGTATTCTGACAGCATATATGGTAATTTTCCGGATTTTTCCCCTATATTCAAAAATTCCAATCCGGTTTTACTGAAAAGATTTCCCGCCATAACCGCCGCATCTGAAATCGCAACTCCCCGCAACACATTATCCGAAAACGTTTTTGCCTTATCCCGCATTGAATCATCTGTTAAAGTAACAGAAGAACGCAGAATAGCTTCCGGAAATGCAATGCCGCTTTGAAGCATTAAAGCCATAAGACGTACAAATCGTATTTCCATAACAGAATGGTGCATAACCCGGATAACAGGAAGGCGGACAATCCGGGTAAAAATCCATTCACGCCGCAGTATCAGCGCTTTAGCGATAACTAATATCACACAGGAAAGAGCTGCTGTGTGATCCTGCAAAATCTTGGAAAAAGAAAGCATCACCTTTAAAAGCGTAGTTTCTTCTATCCCCAGTGATTGATACAGTTCCGCAAAGGCGGGAATAAGCTTCAAACCAAAAAATGTAACCGTCAGGAATGCAAGTATTAACAAAAATGCCGGATATATGCAAGCATTCCGTGCCAGTTTTATAATTTTATCCTGCCGATTATAATAATCAGATAAGGATTGAAGCACATATATTAGCTGTCCGCTCGCTTCACCGGCCTCTATCAGTGAAACATCCATCCTTGAAAACATTTCAGGCTGCAAAGACATAGCATATGACAAAGATCGGCCGCATTGCAGATTGGCAGAAATCTGACGGCATACAGGTCTGAATTTTTCACTCAGTCCCGATGTTACCATCCCCATCGCTTTGGCTACAGGAATACCAGCCTCCAATAATGCAGATAGCTGTTTAAAAAAGTTTGCTCTTTCTCGATCCGTAAAATTTAACTGCGGCCAAAACCAACGGAAAGGCGATTTCTTTTCCCGGACAGCTTCAATTTCTGTAACATATCCGTAGTTTCTGTGGACAAAATCAATAACCTCTTTTTCATTTTCCGCAACATATTCGCCGTTATATTTTTTCCCACTTGAACTTATCGCATGCCATTGGTATAACCGCAAAATATCACCCCCTTTACCTGGCATAGCTTTAGTGTAGGGGGCTTATCGCAAAAAATAAATAACTTTTCTAACGGAGAATGTGAAATAAATTTCACATTTTAATTGTTTTTTTTAGTTTTTCAAGAAAACCGCACATTTTACCCCCTCTTTTGTGAAAAAATTGTGAACTTTCCCCTCCCAAACTCCTGTCTTTTTTCCTTCCTCACCCCAAAATAAAAAAGCATCCGGCTTTTGCCGGATGCCAAATTACAAATTTTCTCTTACCGTACCATCAGCCAGTACACCAGTCCCCCTATCCCTATCAGTCCGGACAGGTTGTAAAACAGAAACATCCGCAGCCAGCCCATGACCAGGTGGGGATAGGCGTCTGCGTACAGCTTGTAGGATATTACGCTGGCCATAGAGGCGATCAGGGTGCCCAGGCCTCCCACGTCCACTCCCAGCAGCAGTTCCCGGGCGTTTTGGGTGAAGCCTGCCAGCAGCATGGCCGCCGGCACGTTGCTGATAAACTGGCTGCACAAAAGCCCTGCCAGGTACACAATGCCCCGGGTCTCCTGCAAATACCGGTGCAGCTGCTGCACCGTGTCCCAGTGTGACAGGTTGCCGATAAAGATAAAGAACCCCATAAAGGTCACCAGCAGGGAATAATCTGCCAGCGTCAGCAGGCGCCGGTCCGTTACCGCCACCGCCGCCACCACAACGGCCGTGCATACCAAGGGGTCCAGCAGGTGCAGCACCGAGGCAAAGCACAGCAGCAGCAGCACTGCGAAAATGGCTGCCCGGGGCCGGTTTTCCACGGTTGCTGCCTGCTCTTCCATCTGTATGGCCCGCTTCGGCAGGCCGTGGACCAGCCAGGCCAGCCACAGGGCCGCTATTACGGACAAAGGCCCCAGCACGGAAAAGAAATACCCAGTGGTAAGGTGGTAGTGGTAATAAATGAACAGGTTCTGCGGGTTCCCCATGGGGGTACAGGCGCTGCCCAGGTTGGCCGCCAGGGTCTGGAATATGACGATGCGCCCTACGTCCAGCCGGATCTGTTTTCCCGTAATCAGCGCCAGGGGCACAAAAATCAGAAGGCTTACGTCGTTGGTCACCAGCATGGAGGTGAAAAACGGAAGCCAGATCAGCACCGCCGCCACATCCCGGGTGGTGCGGCACCGGGAAAACAGCACATGGGCCGCCTTTTCCAGCACGTGGAGCTGCCGGAACCCGGCCACTACCAGCATAAAGGACAGCAGCATGCCCAATACGGAAAAATCGATATAGGCAATATCCGGTTTGAAAAAAAGAGAAGAAACCAGCGCCAGCACCAGGGAAATGGTCAGTACCACGTCCCTTTTTAAAATGCCCCTGATTTCCTTTAAAAGTAAATGATTGTGCATTTGTATCCTCGCCGCCCGCTGCCTGTCTTTCTGCAGCAGGCGCGTTCTGTCGCTTATCGCGGTTTTACCCGGCCCCAGTTATGGGACAGGTACAGCACCCGGTACGGGGGCTGGGGAATGGGAATATGCCGTTCCAGCATGCCGCTGATCCACTGGCACTTGGCCACGTTCAGATACTGCAGCGCTTCCTCTTCCGTTTCCCCGTGGGAAATACACCCCGGCAGCAGCGGGATCTCAGCATGGAAGCCGCCTTCCGGGTCCGGTGTGACTTCATACGGGTAATCAAGATTCATGTAAAAATTAATATCTTTCATCGTTTTTGCACGCCCCTGAAATAATCAAACACAAGTTCTTTGCTATTATAGCACTTTTTTTGCAGAAAAGGAAGAAGAAAAATTGATTATGAATTGAAAAAAACGGTAGCAGATTCGAATTGACAGCCCTTCTATCCGTGGTATAATTTAATCAAACGATTAATTTAATCAAATGATTAATCTATCCTTATTTCATTATTTTTTATGAACCACGGAGATAACGGATATGAAAGATGTTGCGCAAAATACGAAAGATACTTCAGGAAAGATCCTGAAAGCCGCTGCGAAACTCTTTGCCCGGTACGGGTATGACGGGGTATCGGTGAAAGCCATTTCCCGGGAGGCCGGAGCCAACAGTGCGCTGATTTCCTATTATTACGGGGGAAAGCCGGGTCTGTACCAGGCAGTCCTGAAGCAGCAGGCGGAAACGCTGCTGCGCCTTGCGGAAAGGTTAAAAGAGCCCGGGCCGGCGCCCCTGGCGTGCATTCTTGCCTTTCTGGATGAGGTGACAGGCATTTTCCTGAAAGAGCCGGAGAGCCTCCATGTCATTTACCGGGAGTTCCTTACCCCTACGGAACCGGGAAACGATATCGTCCGGCAGCAGATGCTTGCCTTTTACGACCGGATGATGGAAGCCTTTGAAAATGCAAAGGCCAGTCAGTCGGTAAAGCCGGAGACCGACAGCCGTCGCACGGCTTATGTGCTGATCTGCATTATCGCTTTTTATCTGATGACTTACAACTACGAAGCCATTTCGGAAGCCAACCGGCTTCCCGGAGATGATGATTTTGCAAGGCTGCGCTTTGTGTATCTGGATTATCTGAATACGATTTCCACAGGCAGGGAAACGCTGCAGTAAGGCATCGGGCAACAAGGCCGCAGGTACTGCCGCATCCGGTAGTTGCAGCGACCGGCTCCGGATATTGAAACATCAAATGCCGCAGAATTGGAGATATTGAACCATGAACTTTTTAACGGAAATAAAACTGACAAAAACCCATTACATCCTGCTTGGGGTTGCAGTGGCGGCTTTTATCGGCTGGCGCGGATACCAGGCCATGAAGCCGGCTGCTGTAGAAAACCGTCCGGTGCCGGTGGTCCGCACCGTTACCGTGGGGGCTGAGACGGTGGACAGCACCGCGGTGTATCCCGGCGAGGTGCGGGGAAAATACGAAAGCAGCCTGGCCTTCCAGGCCGGCGGGAAGATCATTGCCCGCCATGTGAATCTGGGGGACCGTGTCAGTGCCGGTCAGGTGCTGATGGAACTGGATCCGAAGGATATTGCCCAGAGCTACACAGCGGCCCAGGCAGCGTACCAGTCTGCCCTTTCCAACTATAACCTGGCAAAGGAAAACTACGCCCGGTACAGCGCCCTGTATGAAAAGAATGCCGTCAGCGCCATGGCCCGGGATCAGTACAGGACCCAGTTTGAAGCGGCGGAGGCCGCCCTGAAAAGCGCCCGGGCACAGATGAACGCCAGCCAGAACCAGATGGATTACACTAAGTTGAAGGCAGACCACGACGGGACCGTAGCCTCCATTGCGGCAGAGATTGGCCAGGTCGTTGGGGCCGGTACGCCGGTGGTTACGGTAGTACAGGACGGCAGCCGGGAAATCCAGATCTTTGTGCCGGAAAACCGCTTGGGACAGATCCGGCCCGGACAGCCGGCTAAAATCACATTCTGGGCACTGAACGATATTACGGCGTCCGGACATATCAGCGAAATCGCCCCCATGGCTGATTCCGTGACCCGTACCTACAAGGTGAAAGTGGCTGTGGACTCTATGCCTCAGGCAGCAAAACTTGGCATGACGGCAAAGGTTGCCTTACAAAGCGGGACGGAAAATATGATCACGATCCCTTCCGGCGCTGTGTACCAGACCGGGGAACAGCCCCAGGTGTGGGTCATCAGGGATAAAAAGGCGACGCTGGTGAATGTAAAGACGGCCGGCTATGAAGGAAACAGCGTAAAAATTACCCAGGGTCTTTCCCAGGGCGACGTGGTTGTGACCGGCGGCGTCAATAAACTGGCAGAAGGACAGGAAGTGCGGCTGGAAGGCAGTGAGACCAAATGAACAACAACTGGGCTGAATGGTCAATCAAACATAAACAGGTCATATACTTTTTTGCCGCAATGCTTGCCATCATGGGGATCTTTTCCTATAGAACCCTGGGGCGCCAGGAAGACCCCAACTTTACGGTGAAGCAGATGGTGGTGTCCGCTGTCTGGCCCGGGGCTACAGCCAAACAGATGGAAATGCAGGTTACGGACAAAATTGAAAAAATCGTCCAGACCGTGCCGGATATTGATTACATTACCAGCTATTCCCGGCCCGGGACCTGCGTGGTCAACGTGTACCTGAAAGATCACCTTTCCCCTGAAGTTACTCGGCTGCGGTGGCAGGAAGTCCGGAATCTGGTGAATGACGGGAAGCGCACCCTGCCATCCGATTTATACGGGCCGTACTATAACGATCACTTTGATGATGTGTACGGTAACGTATACGCCATCACCTCCGACAGTTTCTCCTATGAAGAGATGCGGAAAGTCGCCAGCAGCATCAAGGACCAGTTTGTACTGGTGCCGGATGTAAAAAAGGTGGAACTGTTAGGAGTGCAGCCGGAAAAAATATTCATCCAGCTGGATAATGCCAAGCTGTCCCAGCTGGGCATGAGCGTGGACCAGCTGGCGGCGGTGATACAGGCGGAGACCTCCGTAACGCCTGCAGCTATGAAACACGATGACCAGAACAATATATACCTGCGCCTTACCGGCATTCCCGATACGGTGAAAAATATTGAAAACCTTCCGATCAGCGGTAACGGAAGGACCCTGCGGCTGGGAGACGTAGCAACGATTAAACGGGATTACGCGGACCCGGCGGAGCCGAAGATGTATTTTAACGGAAAGCCTGCGGTGGGAATCGCCATCTCCATGATTGACGGAGGCAACAACCTGACCCTGGGTGAAAACCTGGATAAAAAGATTCAGGAAATCAGGAAAGAGCTGCCCCTTGGCTTTGAGATGGACCAGGTGCTGAACCAGCCCCAGGTGGTAAAAAATTCCATAGATGAATTTATGGAAAGCCTGTTTGAAGCCATCGTCATCGTATTGGTGGTGAGCCTCATGACCCTGGGGCGGCAGAGCGGTTACGTGATCTCCGTCTGCATCCCTCTGGTGCTGATGTGCAGCATGGTGGGCATGTTCATGCTGGGCATCGACCTGCACAAGCTTTCCCTTGGGGCCCTTATTATTTCCCTGGGCATGCTGGTAGACGATTCCGTGGTGGTCGTGGAAATGATCGAGACCAAAATCAACGAAGGATGGGACCGGATAAAGGCCTGCTCCTTCGCCTTCGAAAGCTGCGCCAAACCGCTGCTGACCGGCACTATGATCACCTGTATCAGCTTTATGCCCATAGCTTTTGCAAAATCCAATGTAGGGGAATACGCCGGCAGCCTGTTCCCCGTTATCACCATTACCCTGATGAGCAGCTGGCTGGTATCGGCCACGGTGGCTCCTGCCCTGGCCCATACATGGCTTATTCCGGATAAGAAAATGGATAAGGAAACAGCAGCTTCTGCCGCAGACGGGTACCCTGAAAAAAGGCCTGCAGGGGAAAGCGGGTTCAACGGCGCCTTCCGCCGGTTACTGGACTGGGCGCTGCAGCACCGCATCGCGGTTATTATCATTACCCTTTGCATTTTCTTCGGTTCCCTGTTGCTGGGCAAGGTGCTGAAGCGGGAATTCTTCCCTGCCTCTGTCCGTCCGGAACTGCTGGTAGAACTGAACCTGCCGGAAGGCTCCAGCCTGCAGGCCAGCGACGAAGCGGCGAAAAAGCTGACAGAACTGGTACTGAAAGAGGAAGGCGTTGCCAGCATCTCCACTTACGTAGGGAAAAGCAGTCCCCGCTTTGTATTGGTGCTGGACCCGGTGCAGCCCCGGGACAATTACGCCCAACTGGTAGTGGTTGCCAAAGATTTGCCATCCAGAATTAAACTGGAAAAGAAGATCAAAACCCTGGTGGAAGAACAGCTGCCTAATGTCCAGAGCTATTCCCGTTCCATCCCCCTGGGGCCGCCTACGCCCTACCCTGTCATGATCCGCGTCCGGGCAGCCACAGACGCTCAGGCAAAAGAGTACGCCGGCAAACTGAAGCAGATCATGCTGCAGAATAAAAATGTTACCATGGTGCGGTACGACTGGATGGAAAAAGCCCCTGCGGTAAAGGTGGAGCTGGATGACGACAAGCTGCGGCAGATGGGCCTTACCCGCAAGACCGTGGCTTCCGCCCTGTATGCGGAGATCAGCGGTTATACAGTAAGCCGGTATTACGAAGGAGACCAGGCCATCGACATGGTCTTCCGGCTGGAACCCAGGGACCATCAGAACATCAGCGACCTGGGAACCATGAGCATCCCCACTGCCCGGGGAGCCGTGCAGCTGAACCAGGTGGCGTACCTGAGTTATGAAAAGGAAGACGGCATGATCTGGCGGAGGAACCTGCTGCCCACTATTACAGTGAATGCCGGCATCGTAGAAGGCGTCACCGGCAACGACGTAGCGGACCAGATCATGAAGCAGGCTGCCCCACTGCGGAAAAACCTGCCTGCAGGGGTAAGCATCGAGCTGGACGGTCCTTCGGAAAAGAGCGCCAAAGCCCTCCGGTCCATACTGGGTCCCGTCCCGGTTATGCTGATCATCATGCTGGTGCTTCTCATGCTGATGCTCATGGATGTGAAGAAAGTATTCGTAGTCCTCTGCACTGCGCCTCTGGGAATCATCGGTGTATTTCTGGGACTGTTCCTGTTCAACACGCCGCTGGGCATTATGGCGGTAGTAGGAGCCCTGGCTCTGGTAGGCACCGTAATCCGTAACGCAACGGTTCTGGTGGACCAGATCGATCAGCATCTGGCAGAAGGAATGCCCCGGCTGAAAGCCGTCAGGGAATCTGCCATCGTCCGGTTCCGTCCCATTATGCTGACGGCACTGACCACTGTACTGGGGCTGATTCCCATGTTCCCCAGCGACTTCTGGCGGGGGCTGGCCATTGCCATCGCCAGCGGCCTGACTGTAGCCACACTGATCACGCTGATCGTATTGCCTGTGATTTACTGCATGGTATTCCACGTAGGAAATGACGAAATCTGAATAAGATAAGAAAACGAAGATTAAATGAATTATACAAAACAGCCGTGGAAAAACCACGGCTGTTTTACATTATAAAAAAATACAGCCTGCGGTTAAGCAGGCTGCAACTTTGCGTATTAATCAGGTTTGAAGGGAATCCGTCCTGCTATCTGCAGTCCGGATGACAGTCGCCAACCATTCCGATCTTCCTCCAAACGGTAACCAACTATTCCTCTGCCGCGTCAGTCCGCCACATACGTGCAGACCTTTCCGGGATTCAACAGTCCTTTCGGATCGAATACAGCTTTGACACCCCGCATCAGATCCATCACGTCTTTACCGGCATAGTCTTCCAGGCGACGGACGGAAACGGCACCGATGCCGTGTTCACCGGAGATCAGGGCGTTCATTCCCTTGCCCCGGGCATAGATCAGATCCAGGAATTTATCGGACCGGGTACGGAACTCCTGTTCTTCCATGCCGTTGGCGCAGAGTTTGATATGGATGTTGCCGTCCCCGGCGTGTCCGTAGGTATGAATATCCAGGCCTACTTCCTCCGTCAGGCTCAGGGCATAGTCCACGACCTCCGCGATGTAGCTGGTGGGAACCACGATGTCACATTCCTCCACCTTGTCATAGGTTTCGAGGATGGATTCCGGCACGGCCCTGCGCACATCCCAGGCCGCTTTCATCGAATTGGGATTATCAAACACGAGCACATCCAGGGCGCCGCCTTCCAGCATAACTTCGGCGGCTGCCTCCATGATCTCGTCCATCTCTTCTTCCCGGCGGCAATCGAAGGTAGTGAGAAGATAGGCTCCCACGTCAGTCCCGTCGCTCTTGGCAGGATAGACCACCTTTTCCATGAATTTCTCCGCCCGCACTACACCGGAGCGGGGCATGAATTCCAGGGACTGGGGGTCCAGTCCGGAGCTCTTGACCGCAGGCACGCAGCGGATGCAGGCCTCCAGATCTTCGAACATGCCCAGCAGGGAAACCTGGAATTTCGGTTTGGGGATAAGCTTCAGTCCGATTTCCGTGATGATTCCCAGGGTTCCCTCGGAACCGACCATCAGATGCAGGAGGGAATAGCCGGAACTGTTTTTGCTGGGTTCGCCGCCCAGTTTTACCACACGGCCGTCGGGAAGCACCACTTTCAGGGTGCGGACATATTCCCGGGTGCAGCCGTATTTCACGGCCCGCATCCCGCCGGCGTTGGTGGCCACGTTGCCGCCCACCGCGGCGAACCGCTGGCCCGGGTCAGGCGGATAGAACATACCGCGCTCCAGGCAGGCGGCGGTCAGGTCAGCCAGCAGGACGCCGGCTTCAATGTGAACCAGGCCATTCTCCAGATCCCAGCGCAGAATATGATTCATCTTGGTCATATCAATGACCACACCGCCGCAGATGGGCGCACAGCCGCCGCTGAGCCCGGTTCCGGCCCCGCGGGGGATGATGGGGATATTGTTTTCATACAGAATTTTGCAGGCTTTTGAGACCTCTTCCGTTGACTGCACCCGAATTACGGCGTCGGGCATACGGAAGCCGGCGGAAATCATCTCATCGTGGGCATAGTCCTCGGTGAGCTGGTCCCCGGTCAGGACGCAGTCGGGAAGTGCGGCAGTAAGTTGTGAAAGTACCTCTGGGGTCAGGGTTTGAAAAGACATGGTATCCTCCTACTCAAAGAAATATTATCTTCGCTTAAAGATCTGCTTTTGGCTCAAATCTCATGGCCATGACCATACTAAAACTATTTTATTTTATCATAATCTGATTCTATAACGCAACAAACTTCTGAAAATATAGTCAGTTTCTACATATAAAAAATTTATGGCATAGTGTCTTCTGCTTATTTCTCAAATTCCGGCGCCGTCCTCAGATTTTCATGAGGCGCCTCGATCTCATTGGCTATCGTATGTTCTGTTAAGCCTGACAGGACCTTGATTTTTTCGTTAAGCATGGGCTGCGTCGCATCCAGGCAGACGACCTTTTGTACCATGGGGGCCAGCGTCCTTCCACAGACGCAGGTGCCTGCTGCCGCTTCCAATACGGTATCTGTTTCTTTTGCCCCGATTGCTCTCATTGTATAATCCAGATATTCTTTTTTGGAAAAATTCATGTTTGGATTTTCAAATTCCTTCGCCTGATCTGCAAAAGAACTATTGATCGTTTGCATATGTGTACTCACACGGTCATCCTCCTTACCTGAATTTATTTATACCCTTGTCCCTAACAGGGTTCATTCACCGCAACAGCCTTTATGTTCGGGCCGTTCAATCGTCACCTGGACCCCTGCGATATGGGACGGCAGCGCATCGTAACCGCTGTGTATCATCCAGTACTTTTTACCCTGTTCCGTAAACGCCACCGCGTAAGATGAATTTCCCGTATGGTTCTGCAGATAAATATCAGCGCCCTCCCTGTCATCCGGGAACTCCTTTTTCCTGTCGAAATAAATATTGGCACTGATAGCTTCCACTACTGCAGTGGAAAGACAGCCCGTATGGCCGGAAGGGAATTTTTTTGCAAGTTCCGTCCTAACAGCCTGGCGAACATAATCACAAATAGTATCTTCCCCGGTTTCAAATGGATACACTGACTTCACCGTTTCATGTATCCTGCTTTCTTCTTCCTGCATAATACTTATCACCCCGTGTTTTCATCAATTATCCTGATAAACAGGATTTTATTCACCGGCTTTCATCCCAGACCGGCAACGGTTCATCCAATGTTTCGGAGCCGAATTTGCTTTCCTTGCATTCGAAATGGTGAAAGGCCTTCTGCACTTTGCCAAAACCCAGATAAAGAAGGGGCAGGTTGCAGCATACCATTACGATATTGGCAAAGTCGCTGAGATTCCAAAGTGCGCTGAGGTCGAAGCCGGCAATGTTCGTAATCATGCCGAAGGCCAGCACTGCCAGGTTCACCAGCCTGACCGCCACGATGAACAGTGTATTGTTCGAAATCTGTCTGGCGCATATCTCTGAAAAGGACAGGAACCCCAACAGGCAGGTAAAGGCAAATATACCAAAGCAGATACTGATAACCAGGGTAGCCAGTCCATAGCCGGCTTCACTTCCCAGCATTTGCGAGCAGGAAGCCAGAAATTTTTCCAGACGACCCATTTTAAACCAGGCTGCTGAGCCATCCTTCATCCAGGCCTGTCCCATGATGAGGACAAAACCGGTCAGGGTGCAGATCACCATAGTATCAAGGAATACGCCAATCGCCTGTATGATGCCCTGGTCGCACGGATGCTTGGCGTAGGATACAGCAGCAGGCATTGAAAGGGTACCCTGCCCCGCCTCATTGCTCATCAGGCCGCGCTTTATTCCCTGAGAAAGAGCTATACCCAGAGCACCGCCGAAGACCGGCTCCGGACGGAAGGCCTCTGTTACCACCACATAGAAGAACCACGGCAAAAGCTCAAGTTTCATGGCAACCATTACAAGAACAGCAACTACATAAACCACTGCCATGATTGGCACCAGCACATCGGTTATGTGGGTGATGCGCCGGAGTCCGCCAAAGACGGAAAAGGCTGTCACTCCCATCAGCAACAGGAAGAATCCCCATATCAAAGAACTGCCTGCGGCAATCTCCGCCCCGGTCAAATTTTGGGTAACTGCTACCATGGCAGAGATGGTATTGAAGCCCTGGGCCGGGATGCAGAGCAAGGCATACATGATATAAAGCAAGCTCAAGGCGCCGCCTATTATGGCTGCTCCTCCCAGAAACTTCCTGCCGTAACAGGGGAGGCCGCCAACATATTCATCTCCCTGCTTTTCCTTATATATTTGGGATAGTGTCGATTCTACAAAAGCTGTGGCCATGCCAAAAAACGCAGATATCCACATCCAGAACAAGGCGCCGGGGCCGCCGGTGGAAACGGCTCCTGTCACACCCAAAATGTTCCCCGGCCCTACCCTCATAGCCGTGGATAGCAGAAATGAGGCCAAAGGGCTGATACCCTGTTTCCCCTTATGGCTGTTTATGAGAACATTGATCCCATACATGAAATACTTGATTTGGACAAAGCGAAGGTTACAGGTGAAATATATACCGGTTCCCACCAGCAGGATAATCACCAGGGGCAGTTCGCCTATGATGGGAAGACGGGCATACCACTCAATGTTGGTAGGAAATCCCCACACCAGGTCGGCCAGATCCTGAAATATAGAACATACGATGCTTATCAATTCATACATACGCCAATCCCTTTCTTATACCCTGAATCGGACAGCGTCAAGTTCTCTGCCAATTCTGATTTTTTTATCACTCTAATTATAACAAAACAACCGTGGGATTACCATGACTGTTACAAAAACAAACCGACTTTTTCACAGGGGATAAACTTTCCGCTGGCACGAATTACATTCACTAAACAAAATGGGAAATACAAACCGCAAAGGCGGAACGACGATTTTTCCGTCCGTAAAATCCGGGCTATGCATATCTATATTTTTCTAAACAAAAAGCCGGACAAGACTCCGGGCTCACCCGGGCATCTTATCCGGCCTTAATTGCGAATATCATCCTCCGCTGAACACGCTTAGCGCATCACACATTTTTTAAGATTGTCAATTGTCAAAACAGGAATTTTGTTTAGGCATAAAACATCTTTATCTTGCTCCGGTGATGCCACCGCTCCTGTTACAACGTTGGTCAGCCCCCAAGCCAGCACTGTAGCACAAGCCACCCGCCACATTTTTCAGTGCATCGCTGTCAAGTTCCATGTCGTCCATCTCCGCCAAATATGCCTCGGCTTCCTCTTTTGTCAGTTCGATGCCCTCGGATTTCGCCAACGCCATAAGTTCCTCAGCGGTCTCGCAGGCCATCGCTTTGGCAATTTGTTCTTTCGTCAGCTCATTTTTGTTAACCGGCATTTCAGTACCTCCCTAAAAAAATAATGAAACTATCATTTCAAACAGTCAAACAGTCAAACACTTTTCAGTAAATTATAACATAGCTGCCGCAGAAAAATCTACGGCTGTTGAAATAAAACAGAATTTACCTATATAGTCCATCTCAACTTTATGGGCGATATTTCAATGATGAAATGTTCCTCTTCTATATCAGTCATGAGATAATTACCTTGGACTTTTTGAACTGTAGTTTTTGGACTTATTAAACCAACTCTACCAAGTGAGGTGATCTACTCATGGACAAGCAAGCAATACACTGTCATTCAGTGCCGTGCCCCTGCTCAACAGCCTTTATTTCCTCTTCTGACGCCTCTTTTAAGGTGTAAGTGTCAAACATCGGCCCTTCCGGGAGTTTAATTTCTATCGAGTTGATTTTTGAAATCTGTCCTTTTCCCGATTTCATGACAATGTCAAACACATGCCCGCCATGCGCTCTGTCATCGGATATAAAATGCAAATGCCATCCGAAGGCATTGATTCCGTCCATATAGTCAGGAAAATAGACACAGACAAGAGTGCCCTTAATTTTTTCAAATTTAAAAGCTTTCTGGGTTTTCCCAAGTATTGTTTTCAGGTCCACATGCACGGACTCATAGCCTGATTCCGACCTGGCATCAACAATATCAAATTCTCCATCAATACGGGCCATATGCATACTGTTAAGTCCAAAGTGGGAATCAATAATAATATTAAGCGCTGTCTTCAGTTCTTCTATGTTATTAATACAGCCGAATTCTATAGGGGTACTCTCTTTCATCACGCAAACAGTAGAAAACGGAACGCCACGGTCCGGTTCTGCCACTGCAACATCACCGTTTTCCATAGCTCTGTAACAGGAACCGTCAAGTACGATCATTTCGCCATCTACGTCTTTGAATGTGCCAAGCCCGATATTACCGTGGTTAAGCAACTCTGAAACAGATATAACAGCCCTCGAATATCCAAGCATCAGAGCTTGCAGTGTGGAAACCTGATACATCTTCATACTATTCATGTCTACTCCTTAATCGCTTTCATTCGAAGGCGCACATAATCCGCATGCCATTTTCCGTCAATAAGCATTTGCGGGCGTAGGGAAGCGATTTGACTGTGCAAATTTGCCTCCACTAAATCTGAATTTATCACACTAATAATCAACCTTATATTTTATTTTACCACATAATTGATGCAAGTGGGGATTTTAATCAGGTTATCAAAAAAATACAAATAAATGTGTGCTTTTCAAATCAACCTTATTTTTTCAACAAATAAAAATTACATGACGTTTTTTACGCTTCTGTTCTCCATTTTATAAAGCAGATTATGCAAAGAATAATCTGAAAGAACGAAGAGCACGGCGTTGCCAGAGAAATCATAAAAAGGGAGCCGCCTGACCATATACTGAACAGATAGGACAAGGGAGCCCGGATCAGAAACGCGCCAA
Organism: uncultured Selenomonadales bacterium; assembly: GCA_900315345.1. GTDB lineage: Bacteria > Bacillota > Negativicutes > Acidaminococcales > Acidaminococcaceae > Succiniclasticum. Next base: position 109,289 of record OMYP01000004.1, on the reverse strand, counting down.
TGATTCCCTGCAGCATGACAAATCCGGTTCGGGCACAGCCGTTAAAATAGCCGATGAAGCAGAAAAGGAACGCTGTCAGCAAGCAATCGATCCCATAGCCTTTCAGGTAGGCAGCCGATGCTTCACACACCGCCAGTTCATCCGAGAAAAGGGGGCTCAGGGGAATGCCCTGATTTTCTTTTGTCCGATCAACATGCCCAGCAACACTGTTGCGCCCAACGCCATATCGGAAAAAAGATAGTAACGGACTGCATCAGCTGCGAACCTGTAGAAACAGCCGATACGTTGGCCGCATCGGAATACTTCCCTACAATCAGCAAGTCCACAGCCCCATACAGCGACTGCAGAAACAGGGCAAACATAATGGGAAACACAAAACGCAATAACGGGCCGATGATTTTTCCTTCTGTAAAATCCGGGGTATGCATATCTATATTCTCCTAAACAAAAAGCCGGACAAGACTCCGGGCTCACCCGGGCATCTTATCCGGCCTGATAGTTGCGACTATCATCCTCCGATGAACACGCTTAACGTACCACATGTTTATAGAAATGTCAATTGAGAAAACGTGAATTTTACTTAATCCATTCTTCGTGACGGACCTGTTTTTCATCAAACCAGATATGCTTTTCGTGTCGCTGGTTATCAGGATAAATCCAGAAAATGTCTATATGTTTGCAGCCTTTTTCATCATAACGGCTGGCACTTTCCCTGTAAACAGACTTCCCATTAAGTACGACATACCCATATTCCTTTTCATAAGACCTTCCGTCTTTTTCATACCAAACATGCTCAATATCTTTTTCGCCACCCGGAGTGTAGAACGTATATTCTTTGTTCAAAAGGCCTTTTTCGTCATACCAGTAGCGTATCCTGGATTTCGCTGACAAAGATGCCGGAATAGTATTCTGCCTTGTCCCGGAAGGAGTTTTTGTAATTTCATGCTGGTTTCCTTCCCGATCATACCAGGTATGGATAATGTGCTCCACTTGCTTGTCGCGACGGAGACCATTCTCATCCATGTCATATGCAAGGCTTCTTAATTCCTCATGAAAAATACCATCCTTATCATACCAATGTCTTGAATTTGCTTCCGCTGTCGATAATCCAAAACATATTACCGCAACAAAAGTCATTATTGTGAAGGTACATCTTATAATCTTTTTCAAAAAATTTCTGCCTGATTTCATGCTTTTCCTACCTCCGCACAAACGGGAATTTGTACGTTGCAAATGCTTAATAAATCAACCTGACAAACTCCAATTTATCGCACTAATAATCAACCTTGTATTTTATTTTACCACATAATTGATGCAAGTGGGGATTTTAATCAGGTTATCAAAAAAATACAAATAAATGTGTTTTTCTAAGGACCTGTAAGCGTGTCCATGAAAATAAGCGAAAACGATACGGCTAAAGAACTCAAAAAAGAAAACTCCCAAAGTCGCTTGTATGCTGACTTTGGGAGTGTTTTGTCATGGCAGGGGCAGAAAGAATCGAACTCTCAACACACGGTTTTGGAGACCTGCACAAAATCCTCTAAGTCCAGCACGGTTGCTGCATTTTGTGAAATTAGTTTGCCTTAAGTTTGCCTTGTTTGTGTTACCGGCTTACTTTTTTGACAGGTTTAGTTACAATGTCCGCCCCTCTTAGTTGCTCTATGATTTTCTCGTTGTAATTCTTTATTGCATGAGTGTACAGCCTCAATGTCGTAGCAGCTTCACTGTGGCCCAAAATCCGGGCAACTTCTGCCGTGGGCACTCCCTTTTCAAGCAAACGTGTAGCGCAAGTGTGCCGGAACGTGTGTATGGTTTTACCTTCTATCCCTGCCAGCTCACATATGCGCTGCCACGTTAAAAGGACACGTTGGTATGATATCGCGCCACCGGTCCTGTTTGCAAAAACAAAACCCGTCAGCCTGGTAACACCGTCCCTGCCCCGGTAATCTTTCAGATCCTGAAGCAGATGGTCATAGATAATCGGGATCAGGCGGTCTCCGCTCTTGGTCTTTGCACTGTGAAACTCTTGCTTGTCTGTGCTCTTGGTGCTGTGAACATGGATTTCACGCCCGGCAAGGTTTATATCCTCCCATTTCAACGCCAGCAATTCACCAATGCGGAAGCCGCATGCCAGCAACATCATGAAAAGCAACCGGTAATTATGCAGCCCGGATGTATTGTGCTTATAATTCTCAAGCGTGGAAATAGCTTCAAAAATCTTGGTGATTTCCTCATCGGTGAAAATGGTCATCTCTTTTGTAGTTACTTTGGGGGCTTCTATCGCGTCCATGGGATTTCGTGCTATCAGGTTTAGCTGCAACGCCTTACGGTACGCTTCTGATAAGAGCACATGAATTTTCTTGATGGAACTGCTTGAAAGACGTTTTTGCTCTTTCCCGTTGTTGTCGGTCCAGGTCCCGGCCAACTGGTTATAAAAACGCTGTACCATTGCAGCGTTCACTTTATCAAGCGGAACGTTGCCGATTGCTGAAGCTTCAATTTTTGCATAGCTTTGTATGATTCTTTCACGGCTGCTTTCCCTGAGCTTGTTTTTCTTGAACGTTGTAATATATTCATCAAGCCATGACGAAACAGTCTGACTGGTGCTGACTAATTCGCCGTTCCCTTTTAGCTTTGTCATGGCCTTCTGGAACGCTTTAGCCTCTCGCTGCCCTTCCTGCGTCGGAGGAAACAGCTTACGCTTTTGCTTGCCGGTATTGTCGTAGTACCTGCATTGCCAATACTCATAGGCAACGCCCTTGTTATTCTTAAGAGCGACTTTTGTTACAGATCCTTCACGTTTCATACCCCTTGGCCTCCTTCTTTTTCTGCAGGTTATCTACAACAATTTTACGCGCGTCTTTCTCTGATAATTCCACGCCCTTATCCAGCTTTACATAGTTCCGTAACAGGTTGGTACACATTTCAGTCAGTAAACTTACTTCATCTGTCACTTCGTTTATCCGGCCTACCCTTGCCGTCCTTAATTCGTTGATAAGCTTGTTCTTCTTTGCAATGGACTCTTGTAATTGTTGTATATCCTCTTTAAGCCTGTTAAGGCCTCTAAGCCTTGGTGGAGGTATTGCACCCTCTTTTATTAATTCCTTTTCTGCGTCCTTCGAAGTCTTGACTGCCGTACAGTTCGCAAAATCTTTAACGGTTTTTCGCAGGCTTATAGCTGCTTTGTGTGCGGCCTTATCTGCTTCTATCTGCTGGATTATTGCGTCACGAGTCTCTTTATTGTCTCCACTACAGACCAACTCAAGGTAATTTCTAACAGCATAGTCTTTCGCGCCTTCTGTAAGGCCTTCATCAAGGCCAGCAAGAAGCAGAAACGCGGCCGCCTCTACGTATGCAACATAGGGAGCGGCTTCTCTTTTTGCTTTTTCCGCAATTTCAGGAAAGTCATTGATGTCAACAATAACCTGTTTTCGTAACACGCGCCTGTCACAGTCAATCACGATTTTCCCGTCTAACGGTGTACATGTCAGGCCGCGCTGTAGGCAGAACGTTTCCGGAGTGGCTGGGACATTATACCCGAGTAATTCATCACAACTCACATTTAGCGCATACGCTATGGCTTTCAAATTGTTGAACGTCGGCTCTCTTCGTTCAGTCCGGTTTAGATAATGCCGCAACATGGTCTCTGTAATTCCGGTTTTTTCGGCCAACTCCTTAGCCTTGCATGATCTATCTTTCATGACGCGTCTTAGATTTTCGCAGAATGTCATATTCAGCCCACCCCGTTTCTGATTTTAGCCGATACGGGTAAAAATTGCAATGATTTTTTATGATACAAAGTGAACTGAAAAAAGCCAAAAAATGCAAAATATAGTTAGAAGCGCGCTCACAACAAATGAAGGAGGCATCTGACATGGATACAAAAAAACTTAAGAATTTGATGGCCAAGAGGGGGTTTACTGTACGCGGCTTAGCAAAAGCTGCAGGCGTTCCTCCGAATGTCATTCAGTTAAAACTCTCTAACCCGCAACGCAGAACAACTTTGAAGTCTGTCGGAAAAATCGCGGCGGCTTTGGGCGTTGAGCCGGTTGACCTTCTGGAAGATTAGGAGGGGCGCTACATGTTGATGAATGCAAAACAGTTCTGCTCGGAAACTGGCTGGCCCCTGAAAACCATCCGGCGAATGTGTCGGACGGGGCAGCTGGAGCACTGGCAGCGAGGCCGCGTTTATCTGCTGAATAAAGACGAGACACTTGTCCGGCTGGAGCTGTTCAAAAATCAAAATATTCCGGCCCAGGTTTCGGACCTGCCCAGGCAGCGCAAGTGCAGGATCACGGCGCTGCCGGACGCCGGTTTTGATGGGTACAGCAGCAGGGCCGAGCGAATGAAGGCGCTGCTCCTGGGGAAAACAAAAAAGGCGAACGCGAACGGAGGCTAACAATGCAAACAGGCTGGGTAAAATTACCGCGCGACTTCCTCGACTTTGAATACTACAACGATGCGCAGACGAAAGGGATTTTTATACACCTGCTATTGACGGCAGAGTATTCGCCACGGCGGCTGCATGGCGTGGAACTTGATGCCGGGGAGGCATTGACGACGGTAAAGGAATTAGCGGCCAAAACAGGCGCAAGCACCTCGCAAACAAGAACAGCATTAACTCGATTGCAACGCGCAGGCAAAATCGCAATCAGAACCACAAACAAATACAGCGTTATAACACTGATAAATGCTGGATTTCAGGATGATAACGAACCTGAAATTAGCAAGCAAAATGGCAAAGCGTTTGAAAAAGAAAACGCAAACAAAACGCAAGCAAAACTTCCGGCGTTTCGCAAACCTTCTTTATTATGCAAGAAAGAAGAAAAAAAAGAAGAGAACAAAGAACTTAATTCTTGCGCGACTGTTGACGATCTTATTGATGACGTTCCGGCTGAATTACTCGAAGGCGAATTAACCGACGAAGAAGCTGAAAAACTTGACGACAATTGTCGTCAGATGCTCGCCTACGTGGGCAATGAAGAAGTAGTGAATGCTTTATATTACTTTGATGAACACAAGACCAAACTCGAAGTTGCTGACGTTTCCGATTATTTACAACTCTGCAAAATTACAGACAGGGTTGGTTTTAGGAGCGTTAAGAGTGCCATTGACGAAGCTATTATTCATAAACCAAAACACGCGATGAGTTATATCTGCGAGGTTTGCGGACAACGTATTTAGGCCAATGGGTAGCACGGCCCCGGCTCTTAATAAAGAAATGGAGGATAAAGGAATGGAATACAAAATTTACGATGAAAAAATCCTGAAAGAGAAACTGGAAACCATGACTGGCAATGACTTTGCAAAAGCGGAAAAAGCGGCGCGGCTCGAGGGAGATGTATCTATTGACATCATGACTTCCCGGATGTTCTACGCTGCCATTGCGGCCCGGGCCTTTAATAAACCGCTTCCGGATATTCTGGAACTGCCGTTGAAGGAGTTTGCAGCGATAACCGGAGACGTTGGCACTTTTTTGCTGGCTCCGGATGCGGTAAAGGTGGAATCGTCCACTGCATCCGGAAACTTGCCGTGACATTGGCGGCTGCCGGGTATGGGCCGGTTCCCTACTGGTTCAAAATGCCACTGAGAGAACTGGCCTCATGGCTTGACGTTGTTAATTCAAAAAAATAATTGCGAAACGGGCTTGACGAATGGTTGCAATACGTGCACTGCAGCTGATCCGTCTGGCCCGTTATCTCTAAAGGAGGGAGTGAGTAAAAATTGGCAAAGACATTTCAGTTTGATTTTGTAATCAATGGCCTGGTGAACCGGAATTTCACCGGGGCCATGAGTACCGCACAAAAGGGCCTTATCAATATCGGCAAAGAGGGCCAGGCACTTAAAAGCAGATTGAAAGAACTGGATAAAGAACTCTACGCCGGGCAGATCGATTTTGAAGGTTACGCTGCCAAAGCAAACAAAGCAAAAGCGCAATTGAAAGCCCTGGAGCTGCAGCAGATGAGATTGAATAAGGCCATAGCTGCCAGACAGCAATTGAAATCTGCTGCCATGGAATTTTCCGGGCTGGCCCTGGGAGTCTATGCAGCTTCCCGGCCTATTGTTGGCATGATTAACGTAGCTGCAGAATTTGAGGAAACCATGAGCCGTGTCAAGGCAATCACCCGGGCCAGCGCAGGTGAAATGGAACAGCTGACGGCAGAGGCTAAACGATTAGGCAGGGTAACGCCCTTCACTGCCAAACAATCAGCTGAGGCCATGACATATTTAGGTATGGCCGGATGGGAAACCAGTCAGATCTTAAAGGGTATGCCCGGGCTGTTAAATTTGGCACTGGCAGGGAAAACAGATCTGGCCCGTACAGCTGACATCATTTCGGATGACCTTACCGCTTTCGGCCTGGGCGCAGAAAAGGCGCAGCATATGGCTGACGTATTCGCCTACACTATTACCCGGACGAACACCAACGTGGAAATGCTGGGTGAAACGATGAAATATGCTGCCCCTGTTGCTCATGCTTTCGGGGCTTCCATGGAAGAGACGGCAGCGCTGGCCGGATTAATGGCCAACGGCGCCATTAAAGCTTCCACGGCGGGTACAGCCTTACGTATGGGCTTCTTACGGTTAGCAGGCCCGCCGAAAAAAGCAGCAAAAGCCCTGGATGAATTAGGAATTTCAATGTCAGACGCAACCAAAGAACACGCAGAAGCACAGGCAGCTATCAAAAGCCTGGGCATTGATATGAATACTGCTGAAGGGCAGGCTCGCCCGATGATTGGGATTGTGAAGGAACTCCGGGAAAAACTCAACCAACTGGGCAAGCAAGAACGGTTAGACCTGGCGCAGAAAATTTTCGGCGTACATGCCTCAAGCGCTTGGTTAAACGTATTCGATGCGCCAGCTGAAAAGTTTGCTCAGTTAGTCGGAGAAATGGAAAAGGCGGACGGCGCGTCTGAAAAATTTGCAAAGACTGCTACCGATAACGCGCGTGGAGCCTTAACGCGGCTGCAATCTGCAACAGAGGGCGTAGCCCTGGCCATTGGCAGCGTATTCCTCCCAGCGCTGGCTGATGCAGCCGGAGGGGCTGCACATTACGCCGGGCTTATTGGTGATATTGCAGAGAAACACCCGGTATTTATTAAAACGGTTGGCGCGGTTGGCGTTGCCATGGCAGGTACCGCTTTGGCCGTCAAAGCTGCAGGCGTGGTTTATGCAGCATACCAGGTTGCTGCCACTGCTGCCACTGCTGGTACCTGGGCATTTAACGCGGCCCTGCTGGCCAATCCTATCGGCCTTATTGTTGTCGGTATTGCCGGGCTTGTAGCTGCCGGTTACACTCTGTATAAGAACTGGGATACGGTATCGGCTTCACTGGTTAAAGGCTGGGCCTGGGTGAAGGACACCGCCCAGGGCGTTCATGACTGGTTTATGTCTGCCCTCTCACAGCTTCCGGAAAAAGCCGGCTTTGCTGTCGGTTATGTCATTGGCTGGTTCCTGCAGATACCGAACAAGCTAATGGGCATTATCGGAAGCCTGGACGGTGTAGGCCAGTCCTTTATTGACAAGGCCAAAGAATGGGGAAAGTTAGGCTTTAACGGCATCATAGATGCTTTCCTGGGGCTTCCCGGAAAACTGACGAGCCTCGTTTCCAATGCGTGGGAATCTGCCAAAAGCGCAATCGGTTCCTTTACCGTGGGATTCTCCCAGGGCGTGAACTCCTCCGGAGCAAACGGGGCTGCAGGTCAAGTGGCGGCAAATGCTAAAGGCGGCATCTACAGCAAGGGAGCATTTCTGACGACTTTTGCAGAAGAGTCTCCGGAGGCGGCCATCCCTATTGATAACAGCGAACGTGCCAAACAATTGTGGTTGAAGACCGGCCAGATGTTGGGACTGCTGCAACATCCGGAACGCAACCATGGAACGGCATCCCCTTCTTTCACCGTGCAAGGTATCGGCCCGGACGTTAGCCCGGCGCAAACGGTTCCGGATCGCCATGGCCAGCAGCTCTTTATTCATGGCCAAATGGAAACGCCTGGAATTTTTGGTGTGCTGCAGAAGTGGTTACAGCATCCCGGAAAGAACAAAGGTAAAATGGTAAGCTTTCCGGTTATTCCAAAACAGCCAGCATCGACCGTGGACACCATGGCCAAACTGTCGGGACTGGCCCCGGTCATTGGCCGTGCTATAAGCGTGGCGGCTCTGGCCTTGTCTCCCATGGCGGCAGCAGCTTCACCGGTCAGCAATCCGGCAATAGTGAACGCGGCGGCAAACGCCATGGCGGTACCTGCGGTTGTACAGGCTGCCCAGGGAGTAGAAAACATTTCGCCGTTAATCAATGTTGCTGCCGATAGAAAAGTCCCGGCAATTACGATTCCCTCATTTCCGGAAATGCCAACACCGAAGCAGCCGGAACCTATCGGAACCATTACCCGGATGATACAGGCAGCGCCGCCTGTCCCTGCCGGTATTGTTGCGCCCACGTTACCGGAAATGTTTGCTCCCAGGGAAAACGGTAACGATGTAGATCGCTCCGGAACAGGAACCGGAGAGCCGGTTCTTTCAAATTTGTTTTCTGCGTTACGGCATGCTACAGCGTTCCAAAATTCAGGAGTTATAAGTCAGCTCCCTTCTATGCCAGCATTGCAAATTGCAGGTGTTGTGCATCCGCCTGAACTGGCAACGAACCGACCGGCAGACAATCCGGATTTGCTGCAACGAATTCGTGAGTTTATTCAAAGCCCAGGAGATAATGTTACAAACCATGATTTTAACATCACATATTCCCCCACTATTTCGCCAAACATTAACATTACCGGCGATACTGTAAAACAGGAAGTCATGGAAGCGATAAAACAAGCAACGGACATTTCTTATGAGAATTTCCAGCAGATGTTGAAACGATATGAACACGAACGCCGTCGGACTTCATACTCTTAACCGGCAATAAAAAAAGCCTGGCAGTCTTTAAGGCTGTCAGGACTCAATTTTTGCCGATAATATATTTACGTCCGATAATCGGCATTATGTAAAATCTTTTAATCTTGTAAATAATAAAAACTTTGTAAATATATTCTTTACAAAACAGTAACACAATGATAAAATAATGTCAAGCAAAAACGAAAGGAGGTGTTTAGATGGTTAGACCGCCTAAAGATTCTGAAGCTGCACGCAATATATCAATCAATCTCAGAGTAACGCAGCAGGAAAAGGAAATGATTGATACGCTGGCCGATGCCAGGGGCTTAGACAAAACGACCTTGTTAATTACCCTGTGTCGCGAGTTCATGAATAATAACAAGGCCTTAATGGAAGCTTACGAAGTATTAAAAGCCGCCAGAAAGAAATAAAAATGTTAAGACCGCCTGTCACGAGACATGACAGACGGCCAGCTGGCAACCTTGTAACAGCAGGAATCAACCTTCTCACGGCACTGATACTACTCTACAAGGTTATCGCAGTTTTATTGTAACTGATTTTTGATTTATTCGCAATAGATTGGAGGCTATCATGATTGTAAAATCTAAAGATTTACTGCAGACTCAGTTGTTGGAAATCCTGCCGGAACTGACACCGGCAGCGCAAACGGAAATAGCAACTGCCGTAAGTCATTTGACAAACGCCAAAGAGCTGCAGCGGATTCATATAAGAGAATGGCTGCCGTATGTCTCATTGGACACACTCAAAGCTATATCAGCTCTCATTAACGCAGAGATGGGAATACATGAAACAGATACCAAGGTGGAAGGAGCATAGACCATGGACAAAAAAACAGAACTTCTTCTGACCATGAAAGCAGCGCGTATTAACGCCGGAATCAGTAAAAAGCGTGCGGCAGCCGTGGCAGGAATCAGCAAAAAGAAGCTGACGAAATATGAACGTAACAATGGTAAAATCAAATTAGACACTGCCGCCAACTTAGCAGATCTTTACGGTGTACCATTGAGAAATATGTTTTTTGGCAGTTTAACCTATTACCGCAGTTGGCTGAAACAAAACGGCTCAATACTTAGGGAAGTAACTAACTGAAGGAGGGCGGCTTATAATGAATGACGAATTGATCATGACGCTCATGACACATATGAAGGACGCCAGCAAACCTGAGCGGGAGTTAATAAAGCTCTACGTCGAAGCGCTGGAACGTATGAATGATACACAGAGAACTGAACTTGCAAAACTGGCAGAGATGGCCAACGGCTTGAGTGAGACAGACCGGCAGGACTTTATGAGCAACATGGCAGCATGCGCCTGGCGCGTTGTTGACGGTGAACCGGCAGCGCAGATCATGGCCAGCTGGAAAGATGAAAGAACTGTTAGCTTCAATCGGACGCGTGACTTGATAGAGGGAATTATCCGGAAGGGCTTTTCTGAGTGACGCAGCACATTGACGATAAACATCCCCGGGCGCTACAATGGCTACCGGGGATTCGTTCTACGGGCAGAGCGGAACCGGCCGGGGGGTGGCAATAGGTTCTTCCAGACACCCCCCCTCTTGTTGAGGGTGCTCGCGAACCCCAGGGCGCGCGTAGTTAAGTATTCAAAAAAAACATTCTGTTTCGGCTTCACTTCACACCATGGGAGGCGTTTATGGAAAAAATAACAGAGCAGACAGAAGTTAGCGTGAAGGAACTGGCCATGATTTTAGGCCTCAGTGTCCGGCGTGTTCACCAGCTAAGGGAAAACGGCCTGATCACGAAAACAGGAAGAGGCTGCTTTAACCTTGTGGACGCGGTACATGCATACATGGAACATTCTGCCGCGATCGCTGCCGAAAAGAAAGCAGCTGCTACAGATGAAACGGTAACGGAAAAAAGAACTGCTGATATTGAACTCAAAAAGAAACGAGCAACAAAAACAGACGTTGACGCAGAAAGCAAAAGGCTTGACAATGAACTGAAGCGGCTCCGATTACAAGAAATGCGGAACCAACTTTGCCCATATAAGGCATTTGAGTTTATATTTTCAGAGCACTGCATAGTTGTTAAGCAACGGATGCTGGCCATGCCGGGGCGGCTGGCTGTAGATGTACACGCAGCACAAAGCCCGTCTGAATGTGCGGAAATCATCAAGAAACAGGTACATGAAGCGCTCAATGAACTTTCAGAGTACAAGTTTGACGAAAAGAGGGTAACTGAGATTTTAGACAAGTACGATATGTCAGTAACATACTGAACACCGGAGCTGCATTTAAGAAGTAAAGAAATCCCCACTCATGACCGGGTGGGGATTCTTCTTTTCATAGTCTATCGCTTTTGGTCACTTTAGTGACCGGACTTTTTTTATAACTCCAGTCACAGAGCGGTTTCTGATCCTGCTTTCTGTTATAAATATAGGCAGCCTAATTGTCTGTCTCCAGGTTGCACTTCTTTCGTTCATTTTATTGCTTTGTTCGGGAAAGCTGCCACTGCGCCGACGCGCTAAAAGCGACTTATCACGTTAAGAGCAATGTGCTCTCAGGTAAGTATAACACGCGTCCTTGCAGCCGGCTTCTGTTACTCCATGGCCAACAAGTTCCGGAATCTCACACCATGCCAGACCATACAGATACCGGAGCCGCATAATATGCCTGACGCGTGGAGTTGTTACGGTGCTGATAAAGGCCACAACATCCGGATATGTTTCTGTCATTTGCTTTTCATATTTCGCGACACTCTGATTAATATCGTCCATGGCCTCTTTTAGAGCCGTGGAAAGTTTAACATCGGCTTTTGACTCTTCCGCTTTGGCCATCGTGATTCGCTGCAGCTCTTTCGCCTCATGCAGCAGTTGAATCATCCGGAGGTAATTATCTAATTCTTTGCGCGTCATACTGGTCCCTTCCTGTTTGCCTTAAGTTTGCCTTAAAAACTATCCGGATTTTCATCCAGATTATTCATCAAAAGCATTGTAAAGATAGTGAAATTAATTATCTTTCCAGACTCCTGAAAATAACAAACGCGTAAAAAGCCCGTAGGCGCGTTTTTAAAAGGTGAGATAAGGGTTTATATTAGCCAGACACTAAACGTGTCTCCCTGAGCTTATATGGAAGTCTGACAGGGAAATTTTACTTTTATACAGAGGCTGTTTTCCAGTTTGCCTTGTTTTGAAATTTGCGATTTTCAAAAATGCAGGATTTATGCGGTTTTTAGTGCGGACTTGTTTGCCTTAAGTTTGCCTTGTTTTGGTGGAAATTGTGTCATTTTCGGGCGTTTTCTCTTTCATAAGCTAAAGTGAGCAACGTGAAAATAAAATCCCCGGAAACCGCTTTTTTACTGGCTTCCGGGGTTGTTTTTATGGCAGGGGCAGAAAGAATCGAACTCTCAACACACGGTTTTGGAGACCGTTGCTCTACCAATTGAGCTATACCCCTGTGGAGCGGAAAACGAGACTCGAACTCGCGACCCCAACCTTGGCAAGGTTGTGCTCTACCAACTGAGCTATTTCCGCATGGCGACCCGGACGAGACTCGAACTCGTGACCTCCGCCGTGACAGGGCGGCATTCTAACCAACTGAACCACCGGGCCGTTTGTCAGTTCACCTGACGTTTTAGAATTATATCATAGATGCGTCATTTGCGCAAGTCTTTTTTGCTTTACTTTTTCACCGGATTGTTTTTACCGGTGCTTCCCCGTTTGGTCAGTTCCACCCCGTCATGGCACAGGGGGCAGTCCTCCGGTTTAAAGGTAGGCACGTCCAGATGAAGCAGCGCTTCCGTCCGTACGCCGAAATCCACCTTGCCGCCGCTGCGGTCTACTAAAAGGCCTACGCCGATCACATTGCCGCCGTGCTCACGAACGACCTCCATCACTTCTTTCACACTGCCGCCGGTGGTCACAATATCTTCTACCACCAACACACGGCAGCCTTCCGGAATCTGGAAGCCCCGCTTCAGGGTCATCTTCCCGTTTTCCCGTTCAGTAAAGATCGCTCTGGTACCCAGGGCTTTGCCGGTTTCATGGGCCAGCAGGATGCCGCCGGTTGTAGGTCCCACTACCAGTTCAATATTGTCGCCGGCATAGCGTGCAGCGATTTCCTTACACAGTTTTTCCGTGTATTCGGGATGCTGCAGCACATTAAATTTTTCTACATACATAGGGCTGTGCAGACCGCTGGTCAGAAGGAAATGACCATGCAGCACGGCCTGGGTCTCTTCCAAAAGATGCAGTACTTCTTTTTCGCTTAACATAAAAGCGCCTCCTCCAACATCAACAAATGGTTTTAATTTCTTCCACAATGGCTTCCGCAGCCTGTTTCCGGTTTTCCGCCTTCATGATGGGACGCCCCACTACAATATGGGTAGAGCCGTTGGCGAAAGCCTGTGCCGGCGTGGTGACGCGGCTCTGGTCATCCAGGGCGCTGCCAGCCGGACGTACACCGGGGGTCACGATCAGAAAGTCCGGGCCACAGGCCTCGCGAATCGCCGCCGCTTCTTTGGGAGAAGCTACGACCCCGTCCAGTCCTGCTGCTTTCGCAAGCTTTGCCAGGGCCACCACCTGTTCCGGAATAGTGTTTTTATAATTCAGATCTGCAAATTGTTCTTCGTCCATACTGGTCAGGATCGTGACCGCAATCAGCTTTGGCCGTTCCACGCCCAGTTCTTCCGCAGTTTCCTTCACTGCTTTTGCCGCGGCTTCCATCATTTTTTTGCCGCCTACCGCATGGACGTTGATCATATCCACTCCCAGCCTTGCCTCTACTTTCAGGGCGCTGGCTACCGTATTGGGTATGTCCTGCAGCTTCAGGTCAAGGAACACTTTTTTGTCATGCTCTTTCAGGAAACGGATCATGTCGTTTCCTGCCGCATAGTAGAGCTCCATGCCAACTTTATAATAGGCTACCGCATCGCCGATTTCTTCCACAGCCTTCTTTGCCGCTTCTACTGTGGGGAAATCCAGGGCGGCAATCAGCCTCGGATCGCTTTGCATATTTTTTGCCACCTCAATTCCTGTGAATTGCATTCGATCTTTATCATATCCGGCGCAGTCTGCTTTATCCTGCCGCCGTTTCTCAGCCGCGTCCCGGCAGGGCCAGGCCGATCATATCTTTCAGTTTTTTAATGTTATGCCGGTCCATGTATTCCAGAATCCCAAGGCTGATGGTCTCCGCAATAGCCGGATCCACGAAATTGGCAGTTCCTACCGCAATAGCGCTGGCGCCGGCCAGGAAGAACTCCACGGCATCTTCCGCGCTCATAATGCCCCCCATACCGATGATGGGAACCTTTACCGCCTGGGCCACTTCATAACACATCCGCACCGCCACGGGACGGATACAGGGACCGCTGAGGCCACCGGTCACGTTTCCCAACACAGGGCGCTGCCGGTGGATATCGATCTTCATGCCGATGAGGGTATTGATCAGGGAAAGGGCGTCGGTTCCGGCGTCTTCCGCAGCCTTTGCCATTTCCGTAATGCTGGTCACATTGGGGGAAAGCTTGGTAATCACCACTTTGGACGTGTTCTTTTTTACCTCTTTCACCACTTGGGCCATGCTTCTGGCATTGGTCCCGAATACCAGTCCCCCGTCTTTAATATTGGGGCAGCTTACGTTGATCTCTACGGCGTCTACCCCTTTCACGTCAAGCTTCGCCGCCAGTTCCCCGTATTCTTCCGGGGAAGAAGCGTCGATGTTGACAATAACAGGTACTTTATATTTACGAAGCTTCGGCAGGGTCTCTTTCAAAAAGAAATCGCTGCCCGGGTTTTCCAGCCCTACGCAGTTCAGCATGCCGGAGGGCGTCTCCACTACCCGCTGTCCTTTGTTTCCGGCCCGGGGCTCCAGCGTGGTGCCTTTTACCGTGATGGCCCCCACTTTCTCCAGATCCAGGAAATCCGTAAATTCCAGGCCAAAGCCGAAGGTGCCGGAAGCGGTAGTCACCGGGGTTTTCATTTTCAGGCCGGCAATCTCTGTGGCCAGCCTGTTATGATACAGATACCTTACCATTCCGCTACCTCCTCTGCCCGGAACACGGGGCCGTCCTTGCAGACCTTGATACGTTTCCCGATGCCCTGGCAGCTGCAGGAAAGACAGGCTCCCAGTCCGCAGGCCATATATTTTTCCAGGGATACCTGGCATTTGATCTTCTGTTCCAGTACTGCAGCGGAAACCGCCTTCATCATGGGAGCAGGACCGCAGACGTAGACGCAGTCATAACCGCCATCTCGCAGCATATCCGGCAAGAGAGCCATGACGGTACCTTTGGTTCCCAGTGTTCCGTCGTCGGTGGTCAGGGCAATGGAACCTGCAATGCCTTCATATAAGTCTTTCCAGAACAGTTCTTCTTCTGTCCGCCCTCCCATGAGCACATGGGGAACGATTCCCTCTGCCTTAAATGCTTCCGCCAGGTTCAGCAGGGGGGCCAGACCGGTTCCGCCTCCTACCAGCAGCGGTTTTCTGGCGCTGCGGTCAAAGCCGTTGCCTAACGGCCCTACGACGCTCAGCACATCACCGCTGCACACGTCAGCCAGTATTCGGGTTGCTTCCCCGATGACACGGTAAATCAGCGAAATCACCCCGTGCTCCCTGTCCACTCTGGCAATGCCGAGAGGACGGCGCAGCAGGGGCGCCGTATGCCTTGAGACCTGCACGTTCACAAACTGTCCCGGCACGGCCTCCGCCGCGATCCGGGGTGCGATCAGGTCAATCTCCTTGGTTGCGGTATTCAGGATCCACTGCCCCACAACCTTTGCTTCTTCGATATATTTCGTCATTCCAAATCCTCCGGGCAGTTTCCGGTTTTCATTATAGTAAATGCACCGCCTGGGGCGCCGTTTTCCTTTAGCAACAATTCCGCCGTCAGGCCGGTGCGCTTTTCATTATTTCCCGCAGAGTTCCCCGTCTTTCATGACGATCTTGCCCGCTACTACAGTGGCTACTGCCTTGCCTTTACATTTCTTCCCCTCGAAGGGCGTTACCTTGCCAACGGTGTAGAACTTGTCAGAATCTACAGTCCACTCTTTGTCCAGATCCAGGATGGTGATATCGGCAGGGGCTCCTTCTGCCAGCTTGCCGCCTTTCAGTTTGAAGATCTCCGCCGGCCTGCAGCTCATCTTGTCGATGACCTGGTCCAGGGTCAGCACGCCCTCATGGTACAGGTCCGTCAGTACAACGCCTACGGAAGTTTCCAGTCCGCAGAAGCCGTTGGGAGCCTTGCGGAACTCTACGTCCTTTTCTTCCGGGGCGTGGGGCGCATGGTCCGTAACGATGATGTCAATGGTACCGTCTAACAGCGCTTCCCGCATGGCGTCCACATGGTCCCGGCTCCGGAGGGGCGGGGAAACCCTTGTCGCCGTGCTGTAGCCCATGCAGGCTTCGTCGGTGAGGGTCAGGTGATGGACCGTAACCTCTGCCGTAACGGGATAGCCTTTGGCCTTAGCCTGGCGGATGATGTCCGCCGCGCCTTTGCTGGCCACGTGTGCAATATGGATGTGGGCCCCGGTGTAACCGGCTACCAGCACATCCCGGGCTACCGCAATGTCTTCCGCAACGGAAGGCACACCGGGTACGCCGATTTTTGCGGAAACAGCCCCTTCATGCATATAGCCGTCCGCGTTCAGTTCGCTTTCAATGCTGTGGGATACCAGGGGCGCGTCAAAGCTGGTGATATATTTTGCCGCATTCATCAAAAGGCGGCTGCTTCCTACATAATGGCCGTCATCGGAAAAGGCAACGGCGCCTTTTTCCAGCATGTCCCCCATTTCAGCCAGCTCTTTTCCTTCTTCGTCCTTGCTGATGGAGCCGATCACTTCCACATTCACATAGCCTTCCCGGGCAGCCCGTTCCTTGATACCGCTTACCACAATGGAAGTGGAGATGGCCGGTTTCGTATTGGGCATGCAGGCGATGGTGGTAATACCGCCGGCCGCTGCTGCCATGGTGCCGGTGCGGATGCTTTCCTTGGCTTCCAGGCCCGGTTCCCGCAGATGGGTATGCATATCGATGAAGCCGGGAGCTACCACTTTTCCCGTAGCATCATAGGTCTCATCGGCCGTTTCTGTAATATTCTTCCCGATTTTTACGATCTTTCCGTCTTCTGCCAGCACATCGCAGATCGCATCCAGTTTCTGAGAGGGGTCTACCACCCGTCCGTTTTTAATTAGCAGCTTCAATTTGTTTACCTCCAGTCAGTGTCAGGAATAATAAGGCCATACGCACTGCCACGCCGTTCTGTACTTCGTCCCGGATCGCAGCCTGGTCGCAGTAACCTACGTCCCAGGAAATTTCCAGGCCCCGGTTCATAGGACCGGGATGGAGCACTACGCAATCGGGTTTTGCCAGCTTCAGCCGGGCTTCGTTCAGCCCGAAGATGCGGGCGTATTCACGGGGAGACGGGAACAGGCCGCTCTTCTGCCGTTCCAGCTGGATCCGGAGTACGTCGATCACATCCGCCCCTTCAATAGCTTCTTCGATCCGTTTATGATAAGTTACCCCCAGGCTCTCGATTGCATAGGGCATCAGAGGACGGGGTCCCGCCACATGGACGTCGGCTCCCATTTTATTCCAGGCCGCAATATTGGTCCGGGCCACCCGGCTGTACAGGATATCCCCCAGAATGACCATTTTCTTTCCTTTTAAATCTTTCAGTCCGTGCTCCCGCAGGGTGAACATGTCCAGAAGGCCCTGGGAGGGATGGGCATGAGCCCCGTCACCGGCGTTGATGATTACCGGTTTGGCAACATTAGCCGCATACACCGCAGCCCCTTCAATAGGATGGCGCATAACGATGGCATCACAGCACATGGACTGGACAGTGAGGATGGTGTCCCGCAGGCACTCGCCCTTCACCACGCTGGAAGTAGAAGTAGTAATGTTTACCACATCGGCGCCCAGATATTTGCCAGCCAGCTCAAAGGAAGTACGGGTACGGGTGCTGGGCTCATAAAATAGGTTGATGATGGACTTGCCCCGCAGGGAAGGCACCTTTTTAATATCACGCTTCATAATCTTTTTCATTTCCGCAGCGGTCTGCAGAACCAGGTTGTACTCCTCGACGCTGAAGCTCTCCAGGTCGAGGATGTCTCTGCCAGCCAGAGACACGGGTGCTTTTGCCATGGTTGTTCCTCCTGTTAACTAAAAAAATAAAAGCCTTCTTGTCCCGCAGGATGCAAGAAGGCTTATCATCTTCCATAATACTTAACTAAGTCACCTTACAGTCTCACAGGACCGTTTTAAAGGTAATGCTATTTAATTTTTGATATTATACCACGAAGAGGGTATCCCTTCAACTGATTTTTTCATAACCTTCAGGTTATTTTTTCCAGCAGATCCCTGTGTGCCGCTTTCAGCAGGGATGGCGTTACGATTTCCGCCATATTTTCCCACTGTTTATTACTTCTGGCAGGCTGGGTGCTGTGCCAGTACTCGGCAGCCAGCTGCATGAAAAGCCGCACCTGATTCCGGCGTTTTTCCGTCCGGGCACAGGCTGCCAGCCACTCTTGCTGCCAAGTCCCGTAGATTTCCCATTCGTCCTTCATCTCAAGGCGGGCGCAGGCAGCCGCCGTGTCCCTTACATTACGCAACAGAAAAGAAATCATGTCCTGGGCACTTTCCTGGTCAGACAGCAGTTCCAGCCGTTTTTCCATCTGGGCCATCATCCATGTTGCATCCGCTGCATTCCTCCGGGATACCGGATCTTCCCCTTCCGGGGCGTCTGCCCTTTCGGCAGCGGCCTGTAAATCCGCCGGCTCCTCCGCGGGATTCTGAATCCCAAGATCCTCTGTAGCATCTGTAGCAGCAGAAATCTTCCTGTAACGCCTCAACGCCCACCGCAGGGCCCCAAGGGCGAACATTTGGCAGGGGTAATACAGACGGAACGCAGAAGCAAAGCCGTCCCATTTCGTCTGCATCTGCATCTGAACGGAAATATCCGCCAGTACTTTTTTAGCCAGAAGCATATCTCTGGCCGAAGACAAAAACCGGCACAGGTCTCCCAGCAGTACCCTGCACTCCGGTTCCCAGCCCCGCTGGGCAATCTGCGCCGCAGTGCCTGCCCATTCCGTCACAAACCGCAACCGCATGGCACGATCTACGGAAGGATGCAGCAATACAGCCCGGCTTAACCGGCAAACTGCAATTAATACATCATTCTGACGTCGGTCCGCCGCCACAAACAAAATGTCGGCCAGCAGGGCCAAAAGCCCAGGTGTAACCGGGAGCGGGTTCCCGTTCCAGTAGGCCTGCAACGCCTGTATGAGATCCCGAAACTCCCCGCTGCTCCGGGAACGGGCAGCGGTGTCCGCCACATTCTTCAGATACAAAAAGCCTTCACTGGAAACTTCCGGCGAATCATTCCCCAAAAGACGCAAATCTTCCAGGATCATTTCCCCGCAGCTTTTCCCCAGTTTGGGAAGATCCTGCTTAAAGGCAAAGCATCCCACCAGACCGGCTGATTTCAGCATATCTTCCCGCAGACCCGGATGCCGCAACAGTGACTTACGGAATACGCCCGTAAACTTTTCCGTTTCACTGTCATCCTGGCTCCGCAGGTAATAGATGCCAGCGTCTTTTAGCCGCCTGGCCAACTCCGGGGTTTCTTCCTCCGAGCCGTTTTCCGCCAGGAAATTCATCAGCTTGTAATCAGGAGCCTGCAACAGCAGCTCCCTCCGTCTGGCTTCCTTTTCTTCTTCCAGCTCCCGGTCCAAACGCTCGTCAAAGTCAGTATATGCTTTTTTGAAAATCTGTTCTTCCGGTTTTGCCATACAATACCTTTCATCGTAAGTAAACAATTCCAGCCGGTGATTAAGCCGCACCGGCTGGATGTAAGAAATTCATCATAAATTCATCACAACGATATCCTGCAGAGATAATCGAAGTTTTTCTGATTCATCCCTGGAATCCGTGTTCCGCCAACACCTCGTATGCATCTTCCGCTTCCGATTCCGTAACGGAAATCTCTATCGAAGCCGGTTTTCCGTTTTTTCGGACCCCCACCTGTTTCAGCTGGCACAGAAAACCGTTGTCCGTCAGCATTTTTTTCAGCTTTTCAGCCCGCTCCTGAGTCGGAGCAATATAAATCACTTTCCACACAAAACCATACCTCAGGATTCTTTATACGCTTTGATCTTTTCCACCAGTTTGGGGATGACCACATGGACGTCTCCAACCAGACCGTAATGGGCCACTTCAAAGATTGGTGCGTTTTCATCTTTATTGATGGCTACGATCACTTCGGATTCCTTCATACCCGACACATGCTGCAGGGCGCCGGAAATGCCACAGGCAAAATACAGTTTCGGAGCTACTGTCTTACCGGACTGGCCTACCTGGGACGCATGGTCTACCCACTTTTCATCTACCGCTGCCCTGGAACCCGCTAATGCGGATTTTTCAAACAGGGCGGCCAGATCATTCAGCACTGCGAACTGCTGGGCATCGCCGAAGCCGCGGCCGCCGGCGCAAATCACTTCCGCGTCTTCGATCTTAAGCTTACCGCCGGTGGAAAGAGGTTCCTTCTTCAGGAGCTCCAATTTGCTTTCCACTTTGTTCTTTACAGTGTAATTGATTACTTCGCCCTGGCGTCCGGGATCCGCTTCCATGGGAGCGAATACTTTGGGACGGACCGAACCCATCTGGGGCCGCTTGTCAGAGCAAACGATGGTTCCCATCAGGTTTCCTCCCATAGCGGGACGGGTCCATTTCAGCAGGCCGTCTTCTCCCATATCCACTTCCGTGCAGTCCGCGCACAGGCCGGTCTTCAACCGGGCTGCCACACGGGGCGCAAGGTCCCGGCCGTCGATAGTGGCTCCGAACATGATGCCGTTAGGCTTATATTCTGTTGCCAGTTCGCAGAAGGCATTGGTATACAGTTCCACATTATAATCTTCATACTCAGGCCCCAGCACGGTGTAAACCACATCCGCCCCCTGTGCGATAAGCCGTTCCGCATGTCCGTTATTTTCTTTGCCGATCAATACTACAGCGGTATTCTGTCCCGCTGCGTCGGCCAGCCGGCGCGCCTGTCCCAGCAGTTCAAAGGTCACGCCAAGGATTTCGCCGTTTTCCATCTGGGCAGCCACCCAGATCGCATTTTCAGTCTTTGCCATTATTTAAATCCTCCCTCGGAAGAGTAATTGCCTCCATAGGACAGTCATAGACACAGGCACAGCATTCCACACAGTGGTCTTCCCTTACAGATGCCTTTCCCTCTTTTACGGAAATTGCGCCTGTAGGGCAGATAGCCGCGCAGTTTTCGCATCCTATGCAGCGTTTTTTATCAACAGTAACTGCCACGATCTACCGCTCAGCGTTTTACCACGCCGGCCGCAATCAGCTTTTCCACCAGCTTGTCAACGGCAACATCCACATCATCTTCTTTGATGATCTGGGTATCAACCTTGGTTGCTTCCGGTGTGAATACCTTGATGACCCGGGTGGGCGATGCGTTCAGACCCACGTTAGTGTTGTCGATGCCCAGGTCTGCAGCGGTTTTAATGGGAATTTCCGTCTTGCGGGCTTTCATTTTGCCCCGGATGCTGGCAAAGCGCAGCTCCTTTTCCGCACGGGTCATGGTAACCAGCAGCGGCGCCGGGGCAGCCAGTGTCTCAGCCCAGTTTTCCGTTTCCCGTTCCACCACGAAACGACCGTCTACAAAGTCCACCTTCAGTGCGGAAGTGACCTGGGGAATACCCAGATGTTCCGCCATCTCCGGACCTACCTGGGCCGTACAGCCGTCAGCCGCTTCCCGTCCGCAGAGGATCAGGTCATAGTCACCCAGATGCTTTACCAGAGCAGCCAGGGCCACGCTGGTAGCCAGGGTATCGGAACCGGCTACTACCCGGTCCGTCAGCAGATATGCCTGGTCGGCGCCCAGAGCGATGGCATCCTTCAGGATATCCTTGGCCTGGGGCGGTCCCATGGTGATCACGGTGACCTTAGCGCCATATTTATCTTTTAAAATCAATGCAGTTTCCAATGCTTCCGCATCATAGGGATTTAAAATATTCTCAACCCCGTCCCGGACAAGGGTACGGGTCTCCGGATTCAGACGTATCTGAGCCGTGTCCGGTACTTGCTTTACACAGACGATAATGTTCATGAGTTCCTCCTGTTTTTAGGAAATCCTGGTGTTCAGCAACCACTTTTCCCTGTGATTTTTGCCTGATTCAGCATATATTATTATACCATAAATCATTACACATTTGCACGTTTCGTTAACAATTTACGAAAACTTCATATTTCCTGTATATTGGCTGCATGCAGGGCCTGCAGCCGTTATACACATAGATAGATACTTCTGGCATTTTCAGCAGTCCTGTACCTGCCTTCTTTATACATTTAAGGAACCACTTACTCAATGGTGGGTGCCGTACACCACTTCCACGCCTTTACTTTCCAGATACTCTGCCATCTTTAATACCCAGGGGCAGCGATGTTTCACTTCCGGGTTCTCTTTGTCCTTTTTATTGGTGCAACTGCTGAAATGCACTGCGTTCACCGGTTCTTCCGCCAGGCGGTCCAGCTTCTTTTTCAGGCCCTCGTCGTTTTCCACCGTCTGCCCGCAGCCGTTGCAGGTCATCATGGAAAACAGTTCCAGTTCCTCGTCCCCATACCGTTCAAACTTCACAGAATGATTGTTGAAAGATTTCATACAGGATACGCCTGCACAGCGCATGCTCACATCAAGGCAACGGATGATCGCGATTTTTTTCATGATAGCTCCTCCCGGACAACGTTCTCTTTTTGTTTTTAATTTTTAAGCTGTCTCCTGATAAAAATATTATACCATAAGGGCCGGATGAATTTGTGAAAGGTTCATGAAGTTACCCCAACATGTCTTTGCAAAAAGAATTTACCAGCGTCGTTGTAAAAAACTGCTCCGCCGAACGTAGTAAAAAAGTGCAGCAGACTGGTCGTCCACTGCACTTCATTTTACATATTACAGGTTGTTGTCTTTCTTAAACTGGGCCAGCAGCTCCAGGGCTTTTGCCTTCAGGTTTCCGCCTTCTGCAAAACGTGCCGCATTGCCGTTCACACCGTCGATCATGGCCTGTGCACGGTCTTCCTGCATCTGCATAATGCCTGCAACCGGTTTCAGCAGGTCAGCGTATTTGCCGTTCAGATCGCCGTTAGCCTTTTTGATTTCTGCCAGAGCGTTCTTGCCTAAATCCAGCAGAGCAGCTTTGTCAACCGTACCGGAGTTGATGGAGTCCGCCAGTTTTTTCAGGGTAGCTTCGTTCTTTTCCGCGAAAGCGATGAAATCTTTCACCATAGCCGCTTTGTCGCCTTTTGCAGCATCGCCGGCTTTGGCTGCGTCACCGGCTACGGCTCCTGCTACGGCGCCCGCCAGTTTCTTCATATCCCAGCCCTGGGGTTTCAGTTTTTCAAAAATACCGTTCAGGTCCAGACCGCCCAGGTTTGCGATGCCGTCACCCCATACCAGGGATTTGATGGCTTCTTTCGCTGCCGCAAAGCTGAATACGCCGTCTTTGTTTTCCAGAACAGCTTCCTTGTTCAGGGCTACTTTACCGTTAGCAAAGTCAAAAGCTACGTTTTCAAAATTCAGGGCCTTGCCGTCTTCGCCTACTTTCAGGATCCAGGCAAAAGCTTTCTTGCCCAGTTCATCCGTTACTACATCTTTCGGATCATAGTAACCGGTGATCTTCCCGGCCGCGTCTTTAATGGCAACCCAGCCGTTCTTTTCCAGGTCTTCAATCTTAAAGGTCTTGGGGTCGATAGGCAGATTGCCTGCAGCCAGGCCCCGGCTGATCTTTTCCGACAGCCCCGTTGCCTTACCCATCAGGTCAGCCACATCTTTTTCCGCAGCCGCGTTGCCTTTGGCTGCTTCCTTCAGTTTCGTCAGCTTGTCCATGAGGCCTTTCAGGCCTTCCGTTGCCTTCTTGGCGTCCTCGCCCTTCAGTTCGGCGCTGCTTGCCAGCTTATCAACGTTCCCCAGCATGGTGCCGATTTCCGTTTTAAGGCCTTTCAGCAGCTCTGCTTTTTTGTCTCCGCCGCCACAGCCGGCCACCAGGGTCAGGGACAGCAGCATGGCCATTACAACCGTTAAAAATTTCTTCACACTTCTTCCCCCTTTTGTAAAAAAATTTTGGAAACACGGTGCAGAACTTTTACACTGTCACATTTGCTGGCGCAACACAGATACAAACCCATTGACCAACAATTTCTGACAGGAACCGCCGTTCATGTTTCTGTATTTTAATTTTACCACTTCTGCAAAAAAAGGGAAACACTTTTCCTTACCGCCCGCCGTTTTTCAAAACGCCGATACCGTAAAACAGTCCGAAAGCCAGCATGTCAATGATGACCACCGTAGCCCCTACAGGCGTACCAGCCAGTATGGAAAGGAGCATCCCCAGAAAGGCACAGACCACGGAAAACACAGCGGAACAGATGATCACCGACCGGAAGCTGTTAAATACCCGCATGGCGGAAAGAGCCGGGAAAATTACCAGGGCAGAAATAAGAAGAGAGCCTACCAGGTTCATGGCAAGTACGATGATCACCGCGATCAGCACCGCCAGCAGCAGGTTGTAGGTCCCTACAGGCGTGCCCACAGCCCGGGCAAAATTTTCGTCAAAAGTTATGGCAAATATTTTATGGTAAAACAGGAAAAACACCCCGATGACCACCGCCGACAGCACGCCGCACATCCACACCTGCATTTTGGTCAGGGTCAGGATGGACGTGGAACCAAACAACGTAGTGCACACATCCCCCGATACATTGGCAGAGGTAGAGAACACGTTCATCAGCAAATAGCCGATGGCCAGGGCCCCTACCGAGATCATGGCAATGGCTGCGTCCCCTTTGATTTTCGCATTCTGCCCCGTGCGCAGCAACAGGACGGCAAAGGCCGTGGTAACCAGCAGGATCACCGGCATATCGTCGGTAAAGCCCATAACTGCAGCAACCGCCATAGCTCCGAAAGCCACGTGGGACAAGCCGTCCCCGATAAATGAATATCGTTTCAGCACCAGGGTCACCCCAAGCATGGAAGAGCATAAAGCGATCAGCACCCCTACGATGAGGGCGTTGATCACAAAGGGATATTGAAAATACATAACCAGCTTATCAATTATTACATTCATGGTTTTCCTCTAAGTCTTTCACGATAAAAACAGCTTTCCCCGTTTTGACTGCCTGTACTCTTCCGCTGTGCCGAAGAAGAAATCCCTGTCCATGTGCAGAATATGGGTGGCGTAAGGAATCGCTTCCCGGACGTCATGGGAAATCATCACAATGGTGATCCCCATCTCTTTGTTGATCCGGGCCACCAGACGGTACATGGCCTCCGCCATCTTCGGATCCAGTCCCGACACCGGCTCGTCCAGCACCAGCATTTTATCGGAAGCGCAGAGGGCCCTTGCCAGCAATACCCGCTGCTGCTGCCCACCGGACAGGTCCCGGTAACAGGCATCAGCCAGCGACGTAATTTCCATCTGGGCCATTGCCTTATCTGCAATCCCTTTCTCCTCACGGTTGTAAAAAGGACGCAGCCCGCAGCGGCCCTGGCAGCCGGACAGCACGACCTCCCGGACAGAAGCGGGGAAATCACGCTGTACAAAGGTCTGCTGGGGAAGGTAGCCGATTTCATTCCGTCTCATGCCTTCACCCAAAACGATCTTTCCTGCCATCGGTTCCTGCAGCCCTAACATGGTGCGCAGCAGGGTACTTTTCCCGGCGCCGTTCTCCCCAACGATACACAGGTAATTTCCTTTTTCAATTGTAAACGACAGATGCTCCGCCAGAATATGCTGGCTATAGCCCAATGTCAGATCCTGACAGCTGATTTGCGGTTTCATAATAGTCCCTTTGTTTTCTGTAAAATTATTTTGCAAGCGCTTCTTTCAATACTTTCAGATTTTCTTCCATCACCTTCAGATAATCGGCGCCCTTTTTTATTTCTTCATCCGAAACGGACTGCATGGAATGCAGTGTCAGTATCTTCCGGTTTTTGGCCCGGGTGTTGTCCACGATAGTCCGGGCCAGTTTATGCTGGCGTCCTTCAATAGTAAGAATCGCCGGCAGATTCAGCTCATCCATTTTTTTCGACAGAAACGCGACCGTTTCAAAGCTGGCTTCCGTTTCTGCCGAACAGCCCCGGAAAGCGGCGTAATATTTCAGCCCGTAATCATCCGTCAGGTACCGGAAGGGGAACCGGTCCCCGAACAGCACAGTCTTTACATTTGCTTTGGCAACTGCTTCCTTATACTGCCCGTCCAGTGCCGCCAGCTTTTTGCTGTATGCGTCATAGTTAGCGCCGTAGGAAGCCGCGTTTTTCGGATCCAGGGCCGCCAGTTCATTTGCAATGGCCTTGCAGGCAAGGTCCGCGTTTTTCAGCGACAGCCACACATGCTCGTCATATTCCACTTCGTCGTGACGGTGTTTGTCATCCTTTTGATGTTCGTGGTTATCATTGTGTTTGTCCTTATCATGGCTCTCATGTTTTTCTTCATCGTGATGGTCGTTCTTATGCTTATCATTGCCATGCTCTTCATGTTTATCCTTGTCGTGGTGATCGTGATGGTCACCCTTTTCCATGCCCTCTACTGTTTCTTCCTCCCGGACCCGGTTGCCCAGCAGCTTCATCAGATTGATGACCTTGCGCTTCGGATTTTTCCCTTCCTGCAACGCCTTGTCCACCCATTTGTCCGATTCACCGCCAACATAAATGAACAGATCGCAACCGGCAATTTTCAGGATATCCTCCGCACTCGGCTGGTAGCTGTGCATGTCTGCCCCTTTTTTCGCCAGCATCATAAGCTCAGCATGCTGGCCCTGGGTTCCCAGAATTTCTTTTACCCAGCTGTACTCCGGAAAAATCGTAGTCACGATTTTCAGTTTCGGCGTCTCCTCTTTCTTCGCCGCGCCTTTATCCCCGCCGCAACCGGCAATGCATAACAACGTCAGCAACAACATACACAGAATCAAATATAACCGTTTCATCTTTTTCCTCACTTTAACACTTATTCATATAAAAAACATTTCAGAGGTTTTATAAAAACAGAAATACCGCCGACCAACAGGCAAGCGGTATTTTTAAATAGAATTGTGCTGTTAATATAAAACTCACACTCATTAACAGTACTATTATATCACAGCTGTCAAGAGGAATTGTTTGCAAAAAATCAAAACCGTGTTATACTGAAGCATCACAAGAGTGATACATTTCGCAGAAGCGAAACAGTTTTACGGATAAAGTTAAAACACTATCGTTTCCAAATTGAAATTTTACGATTGAAATTTTATTCTCCGGTTCCTGTTACCGGAACAGGAAACCGACAATTGAATATCAATGATTGAGCTATGAAAGCTTACTGTCAAAAGACGCAGGCAGCTTCATAGCTTTTATTTTTGGGGAACACCGGTTAAACGAATTTGTACATTGCCGGATAAATCATTTTAGAAAAACGGGGAATCGTCATGACACAGATCAGCGAAAAAAGCATAATCCACAAAGAAAACGCCAAAGAATTTATTGAAAATTACTGGACAAAACGGGCTTCTGGTTTTAAAAATCTTCGTCGTGAAGAATTGCAAAGTGATAAGCAGCAGCAATGGCAGGAAGAAATCTGCCGCCACCTGCCGTCCGGCCGGAAACTGAAAATTTTAGACATAGGATGCGGCGCAGGCTTCTTTTCCATTTTGTTGGGGGCAAAAGGCCATGAGGTCACCGGTATCGATTTAACAAAATCCATGATTGAAGCGGCGGCGGCCTTAGCCGCAGAAAAAAACTCTTCCGCCTGTTTCCGTGTGATGGATGCAGAAAATCTGGCATTTCCTGCAGAAACCTTCGACGCTGTAGTGTCCCGGAACGTGACCTGGAACCTGCCCCATCCGGAACAAGCCTATGCAGAATGGCTGCGTGTTCTGAAGCCGGGCGGACTGCTTCTTAACTACGATGCGGAATACGGTAGGTATCACCAACACGATTATGAAAAGGAAGCCATTTACGCCCATAAAGATGTAACAAAGGAAATGGTGGAGCAATGCCACCAGATCTACCACATGCTGGACATCAGTCTCTGCCAACGCCCCCAGTGGGATCTGGAGGTGTTGCAGAAACTGGGCGCCAGTACCTGCTCTGCCGACACCACAGTGGGCCTGCGTCTGTATCCCCAAAAGGACAAATTTTACGCCCCGGCGCCCCTGTTCGGGATTATTGCAGTGAAGTAGACTGTGTCCGGAAGGAAAACTGCGATTTATATGTGTAACACGTTTGCCTTACAATTAATCGAGCTGCTTCATTCACCTTACCGTCAGATTTCCTTTACCCGGAAGGCGTTTTCGCCCAGCAGGTCTTTCAGTTCATCTTGCAAGGTCATGTCCTGTCCGTTCACGTACAGGGACGGATCCAGGCGGATCCGACGGCGGGAGCCCATAAGTTTCAGAAAGACCATAGTACTGCCATGATGTTTCTTCAAAATTGTAAGCAGCGCTTTCGTCACGATTTCCGTTTCCCGTTCCGGCGAAATGACCAACTCTATCACGGCGCTGATGGGAACCGGCACATGGCCCTGCGCATCGGCAAGCTGCGGGAAACCGTTTCCGTTGCTTTGCGGCACCCCATCCTGATTCGGCCCCTTTGTACCGGCCTGAGCTATATGAGCCGTATCATCTGCGGCAGAATACGGGTACGGTTCTCTATTCTGCTCCGGAGATGCTGCATAAGTGGCAGCGTTTTCCGCAATTACTCCTGCATTACTTACATCTGAGGAAATGTACGGATCTTCCGCGTAATACCCGTTGACACCGGAATAATTGCTTCCGGAATATCCGTTTCCTTCATCAACGCTATATCCGGTTCCGGCAAACTCCCCTTTCCTGCCATTCCGGGTTCCCCGCGGCTGGCCTGCCAGCACAGGCGGTTCTCCTTCTTTCAGCTCAGCCATACGGGAGGCGATGACCTTGCTGCCCCGCTCGTCCACACTGAAACGTCCTTCCACCTCTATGACAGTATCTTCCCGCAATAAAGAGGAATACTGGTTATAGGCCTGGGGGAACACCACCACTTCAATACGGGAACCGAAGTCTTCCAGCAGAAGGATCGCCATGGAATCGCCTTTTTTTGTAACCTTGATATCCACGGAGCTGATTATGCCCCCAACGTTGATAAACTGCCCGTCCCGGACGGCGGGGGTGTCCCCGGTCAGGGTGTACAGGGGTGTCAGCCGGTCCAGTGCTGTCCGGTAACCGTCCAAAGGATGCCCGGTCACATAAAAACCGATCAGTTCCTTTTCATTTTTCAACAATACAGAGCGGCTCATCTCGTCCATCTTCGGCAAGGGCACGGAATTGACTTCCGCAAAATCCTCACCGCCGAAAAGGCCAATCTGCCCGCTGTTATAATCGCGCTGCTGCTGGATGCCCAGCTCCAGCGCCTTTTCATATACGGCCAGCAGCTGGGAACGATAGGCCCCAAGTGAATCCATGGCGCCGCACTTGATCAGGTTTTCCAGCAGACGCCGGTTCAGGGCCCTGTAGTTCACCCGTTTGCAGAAATCCAGAATATCCCGGAAAGGCCCTCCTTCCCGACGGGCTTTCACGATTTCCTTCACAGCGCCTTCCCCTACGCTCTTGATGCCCACCATACCGAAACGGATGGCGCCCTTTTCCACGGAAAATCCTTCCTGGCTGGCGTTTACGTCAGGCGGCAGCATGGGGATACCACGGTCCTTGCAGACGGTAATATACCAGCTCATCTTATCTGCATCGCCAATGATGCTGGTCAGCAGGGCCGCAAAAAATTCCGCAGGCCAGTGGGCCTTCAGGTAGGCTGTCTGATAGGCCACCAGACCGTAGGCCACCGAGTGGGATTTGTTGAATCCGTAACCGGCAAACTTCAGCAGGATCTCAAAAATCTCTTCACTTTTTTCCGGCGGCACGTTGTGGAGCTTCTGAGCCCCTTCGACGAAACGGGTCTTCATGGCAATCAGGTCTTTTACCTTTTTCTTTCCCATGGCCCGGCGCAGAATATCCGCTTCCCCTAAAGAAAAGCCTGCCAGGATGGAGGCGGTCTGCATGACCTGTTCCTGATACAGCACCACCCCGTAGGTGTCTGCCAGTATCCCGTCCAGCAGGGGATGGATGCTTTCCACAGCCCGGCCCCGTTTCCGTCCTTCAATGAATTTTTCCGCCATACCGGCGTCCAGGGGACCCGGGCGGTACAGGGCCACCAACGGAACCAGGTCCCGCATGGATTTCGGGCCCAGCCGTTCCACCAGCCGGGTCATCCCCGCGCTTTCCAGCTGGAACACCCCCTGGGTATCCCCGGCGCACAGCATTTTGCTCACCGCTTCGTCTTCCAGAGGGATGGAATCCAGATCAACCCATTCCCCTGTGCTTTCTTTTATAAAATGAACCGCATCGTCCATTACCGTCAGGGTACGGAGCCCCAGAAAGTCCATCTTTAACAGACCCAGCTCTTCCACCTGGTTCTTGTCGAACTGGGTAGTGATCATCCGCTCCTGGCTGATGCCGGTCTCAATATCAGCAGCCTCGTCCAGCTGCAGGGGCACCAGGTCGATCAGGGGCTTGGGGGCGATTACCACCCCGGCCGCATGGGTGCCGCTGTTCCGGGGCAGGCCCTCCACGCTTTTGGCAATGTCGATGACCCGTTTCGTTTCCGGGTCCGTGTCATACATGGCCCGCAGCTCTTTTGTCTGCAGGGCCCGGTCCAACGTAATGCCCAACTCCCGGGGCACCGCTTTGGCGATCCGGTCTGTTTTCGGCAGGCTGACACCAAGGGCTCGGCCCACGTCCCGCACGGCCGCTCTTGCCTGCAGCGTACCGAAGGTAATGATCAGGGACACATGGTCCGCCCCGTATTTGCGGATTACGTACTCCAGCACTTCCCCACGCCTGCGGTAACAGAAGTCCGTATCAATATCGGGCATGCTGACCCGTTCCGGATTCAGGAACCGTTCAAAGAGCAGGTCAAAATCCAGGGGATCGATGTTGGTAATGTGCAGCAGATAGGCTACAATGGAACCGGCAGCGCTGCCCCGGCCCGGCCCTACGGGAATGGGATCCGGGTTGCCAGCTGCGTCGGTATGGCTGCGGCAGTAATGGATAAAGTCCCACACAATGAGGAAGTATGCCGCGTATCCCATGGTTTTGATGATGCCCAGCTCGTACTCCAGCCGTTTATGAATCTCTTCTTCTTTTTTGCTACGTGCTTCTTCCGGTAGTTTTGTCAGCAACGCGCCGTACCGTTTCGGTATTTCTTCTTCACAAAGATTGCGCACGTAAGCGTCTGCATCGTTATGAAACTGTGCCGGAATAGGGAACTCCGGCAGCAGCAACTTGCCGAAAGTCAAATCTACATTGCACCGTTCCGCAATGGCGTGGGTGTTATGCAACGCCTCTTCATCTTCCGGGAACAGGGCCCGCATTTCCTCATAGCTTTTGCAGTAATACCAGTCGTTATTGAAACGCATCCGGTCCGGATCGTCCACATTCTTGTTGGTCTGGATGCAAAGCAGCACGTCCTGAGCAGAGGCGTCCTCCCGTTTCACGTAATGGATATCGTTGGTTACCACCAGCTTCACCCCGTATTTTTCCGCAAAAACACGAAGCTGCCGGTTCACGGTCCGCTCTTCTTCCAGATCATGGTTCTGCATTTCCAGAAAGAAATTGTCTTTACCGAAAATGTCAATATATTCCTGCAGGGCCTTCTCTGCCCCGTCAAGGTTCCGCTGCAAAATCAGCCGGGGTACTTCCCCCTGGACGCAGGCGGAAAGGCAGATGATCCCCTTGCTGTATTTCCGCAGGATATCTTTATCGATGCGGGGTTTGCGGTAAAAACCGTCAATGAAACCAAGGGACACCAGCCGGGCCAGATTGTGATAGCCTTCCTGGTTTTCCGCCAGCAGGATCAGGTGATAGCGGGGTTGCTTGTCAATACGGTCGAACCGGCTGCCCGGCGTAATGTAACACTCGCAGCCGAAAATGACTTTGATACCCGGTTTTCCTTCCTTTTCCGCTTCTTTATTCAGTTTTTGCGCAGTCTGATACATGTCCACCAGACCGTACATATTGCCGTGGTCCGTCACGGCGATACTGTCCATGCCCAGCTCC
Organism: uncultured Selenomonadales bacterium; assembly: GCA_900315345.1. Lineage (GTDB taxonomy): Bacteria > Bacillota > Negativicutes > Acidaminococcales > Acidaminococcaceae > Succiniclasticum. The sequence continues at coordinate 77,317 of OMYP01000004.1, read as the reverse complement.
ATGGCCCGCTGTAACAGCTCCTTCGGTTTGGAGGCGCCATCTAATAAGCTGTATTGTGTATGCACATGTAAATGAGTAAATGGTACGCTCATGATGATTTCCGTTCTGCCGCTTCTCTCACAATCCCCAGCACCCAGCGGGCTGCATTGTTCAAATCTTCCAGAGCCAGGCATTCTTCCGTTGTATGGATCTTGTCCATGCCGGTCGCCAGCAATACTGTGGGCAGGCCCATACCGCACAAGAAGTTGGCGTCACTGCAGCCGCCGGTGAAGCCAGTGCTGACAGGGAATCCTAACTTTTCCGCCGCCGATGCAGCCAGCTTTACAGTTGCATGGTCTGTGTTGAGATTGACGCCAGGCGCCACATCTTTCACCGTCACTTCTATCGTTCCGCCTTTGGCTTCCACAGTTTTACGGAATATTTCTACGGTTTCGTTTTTCAGATTTTCCAGCTTTTCCTCATCAGGGCAGCGCATGTCAATAACAACTTCGCATGTTTCCGGCACAATGTTGGACGCCAGCCCGCCATCGACCATATCCACACTCAAGGTGGTTTCCCCATCCAGCCTTCCGTAAGCCGGCAGTGCGTGCAGCGCCTCTGCCGCCAGCATGATGGCGTTGATTCCTTTCTCCGGTTCCAGCCCGGCATGGGCGCTCTTGCCTTTCACCGTCAGCTTCAGGTTAATGGCTTTGGGGGACGCGTTGAAGATGGCCCCGGGATGACCGCCGCAGTCCATACAGTAGCCTGCATCCGCCTTAATCCACGCAGGATCCATGTAGCGAATGCCATAGCTTCCTGTCTCTTCCGCAATGGTAAAGCACGCCTGGATATCCCCGTGGGGCAGATCGTTTTCAATAATGCATTGTATGGCTTCCAGCACCGCCGCCACACCGCTTTTATCGTCGCCGCCCAGGGTGGTAGTGCCATCGGAATACAGCACGCCGTCCTTTTCTATGACATGGGTTCCCGTGGTGGGCGTTACGCTGTCCATGTGGGCTTCAAAAAACAACCGCTTTGCCCCCGGCACGTTTCCTTTCAGGAATCCCCAAACATTTCCCGTAGTGCCGCCGCACTGCTCCCCGGCCCGGTCAACCTGCGTTTCCAAGCCCAGTTCCTGCAACTTTTTCACCAGAAGCTCCGCTTCCTGTTTTTCATTGCAGCTGGGACAGGGTACGCCGACCAGTTCAATAAAAGTTTGTTTCAGACGCGCTTCATTTATAGTAATTGTATTCATCACTTTTATCCTTTCCAAATACTGAAACTTCGCTGGATGTATTATAATATTAATTTTAATATAACAAGGTTAGCATGTCAAAATCGGAATTTACTCTATATTCAGTCACAAAATTTTCAAAGAAAAACCATAAATATTCCATATTATATTATTGCATTCTATATTAATGTATGATATTATACTTCCGACATTAAGAGGACCGGAAGGCATCCCAGAGTTTTACCGGAAAACCGAAATCGTCACACAACAATACAGTCTGATATCGCTTGGATCTGTAGGGAACTGTCACCAAAGAAACGGAACAGTTTCCCTGACCGGGACGGGACGCAATAGCAAAACATAACCGCGCATCCGTCTCCGGGTGTGCGATATTTTTTCTTCAACAATTTTTGTAAATGCAATCACAAGTTGCAATCTTTAATAAAAATATTCGTTGTTAATCAAGGGAGGAACGTATCACAATGAAACGCAGTGAAAAATTCCGTCAGGCCAACCGGGAAGCCAAAACTACCGTACTGGCAACCATCGCCGTCATCCTTTTCTGGATCCTGGCAGGTTTTGGGCTGTCCGGTTCGGACATCGTCATCTTTGACACACCCATCTGGGTCATCGGCGGCTGCATCGTATCCTGGCTCTTTGCCGTAGTGGTAGCCTGGTGGTTGGCCAATTACGTTATCAAGGACGTGGAAGACGACACCGCAGCGGAAGGAGGCCATAAATAATGGAAAATTTTCTGAACCTGGCTCCGGCACTGTTATTTCTTGCCGCTTTGCTTTACATCAGCTACTGGGTACAGCAGCAGTCCAGCGAAGCCCGCTCCTCTAACTTTGTTAAGGACTATTTTATCGGCGGCCGTTCCCTGGGAGGTTTCGTCCTGGCTATGACCACTGTTGCCACCTACTCCAGCGTGTCCACCTTCGTAGGCGGCCCCGGCGTGGCCTGGCAGATTGGCTACGGCTGGCTGTACATGGCCATCGTGCAGATGGTGGTTATTTTCCTTGTCATGGGGGTCTTCGGCAAAAAGATTTCACTTATAGCAAAAGATATTGACGCCGTCACGGTTATCGACATTATCCGGGCCCGGTATAAATCCGACGCCCTTGCCAATATGGCGGCCATCTTCATCGTGGCTTTCTTCTGCGCCACCATGGTAGCCCAGTTCGTAGGGGCGGCCAAACTTTTCGAAGCGGTTACCGGTTATTCCTACATGACCGGCCTTACCATGTTCGGCATCATCGTAGTCATCTACACCACCATCGGCGGTTTTAAAGGCGTAGCCATCACCGACGCCATCTGCGCCATCGCCATGATGATCGGCATGGGGATCCTGTTCTACTGCCTCCTGGACAAGGCCGGCGGTTACAGCGCCATCATGGCCCACTTCCGGGCTAACGACCCGGCCATGCTGGAGCCCCTGTCCCGGGGCAAGATGCCCATTTCCCTGTATATCAGCCAGTGGCTGCTGGTTGGCGTCTGCACCCTGGCCCTGCCCCAGTCCGTTGTCCGCAGCATCAGCTATAAGGACACCAAAGCCCTGCGGCAGGCTATTATCATCGGCACCATCGTCATCGGCGTAGTGACCATCATCGCTACCTGGGTCGGCGTTCTGTGCAAGGGCGTCCTTACCAATCCGGATCTGGCGGCTTACGGCGGCAGCGTGGATAACATTATGCCCCGTACCATCATCAGCGTCATGAGCCCCTTCTGGGCCGGCGTAGTCATCATCGGGCCCATTGCGGCAACCATCTCCACCGTTTCCTCCTTGCTGCTGACCTCTTCTTCCTCCATCATCAAAGACGTGTACATGCGCCATCTGGAAAAGAGCGGCAAGACCTTAAGTAACGACGGTGTAAAACGGTTAAGTATGATCTTCACTATCCTTCTGGGCTTTGGCATCTACCTGATCTCCATTGCGCCTCCTTCCGTTATCTGGAAGATCAACATGTTCGCCTTCGGCGGTCTGGAAACCGCTTTCTTCTGGGTGATGATCTTCGGCCTGTTCTGGCATAAAGCCAACAGCACCGGCGCCATCTGCGCCATGTTCGGCGGCGTAGTAGCCTACTGCGTGACCATGGCCCTGGGCTTCAAGGTATTCTCCCTGCACCAGATCACCATCGGTATCACCACCTCCCTGATATTCTTCTTCATCGGCAACGCCATGGGAAAGATGCCGGACATGGAGACCCTGAAGCTGTTCTTCCCGGATAAATACGAAGACGACTGAGTCAACAGAATCAATCTGCAGTCAATCAGAAACAAAGCTACGCTCAGTTATAATTCCAAAACGTAAATTCTGTTTTCTAAAAAGTTAAGCCATCGATGACAGTCATCGATGGCTTTTTCTTCTGTCAGCTTTCATGTCATTTCCTTCCCGGATTTATCCAGGGCTTTTTCCAAAGTGCGCCATGAAAGCAGGGCGCACTTTACCCGCGCCGGCATATGGGAAATACTTTGCAGCGCCGCCGCTTCCTCCAGTTCTTCCAACTCCCCGGCATCCGTAACGTCGCCCTTGATCATTCGCTGGAACAGCGCAATCAGGCTTTTCGTTTTTTCCACAGACTGCCCTCTGATTAAATTAATCATCAGGGAAGCAGATGCCTGGGAAATGGCGCAGCCGTTTCCTGTAAAGGACGCGTCCTCCACCACATTATCCTTAACTTCCAGTTCCAATGTAATTTCATCGCCGCAGCTGGGGTTATGCCCTTTTTCACGGCAGGTGGGATGGGGCAGATGACGCCGGTTTTCCGGGTTGCGGCTTTCCTCCGCAATCAGTTCCGTATAAATCTCCGATAAACTGTTCACAGCCGCATCACCTTCCTTACCTGCTGTAACGCTTCTATCCAGCGGTCAATATCTTCCCGGGTATTGTAAAGGTAAAAACTGGCCCGGCAGGTTGCGTTCTGCCCCAGATAACGCATCAGCGGCTGGGCGCAGTGGTGCCCTGCCCGGATGGCTACGCCCCGGGCGTCCAAAATCGTTGCCACGTCGTGGGGGTGCACATCCCTGACATTAAAAGTAATAATCCCCGTTTTATTGTTCCGCCGCGTATCGCAGCCGTACAGTTCAATAAACGGCAGCTCCCGCAATCGATGCAATGCGTAATTTAACAGATCCTTTTCGATCTGTTCGATCCTGGCAAAAGTAAACCATTCCAGATAGTCTATCGCAGCCGTAAGCCCGGCTGCCCCTCCCACGTTCTGGGTTCCCGCCTCAAACTTGGCGGGCAGCTCCGCAAACGTGGTATCCTGTTCCTCAACGTATTCGATCATATCCCCGCCCATAAGGAATGGCGGCATTTTTTCCAGCAGTTTTTTTCTTCCATACAGCACGCCTATACCCATGGGGCTCAGCAGTTTGTGCCCGCTGAAAGCGAAAAAATCCGCCCCCAGCTGCTGTACATCTACCTGCATGTGCGCGGCGCTCTGGGCGCCATCCACCACGCAAACCGCGCCAACGCCATGGGCCTTGTCCGCAACGCGCCTTACATCGTTTACCAGTCCCAGCACGTTTGATACATGGGTAACCGCGACAATTTTCGTTTTCTCGGTTATCTTGGTTTCAATATCTTCTTCGGAAAGATTTCCGTCTTCTTCCAGATAAATGTATTTCAGTTTGGCGCCTCTTTGTCTGGCCACTTGCTGCCAGGGCACAAGGTTGCTGTGATGTTCCGCGACAGATATCACGATTTCATCGCCAGGCTGAATAAAATTCAGGCCGTAACTGTACGCAACAAGATTCAACGCCTCTGTGGCATTTTTGGTAAAAATAATCTCTTCCGGCCTGGCTGCATTGATAAATCGCTGCACCCGCACCCGTGCCTGTTCGTAAATTTCCGTAGCTTTTACGCTGAGTTCGTAGGCGCCCCGGTGGGGATTGGCATTGCAGCCTCCGTAATACCCGCAAAGCGCCCGCACCACATGCTCCGGTTTCTGGGTCGTAGCGCCGTTGTCCAGATACACCAGCGGCTGCCCATTCATTGTTTGGGCCAAGATGGGAAAGTCTTTCCGGAATTCAACGTTGTCCATGTTCGATCCGCTCCTCAACCTCTCTGCTGATCTCCTCTCTCAGATCCGCATCGGGAACCCGTTCCAGTACCGTGGCGAACAAAGCGCCCACCGCCAGCTTCCGGGCTTCCTTCTCATCCAGCCCGCGGCTCATCAGGTAAAACAGTTTATCCCGGTCCATATGGCCAGCGCTTACGGCATGCTGCCCGTTCACCGCGTCTTCCTGCGCTAGCATAAGCGGGACGCTGCGGTTGCGGATTCCCTCGTTCAACAGGATCACCTCTTCCTTTTCCCTGCCGACGCTGCCCCTGCTTCCCTGACGGAAATCCAGGGTACCCCGGAAAATTTTGTCACTGGCATCCTGTAAAACGCCCCGCACCTGCATATCCGCGTCTGTGTCTGTTCCCTTGTGGGTAATCACATAATTCAGGTCAAGCCTGCGGTCAGCATCTCCGAAATACACTGCCGCCACATCTGCGGCCGACCCGTTTCCGTCCAGCTCAATCTGCAAATTGGTCAGCGTATGGACGGCTCCCACTTCTACTGCAGTATAATTTATTTTTGCCTTCTCCCCTGCTGTGACCAAGACTTTACCAGCGTAGGCTTTATCTGTAGGCAATAGCTGGATGCAAATCAGGTTCAGGGTGCCGCCCCTAGCAACCTCAGCCCGGATATTCGTAACCTGTTCACTGCGAAACACAAATATTTTTTCTACCGTTTCCCCGGCCGGAACAGAAATTTGTTCCGGCATTTCCCACGGCAGCTTTTCCGGAAAGCTTTGCGTGTTTTTATTTGATAAGTCATTCGGAACCTGCTGCAATTCCTCTGGCAGCAGCGCTTCGTTTACTCCCAGCCAACGCCAAGTTCGCAGTGGGATTTCACTGAAAATGTCCTGTGTCATTGTTTATCCCATACCTCCCACCAGCTCCATATTGATCAGATTGTTCATTTCCACGGCATACTCCAACGGCAACGCTTTGGCTACCGGTTCTACAAATCCGCGCACGATCATGGCCTGGGCTTCTTCTTCCCCAATGCCCCGGCTGGTCAGGTAAAAAATCGCTTCATCGCTGATGCGTCCGATTTTTGCTTCATGTCCTATTTCTACTTCGTCGGTTTCAATATCCATCACCGGCAGCGTATCGCTGCGGCTCTTTTCATCCAACAGCAGCGATTCGCAATTGACCAGGCATTTCGCCCCCCGGGCCCCGGGGGCCACCTTTACGGCGCTGCGGTAGGTAGCCGCGCCGCCGGATTTGGAAATTGTCCGGGTATTGATATTGGCGCTGGTACCTGGCGCCAGCATAACCACCGTCGCCCCCGTGTCCAAATCCTGTCCCCGGCTGGCAAAGGTAACGCCGGTAAATTCGCAGCGGGCGTTCTCCCCGTGCAAAATGCTGCTGGGATACAGACACGAAACACGGGAACCAAAAGACCCCGACACCCATTCGATAAGGCCATCCTTCTCTACCAGCGCCCTCTTGGTATTCAGGTTCATCATGTTGCGCGACCAGTTCTCAATGGTGGAATACCGCAACCGCGCCCCTTCTTTTACATACAGTTCCACGCAGCCGGCGTGCAGATTCGTTACGTTATAACGGGGAGCGCTGCAGCCTTCAATAAAGTGGAGGCTGGAATTCTTTTCGCAGATGATCAGCGTGTGTTCAAACTGGCCTGCTCCCGCTGCATTCAGGCGGAAATAGGACTGTAGCGGAATATCCACATGCACCCCCTCCGGCACATACACAAAGGAACCGCCAGACCAGACCGCCCCGTGCAGCGCGGCGAACTTATGATCTTTTGGCGGTACAAGCTTCATAAAATATTCTTTCACAATATCTTCGTATTCGTGCACCGCCGTTTCAAAATCCGTATAGATGACACCCTGGTCGCTCAGTTCTTTCTGCACCCGGTGATACACCACTTCCGAATCGTATTGGGCGCCTACGCCTGACAAAGAGGTTCGTTCCGCTTCCGGAATCCCCAACCGGTCGAAAGTAGCTTTTATTTCTTCCGGTACTTCCTGCCAGTTCCCCGCCATCTTTCCGCCCGGACGGACATAGGTGACGATGTCGTCCATGTTTAACCCGGAAATATCCGGCCCCCAGTCCGGCAGCGGAATCTGGTAATACTTCTCCAGCGATTTCAGCCGGAAATCCAGCATCCACTCCGGATCTTTTTTCTGCCGTGAAATATCCCGGATGATCTCCTCTGTCAGTCCTCGTTCCGTTTTATACACGGAACGGTCTTCGTTGCGGATATCATACAGAGTGCGTTCAATATCTTCCACAAACGTCTTTTTCTGTTCCATAATCAACGTTCCCTAATCTTTCCAAACCCGCTCCGGTTGATTTTCTCTATCAGTTCCGGTCCGCCTTCTTCCACGATTTTTCCGTCAATGAGGACATGGACCCTGTCAACTTCCAGTTTTTCCAGGATACGCGTATTATGGGTGATGATCAGACACGCATTATTTTCATTATGGAATTTGCTGACGCCGCGTGAAACGATCTGTACCGCATCCACATCCAGCCCGGAATCTGTTTCGTCCAAAAGCGCAAGCTTCGGATCCAGCATCAGCATCTGTAAAATTTCATTCCGCTTTTTTTCCCCTCCGGAAAACCCCACATTAACATCACGTTCCGCATAAGCCGGGTCCATCTGCAGTTCCTCCATCATCGCCTTCAGTTCCTTACGAAACGCATAAATACGCTGGAACTTTCCCGTCACTGCCTGTTTCGCCGTGCGCAGCAGGTTCTCCACTGTAATTCCCGGAATCTCTTCCGGCGTCTGAAAAGAAAGGAAAAGGCCTTTCCGGGCCCGCTCAAACGAGCGCAGTCCGGAAATATCCTCTCCTTCAAAACATATCTTCCCTTCCGTCACCATATACCCCGGGTGGCCCATGATGACATTCATCAGCGTTGACTTTCCGGAGCCGTTCGGTCCCAGGATCACATGAACCTCTCCTGTATTTACGGAAAGGCTGATTCCTTTTATAATTTCTTTTCCTGCCGCACCTGCATGCAGGTTTTCTATTTCCAGAAGTTTTGCTGTCATACTTCCCTCTCCTTTAATTCATATTATTTTTATATGAATTATAATATATTGTATATCCAAGGGTATCGCTTGTCAAGCTGCGCAAAAAATCTTGACGGATTTTAAATAAAGTGTTACCATACATTTGTAAGTCTGCAAAGCTAAATTTGCGCGCATTGCTTTTGCAGATTTACCAAATCAATTCGTTCGAGACATCGGCGTCTGATTGTGATCCACTCACAATCAGGCGCTTTTTTTCGTATTCTGAAAGAGAGGGATCGATCATCATGAAAAAATCGGGTAGCTTATTGTTTCAAATTATTCCGGCCGTACTTTGCCTCAGCCTGATTCCCGCGCCTGCTTTTGCAGCGGACCCACTTCCCTTGCGATATTCGTCTGCAGACACGATCTGGGTGCTGCTGGGCGCCGCCCTGGTATTTTTTATGCAGCCAGGTTTTGCCATGTGCGAAACGGGTCTGACCCGCGCTAAAAACGCAGGCAATATCGTTATGAAAAATGTGATGGACTTCGCTTTGGGTACGCCGGTATTCTGGATCATCGGCTTCGGACTCATGTTTGGGGCAGATATTAACGGCATCATTGGCAGTCCGGATTTTTTTGCAACACATTTTACCGTTGCGGAAGATGCCGGCTATCCCGCCATGGCATTTCTGATCTTCCAGACTGTTTTCTGCGCGACGGCCGCCACCATCGTTTCCGGGTCCATGGCAGAACGTACAAAATTTTCTTCCTACTGCATTTACAGCATCCTCATCAGCCTGATCATCTACCCGGTTTCCGGCCACTGGATCTGGGGCGGCGGCTGGCTGGCCCAGATGGGCTTTCACGATTTTGCCGGTTCCACCGCGGTGCATATGGTAGGCGGCGTCTGTGCCTGCATCGGCGCCTGGCTGCTGGGGCCCCGTATCGGCAAATACAATGAAGACGGAACTGTCAATGCTATTCCCGGCCACAGTTTGCCCCTTGCGACCCTGGGAGTGTTCATACTCTGGTTCGCCTGGTTCGGCTTCAACGGCTGTTCTACCGTCAGCATGACCGGTGACGAAGCGATCCAGTCTGCCGCGCACATTTTCGTAACCACCAACATGTCCGCCGCTGTCGCCACCTGCACCGTCATGTTCCTGACCTGGATCCGCTACGGAAAGCCTGACGTTTCCATGACATTGAACGGAGCACTGGCAGGTCTGGTAGCTATTACAGCTGGCTGCGACCTGGTCACCGTACCCGGCGCGTTCGCTATCGGCCTCATTGCCGGAATTGTCGTAGTCTATTCCATTGAATTCATCGACCAGAAGCTGAAAATCGACGATCCTGTCGGCGCCGTTTCGGTACACGGCGTCTGCGGCGCGCTGGGTACCGTATTCACCGGCCTGCTGTCTAAACAGGACGGCTGGCTCTACTGTGGCGATCCCCACTTTTTTATTGTACAGCTTACCGGCGTCATCGCCGTCATTGTATATGTGGCGATCGCAGCAGGCATCGTCTTTAAATCAATTAAAGCTACCATTGGATTGCGGGTAACTGCCAAAGAAGAAATCGCCGGACTGGATTTTGAAGAACACGGCCTCACCTCTGCTTACGCCGATTTCATGCCAGCGCCGGAGCATATGCCCGCAGCGACAGAAGATTCGACTACAGTTGCAAACAGAATGCCTCGCCTCTTTTCCCAAACGAATCCGGCATCCCGTCCCGCAACGCCTGACGGCCACGCCTATTCCCTTGTAACCATCATCACGTCCAAAGAACGCTTCCTGTCGCTGAAAACCGCTTTGGAAAATATCGGTATTACCGGTATGACAGTCACAGAGGTCCATGGTTACGGACTGCAAAAAGGCCATACGGAAATGTACCGGGGCGCATCCGTCGCCTCACGGCTGCTGCCTAAAATCCGCCTGGACATCGTTGTCTCCGCCATTCCGCCCCGCACGATCATTGATATAGCAAAAAAAGTCCTTTACACCGGTAAATACGGAGACGGAAAGATTTTCATCTCCACTGTCGACAACGTAGTTAAAATCCGTACAGGCGAAGAAGGATTTGACGCGTTGCAGGATTATCCCCTTTAATAAAAAGTCCCGCTGTAATACGGCGGGAGAACGGAAGATACTATTTTAATGAAAGAAGCGGTTAAACATGGATAAGCCAAAAGAAGAATGCGGCGTCTTCGGTATCTTTGATTTGAACGGCGCTGACGTCGCCCATTCCATTTATTACGGACTGATGGCCCTCCAGCATCGGGGCCAGGAAGCTTGCGGCATGGCAGTTTCAAACACACAGGGTCCCGTCGGGAACTGCCAGTGCCTCAAAGATGCAGGTCTTGTCAGCGAAGTGTTCCATGAAAAAAATGTGAAAGAAATCCGTGGCAATCTGGGCGTCGGCCATGTGCGTTATTCTACCACCGGCGGTTCCAGACCGGAAAACGCCCAGCCTCTTGTGATTTCTTACATAAAAGGAACGCTGGCCCTGGCCCATAACGGCAATCTGGTAAACACCGCCGACCTGAAATGGGAACTGGTCCAAAACGGCGCCGTATTCCATACTACCGCAGATTCGGAAGTGATAGCCTTTTATCTGGCAAAAGAAAGAGTACATGCAAAAACCATACAGAAAGCCGTATTAGCCACTGCTCGCAAACTGATCGGCGCCTATGCGCTGGTCATCATGAGCCCTAAAAAGCTGATGGGGTTACGGGATCCCTTCGGACTGAAGCCCCTTTGCCTGGGAAAACGCGGCAACGCTTATGTGCTGGCTTCGGAAAGTTGCGCCCTTACCGCCACGGGTGCGACATTCATCAGGGACATCGAGCCGGGGGAACTGGTTACCATCTCTGCAGAAGGAATAGAATCCGATGATTCCCTTCAACAGGAAAAATGCGCCCATTGTATTTTTGAATACATCTATTTTGCGAGACTGGACAGCTGTATAGACGGAGTCAGCGTTTACGACGCCCGTATCGCTGCAGGAAAAGCGCTGGCAGAATCGCACCCTGTGGCAGCAGACCTGGTGACCGGCGTTCCTGAATCGGGACTGCCTGCCGCCAAAGGCTATGCGGAAGCCTCGGGCATCCCCTTCGGCTTTGTTTTTTATAAAAATTCCTATATCGGCCGGACGTTTATCAAGCCTTCCCAGGAAGAGCGGGAGAACAGCGTACATATGAAACTCAGCGTACTGCAGGCGGCCGTTGCCGGAAAACGCATCGTCCTGATAGACGACTCCATTGTCCGGGGCACCACCATGAAACATCTCGTACAAATGCTGAAAGACGCAGGCGCCCGGGAAGTCCATGTACGGATCAGCTCCCCGCCGTTCCGCCACCCCTGCTATTTCGGCACAGATGTTTCTTCCGGCGAAGAACTGATCGCCAACCACTATTCATTGGAGGATATCCGGCAAATGCTGGATGCGGATTCATTAGGATATCTTGACATCCATGCGTTATCTGAAATGGTAAAGGGGCTCCCCATCTGCACCGGTTGCTTTGATGGAAACTATCCCATGGAGATACCGGAAGGGAATCCATTTCCTTTCCGGTGCGGAGATTGAATTGTTGTAAAAGGCAAGTCCTCCGTGTACGCATAATGTTGAAAACTCCATATTTTTGCCCTCGCATTCAAATACATCAGGAACAGGCTTATTTGTTGGCGTCCAATACTTCCATTAAATTTAATGTAATTTTCTCTTTCTGTTGCACAAAACAAGGTATTCCTATGCGTCCCTCCTGACGAATCCTTTCATACAGTGTGTTTGTGTCACGAAGTTTCAGGAATTCTTTCAAATTCTCCAGCTCACCGGAAATATTTTTAAATGCATATTCAATTTTGCTTTCTGTAAGCTTCTTTAATGCTGCCTGGGTATCAGGACAGTGAAGACTTCCGTACACGATCAGTTTTTCCATTTTCCAATCCTTTCCTGCGAAACAATTCTGTCTTTACGCAACTTTATATATTGTATTCAGGAAGCAGATATCTGCTTAAAAAATGCCGTGTACGGTCGTTTTTCGGCGAACGGAATATCTGCTCTGGTGTTCCTTCTTCCAAAATTCTCCCCTGATCCATAAAAACAATTTTGTCTGCGACTTCTTTTGCAAAATTCATTTCATGAGTGACAATCAGCATTGTCGTTGTACGGGCTTCTGCAATAGCACGAATCGAATTCAGAACTTCCGCAACCAGTTCCGGATCCAACGCAGAAGTGGGTTCATCAAAAAGGATAACATGGGGTTTCACTGCCAAAGCACGGGCAATACTTACGCGTTGTTGCTGCCCACCTGATAACTTTGACGGATAAACATCTTTTTTATTTTCAAGACCGACTTTGCGCAAAATCTTCAGGCCATATTCTTCAGCACTCTTTTTATCCATTATCTTATTGGCCAGTAATGACTCCGTAACATTTTGAAGGCAAGTCCTGTTACGAAAAAGATTATAGTGCTGAAACACCATGGCTGATTGCCGCCGCAGTAAATTTACCTCGCGGGAAGAATAATTTTTAGCATCAATACTCACATCTCCAATTTTAATATTCCCCTCTTCCGGTGTTTCCAAAAAATTTAAACACCTTAATAACGTGGTTTTTCCGGAACCGGAAGAGCCTAAAATCGCAACGACCTGCCCTTGTTCAGCAGTCAGGTCAACGCCTTTTAAAACTTCCAGGTTTCCAAATTTTTTGCGCAGTTTTGTTATCCTCAGCATAATTTCAATCCCCTACCTATATCTCTGCATATATGTTTCCAGACGTTGCTGAAACAAAGTCATGATAACAACGAGAGCCCAGAAAATAACCGCGACAGCCAGATATGCTTCAAAAAAGCGGAACGAGTCAGATGCAATTAATTTTGCCTGTGCAAACAAATCTACCAGTCCCAGTGTAAATGCCAGGGAACTTTCTTTTATAACGCTGATAAACGTATTACTCATACCCGGTAATGCATTTTGCAAAGCCTGCGGCAGGATAATATGCTGATACGCATACAATTTGGAAATACCAACACCGATGCAGGCTTCCATCTGTCCGTCATCTACCGATAGCAATCCGGCCCGAAAAATTTCAGATAAATATGCTGCATTTTTCAGACTCAATCCCAAAATAGTGGCAGATAACGCCTCCATTTTGGAGAAAACCGGAAAGACTTGCGGTAAGCCGTAATAAATCAGAAACAATTCTACAATAGTTGGAATGGAACGGAAGAAAGATACATAGACTGCCACCATCTGTTTCAGAACAGGAATCTGGAATTGTTTTACCAAGGCAATTCCCAGACCTAATATACCAGCTAATAGCATTGAAGCTATTGCCAGAAACAGAGTAATTGGTGTATAGGGAATAATTTCCTTTAAGACATCTAACATATACTTAATATCAAAAGTCATTCCTTGCAACTCCCCGCATTAGTTATCACAACCCGGCTATTTCTTTACAGATACGGCTGCCCGGTACATTTTGACGAGGCAGCCGTGTTTAATGCAAGCATCGTTTTTATTTGCCAGGATTGACACTTACATCAGTTCCGTAATATTTTTCAGAGATTTTTTTCATTGTTCCATCTTTTCTTAACCGCTGAATCTCTTTTGTAAATTCATCATTCAGTTTTTTACCCTTTTCATTTTTCAGAAAAGGATATGCGGAAGGACGAATCACAAACAAATCTCCAACCAACTTAAAGGGAAGATTGGCTTTCTTGATAGTAGCCACCAAAACATTTCTGGCATTAACATATCCGTCAACCCTCTTATTGATCAGGTCATTCATGGCTCCATCCCGGTTTTCATAAGTTCGGATTTTAATGTTTCCATTCGGATAGGCCTGTTCTACAACTTTTAAATGATTGGACCCTGCAACCCCGGCAACTGTTTTCCCAAATAAATCCTCAACTTTGTTAATCTCATTATTGTCTTTATGTGCTACAAACTGGGTTCCTTCATACAGAAACGGCTCAGAAAAATAATATTTTTCCTTACGGGGCGGAGTTATAGACACATTATTAGCAATCGTGTCAATCTTTCCTGCGTCCAGCTGACCGATCAGACCCGCAAAATCGGTATTAACCCACTCGACCTTGTAGCCCAGGTTTTTAGCAGCCAATTCTAATATTTCCACATCGTAACCGGTCAATTTTCCATTTTCCTTAAAAGAATCCGGATAGCTCACACCTGTGCAGCCTGCCCTGATTACCTTTTCCGGAGACGGCGCTGCCTTTTTCTCACTACTACCGCACCCTGCAATCAGTCCTGCTGCAAGGATTACTGTCACCAAAGTCCCTAAAACTTTATTTATCTTCATTTTAATGCCCCCTCATTTCTTTTATAATCTATTGATCAGTTCGCAGATATTTCTGTTTTTAAAATCTGTATCAGACCACTCATGTCAGAAATATTATCTAGCACTTTAATCTCATCCGGTAATTTCTCTGCAATTTCCGCCGGACAGCATGCCTGCAGTTTCTGATACTGCTCCTCTGCCGTCAGCGGATTGCCCGGCGATCCTTTGGGCGTATCTGTCCGGTTTTCCCTGATGCCGCCATTTGTTAAATACAATTGCACAATGCCAAAACGCCCAGGCGGCAATGCGGTTTTAGCAGGAATAACAGCATCGTCATACCGTCGCTCTATCCTTTCCATAAATTGCTGCAAATAAGCAGATACCGGCTTGGAGCTGAAATTTTCCAGCGTATACGATAATCCGTTCAGTCCCACCGCCGCCACATATTCTGCACTGAACCGGCCTTCCTCACCGGTTGCCGGACGCCTGTGAATCAGCGCAGCATCTCCTCCCGGTGGAAAAAACAGCGCAACCTTCTGTATTTCCTCCGGCGAAAATCCTCCCCTCTGATATAACTGCTTCGCAGAATCTGCAATATGGCTGGCTGCTGAACAAAATGGGTACAGCTTAAACCAGAGGCCTGTATTGCATAACTCCCATTTTTTCCCCCAGTTACCCAGCAAAATTTCTGCTGTATCAGCCCGGATGCCGTTACCATATAAAGATAATAGACCTTTATCTCCATCCAAAGCAGTATGACTTGCTGTAATACCGAGTTCTGCCAGCAATACTGCCTGAACTCCTTTCTGAGCCGCAATGCCGGCCTGTAACGGTTTGCATTCTGTCCCAAAATTCAGGCGAAGCCCGCTGACCTGCGCAGCCGCAATCCCCATTGCATTAAGCAGCTTTTCGTTATCCAGCTGAAGAAGATACCCGACAGCCATTGCTCCGGCCAGTACGCCCAGTGTTGCGGTATTATGAAACCCCCTCCGGTAATGCGCTTTCCCCATTACTCTGGCCAGCCGCGCCATTATCTCTACGCCGATAACATAAGCAGCCAGAAAACGCCTGCCGGAAACCGGGCGCAGCGAGGCCACAGACAACAGCGCAGGGTAAAGAACTGTTGATGGATGGCCTCTGATTGTCTGATTTACATCATCGTAGTCCAGATAATGTCCAAGATATCCATTATACAATGCACTGAGCTCGGCACTGGCGCCCTGTTCAGAAGCAAGCAGCAATGACTGTCCGGAACCGGAAACATAGCGCAGCAGACGGTCAGTTTCCCTTTGTGCTTTTCCCTTCCAGGCCGCACTCAGAAAATCCAATAGCCCCTGTCTGCCAATTGCAAAAGCCGGTTTTGCTTCCGTTTCACCGGTTTCGACAACAAGACTGACCAACTGTTCCGTCAGTTTACCTTTCCCCATTGTTTTTCACCTTTTTTCCATTTATTACGGACGTAATATTTTTTTCATATAAACCGTAATATGGTCTTCATGAAGCCTGCGTTTTTCAAACGCAACATATCCCCGTTTCTCATACATCCTGATCAGCCAGGGATGTTCTTCTGCAGTTCCCAAAGTTACTGCCGGCGCTTTCATCTGCTTTATCAGAATCTCCTGTTCTACCCAGTCCAGCATTTTTGAACCAAAGCCCTGATGCTTGTATTCCGGACGCGTCGACACCCATCCTAAATGTGGAAATATCTCCGGACCCGGATTTGGTCCCCAGGGCATCCTCAGAGAGCAGGATGAGATAATAATCCCGTCCTGTTCCATAACATAACAGAGATTATTGATCAGATGCGTTGTTATATCAGTTATAGTAGCAAAAGCAGCCTGAAAATAAATTCCATACTGCAAATCTTCCGCATACGCCGCAGTCAGGAAGCGGTGAAATTCTTCTATATCATTTTCTTCAAGTGCTCTGAACACCTGGTTCATTTTCGTTTTCCTTTCTGCCCCCTGACTCATTAAAAATCCCAGGAATGCTTTTCTATAATTTTTACTTTCAGGCCCCGTCCATCCATCCCTTTGCTTTCGCAAGCGCCAATACCTGCTCAACCTTTTCTGCCGCTTCTCCCAGATAATTAGCCGGATTCAGCAATGCGGCAATCTGCTGTTCACTCAAATATCTGCGGACCTTTTCATTCTGCTTCAATAACACGGCAAAAGGGATTTCCTGTTCCTGTGCCGTCATTGCCAGTTCATATACAAGAGCATGCGCAGTCTGTTTTCCCAGAAATTTTCCCAGCTCAAACATGATCTTTTCCGAAACGATCAGACCGCCTGATATATCCAGATTTTTCCGCATGTTATCCGTTTTGACCTGCAAACCGTCAAAAAGTACAAGGGCGCTCCCCAGCTGGCGGGCAATATAGATACAGATTTCCGGCAGTGCAATCCACTCTGCACGCCAGGCCATGGCATCCCGTTCATGTTCCATCAACATTGCTTCACGTACCAGCGCCGCACTGTAAAATACAGGCCTGGTCAGACTTGCCAGCCCTTCCAGCAAGGCAGGGTTCCTTTTTTGCGGCATGGTTGACGACCCAATGGTTCCTTTGGAAAACGGTTCTTCTACCTCGTCAATTTCCGTGGCCATCAATGTATAAAACTCATGACCAAGTTTACCAAGGGTAGCACTTAATAAGGATAAAACAGAAGCATACTCGGCAAAACGGTCCCGGGATGCATGCCAGCAAATTTCCGGCACAGCCAGTCCCAGCTTTTTCATAACATTTGCCTCAATTTCATTGCCTCTCCCATCAAAAGAAGCGTATGTGCCTACAGCACCGCACAACACACCGACAAACACTCTGTGTTCCAGTTCTTCAAGCCTCTCCAGATGCCGCCCCAGTTCACAGACAATGACTGACAGCTTAAAGCCAAACGTTATGGGAAGCGCCTGTACTCCATGCGTGCGCCCCGCCATTGGTACCGTCTTATATTGCGCGGCGGCAGATGTCATTTTATACAACAGTTTCTTCAAATCCCGCCGAATGATCTGATGCGCCTCTTTTAACTGCAACACGGTACCGGTATCCACAATATCCTGTGTCGTGGCGCCGTAATGCACAAACTCTCCTGCCGTACCAGCCAGTTCCTGCAATTTTTTTATTGTGGCAATCAGACTGTGTTTGGAAGTAAGTCCTGCGTGAGCCAATTCCTGTAAATCGAACCGTCTGCTGTCTGCAACCGAAGCGATTACCGCCGCAGCTTCTTGGGGAATCACTTCCAGTTCTCCCTCTGCTTCAGCTAACGCCCGTTCTACATCAAGCTGCTTCTGTAATCGGTTCTTTTCATTCCAGACCATTCTCATTTCATCTGTTCCAAAACTGTCCTGCAGCAACAGATTATCAATTACATGTGAAGCCATCCGAACTCCTCCGTTACAAGCCTGAATCATTGCAATTCTCTGTTTTCCCGATGATCATTCCGCCGGTACTATTGTTCCCTTAAAGGTATCTGCTATATATTTGCGCACGCCTTCAGAACGGAACAGTTCCGCAATTTTCAGATAGGTCGCGTTATCTTTATCTTTGCCCTTTACGGCCAGGATCATAACCGCCAGCGGTTCATCCTTCGTTTCCCAGAACAGTCCCTGTTTCTGCACATCCAGTCCGCCGCTCATAACGTAATTCATGGTAATGACAGCAGCGTCCACATCCGGAAGGCTGCGAGGAAGCTGAGCCGCTTCCAGTTCTTTAAACCGGAACTTTTTCGGATTTTCCACAACATCTTTGGCTGTGGCTTTAAAACCGACGCCGTCCTTCAATTTAATCTGCCCAGCCTTTTCCAGCAGGACCAGACCGCGGCCTCCGTTCGTCGGGTCGTTAGGAATCGCGATAATGGCATTTTCCGGCAGATTCTTCAAATCCCTATACTTATTACTGTAAATACCCATCCGCATCAAAATCGTTTTGCCAATGGCTACCAGATCCGATTTGTTCTGTTTGTTGAAATTCTCCATAAATGGTTTGTGCTGATAGCTTACCAGATCAATTTCACCGTCCGCCAGCGCTTTATCCGGTGTAATATAATCAGAAAACTCAATCACCTTAATATTCAGTCCCTGCTTTTTCCCCTCTTTGGCCACTGCCTCTGCGACCTGCGCGTGCGGTCCTGCCGTCGCGCCAATCTTGATTTCTTTTGCGGCAGGCTTTTCTGCTTTTTTATTATCGCTGCCGCAACCTGCAAGCAAAATACCTATAAATAAGAAACTGATAAGTAAAATTATTTTTTTCATTCTATTTTCTTGTCTCCTTCAAAACAGTTTTTATTTTAACCTCCGTTTTCATATCGGATTTATATGTTTTAAGGTTAAAAAAAAGCGTATTTCTTTAATTTTTTATTAATGTTATTTTTCTCTCCAATATCATCCTTATATCACCGCCTCAATCTTCCCGCCGCCTATAACACAG
Source organism: uncultured Selenomonadales bacterium (assembly GCA_900315345.1). GTDB lineage: Bacteria > Bacillota > Negativicutes > Acidaminococcales > Acidaminococcaceae > Succiniclasticum. The sequence continues at coordinate 58,341 of OMYP01000004.1, read as the reverse complement.
TTATTTTCATCATAAAATACGGCAGACTGTCCCGGGGTCGCGGCTTTTACCGGTTTATCAAAAATAACACGGACGGTCTCCGCTGCATCCCGGCATATGATGGCGGCTTCCCCCTGATGGTGATAGCGGATCTTTACAGTCGCCCGCAGTTTTTCCTTTGGTCCGATATCAGGAACACTCATAAAATTCACTTCATCGCATAGTATTTCACGGCAATACAGAGACTGTTCGTCCCCGATTACAACTTCATTTTTTGCCGCATCCACCGCTTTCACGTAAGCGGGATGACCCAGTGCAAGACCCAGTCCTTTTCGCTGCCCTACCGTATAATGGATGATGCCTTTGTGCCGTCCGATCACCCTGCCCTGTTCATCCACAAAATTTCCCGGCAGGATTTCCGTATCCGTCTCATTGGCAATATACTCTGCATAGCCTCCCCGGGCCACAAAACATATCTCCTGGGAATCTTTTTTATGCGCCACAGGCAGTCCTGCTTTCTCGGCTATCTGCCGCACTTCTTCTTTGCTCAATCTGCCCAGGGGTATCAAGGTACGGGCCAGCTGTTCCTGCGTCAGGCGGTACAGCATGTAGGTCTGGTCCTTGTTACTGAAGGCAGCCTGCCGTACCGTAAACCGCCCATTAGGCAGGCGGACCACAGAAGCATAGTGCCCTGTTGCTACATAATCCGCCCGCATGCGTTCCGCTGCCAGAATCATCTGCTCCCATTTGACAAAGCGGTTGCAGTCCACACAGGGATTGGGCGTCCTGCCCTGCAGATAGGCCGAAGTGAAAGGTTTTACCACATTTTTCCGGAAGCAGGCCACGCAGTTTTGCACATAATACGGAATTCCTATCTGCTGCGCCACCTGCATGGCGTCGCTAATTTCACAGCAACGGCTCTCCTCCCCGTCTGCGCCCGACCAGGTGCGCAGCGTGATCCCCGTAACGTCAAATCCGGCGGCTTTCAGCAGATAAGCGGTTACCGCGCTGTCAACACCGCCGGACATGCCCACAATAATTTTTCTCATGTTTTTAAATAAAATACTCAATATTTTTTTCTGGCGTAAGCATGGTGTGCTGATTAAAAATCAGCACGGCTTCCCGGTCTTCTTCGCGGCCCAGAGCGTACAGCCCTTCCTCCCGGTTGAAGCAGGAAAACGGAACGATGCGGTTATAACGAAAATGCTGGTCTAACGTACTGTCGACCTCTTCTGACAACGGACCATCCGGCAGATAATAAGGATCAAACAGGAAAACGTATCCCTCCTTTTCACCGGTAAGGAGTACATAATGCTCGCCTTCAAAAAGCAGCCGCACTACAGCCGCACCATTCCTGTGAAGAGCTTCCACAATCAGGCTTTGATTTCCAAGCCAGACTTCCTTCCCGGAAAGATGCCTGCTTGTAATGGGAAGGATTCCAGTCTTGCCTGCCCCATCCAGCCAGTTGCTAAGAAACGCCATAGCCATACGGGAGGTGCCGCTCTTTCCCAAAACACCACCGCTACCATAGCTATCCAGGGAATACAGCATGATGTTGCGAATCAGTTCCGGAGAGATTTCCTCCCGCTGAAACAGAAAGCTCATCGCATTTAAAAGCGAAGTAGGCCCGCAATCGTATTCAGAAATCTGGTATCGCAACGGGATTTTCATAATATCTGTCCCCCGGGATTATATAAAATACAGACAACACACGAAATAATCAATTTGGAGGCGGCGCCCGGATTTGAACACAGGGAATGATAGTCTTGCGGACTATTGCCTTAAACACTTGGCTACGCCGCCTTAAAGTAGCAAAATATGAAAACGCTTACCTATTATGGAACAGCGCAAGCCATGATTACTCTGTGAACAACGGCGTAGAATAATAACGGTCGCCGCTGTCGGGCAGCAGGGCTACGATGATCTTTCCTTTGTTCTCCGGACGTTTTGCCAGTTCAATAGCCCCGTGGAGCGCGGCGCCGGAGGAAATCCCTACGGAGATACCTTCTTTTTTCGCCAGCAGTTTTGCCGCCGCAAAGGCGTCCGCGCTTTCTGCTTTGAATACCTCATCATACAGTTTTGTGTTCAGCACGTCCGGTACAAAGCCTGCGCCGATGCCCTGGATCTTATGGGCGCCTGCCCTGCCTTCGGATAATACCGGGGAATCTGCCGGTTCCAGAGCCACCACTTTCACATTGGGATTCTGTTCTTTCAGATACTCGCCAGTGCCCGTTACGGTACCGCCGGTTCCTACGCCGGCGATAAAGATGTCTACTTTCCCGTCAGTGTCCTTCCAGATCTCCGGGCCGGTAGTGGCTTTATGGACAGCCGGGTTGGCCGGGTTCACAAACTGGCCGGGAATAAAGCTGTTGGGAATTTCCTTCGCCAACTCGTCAGCCTTGGCGATGGCGCCCTTCATGCCCTTCACCCCTTCCGTCAGCACGATTTCCGCACCGTAGGCTTTCAAAATGTTGCGGCGTTCCACGCTCATGGTCTCCGGCATGGTGAGGATAATGCGATAGCCTTTAGCCGCTGCGATGGCAGCCAGGCCGATGCCAGTATTGCCGGAAGTGGGTTCGATGATAACAGAACCGGGTTTCAGCTGTCCTTTCGCTTCCGCATCTTCGATCATGGCCTTGGCGATGCGGTCCTTCACGCTGCCTGCCGGGTTAAAATACTCCAGCTTAACCAAAATTGTAGCTTCCAGACCTAACTCTTTTTCAATGTTAACAACTTCAACTAACGGTGTGTTGCCGATCAGTCCTAAGGTACCCTTGTAAATATTTGCCATAACTTTTCCCCTCTTTGCTTTCATAATTCAGAAGTGTTCCTCAGGAAGTACAGATAAAAATCTGTACTTCCGTTGCTTCCTGGGTATAGTTATAGCACCTATTTCATACTATGTCAATAGGAATACAGGAAATTTTATTTTCTTATCGCCGCAAACCCGTTTTCCAGATCCGCAATAATGTCATCAATATGCTCCGTGCCGATGGAAAGGCGGATGGTGCTGGGCGATATGCCCTGGTCTTTCAGTTCCGCTTCCGTCAGCTGGGAATGGGTGGTAGAAGCCGGATGGATCACCAGGCTCTTCACGTCAGCCACGTTGGCCAGCAGGGAGAATATCTTCAGGCTGTCAATAAACTTCCAGGCCGCTTCCTGGCCGCCTTTGATTTCAAAAGTGAAGATAGAGGCGCCGCCATTAGGGAAGTATTTCTCATACAGCGCATGGTCCGGATGTCCGGGTAAAGACGGATGGCTTACGCTTTCCACCAACGGGTGGGCGCTTAAATATTCCACCACCTTCTTCGTATTTTCCGCATGGCGTTCCAGCCGCAGCGATAACGTTTCCACACCCTGCAGCAGCAGGAAAGCGTTGAAGGGAGAGATGCAGGCGCCGGTATCACGCAACAGGATAGCGCGGATGTATGTCACGAAGGCAGCGGGGCCTACCGCGTCATAGAAAGATACGCCGTGATAACTGGGGTTCGGGTCTGCGATGTTGGGGAACTTACCGCTCTTCTTCCAGTCGAACTTCCCGCCGTCCACGATGATGCCACCTAATGTGGTACCATGTCCGCCGATAAATTTTGTTGCTGAATGGATCACTACGTCCGCGCCGTGTTCGATGGGACGGATCAGGTACGGCGTGCCGAAGGTGTTGTCGATGACCAGAGGCAGGCCGTGTTTATGTGCAATTTCCGCCACCGCATCGATATCGGGGATGTCGCTGTTGGGATTGCCCAGGGTTTCCAGATAAATGGCCCGTGTGTTTTCCTGAATTGCATTTTCAATTTCATCCAGGTTATGGGCATCCACAAAAGTAGTGTTGATGCCGTAAGCAGGCAGCGTATGTTCCAACAGGTTGAAGCTGCCGCCATAGATAGTCTTCTGGGCCACGATGTGACCGCCATTAGCTGCCAGCGCCTGCACGGCGTAGGTCACCGCCGCCGCGCCGGAGGCCAGAGCCAGCGCCGCGCTGCCCCCTTCCAGAGCCGCCAGCCGTTTTTCCAGCACGTCCTGGGTGGAATTGGTGAGACGTCCGTAAATATTTCCGGCATCCTTCAGACCGAACCGGTCCGCCGCGTGCTGGCTGTTGTGGAACACATAGGAAGTGGTCTGGTAAATAGGCACCGCCCTGGAGTCCGTCGCCGGGTCTGCCTGTTCCTGTCCAACGTGTAACTGTAAGGTTTCAAATTTGTAAGTACTCATGATCTTCTCTCCTTTTCATTTTGATTATATTTTTTTATTCGTTTGTTAACGAAGGGGAACCAATTTTAAATTTTGAAGGAAAGTCTCTTCTCATCATTTATTATTTTTAGACCGCTTTTATATGCAATGAATCCCTTTCTTATATCTCAAGGCCAGATTGAAACATAAAAAACAATCATTCCCTTTTCTTCAGCGTTGTCAAATCATAGGGTGTTTCCTGATATACCATGTTCAGCCAGTTGTTGTAAAACAGGTGGGCGTAACTGCACCACTTAAAAACAGGCTGCTCCGTGCTGTCATTATCCGGATAGTAGTATTCCGGCAGGTCCGGATCCATACCCTTCTTTTTGTCCCGAATGTATTCCGTGGCCAGGGTTTCCCTGTCATACTCGAAATGCCCCAGTACAAAAATGCGCCGCATATCTTCCGTACAGCAGATATTGATGCCCCGCTCCACGGAACGGGACAGTATCTTCAGATCCGGTTCGGCGTCCACGGCCTGGTGGTCGATATCCGTATGCCGTGACTGAGGAATGAAATACCGGTCGTCAAAGCCCCGCAGCAGCGGATGGTGCTTCACTGTCAGACCGTAACTGTAAATGCCGAAAAATTTTCGTGGCAGCGTATGCTTCTGAATGCCGTAGTAGTAATACAGCACGGCCTGGGCGCTCCAGCAGAAGGACAAAACGGAGAAAACATGATCCTGGGACCAGCGGATATAATCCACCAGCTCCGGCCAGTACTCCACCTCTTCAAATTCCAGACATTCCACCGGCGCCCCGGTAATGATGAAGCCGTCGTAATAACGGTCTTTTATGTCCGCGAATTCCAGATAGGCCTTGTCCAAATAGGAATTATCCGTGTGGGTCGTCTCCCGGGTCACCGTCCGGGCAAAATCCACTTCCACCTGCAGGGGGTTGTTGCCCAACAGACGCAGCAACTGCAGCTCTGTCGGTTTTTTCAGGGGCATCAGGTTCAGGATCAGAATCTTCAGGGGACGGATATCCTGTGTCACCGCCCGTTCCTCCGTAATGGCAATGATTCCTTCCCGCAGCAGATTTTCTACTGCAGACAACTGGTTTGTGATTTTTACCGGCATAACTTTTTCCTCCTTGCGGCTGGTGAAGTGATGGTCAAAGTATTTGAAGACGACAACGTGTAACATTTTATTTTTCGCTTCCGTAAGTGAAAGAGAACAAAAATAAAAAACGCCTCCGCCCCAAATGGGACGAAGGCATCGTGTTACCACCCATATTCACCGGACGCTCACACGTCCGGCCTCCTCGGGTACGCGGGTTCTTTCCCCTGATACCGCGAGCAGCAAAAATAAATTTATCAGATTAGCTTCTCGGGCACGCGGGAACTTCTCCTTGAATACCCCAGCACTGTAACGGGTGCGCCCGGGCGGTCTTAATTACTTCGACCAGCCGGCTCCAAGGCCATCTTCGGCAAAGTTCCCTGCGCTTTCTTGCACCAAACCGAAAGCTCTCTGTGGCATTTTCCTCTGCGTACTCTTCTCTTCACAGCCAAATAAAAATATTAACTTGTGACTAAAGATAGCAGAGAGAAAACAGATTGTCAAACAAAAAGATGAAAATTTTTACAAATTATTTTTTTACACAGAAAACTGTTTCGCATGTTACACAATTCATTCTAATTCACTATGATTTACCATGGATTATGAAGCCGGAAAGAAGTTACGAAGGGATAATTTTTAGAAGCTTTTTAAATGCTTACAGGTATTTTTTTAGCGCATTTTCTTATAAAACAGCTTTTCCCATTGCAAAAGCTTCTTCCAGCTTAGCGCTGCCTTTAATATCACCGGGATCGGTGACACCGCCTGCAAACACCTTTCCTGCAAAACGGGCCTTTTCAAAGCAGTCGATCCATCCCTGCAATCCTTTCACCGCTCCTTCATCCACATAAGGCTCGTCTTCCGCAGCTGCCGACAGCAGATAAACGTCCCGGAATTTATAATCCCGGGGGAACAGGGAATTGGCACGGTCAATCATGGTCTTCATCTGTCCGCTCATCTCATAATAGTAAATGGGCGTAGCCCATACCACCACGTCCGCTTCCAGAATTTTTTCCGTAATGGCATTGGCGTCGTCGTTGATAACGCAACGCCCAACCTTTTGGCAGGCAAAACAGCCTTTGCAAAAAGCAATAGATTTATTTTTCAGTGAAACCATTTCCACTTCATTGCCGGAGGCTTTTGCCCCTTCCGCAAAGGCTTCCGCCAGTTTCTCCGAATTGCTGTTGTTCCGTAAACTGGTACTGATAATCAACACTTTTTTCGCCACTTGGGATGCACCTCTTTTTCCAATAATTTTTCTCTCCAGAAACCGCTGAAATGGTTAAGAACGGCTAAAAACCACTTTTCTGTTTGGCTTTACCTCTGAATAGAATTCTTTGAACAGTTTCGTCAACTTGTTCCGACACTGCCACGACCGTCCCTTTACATTCCAGTTTCTGTATTATATTGCAATTATACGCACCCGGCACAGAAATGTCTAATACTTAAAATTCATATGAAGATATAGTAATTTTCTATTTTTCTCCATTCCCGAATTCGTTTTTTAGTTCGTTCAAAAGCAGCGAGGCCGCCGGTGAAAACACCTGGTACTTTTTCCAGATGATCTTCATTGCCGACAAAGGCACGTCTGTCAGAGGGATAAAAAGCATCTGGCTTTCCTTTCCCGTATCCGCCATTTTGTCATAGGAAATTGCATACCCCAGGCCTTCCCTTACAAGGATAGCTGCGTTATAAAACAGGTTATAGGTAGCGACAATGTTCAGGCTGTCCAGTTTCTCCCCGAACCAAACAGGAAAATTCTGTTCTATATTCTGCTGTGAACAGATAAGGGGCAGATCGTATAAATCCGCAAGGCGCAATGTTTTTTTCTTTGCCAAAGGCGAATCCTTTCGCATGAAAACGCCCCACGTTTCCTGTGCCGGAATATCAAGGCAGTTGTATTTGAGAGGATTCGCATATTCCATGACCAGCGCAAAATCCAGTATTCCTTTGTCCAGCTTTTCCGTAACCGCTTCACTGTTCCCGCTTGTAATATGACATCGGACACCGGCGTGTTGCTGCTGCACCCGCTTTAACGCTCTGGCAAAATATTTAAAAGAGTCCGCCTCCGGGCAGCCCACAAAAATTTCGCCCCCAATCCTGTCGTCCATCGTTTTAAATTCCGACTCCGTCTTATCCACCAGATCCAGGATATCTTCCGCCCGTTTGCGCAGCAGCATCCCGGCCTCGGTCAGCCGCAGTGCATAATTGGTTCGTATAAACAGCTTTACTCCCAGTTCTTCCTCCATATCTTTTAACTGTCTGGACATAGTGGGCTGGGTAACGTGAAGCCGTTCTGCCGCACGGGTAATGTTTCCCTCCCTGGCAGTTTCAAGAAAGTAACGCAGTACACGAATTTCCACAATGGTGCCTCCTATTACAGTAAATTTCTTGCATTTTCTAACTTGAAATTATTTTAAATAAATATCACTTTTTAAGTATAACACAAAAATAGAAAACAGGCATATCTGAAAATAATTTCTAAGTATTAGACATTTCCGGACCATCTTTTTATAATGTTGACAGGAACAATAAACTACATTCAAAATTAAAAGACAGGAGAATACAAATCATGAAAGAAAAAATGCTGGAAGGAAAAGTTGCCATCGTATCCGGCGCAAGCTACGGCATGGGAGAAACCATGGCGGAACTTTTTGCAAAAGAAGGGGCAAAAGTTATTATGACCGCAAGGGGTAAAGAAAAATTAGACGCAGCGGTCAGCCGTTTAAAAGAACAGGGACTGGAAGTGACCGGCGTAGTAGCGGACAATAAAAATCTGGAAGATGTGAAAAACGTAATCCAGACCGCACTGAACACCTACGGCGACCTGGACATCGTCATCAACAACGCAGCCATCGGCGAGCAGAAAATGATCGATGAAACCGATGACGAATGGCTGGAACATGTATATCAGACCAATGTGTTCGGTCCTTTCCGGTTCATCCGGGAAGCGCTGAAAGTATTTCTTCCGAAGAATGAAGGCTGCATCATCAACATTTCCTCCGTCAACGGCACCCGTCCATTCTGCGGCGCCGCCTACACCTCCTCCAAAGGCGCCATCAATACGCTGACGAAAAATGTTGCCATGCGCCTTATCAACACTAACATCCGCATCAATGCCATCGCACCGGGCGCTACCGTAACCCCGGCCCATCTGGCCAACAAAGCCGGGGAACAGCCCGGCGGCGCAAAAATGCTGGAATACAGCAAACATTTTGTATATTCCCCCGGGCCTGAATGCGATCCCATGGACCAGGCCAATGCCTGCCTGTTCCTGGCTTCCGATATGGGAAAACACGTAAAGGGCCAGGTCATCCAGGTCTGCAACGGAGCATTTTTATAAAAGCGGCAACGAAATGAAGTAAATTTAAAGTCATTTTAGGAATTGATTGGATTAACTGACCAAAGAGAAGTAACTTAGCGCATCTGGCAGAAAGGAAGAAACTTATGAAGCTGAACAAAAAGTTACTGGCCGCAATACTTGTGGGCCTCATGACCTTCACAGGCAGTGCCCTGGCAGCCGACAAAACCCAGGCCAAAAATACAGAAACCGCGAAAGGAGCCATTATGCAGACCGAACAGAAATTGCAGTTAGAAGAAAAATGGGATAAAGTCTTCCCCCTGAGCGATAGGGTAGATCATAAAAAAATTACTTTTCACAATCGTTATGGCGTCACTCTGGCGGCAGATATGTACATTCCGAAAAACAGCGACGGCAAAAAACTCCCTGCCCTGGCAGTGGCCGGCCCCTTCGGTGCAGTGAAGGAACAGAGCAGCGGTTTGTACGCCCAAACCATGGCAGAGCGGGGCTTCCTTACCATCGCCTTCGATCCCTCCTTCACCGGGGAAAGCGGCGGCACCCCCCGTTATGTGGCTTCCCCCGACATCAACACGGAAGATTTTTCCGCAGCCGTTGATTTCCTTTCCACCCAGGATAATGTAGACCCCAATCATATCGGCATCATCGGCATCTGCGGCTGGGGCGGCCTGGCCCTGAACGCAGCGGCCATGGACACCCGCATCAAAGCGTCCGTCATCTCCACCATGTACGACATGAGCCGGGTAACCGCCAACGGCTATTTTGACGCCATGGACGAAGAGGCCCGTTACAAAGCCCGGGAAGCCATGAATGCACAGCGTACCGAAGATTATAAAAACGGAAGCTATAAGCTGGCCGGCGGTCTTCCGGAAGAACGTCCCGCAGAGCCGAAATTCTTCAGCGATTACTGGGACTATTACAAAACGCCCCGGGGATACCACAAACGCTCCCTGAACTCCAACGGCGGCTGGAACGTGACCAGCGCCCTTTCCTTCATGAACATGCCCCAGCTGACCTACGCCGGTGAGATCCGCAACGCCGTCCTGGTCATCCACGGGGAAAAGGCCCATTCCCGTTACTTCGGGGAAGATGCATTCAAAAAACTGAAAGGGGACAACAAGGAACTGATGATCATCCCGGGAGCCAGCCACACCGACCTGTACGACCGTATGGATATCATCCCCTTCGACAAAATCGAAGCCTTCTTCCATAAATACTTGTAAGATAACAGTTTCAGCGTAAAAAATATATAAGTGTAAAAATATAATATATATGATATAATGATGAAACGGGATGCCGGTAAAACAGCATCCCGTTTCAAGTCATTTCTGACGAGACAGAGATAATCTCCGGTTCCCGGAAGAAATGCCTGTCATTTTATTTTGAAATGTATGGAGGGAACCGATATGATCCGATTTGCCCACAACAATTTCAATGTGCTGGATCTGGAAAAGAGCATGGCGTTTTACAAAGAAGCCCTGAACCTGACAGAGGTACGCCGGGTTGAGAAGCCGGATTTCACGTTAGTCTATCTGGGGGATAACGGCCAGACGCCCCACACCCTGGAGCTGACCTGGCTGAAAGACCGGAAAGAGCCCTATAACCTGGGGGAAAACGAATTCCATCTGGCCTTTGTTACAGATGAGTATGAAGCGATGCATGAAAAACACAAAAAGATGGGCTGCATCTGCTATGAGAACCCTATGATGGGCATTTACTTTATCAATGACCCGGACGGCTACTGGCTGGAAATTTTACCGATACGCAAATGAGGGAGGAAGCATCATGGATTACAAAGAGCTGATGGAAGCGGCCCGCCCCAGGCTGGGCGAAATATGTAAAGGCTGCCTGGTCTGCAACGGCCGGGCCTGCGGCAGCAAAATGCCGGGCCCCGGGGCCAAAGGCATTGGGGACACAGCTATCCGCAACTACGATAAATGGAAAGAGATCCGCATCAACATGGACACCCTGACAGAAAAACGTCCGGTGGACATGAGCCTGGAATTTTTCGGCCAGAAGCTGGCCTACCCCATTATTGCCGGGCCGGTGGGTCTGGTAGGCCTCCATTACAGCGACGCCTATTCGGATATTACTTATAACGACGCCCTTGTCTCCGGCTGCGCTGAAGCAGGCATCGTAGCCATGACCGGCGACGGAGCCGACCCTACCGTTATGGCAGCTGCCTGCAACGCCATTAAAAAGGCCGGCGGCATAGGGATTCCTACAGTAAAGCCCTGGGGACCGGAAACCCTGACGGAAAAGTTCGCCTTCGTAAAAGACAGCGGAGCCTTTGCCTGCGCCATGGACGTAGACGGGGCCGGGCTCCCCTTCCTGAAAAAGCTGAACACCTCCGCCGGGTCCAAGTCAACGGAAGAGCTGGCTGAAATCATTCGTAACGCCGGCCTGCCCTTTATCGTGAAAGGCATCATGACCGTAAAAGGCGCCCTGAAAGCAAAAGAAGCCGGCGCCTCTGCCATTGTAGTTTCCAATCACGGAGGCAGAGTGCTGGACCAGTGTCCGGCCACAGCGGAAGTGCTTCCGGGAATCGTTGACGCAGTACAGGGAAGCATGAAAATTCTGGTAGACGGCGGTATCCGGTCCGGCGTGGACATCTTCAAAGCCCTGGCCATCGGCGCGGACGCCGTCATCATCGCCCGCCCCTATGTTACCGCGGTATACGGCGCAGGCGCGGAAGGCGTGCATATACTGACGCAAAAGCTGGCGGCGGAACTGGAAGACACCATGGAAATGTGTGGCGCCCATACGTTAGCTGAAATCACAAGGGATATGGTAAGGCTGTAAATTCTATAATAAATATAAACGGCTGTGCTGTATTTTACGGCGCAGCCGTTTCTTGTTCCTGATGGGATCCTGTTTTTAAAACTGTTTTTGAAAAACAATCCATTTTTTGCAAAAAAAGCAGGCCTGAAAACTGAATATGCCGCCTTTTTTCACCTTTCAGCCATATCTGGCACAACATCAAGGGTTTTTTCCAAGAAGTTTACAAAAAGTTCACAATTTATTGTTGACGAAAGCTTGCAAGGCCGCATAAACACTGCTATTATAATTATAAATACAGGCGTGGTGCGCCTTTGCAAAAAATTTTTTATAAAGGAGCTTTCATCATGAACAAAAAAGAACTTGTTGTAGCTGTTGCTGAAGCAACCGGACTGACCCAGAAAGACGTTGAAAAAGCATTAAAGGCAATTACCGAAGTTACCGTTGCCGAAGTTGCTAAAAAAGGCAAAGTTCAGTTAATCGGCTTTGGTACTTTTGAAGCCCGCGAACGCGCTGCCCGCACCGGCAAAAACCCGCAGACCGGGAAAGACATCAAAATTGCTGCTGCAACCGTTCCCGCTTTCAAAGCAGGCAAAGCTTTTAAAGACGCTGTTAATGCCAAACCCAAAAAGAAAGCTGCTAAAAAAGCTAAAAAATAATTAAACCGTTTACCGAGCCCCCTGCAGGCTAAATATCTGCAGGGGGTTTTGCTTTGTTTTCCAAAAGGATAATTGACAATCATCCTTCTTCGTGTTACAGTAACATAAAGAATGTCAAAGCAGACAAAGACCGCCATGCCTTTGCCTGCTTTTTTATTTAAGCAAGGTAGGTTATGATGATTAAACAACTGACACAGGAACAATGGGATATTTTGGACGGCATGCGCAGCAACCTGGGCCTGGCAGCCGATCTGGCCCAGGCGAAAATCTCCCTGATCCTGCCGCTGGACCGTAGTCGGCAATTCGCCTATATTGCTGCAGGACAGGATACAGGCTCTGACCTAAACACCAGCAGGGGAATCGTCTTTTTAAGTGTGTTCGACCAGGCCGAGCCCCTTACCCGCTCGGAAAATTCCGAACCGGAAGAGATCACACGGGCAGAGGATGAGCCTCTGGTAACCCGGGCATTGGAGGAAAAAACTGTAACGGAAGGGTTCCGGGAATTTTCTGCCGGACAGTTTGCGCGCCTGAAAGTATATCCCATCTTTGACGCAGAAAACCGGTGCTTTGCAGCCGCCGCTTTTGAAGACCGGGAGGCCGACGTGGTATTTTGGGATACTACCATGGATTTTCTGCGGGGCAGCAGAACAGATTACGCATCCAACCTCTGTTACCGCCGTCTGTCCAGCATCGACGGGCTGGTACTGGTAAATGCGGAAGACCGGCGTATACTGGCAGCCAACAACGCGGCCCGGCATATTTACCGGGTACTGGGGGTCGGTTCCCTGGTAGGACGCTATACCACCAACCCGGAAATCAACTGGAATGGCATCGACAATGTGCTGCGGACAGGAGCCGCCGAAGAAGAGGAACTGCAACAAAAAGGCCTTTTCCTTGACTGCCGCTTTATCCCGCTGCAGGTAGACGGTAACATAAAACGTATTATCGCCGTCATCGAAGACGTGACGCAGCTGAAGCTGAAAGACGAAGAACTGCGGGTAAAAGCCGCTGTGATCCGTGAGATCCATCACCGGGTCAAGAACAACCTGCAGACCATTGCCAGCCTCCTGCGCCTTGAACAACGCCGGGCAGCATCAGAGGAAACCCGGTTCGTACTGCGGGATTCTATCAACCGCATCAGCAGCATTGCCCTGGTCCACGAATACCTTTCCGGACAGGGCACAGAGACTGTAGATATCAACCAGCTGGGCAACGGTATTTTCCGAACCGTCATGAGCAGCATGAAAGCCCCGGACCTGGAACTTGAGATGAATTTTTCCGCCGACGATCTGCGGCTGCCCTCCCAGCAGGCCGCAAGCCTTGCCCTGGTATTAAACGAACTGCTGCAAAACGCTCTTGAACATGGTTTTGAAAATAAGAAACGCGGTAAACTGACTGCAACGATTACACGGCTGAACCAAAACGGAATACGTTCTGACAACTCTTTAGACACAGGAAACGCAGGACTGTCTGCCGGCATGAAAAAAGGAAACGATACTGCCTTGCTGCTGCAGGTTGAAGATAACGGCAAAGGCCTGCCCCGGGGTTTTGACCTGCATAAGACCCAGAGTCTTGGATTAAAGATCGTCCAGACGGTAGTTCAGTCAGATTTGAAGGGCACATTCAGCCTGGAGCCCCGTCCAAAAGGCAAAGGGACTGTTGCAAAGGTACGTTTTCTTTTATAAGGAAACGTGGATTTAATAAGCGTGCGCAATTGTTAAGTAAACGGTGATACAATACGGATTACTATTTTGTTACGGAGGGGTATGTGTGAAACCGTTAAAGATCCTGATAGCAGACGATGAAGCGTTACTGCGCCTTGACCTGCGGGAAATGCTGGAAGGAGCAGGCCACACCGTAATAGGCGAAGCGGAAAACGGGAAAGTTGCCATAGACATAACAAAACAGAAAAAGCCTGACCTGGTGATTATGGACGTGAAAATGCCGGAAATGGACGGACTGGAAGCGGCCCGGATCATTGGCGACGAGAAACTGGCGCCGGTGCTTCTTCTGACAGCCTACAGCCAGCGTGAAATCGTGCAGCAGGCCACTGATTCCGGCGTATTTGCCTATCTGGTAAAACCCATCCGGGAAGAAGAGCTCTTCCCTGCCATAGAAATCGCGATCCACCGGTTTGCCGCGTTCCAGCGGTTAAATTCTGAACTGGACAAAGCCAAGGACGATTTGGAAACACGGAAGTTGCTGGACAGAGCCAAAGGTATCCTGATGGATCAGTATAAATTTTCGGAAAAAGACGCCTTCCGTGCCATGCAGAAACTGAGCATGGACCGCCGGCTTTCCCTGAAGGCAGTAGCCAGGGCCGTCATTGCCAGCGCAGAGATACACGAAAAAGAAACCGAAAAAAAGAAAAGCAGAAAGTGAATTTTTATTCGCTTTCAGTTTGACAAAATCCGATCAGAATGTTAAAATTTCATAGATAACAAAGGCGTTTATTGCCGTGCTGCAAGGTGCGGTGATAGGCGCCTTTATTTTTTTTGTTTGTAAACTGTCTCTTGACGCAGCCCCGCTGCGCCTTCGAGCCACTTCCTTGTCATTCGCAAAAAGCCCTCGGCAAGCGCACAAACTCATTTAATCAGTGTTTCCTTAGAAAAGAAAAACGAGGCGTCAGTTATGACAATGGATTTTAACCGGAAAATCATTCTGGAAAACGGGCAGGAATATTACGGATACACTTTCGGCGCCACAGGGCAGCGCGTATTGGAAATCGTTTTCAACACCTCCATGGCAGGATATCAGGAAATTCTGTCTGACCCGTCCTATACCGATCAGGCAGTGGTGATGACCTATCCGCTGATCGGCAACTACGGTATGGCGGAAGACGATTACGAATCCTGCACTCCGGGTATGGGAGCGCTTATTGTTCGGGAATACAACGACGAGCCTTCGAATTTTCGCAGTGCAGCTACACTGGATTCCGTCATGAAGAAGTATGACATTGCGGGAATACAGGGTATCGACACCCGCAAACTGAACCGGAGGATTCGCGACTTCGGCAGCTGCAAGGCTCTGATCACATCCGCTTCCACCCCGCTGGAAGAAGGTCTTCGCATTATAAGGGATTATGAACTTCCTACAGACGCCGTATCCCGCGTCAGCTGCAAAAATGCATGGGTATCCCATGCAGAGAAGGAACAGTTTCATGTGGCAGCCATCGACTGCGGCATGAAGCTGAACATTGTGCGTTCCCTGAACCGGCGCGGCTGCAAAGTAACTGTTGTGCCCTGGAATACCTCTGCGGAAGAAATTTCAGCCATTCATCCGGACGGGATTTTTATTTCCAACGGGCCCGGCGATCCCACAGATGTGCCCCAGACCATCAAAACGATCCGTACACTGATAGGCTCCGCCCCCCTGTTTGGCATCTGCCTGGGTCACCAGATTATCTCTCTGGCCTGTGGCGCCAAAACATACAAGCTGAAATTCGGACACCGGGGAGGCAATCATCCGGTAAAAAATCTCCTGACAGGACGGATTGAAATCACTTCGCAAAACCATTCCTATGCAGTGGACAGAGACAGCCTTGCCCATACGCCTTTATCGGTCACCCATGTGAACCTGCTGGACCATACCGTGGAAGGAGTTGCCAGCAAAAAGGACAAGGTGTTCAGCGTACAGTATCACCCGGAAAGCGCTCCGGGTCCCCAGGACAGCGTCTATCTGTTTGATGAGTTTATCCGTATGATGGAGAAAGAAGGGGGACGCCATGCCTAAAAGAACAGACCTCAGAAAGATTCTTGTCATAGGGTCCGGCCCTATTGTCATCGGGCAGGCAGCAGAATTTGATTACGCCGGAACCCAGGCCTGCCTGGCCCTGAAAGAAGAAGGATACGAAGTCATCCTATGCAACTCCAATCCCGCCACCATTATGACCGATACCAGCATCGCCGATAAGGTCTATATGGAACCCCTGACACTGGAATACATTGCTAAGATCATCCGCTACGAACGACCGGATGCAATCCTTCCGGGCATCGGCGGACAGACCGGTCTGAACCTTGCCATGCAGCTGGAGAAGAAAGGTATACTGGCTGAGTGCCATGTGGAACTGCTGGGTACCGACAGCCATTCCATCGAACAGGCGGAAGACCGGGAACTCTTCAAGGAACTGTGTACTAAACTTAATGAACCGGTGCTGCCTTCTGACATCGCCAGTTCCCTTGAAGAGGGACTGAAGGTCGTTGAAAAGATCGGCTACCCTGTGGTATTACGTCCGGCTTTCACCCTGGGGGGAACCGGCGGCGGTTTTGCGGAAAACGAGGCGGAATTCCTGCCTCTGATGAAACATGCCCTTTCCCTCTCCCCCGTCCGGGAAGTACTGATTGAAAAAAGCATCCGGGGCTTTAAGGAAATCGAATACGAAGTGATGCGGGACCGGAATGATACAGCCATTACCATATGCAATATGGAAAACCTGGATCCCGTTGGCATCCACACTGGCGACTCCATTGTAGTCTGCCCTTCCCAGACCCTGACCAACAAGGAATATCATATGCTGCGGGACAGTGCCCTGAAAATTATCCGGGCACTGAAGATCGAAGGCGGGTGCAACGTACAGTTTGCACTGGACCCAAACTCTTTCCAGTATTATCTCATCGAAGTAAATCCCCGGGTCTCCCGTTCCTCCGCCCTTGCATCCAAGGCAAGCGGCTATCCCATTGCCCGCGTCTCCGCCAAAATCGGCATCGGCATGACCCTGGACGAGATTCAGATTGCCAATACCCCGGCCTCTTTTGAGCCGGCGCTGGATTACGTGGTAACAAAACTGCCCCGTTTCCCCTTCGATAAATTCTCAGACGCAAATAACTCCCTTTCCACCCAGATGAAAGCTACCGGGGAAGTGATGAGCATTGGCCGGACCTTTGAGGAAAGCCTGCTGAAAGGCATCCGCTCTTTGGAGATTGGCACTTTTCACATCCATTTGCCGAAATTTGACGCTGTACCGGAACAAGACTTGCTCAACTACATACGCATCGGGACCGACGACCGGATCTATGCTATCGCGCAACTGTTCCGCCTGGGCTGTAATGAGGACACCATTGCCGGCCAGACGGCAATCGACCGGTTCTTCCTGCGGAAAATTCGTAATATCGTCGCGTTGGAGACCGAAATCCGCAGCCATCCGGATGATCTGCAAGTATTGCACAGCGCAAAGAGAACAGGCTTTTCCGACAAAGAAATCGCGTTGCTGTGGAACAGATCGGAACGGAACATTTATGAACTGCGCTGCCGTAACGGAATCACACCGGTTTATAAAATGATCGATACCTGTGCCTCGGAATTTGAAAGTTACATCCCCTACTTTTATTCTACATACGAAGAAGAGAATGAATCCCGTATTTCTTCACGGAAAAAAATTGTCGTGCTGGGAGCCGGCCCCATCCGTATCGGGCAGGGCGTTGAATTCGACTATTCCACCGTCCACGCGGTCCGGACCATCCAAAAAGCGGGTTATGAAGCCATCATCATCAACAATAACCCGGAAACCGTTTCCACCGACTATACCTGTTCCGACAAACTGTACTTCGAGCCTCTCTGCCCGGAAGATGTAATGAATATCATCGAGATGGAAAAGCCCGACGGCGTCATTGCTACCCTGGGCGGACAGACAGCCATCAATCTGGCCGAACCACTGCGTGAACGGGGCGTAAAGATCATCGGCACAGACTGCGATGCCATAGACCGTGCAGAAAACCGGGACTCCTTCGAAAAACTTCTGCTTTCACTGGGCATCCCCCAGCCTCCGGGGCAGGCCGTCACGACCATTGAAGCAGGGCTGGAAGCAGCCCGCCAGATCGGATTTCCGGTTCTTGTACGCCCCAGCTTTGTCCTGGGCGGCCGGGCTATGCAGATTGTGGGAAAAGAAAAGGATATGGGGGACTATCTGAAAACCGCAGTAGAAGTAGATGAAGACAAACCCGTGCTTGTAGATAAATATATCCGGGGCAAAGAAGTAGAAGTAGATGCGGTCTGCGACGGAGAACATGTCTTCGTCCCCGGCATCATGGAACTGGTGGAACGGACCGGTGTCCATTCCGGCGACTCTATCAGCGTATATCCATCCTACAGCCTTTCCGAAAACGTGAAGGAAACGATACTGGATTATACGGAAAAACTGGGACTGGGCATCGGTATTATCGGATTGTTCAACGTCCAGTATATCGTGGACACAAATAACCAGGTCTATGTCATCGAAGTTAATCCCCGTTCCTCCCGCACGGTTCCCTTTTTGTCAAAAGCTACAGGTTACAGCCTGGCCGATATGGGCACGTTGGCTATCCTTGGGGTCTCCCTGCGGGAACAGGGGATCACGGAACGGTACCCCAAAGAGAAAACGCGATATTATGTCAAAGTTCCCGCCTTTTCCTTCTCCAAGCTCCGGGGTATGGATGCCTATCTTTCACCGGAAATGAAATCCACCGGGGAAGCCATCGGCTACGATGATAAACTGCACCGGGCCGCATACAAAGCGCTGATCGCCTCCGGCCTGACACTGAAAAACTACGGCACCGTCGTAGT
Source organism: uncultured Selenomonadales bacterium (assembly GCA_900315345.1). GTDB lineage: Bacteria > Bacillota > Negativicutes > Acidaminococcales > Acidaminococcaceae > Succiniclasticum. Next base: position 39,782 of record OMYP01000004.1, on the reverse strand, counting down.
CAGCGTGGCCGATGAAGATAAAGAAGAGACAGTGCCGCTGATCCGCCGTTTCTACAATATGGGATTCAACATCGAAGCCACTACTTTAACAGGGGAAGTACTGAAACAGCATGGCATCCGTACCCGGATACGTCATAAGCCAAGCGAAGGAAGCCAGGAAATTCTGGATTCGATACGTGCAGGGTACGTCAGTTATGTCATCAATACCCGGGCCATCCTTTCCGGCATACACTATGGGGACGGCGTTGCCATCCGGCAGGTCGCTGCACAGAATAACGCAGTGATGCTCACTTCCCTTGACACAGTGCGGATGCTGCTGGATGTACTGGAAGAAGTGACCATGGGGATTTCAACGATTGACGCAAAATAAGTGTATAGATACAACTTTTTAAACTGCAAGGGGAAGGCATAAGCAAAACATAGGAGGGGATTGCGTAATTTCATGAGATGAAATTCGTCGTTGTGGCGAGACTGTTTGAGGGACGAAGTCCCGAGTTTCGAAGCCACAGACGAATAAATCCATGAAATAGCAATCCATGACGGTTTTGCGTTGCCTTCCCTATTACGGTTTTATAATTGCTTTTTCAATTATTAGACTGCCGTAGCCAATGGTTTGAGTACAAAAATGACAACACTGCCGGGGTGCGTCTTCCCGACAGTGTTGTTCAATTTGGAGGAGTATGTAAACGGTTTTGTCCGTTTTTTCGTTCAGGGGAGCACAGATCGAAAACACTGTGCTGCCTTCTTATTTTTCAGCTGTTGATACCGAACAGCAATTCCCCATATGTAGGATAGGGCAGATATTCCTTGCCAAGCATGGCCTCTACCGCGTCGCCGCTTGCCCGCAGCGCCTCCATGGCAGACAGTACTTTGTTATGATACGCTGCGCTGGCCTTCTTCTGGTCTTCGATGCCTTCCGCATTGACCAGTTCTTTCGCCAGGGTTTCGCCGTCTTTATACATAGCCGCCGTGGCTTCCTGCAGCTTTTTCAAAAATGCCACATCCGGTTTCAGTCCCAGCTCTTTTTCATTTACTGCAGTTACAGACAGGTCTTTCAGATACTTCTGTGCAGCAGGCAACAGATCTTTATGAAGCATATCCAGCATGGTCAGCGCTTCAATGTTCAGCGTCTTGTTGTACAGCTCGTACTGGATCTCGCAACGGGACAGCACTTCCGCTTTGGTAAAGATGCCGTGCTTCACCACCAGGTCTATATTCTTCTTACTGGTCATGCAGGCCAGGGCTTCCGGCGTGGATTTGTTATTATACAACCCGCGCTGTGCCGCTTCCTCAACCCAGTCATCGGTGTAGCCGTTGCCGTTGAATACGATGCGCTTGTGGGCCAGATAGATTTCTTTTACCAAATTCTTAACGGCCTTATCCAGTTCTTCCGGTGCAGTGCCTTCCAGCTTATCTGCCACCCACCCCAGTTCTTCCGCCACGATGGTGTTCAGGTATGCGTTGGGACAGGCCAGGCTGGCCTGGGAACCGGCCATGCGGAATTCAAATTTATTGCCCGTAAAAGCAAACGGCGAAGTCCGGTTGCGGTCCGTGTTATCCTTGCTGACCGCAGCCAGTGTATTGCCGCTGAGTTTCATCTGGATATGACCGTTTGCTTTGAACTCCTGTCCGGAAGCAATGGCTTCCAGCACACCGGTCAGCTCTGTCCCAAGGAAGATACTGACAATGGCAGGCGGCGCTTCGTTTGCCCCTAACCGGTGATCGTTGCCTGCGCTGGCCACCGTTCCCCGCAGCGCATCCTGATATTCATCCACGCCTTTGATGATGGCCGCCAGGAAAAGCAGGAACTGATTATTGTGGTATGCGTCCTTTCCGGGATCCAGCAGGTTTTTCCCTTCCAGCGTGGATAAGGACCAGTTGTTATGCTTTCCGCTTCCGTTTACACCGTCAAAAGGTTTCTCGTGCAGCAGGCAGACCATATTGTGTTTTAGTGCAATACGTTTCATGAATTCCATGGTCAGCTGGTTATAATCGCAGGCCAGGTTCACCGATGTATAAACAGGAGCCAGTTCGTGCTGGGCAGGGGCCACTTCGTTATGCTCCGTCTTGGCCGGGATTCCCAGCTTCCACAGTTCTTCATCCAGTTCTGCCATAAAAGCTTTCACTCTTGGCTTGATGGCGCCAAAATAATGGTCTTCCATCTCCTGTCCTTTGGGAGGTCTGGCGCCAAACAGGGTCCGGCCGGCAAATACCAGATCCTTCCGTTTCTCCCACATGGCCTTATCTACCAGGAAATATTCCTGTTCCGGTCCCACATTGGTGATCACTTTTTCCGTATGGATACCAAGAATGGCCAGCAGTCGTTTCGCCGCTTCGCTTAATACAGTAATGGAACGCAAAAGGGGCGTCTTTTTATCCAGCACATCCCCGGTGTAGGAGCAGAAAGCGGTAGGAATATAAAGGCAATCATCTTTGATAAAGGCATAACTGGTGGGATCCCATGCCGTATATCCCCGGGCTTCGAAGGTCGCCCGCAAGCCGCCGGAGGGAAAACTGGAAGCATCCGGTTCACTCTGGATCAGATCTTTGCCGGAAAAATCCATGATGACCCGTCCGTCCGCTGCCGGAGCAATGAAGCTGTCGTGCTTTTCCGCCGTAATCCCTGTCATAGGCTGGAACCAGTGGGTAAAATGGGTGCAACCGTTTTCCAGTGCCCAGTCCTTCATGGCGTAGGCCATCATATCGGCCAGTTCCCTTGTCAGGGGCAGTCCTTCCTCCACCATCTTACGAAACGTGGCAAAGGTTTTAGCCGGAAGCCGGTCCTTCATCACCCGTTCATTAAATGTAAGACTGCCAAATAATTTTGGGACGTTCATCATGTTCTTTTCCTCACTTTCCTTTATTTTTACTCTACTGTTACTGACTTGGCAAGGTTCTTCGGCTTGTCAATGTCGCATCCGTTTTCTTTCGCAACATAATAGGCCAGCAGCTGCAGCGGCACAATTTCCACCACGGCGGAAAACAGGGGATCGATGTCTGGCACAAACAGCAGATCATCCGCCACAGACAGGATCTTATGATTGTTCCGGAAGGTCAGGGCCAGCACCTCCGCCCCGCGGGATTTTACTTCCACGATGTTGCTCAGCGTCTTTTCCATAATAGAAGGATTACAGCAAAGGGCGATGACGGGCTGGTGTTCCTCGATCAGGGCGATGGTGCCGTGCTTCAGCTCTCCGGCCGCGTAGGCCTCTGCATGGAGATAGGAGATCTCCTTCATTTTTAAGGCGCCTTCCAGGGCCACCGCATAATCTGTATTCCTGCCGATGAAAAACAGCGATTTGCTGGCATGGTATTTTTTTGCCAATGCAGGAATCGAAGAGTTCAGGTCGAAGGCCTGCTGGATCTGGCGGGGCAATGACTGCAAGCTGTGGATCATCTGTGTTTTCCGGTTTCCGATCAGTCCCAGCTTATCCCCCAAAAAAACTGCCAGCATATACAGGACCGTCACCTGGGTAGTATATCCTTTTGTGGTTGCAACGGCTATTTCCGGTCCCGCCCAGGTATACACCGTGTAATCCGCAAGTTTTGCAACCGAACTGCCTACCACATTCACGATGGCCAGGGCCTTGGCGCCTCTATCTTTACATTCCTTCATGGCCGCGATGGTATCTGCCGTTTCCCCTGACTGGGAGATCACGATCAGCAGCGTGTGCTCGTCGATCAGCGGGTCGCTGTAACGCAACTCGCTTGCCAGTTCCACATCAACCGGGATGCGGGACAGGCGTTCGATAGCGTATTTTCCCGCACAGCCTGCATAATAAGCCGAACCGCAGGCTGTAATGATAATGTTGCGGATGTTTTTGATTTCCGCAACCGACAGGCCCATTTCTTCAAACTCAATGGCGCCATTTTTAATACGTGGCGCAATGGTAGCCTTCACTGCCCCGGGCTGCTCCATGATCTCTTTCAGCATAAAATGTTCGTATCCGCCTTTTTCCGCAGCCTGGACATCCCACAATATACGGGTGGCCTTTCGGCTGATGACCTGGCCGGTGCAGTCAAAAATACGGATCGCGTCTTCTGACAGTTCCGCGAATTCCCCGTCTTCCAGGTAAATGACATTACGGGTATGGTTCACCAGTGCAGTCACGTCAGAGGCAAAATAATTTTCCCCAAGCCCGATACCCAGGATCAGGGGGCTGGCCTCCCGCACCGCGTAAATCTTTCCCGGTTCCTCAGAACAGATCACACCCAGGGCATAGGACCCCCGAAGCCGGTTGGTAGTCTTGATCAGCGCCTCCCGCACATCGCCCCGGTAAAACATTTCGATAAGATGGACGATAACCTCTGTATCCGTTTCACTTTCAAAATGGTATCCGTCCCGGATCAGCTCTTCCCGCAGGGACATATAGTTTTCGATGATACCGTTGTGCACCACCGCAAATTTCCCGTCATTACTCAGATGGGGATGGGCGTTTTCTTCCGTGGGCGCTCCATGGGTCGCCCAGCGGGTATGCCCGATCCCTGTGGTCCCGGGCACCTTTGACCCGTCACCGGTTTTTTCGCACAGATTGGAGATGCGCCCCGTAACCTTATGGACAGCGATTTTCCTGTCGGCCATGACTGCGATCCCCGCGGAATCATATCCCCGGTATTCCAGTTTCTTCAACCCCTCCAGCAAAATGGGCGCTGCGCTCTGGGCCCCTGTAAAACCAACGATTCCACACATAAAAACTACCTCCCTGATTCTTTTCAAAAAAATAAAAGCAACAAAGACTGACAGAAACAATCCTGTCGCAACGTCTTTGTTGCTTTTAGCTGTTATGTATCAACGTACCCTTGTCACTACAGAAGACGGCGGAACCGTTCCACCGCTTCTTCCGTGGCTTCCCGTCCGGCAAAGGCGGTCAGGCGGAACCAGCCTTCTCCCATAGCGCCGAAGCCGGAGCCGGGAGTTCCCACGATGCCCAGCTTTTCCAGCAGGTAATCAAAAAACTCCCAGGACTTCATGCCTTTGGGGCACTGCATCCAGATATACGGGGAATTCTTCCCGCCGTAATACAGAATTCCTTTTTCTTCCAGCGCCTTACCGATCAGCCGGGCGTTTTCCTTATAATATGCCAGATTTTCCCGGCACTGTTTCTGACCTTCCGGCGTAAACACCGCTTCCGCTCCCCGCTGCACAATGTAAGGCACTCCGTTAAATTTGGTGGTCTGCCGGCGCAGCCACATTTTATTCAGCGACAGTTCCTTACCTGTCCTGGTTTTACGTTTCAGTTCCAGCGGCACTACCGTGTAACCGCAGCGGGTTCCGGTAAAGCCCGCCGTTTTAGAAAGAGAGCACAGTTCAATGGCGCATTCTTTTGCGCCTTCTATCTCAAAAATGCTCCGGGGAAGCGATGGGTCATCAATAAATGCTTCATAAGCCGCATCGAACAAGATCACCGCATCCTGCTTACGTGCATACGCCACCCATTCCGTTAGCTGTTCCTTGGAATAAACAGCCCCGGTTGGATTGTTGGGCGAGCACAGGTAAATGATATCCGCCTTTACGGACGGATCCGGCATAGGCAGGAAATCATTGTCCGGTCTTCCCTCCATGAAAACGATCTTCCGTCCCCGCATGATATTGGTATCCAGATAGACCGGGTATACCGGGTCGGGTACCAGGATCACGTTTGCGTCGTCAAAGATATCCGTAATGTTGCCGCAGTCGCTTTTTGCCCCGTCGCTGATAAAAATTTCCGAAGACGCCAGTATAACGCCGAATCCTGCGTAATATTCCACCAATGCTTCATGCAGGAAATCATATCCCTGCTCCGGGCCGTAGCCCCGGAAGCTTTCCTTTACCCCCATCTCTCCCGCTGCCTTCTGCATTGCCTCCACTACTACAGGCGCAAGAGGAAGGGTTACATCCCCTATTCCGAGACGGATGATCTTTGTTTCCGGATGTGCGGCAGAATAGTCCGCCACTTTATGGGCAACCTGCGAAAACAGATAACTGTCCTGCAGGGCTGTGTAATTCTCATTGACCCAGGCCATATAAGTAAAACTCCTTCATTCATATTTCCGCAGTTGCAGGACAGCCGCGTTCCCCCCAGATGACCTTCTCGATCCTGCGGCTGTCAACTGCGTTCCGGATCGCTCCGGAAAAAAAGAAAAGCAACAAAGACTTACGGATACAAATATCCGCAACACCTTTGTTGCCTACTTTTTTATTGTAATACTACACCGGGATTTTGTAAAGGGAAATTTTTTACGTGCTGTTTTTTCCGGTTTAAAAGAATTCCGTATCGTGCTATACTGTATTCAACTTAGGAAAAGGAACTATGCTTGATTATTTTATCCTTAAGGGAGTACAACCGATGATAAACCAGTTTTCAAGAACCCAATTACTGTACGGGAAAAGAGCCATGGATCACCTGGCTTCCTGCCGCGTGGCCATTTTCGGTATCGGAGGCGTCGGGGGCTACGTTGCAGAAGCACTGGCCCGGTCCGGTATCGGCGCCCTGGACCTGATCGACCATGACCGGGTCAGCCTGACAAATATCAACCGCCAGATCATCGCGACCCACAAAACCATAGGCATGTATAAGGTCGACGTGGCTGAACAGCGCATAGCGGATATTAATCCCGACTGCAACGTAAGGACTTATAAAGTATTTTACCTGCCGGAAACAGAAAATCAGTTCCACATGAAGGAATACGATTACGTGGTAGACGCCATTGACACGGTAACGGGAAAACTTGCCATCATCCAAAATGCCAAAAATGCCGGCGTACCTGTTATCTCCAGCATGGGTGCCGGGAATAAAACAAACCCGTCCCTGTTTAAAATTGCCGATATTTACGAAACTTCAGTGTGCCCTCTGGCGAAAGTCATGCGCAAAGAATGCAGGAACAGAGGAATCGATTCTCTGAAAGTTGTATATTCCGAAGAAAAACCGATCCGCCCAATACAAGATAGAAACGAAAACAGCACTGATTCCTGCACGCCCCTGACAGAAGCAGAAGAAATCCCGGCAGGCAAACGCAGCATTCCCGGATCAACGGCTTTTGTTCCTTCCGTGGCAGGACTGATCATCGCCGGCGAAATTGTAAATGACCTGACACGTCCTTTCCTGTAAATAAGGATTCACAGCCTTTCAGGAAAGACCGGTCACAGCAGGGTTTAAGATACACAGACAGAATATAATTAATACGAATACGTCGTAAAACGGCAAGAGAAAACGCGTTACGGATTCAGTCCGCAACGCGTTTTATTATTTTTTAGGAGCCGCTTTTCGCTTCCAGTCCCTGGTAATCCAGTAGTAATCACAGGGCATGATATCCGCGCCGGTAATTTCTGCTCTGCTGATGATATTTGTTTTGGGATAACCGAAAACAATTGCTGCTGTATCTTCCAGCAAAATTTTCTGCATGGCAATGAGCGTATGTTTCTGTTTTTCCGGATCCGGTTCCATTGCCAGCCCGTCGCTTAAGGCATCGTATTCCGGATTACTGTAGCCGGAGGAATTCTGCAATTTGTTTCCATTGTAACCGGATCTCCAGTACATATCCAGATAATGGGCCGGACTGCCGGCCCGGATTGTCATACTGTCACTGATCAGCATATCCCAATTGCCGGTTTTGCCCAGTTGTTCCACAGCAGTGTAGTCAGCGGCTTTCACATTGATCTGGATGCCCACCTTCCTGGCGTCCGACTTTACAGCCTCCGCAAACAACGGCAGCTCCGCACGGTTTGTGTAGATGGCAAAATCAAGCACCAGATTTTTTCCGTCTTTATCCACGATCCCGTCGCCGTTAGTATCTTTATAGCCCGCTTCCTTCAGCAATTTTTTCGATTTTTCCACATCACGCTGACAGGCAGGCAGTTTAATCAGTTCCTCATAGCCATAACCCAGGGCAGGCGCCAAGACCGGGCCCCCGGGAACGAAGGTGTCCCTTAACAGCACTTTGCAGTAGCCGGACCGGTCGAGACAGGCAGTCAGGGCTTCCCTGATTTTTTTATCTGACAAGGGCTTTCCCTCTCGCATATTCAGCCGCGCCAGAACGGAACGAAGTGAGGAAATTTCACTGACGCGATATTTTTGCGAATCCTTAAATAACGCAAGGTCGCCGGAAGAAATGTCTGCGGCAACATCCACTTCCCCTTTTTGTAAAGCCATGGCCCGGGCTACCGGATCATTTATAGCAGGAATCTCCAGTCCTTTAAAAGGTACCGGGCCATCCCAGTAATTGGGATTGGCTTCCAGCACCGCTTTTTCCCGTGAGAAAGACTTAACTATATAGGGACCCGTACAGACCGGCCCCATTTTCATGATGTCCCGGTCTTTTACGTACGTGTCAATGACAGTGAACCGGGGATCGCACAACACGCCAGGTAGTCCGGCCACCGGTTTTGCTGTTCTGATTTTCAGCGTCTGCCCCTCCGCCTGCATGGATTCAATCCCGGACCAGTTCTTTGCTTCAGCGGACCTGGAAAGTGTACGTTCGAAGGAAGATTTTACCGCTTCCGCCGTCACTTTATGACCATTGGAAAACTTTGCGTTCCCATTGATTGTAAATGTCCACGTCAGTTTATCGCTGCCAGGCTTCCAGCTTTCGGCCAGCCAGGGAATCACTTGCATGTTTCTGTCAAATTTTCCCAGAGTTTCCCCCACACCGTAACGAATCACAGTCCATCCGGCTGCATTGCCAACCGGATCCAGATTGTCGGCAAAAACAGGCACACCGACCTTCAGTATTTCTTTTCTGGCAGCTTCTTTATCGACGCCACCTCCGCACCCGGCTGCTGCCAGAACAAACAGACCCGTTAAAGCAGAGACAATTGCTTTATTCCAGATAGTTTTCATATTATTTCTCTCGCTGATGTTTAGCAACCGCTAATTAATTCGTCTGTATGCTTACTTTGTGTAAGCGCACAAATTCATTTAATCAGTGTTTCCTGAAGTTTTTTATATTATAACACATCTTCCCGAATATCGGCCGGATTAAACTTTGCATAAAAAGAATATCACATTAATCCGCAATAGAAAAGACCGCCGTTCCCATAAGGAAGCAGCGGTCTTTGCTATAATAATTACAGATATCCGGTATGTTCCAGCAACACCTTCAACCCTATCAGACATAAGACCATTCCTCCGGCTTTGGCCGCATGACTCCGGAACCGTTCTCCCAGCCGGAAACCGATGGTTCCGCCCATAAAAGAAATGAAAAAAGTAACAATGCCGATCAATAAGGCGCTGGTCCAGATATTTACATCCAGTACGGCAAAACTGACCCCAACGGCCAGGGCATCAATGCTGGTTGCCACCGCCAGCAGGAACATGCGCTTCATACTGTAGCTTTCCACAAGTTCCTGTTCTTCCCCCGCTTCCCGGATCATATTGATTCCGATATAAAGCAACAGGAAAAAAGCAATCCAGTGATCGTATGCTTCAATATATTCAACGGCCCGGTAAGCAGCCCAGTATCCTATTACCGGCATAATGATCTGGAAGGCCCCGAACCAAAGCCCGAATTTTACCGCGCCGGCAAACCGGGAAGCCGGAGCCAGAGCAAGGCTGCCGCATATGGATACCGAAAAGGCATCCATGGCCAGGCTGACTGCGATCAATAATAATTCAATGATTCCCATTCCAAATCTCCTCTTCCGTTTAATTTTTTCTCTGTATTATTTCTCTATAATGTTTAAACTATTAAAAAACTATAAAAAAAGAGACTTTCCCTGCAAATTAAATTTGCAGTAAAAGTCTCGCTTTTCCAAACATATTCCGGGGAGAAATTCTCCCGTGTTGACGATAATATGTTACACGAAGCCGTGCAAGCTACTCCCTAATACAACGGCAATAAAATAACATATCGTTTGTGAATTGTCAATAACTATGGAATAGAAAAACTATGGAATAGAAATTTAGTAATCATATATCCATAAAACAGATTCACCATTCAGCCATAGCAAAGGTATGACGCCAGCAATCAGGCCAGCGCCGCCCCCAGATTTTTACAGGCTGCCAGCGTATCTTCTTCCGGCTGGTTGGCACAGGTTACAGGTTCAGAAGCAATGGCAGCGCCCAGTTCACGGCACTGTGCTTCCCAGTTCTGCATCCATTCGCCGCCGCCCCTTCCGCAACGGCCTTCGCCATCATTTCCGTATTTCCGGTTCCGCTCCAGTATACAACCGCAATTTTATTCATTTCCTTGCTCCTTTCTTTTTTATGCCAACATTTTTTTCAGGGATACCGTCAGTTTTTCCAACGACGTTCCCCGCTGCCAGTTCCGAAGATAGCAATCCGTACAGTTTTTGTAACGCGCAAAGATCCGCTCCGCTTCCTCCTGATCTCCGTAGACTTTCCAGCAGCCGGTGCATTTGCTGTGTAAGGCGCGGTTTTCTATAAATCCTTTCACATCCTCCGGAGGATACCCTAAGAACAGCCCGATTTCATGGGGAAATTCCGGCGACTCTTTCAGCCGGTCCACCAGTTTTGCAACACAATGTTCGGGATTTTCACAGGGATACCCCCATTGCGCCAGCAAGGCGCATGCCTGGCTGCTGCCCAGGCTTTGTCGCAGAAGATCCGGACGGTAAAAATACAGTAGTGCTCTATTTTCCTTAAAGCGCAGTGGAAGAATGCGCACGCCCCTGTTGGCCAGTCTCCGGTTCAGGTTCCGCACCTCACGGTACAACTCTTCTTTTCCTGAAAACATGCTGGCAAACAGGCTTCCCGCCTTTAACCCTGCAAGGGTAGGCGCGCAAAAACGGATAATCTCTTCTTCGGACATAGCAGGAACCTTTCAGTTAGCTATTGCTAATAACACGGTTTAAAAATTGGTTAGCTTTCGCTAACCAATAAGATTTTATCAGAAAATCCGCAGGCTGTCAATCACATGCAAAAGCGGTGTCACAATTTTATTACGCAGTATAGCCATTGCTTTTTGCGCATTGCTTTTTACTGAAAAAAGAAGTAAAATCAGTAACACTGAATATACAAATCAGAAGTAATACATTGATTTTCTGTTTTTTCTTTTAAAGGGGACGAAAACATGAGTAAATCCGTCGGCGCTTTTCTTGTTATGATAAGCGCTGCCATGTGGGGAATCAGCGGCGTGTTCGGACAGTTTCTGTTTGAGCATTACCATCCGGATCCCGTATGGCTGATCCTGGTCCGCCAACTGGCGGCAGGTATTTTATTCCTGCTGTACTCTGCCCTGAAAGGGGAACCTGTTTTAAAACTTTGGAACAGCGGCCGGGGCAACGTGAAGGAAATGCTCTGGTTCACCCTGGGACTGCTGGGGGCCCAGTTCCTGTTTTATTATACCATCAGCATAGCCAATGCGCCTACCGCAACAGTTTTACAATATGAAGCGCCCATTTTCATCATCCTCTGGCAGGCCTTCCGGAGCCATCGTATGCCGGAAAAACGGGAGCTGCTGGGCGTGATACTGGCCATCACCGGTGTATTCCTGATCAGTACCCACGGGGACCCGGCCCATCTGGTCATCTCTCCCATGGCCCTGTTCACCGGGGAACTTTCCGCCATCGCGCTGGCAATCTATACGGTAGCGCCGGTAAATATCCTGAAACAGTTTTCCACCATGCTGATCATGGGCTGGGGACAGCTGATCTCCTCCCTTTTCCTGATGCCCTTCTGCAATCTTTCCGCGTCCGGCGTGGAAGCCTGGGATCTTCCTTCGATTGCTTCCATGGCCTACATTATTTTAGGAGGCACGCTGATTCCTTTCACCCTGTTCCTTGTAGGGGTAAAAATCATCGGCCCGGCCAGGTCGTCCCTTATCAGCTGCTTCGAGCCTCTGGCTTCCATCGTCTGTACCGTACTGTTTCTTGGCACCCAGCTGCTGCCGCCGGATTACGCCGGTATGGCTTGCATTATCATCACGGTGCTGATGCTGGCAATACAAAAGAAATAGAAAGATTAACATTTTCTGTGTTGAAAGAAAAAATGCAGCCATCACAAAAAGCTGGCTGCATTTTTTTACAGATATTTAAAGAATAAAGAAGTCAGGTTTTTACAACCTTATTAAAGCTCGATATATGCGCTTAACAATCTGCTATTATCCTTCGCAATATATTATTACATCAATATTTCTTTTTTATCCAAAATCGCCTTACCAGCCGCACACGCCGGGCAGAAGCAGGTTGTCCCACCGGCCGCTTTCACTTTCTTCGCAGTTTCTGCCATTTCCGCTGCCTTTTCTGCGCCAAAATACGCTTTTCCCGCATCAGAACTGAAAAATGCCAGGACTGAATCAATATCCTGAACATCTTCTTCCAGTTCAGCCACCAACAGTTTACCGGCTTCTTTTTCATCCGCTGTGTCCAGCGTATCCAGATACGTTTGCGCTGCTGCTTTCAGTTCCGCGCAACAACTGGGCGCCGCAATAACTTCCTTTACCTTCTCTACGATAAAATCCCGTTCTGCATTTGTCATAAATATTTCCCCCTTTTTCTAAAATAAAAATGCATAGCAGCCCTAATTTATTTTATCATTTTCACAAAGCTATTATATCAAAAAACCGTGTGACTTCCAATAGTTTCTTTTGCCCGATTATGGATATAACGAACCCCTAAGTCTACTCCTTTATCGCTTTCGTCATTCGAAGTCGCACGGAATCGGCGCCTATTTCATTAAAATCAGCAAGGCCAGAATCAAATTGATTATGGCTACCAAAGGACGAAGAAAACGGTTTACCTTTTGGCGATCCAGCCTGGACATAAGCCAAGGGCCGGCAAAGGCGCCCGCCAGTGTACCGGAAAGCAGCAGCTTTACCAATTGCCAGTCCATGTGCCCCAGTGAAAGGTGCATAAAGAAACCCACCAACGACATGCCGAAGATGACAAAAACCGAAGTGCCCACTGCGTGCAGCGGCGCGCATCCCAATACAAACAGGCCGGCTGTAATCGGACCGCCGCCGGTGACGCCAAGCAGGCCGGACATGACGCCGCCCAGTAATCCATAGGCCATAGCTTTCAGTTTATCCTTCGCCGTAAGGGAGTCTGCGTCTTTGATTTCCCGTTTTGGTGGATAAAAGCAATGCCATGTCATCTGCAATGCAAGGATAAGTAAAATCAATCCGGTCAGCTTGTTATAAAAACGCAGCGGCAGCAGGCCGGAGCACAGTGAGCCTATAACGCTCCCGACGGCTGTACCTGCCAGTACATACAAAGCAAGACGGACATTCACATTACCGGCCCGGTAATGACTGAAAGCCCCCATCAGCGTAGTCGGAATGGCTGTTGCCAGGGAAACAGAAGCCGCCACATCCGGAGCAATACCGCACAGCCCGGTAAGCACGCCAACATATACGGCGCCGCCTCCGCCGCCTAATGATATAATTAACATTCCGGCTAAAAACCCCACCAGTGGCAAAACGTAAACAGACATGAACTATCATCCTCTTACTTATAACTGTTCTCCCAGCTTTCCTCATATAATGGGCACTATTTGTTAAATTATACCATAGCAGCCGCAGAAAAATCCAAGGTTGCTGAAAATACGAAAAAACTGTTATACTATAAGTTGTTAATATGTTGCAGCAACGGTTTGGGATGCAAGTTGAAAACCATAAACGTTATTGTTAAAGCGTCACTGTATTATTGAGTTTGTAAAGTCGGCATAAGCCGCCTTTGCACGATACAAGGAGAATCTTTATGCTTATACTTACCGGAAAACCGGTTTCTGATGGTATCGGTATCGGGCCGCTGGCACTGTTCCGGCGTGCGAAAGTATCCACAGAAGTCCGCCCGGTGTCAGACAGGGAAGCGGAATTAGCGCGTTTCCGGGAGGCGCGTGACAGTGCTGCCGGACAGTTGCAGGCACTGTATGCCAGGGCGCTGGAAACCGTGGGCGAAGAAGACGCGGCCATCTTTGAAATTCATCAGATGATGCTGGAAGACGATGAATACACGGAAGGCGTGGAAAACCGTATCAAAGACGGGCTGAATGCCGAGGCCGCTGTGGAACAGACGGCCCAGGAGCTTGCCGCGATATTCCGCCACATGGATGATGAATATATGCGGGGCCGGGCTGCGGATGTGACGGATGTTTCCCGGCGGGTAGAACAGATCCTCTGCGGCGCTTCGCCAATGGATGCTTCCGCCTATGATAAGGTGATTCTGGCGGCGGATGATCTGGCGGCAGAAGAAATCATGCATCTTGACGCAAAAAAGATCCTGGGTGTGGTATTGTCTGCCGGCAGTGCCAGTTCCCATACGGCTATCCTCATAAGAAACCTGGGGATTCCCGCTGTGTTCGGCGTTGGAGAGTCAATGATCGGCGAACCGGAAGGACAGATGGCAGCAGTAGACGGAGGCAGCGGCAAGGTCGTTCTGAACCCGGATGCAGCCACCCTTACCGAAATGCAGGAAAAACAGAGCCGTTTCCAAAAGGACCGGGAAGAACTGGAAATGGTCCGGGGACAGGAAAGTGTGACCCGGGACGGACAGAAGATAGAGATCTATGCTAACGCGGGCCATCTGGCGGATCTGCCTGGCGTAGTGGACAACGACGCGGAGGGCATTGGGCTTTTCCGCAGCGAATTTATCTATCTGGAAAGCGACGACTATCCTACGGAAGAAGAACAGTTCTCTATTTATAAAAAAGTTCTCGAAGCCATGCCGGACAAACGGGTGATCATCCGTACGCTGGACATCGGTGCAGACAAGAAGGCTGATTATTTTAAACTGGAACCGGAAGATAACCCGGCCCTGGGACTGCGGGCAATCCGTATCTGCCTGACCCGGCCGGAGCTTTTCAAAACTCAGCTGCGGGCCCTGTGCAGGGCTTCCGTCTATGGAAAGCTGGCTGTCATGTTCCCCATGATCATTTCTGTGGAAGAAGTACGAAAGGCAAAGGCCATGCTTTGGGAAGCCAGAAAGGAACTTCTGTCGGAGGGAGTTCCCGTGGCGGATGCCATAGAAACGGGTATCATGATTGAAACGCCGGCCGCAGCCCTCATCAGCGGAGAACTGGCGAAAGAAGTAGATTTCTTCAGCATCGGCACCAACGATCTGACCCAGTATACCCTGGCCATTGACAGGCAGCAGACAAACCTGGACGCGTTTTTTGATGCCCACCATCCGGCGGTCCTGCGCCTGATCGAAATGACCGTGCAGAACGCCCATGAGGCAGGCATCTGGGTCGGGATATGCGGCGAACTGGGAGCGGACCTTTCGCTTACAGCAACCTTTTTACGTATGGGGGTCGACGAACTGTCGGTAGCAGCGGCAGGCGTACTGCCCTTACGGGCTAAAGTGCGAAGTCTGGATATGCAGACCTCCGAAAAAAAATAACAAGGAGGAGATTTACTATGCAAACATTTACCTATACCATTACGGATGAATTAGGGATACACGCCCGGCCGGCCGGCGCCCTTGTCAAAGAGGCAAAGAAGTTTGAGAGCCGTTTGTCCATTGCAAAAGGCCCGAAGAAAGCCGATTTGAAAAAGCTGTTCGCAGTCATGGGACTGGGCGCAAAGCAGGGAGACGAACTTATCATAGAGGCGGAAGGTTCCGATGAGGCGGCTGCCGCGGCATCTATTGAAGCATTCCTGAAAGCCAATTTATAAAAAACTGAAAACAGTGACTGAAAAAGCCGTTGCCCCTGTGAACCGGAGCGACGGCTTTTACTTTAATAAAATTACGGCTGTGATTACAATACAAAGAAATTGGCAACAAAAAAGACCGATACGAACATACCGGCCTTCATGTCAAACAATTCAGAACCTGCCGCCTTTTGCCAGCCAGCGGTTAGCCGCTTCTTCAGAAAGTCCCTGCACCGATTATATTATATCGCTGATTTTCCAAAAAATCTATGTTTCGGCATTTATATTTTTAATATATAGTCTCGCGCAAAGAGTTGAATTGCAAAATTATAATTTTGATAATTGACATTACCATCAGAAAACGATATCTTAGAATCACACTTTGAAAAACAGGAGGGAAACCGGATGCATTGGGAAGAAAAATTCGGTAAACACTGTCTGTATTGCGACCTCACTGTAATGGGTAACGATTTTACCCTTTCGGTGTATGGCGGAGACGCCCCTCATGTGGGCAGCGTCGTCATGTCGACCGCCCGTCCCAGCCTTACAGGCAAAGGCCTTGGCGTAACTTCTTCTGTCCTTAACGGGATTGGCCATAAAGATGAAATCATCGGACGGCTTTTTGCCGAAGCCTTAGCCAGAAAGAAAAACTGCACCGTTGTCTGCTCCTGCGGCATTCATATCGACAACATCACAGAAGAACAGCTTGCGCATGTCCAAATTGCTGCGGAAAAGATTCTGAAGCAGCTATTGGATTTTGTATAATCGTTTGCCATTCATTTACCCATAAGAAAATGAAAAAGTAAAAACGCGTACGCAAAAAGAAAACAGTCGCGGATTATTCTGCGACTGCTTTCTTTTTATGAATTAAAATATTCTATCGTTTCTTTTGCCGAAACCGCAACAACATTACCTGGCCTGGGCGGCAGGCTGCTGATCCTGTTCGGCCCTTCGGATATCTTCTTTCATGTCTTTAGCAAGATTTAAAGTCTGAAAATCCTTGTCTGCCGGCAACAGCATGGCAAACTTATCGGTCTTATCAACCATCAGGTTCCCGTTTTTCAGGGAAAGAGCAAGCACATGTCCCCCGTGTTTCCGGTCATCGGAAATGAAATGGAAATGCCAGCCAGGCGTGTTCAGCCCGCCCATATAAGAGGGACAGTACAAACCTACCATCGTACCTGAAATATCCGTATGGGTAAATTCCGTCTGTTTACCCTCCAGCGCCTTCACCAGCGTAGGATAGGGTGGCTCGCTTCCGTATTCGCTGCGGAACAGTATGCTGGAAAAAGTTCCCGGTAGCTTGATCATATAGAAACTGTTTTCCCCCTGCTCCTTCACAATGTTGTTCAGAAGTCCTTCCAGGGCCTCTTTAGTTGAAATATCCGAAAGACGCCGGGTTATATCTTTATCGAAGAATGTAACATTGGCAAAGGGAACAGTTTCCTTATCCCGGGCCACCACAACGGATCCGTCGCCCAGAGCCTGGTACACCGTTCCGTCCAGCACGATCATTTCCCCGTTCAGGCCATGAAAGGTGCCGATACCAATATCGCCCGAAGCCCGCAACTGCCTGACGGTAACCGTTCCGCCAAAATAGCCCTGAGCCAAAGACTGCAACAAGGCCACCTGATTCACGGTTTCCCGGTCTGCAGGCGCTGCGCTGGCCGTTCCGCAAACAAGCAGGCCTGTCATAAGAAATGACAAAACTTTTTTTCTAGAGATTCTGAACATAATACTCCCCCTATTTAAAAATACAATTTATTCCCCGCCATTGCCATTCAGGCTTATCGCTACTGTGCTTAACACTGTTATTTTCCGGTAATTTCCAGGCAATGGGACAGGTATTCCGCATCATCCATGCGGGATCCACACGCTATACACGTATATTATAACGCAAAACCCAAAGACAGAAAACGAATTTTTCTTACTTCACCTCGTCCACATCATAATAGAAATCCAGCGGGTTCAGCGGAACCAGCTTTTTCTTGCTGACCCGGTTGTGCAGCGGGTTGCCGTACACGATAACCGCATAATCTTTGTCAAGGATATCCTGCATCTCCTGCAAAGAAGTTGCCGCATCAAAGGCCGGATTATTGTATTTCGTGGTATTTTCAGGACTGTTGCTGTCAAAATACAGGCGGTAATAATTTTCCACCGTACCGCTCTGGATATTGGTAGTTGAGGAAAGCACAATGTCAAAATCACCGCCCAGCTCCATGTCGCGAAGGGCGTTCACATGGACGTTCTTCAGTTTAATGTCAATGCCCGCAGCCTTGGCCTGCATCTGGGTGGCTTCGGCAATGATCTTAAATTCCGGACGGCTGTCAAAGAACAGCAGCTCTAAGGTCACCGGTTTATCAACCTTCGCCAGTTTATAGGCACGGTTGGATTTCGTGTAACGGGAATAGTTTGGATTGCAGATCACATACCCGTGCAGCGCTTTTTCCATTGAAGCCAGATCGATACATTCCACTAAGATCTTGCGCAGTTTCGGATCCCTCAGCGGCCGGCCGGATCGCATGTTGAGACGGCCCATGATGGTGCGGGCGCCTCCCACTTCCGCATGTACGCGGTTTTTATAATACATGGGATTTACGTCGAACACCGCATCTACTTCCCCTGTTTCCATGGACATGCCCCGGGTCGTGCTGTCGCTTATGGCGACGTATTCATAGGTTCTGCCGTTTCGTTCCACCACCGCTTTCTGAGGCGTATAGGAAATCACTTTGCCGCCGGTATAAAGGTTGCCCTTGGCAATACAGAACAGCGGGTCGGTAAGGATGGATTTTTCCCCAGTATATTCGAATTTATTCTCAGCCAGCACTTTCCAGCTGGAATTTTTCATCACGTTTTTTGCCCGGATATTTTTCTTACAGGAATTGGTCAGGCTGTCGCAGATGTCTTTGGCTGTTACCCTGCTGCCGTCGGAAAACTTTACGTCCTTAACGGTGAAAACATTGCCGTCGAAATCCGCCAGCCAGGAAACCAGCTTGCCGTCGGCGTCAAACTTCACAACAGTCTCCCCTACGCCGATGCGGGTAGTGGACCAGCCGTCAAAGCCTTTTGTGTGGTCGTAGGTGGTCATCAGGTGGGGCACCCCAACCCGGAACACATCCTCGTTTTTCTTCTTTTCCCCACTACTGCCACAGCCGCTGGCCGCCAGTGCCGCCAATACCATAACGCATAAAATTTTTTTACCTTTTTTCATCGTTCCCATTCTCCCCTTCTATGTAAAAACATCGGACCTTGACGCAGCAAAAATCGAACCGCTGCCGGGCTGACCGGCAAAAAATAAAAGCTATGAAGAAACTGGTTCCTTCCGGAACCGGCAAGCCTTCATAGCTTTATCTTTAAAACGTAAGTGAAACTACTGCACAGCTATATTAACTTTTTATATTTTTAATAACAACTTTAAAAACAGCATGCTTAAAACCAAAGCCTGTCGCGTCTTTTGTTCTCGTTCCCGAACAATGTCTTCGCTTTTGCGAAGTCCGTCACTCTTGTGATAGTTTATTCTATCATAAAAATTTACTGTAGGGAAGAAGATTATCTAAGAAATTGCGACTGACGGCACATGGAAAGAAACTGCGCACGGCCAATCCCGGGCGCAGTTTCTTTTATTCCACTTCAATCAGTTCATATTGAGGGTTGCCCATCTTCTGTTCCCGCATGGCGGTGAGCTGGTGCAGTCCGTGACGGCTGGTGATCCGTTCCACCAAATCCTTCTGGTCCCCTTCCGGTTTTGTGAAGACCATATCGCAGCAGGCCTGGTCGATGGCCAGGATATCCGTCGAAGCGCAGATACCGATATCCGCAATGGTCGGTTCTTCCGCAGCCACCCCTGCGCAGTCGCAGTCTACGGACATGCGGCGCATCACATTCAGGAACACAATATGCTTGCCGAAATAATCGCAGGTAGCCTTTGCGGAATCCGCCATGGTTTCCATAAACTGCTCTTTCATAGGCCATTCTTCAAAGTTAGCCGGCATATCGTCCACCACTAGGTGCACTTCCCGCTTGCCAACCTGGCCGGATGCGCAGCCGATGGCGATATTTTTCATGGAACCGCCGAAGCCGCCCATGGCATGGCCTTTGAAATGGGTCAGCACGATCAGGGAGTTATAGTTGGTAAGGTGCCCGCCCATGTGTACTTCCTTCAGCCGTAAACCGTTGCGTACCGGCAGGGCCACATCGCCCTCTTCGTCCAAAATATCTACCGGGCAGAAGGTCCATCCGTTTACCTTCAGAGTGTCCCGATGGCCTTCCGTGGTGTAACGGTCCCCCGGGTACAGGGTGTTGGTCTCCACAATGGCACTTTCCGGAACGGCAGCCTGGAAAGCCTGCACCATGTCACGGGGTAAAATATTAGGTCCGTGCTTTTCGCCGGTATGCAGCTTGATGGCAACCTTACCGTAAATATTTTCATTCACTAAATTGTAAAGCTTAATTAAATGTTCCGCATCAATGGTGCGGGTAAAATAAACTTTCGCTTTTGTACCGGGCGCTGCTGCGTCCACCCGTTTGCTTCCTACAACGGGAGCCTGTTTGAATTCTGTCATGGATTTGTCTCCTTTCTTCCACCGGATGCTCCTGCATCCTGAACCCGCCTTCATGGCGTCTGAGAAATAAAAACTTCACGGCATTGTAAATGTTGCTTTTATAAATACTTATCTATGATAATTATAATATTTCGATGCAGTCCCGTCTAATGCCTAAACTTTTTACAGAACTATGCTTGTAAAGCATTATGCCGAAAAGCTTATCATTTCTTCACCGGCCTGCTCTCCGTCATAACGAAATACTGATCCCGTTCCGCTATACGCCAGGCTCCATTTTTGAAAACCAACTGGTCAACATAGCGGATATAATTATCGGAAATTATTTCCTGACCATCCTGTTCTACAAGCAGCGCGGCGCGGCAATAGTGAACATCCTGCGCTTTATCGCCATTTACCGTGATGACCTGCTGACCGTTCATATGGTGGGAAGCCTTGACACTGCTGGTAAATGCACTGAACTGTTTTACCATTTCGTTAACGCCGTGAATATCCATGGCCAGCGCGCCATTCATATGAACCATAATGTGCGTATCTTCCGTAAAGAATTTTGCCTGCGCATCCACCTCGCATTCCAGATTGGAAAACTGATCGATAACTTCACGGATTGCTTCTTTGGCTTCTAACATTTCTTTTGTCATTTGCATTTCCTCCATTATTTTAAGTTCTTTATGTGCCCGGCTGATGTAAAAATGCTTATTATGTCATTTTCATTATAATTTACGGCTGCGCAAAAAGTCCAATTGTATTATTCTATTATTGATAGAATAATTCTATTGTGAAATAACATAAAAAGCGGTTTTCTGAAAGGATTTATCATGAACAGCAAACAAATTGACTGCATCCTTGAACTGGCCCAGTCCCTGAATTTTAACCGGGCGGCAGAGAATTTATATATTACTCAGCCTACGCTTACCTATCATATAAAAACAGTGGAAGAGGAAATCGGCTTTCCAATCTTCCACCGCTCTGGAAAAGGCGCGTCCCTTACCCCGGCAGGCCAGCAGTTTTGCATAACGCTGCGAAGCCTGCGGGAAGAAATGAAACGGGCTGTTGAACAGGGACAGAACAACAGCCGGCGTTACCAGCAGGGACTGACCATAGGCCTGCCCCTGCGCTCTGCTATTTACTTTTTACCACAGGCCATTAAAACTTTCGAAAAGCAAAATGAAGGAGTCTCCGTTACGCCGGAGTTCACCCCGCTGCACAATTACGACCGGTTCCTCCGGGGGGAACAGGACATGATCTTTGCCCGGGAGGAAGATATGAAACGCATTCCTGATATTAAGATCCACCGCCTGTTCAGGAGCAAAATTTATCTGATTTCCGAAAAAACGGATCCTCTTGCCCGAAAAGAACTGATAAAGTTAGAAGACCTTGCCGGACGTACCCTGATGGTTGGCGGCGGTTCCCAGGCTGAACTTCGGGCCGTACAGCAGCGGGTGTTGCAACATTTACATCTGGATCATTTTAACAGCAATGACCATGATACGACCCTGACCAACATTGCTTCCCATAAGGGCATCTGCCTGGCCCCCGGTTTCCTCAATGACCATAATGATGAATTCGCATGGACCCCTTTCGACTGTAAGGAAACCATTTCCTGCGTCATTGCCACCCACGCCAGCGACAAACGGGCAGTGGTATCTGAATTTATTAAAATATTACAGAACTGTTACGCTGCCCGCCCGGAGTTTCCGGTGTAAAAATGCAATCGTTTTTTCACTGTACTGAAGAATTCAGGAGGCTATTCCCTTACACTTTTCCAAACTATCAGTGATCCGACTTCAGTCCCGCACCGCACATGGTAATGAGGCAGTCTTTCGTTTTGCCGTGAAGCTGGCAGTATTTCTGATACGCCGCATAGTTGCCGGCCGTGGTGTGCTCGCAGTAGATCCCTTTGGCGGCCAGTGTCGCCCGGGCCGGAAGAATTGCTTCTTCCGGAATTTCCACGATTTCCATATCGTATTTATAAATTTTTTCCAGAATTTCCGCACCCCGCATAGGCTGACCGATAGCAATGCCTTCCGCCAGGGTCGGTTTAGGTGTTACGGCAGCAGGCTCTTTCAGTCCCTGCCGTTTTGCTTCCGCAAAAGGCGCGCAGTGTTCACTCTGAATGGCGATCACGTTAGGCATCTTGTCAATGATGCCGCTTTCCACAAGATGCTCCAGCCCGAACACCGCCCCCAAAAACAGGGTGCCATTCCCAAGGGGAATGAAAATATTCTGCGGGATGCGGTGCAGCTGTTCGTAAATTTCATAAATATAAGTCTTCGTCCCTTCATAAAAGAAGGGATTATACACATGGTTCGCGTAGTATTTGCCTTCATCACGCACCTTGGCCCTGCACACATCCGCGCAGTGGTCCCGGGAGCCGGGCACCACGTTAGCCTTTGCCCCATGGGCTTTGATCATGTCGATCTTTTTCGGTGAAGTCCCTTCCGGCACAAAGATTTCGCAGTTGATCCCTACCCGTCCGCTGTAGGCAGCCACGCTGTTGCCTGCGTTGCCGCTGGAATCCTGTACTACATCCGTAACGCCGATGGCTTTGCAGTGAGATACAAGGACTGCGGCACCCCGGTCTTTAAAGGACAAGGTCGGCATAAAATAATCCATTTTCAGCATCAGGTCTTCATCAAAGTGAATGATGGGAGTCATACCTTCCCCCATGGTAACTTCTTTCCATGTATCATCGGCCAGGGGCATGAAAGCCCGGTAACGGAAAATGCTCCATTCGTCCTTGTCAATCAACGCTTCCTCAAATTTCGGCAGTTCATACTGTAACTTCCACAGGCCGCCGCATTCACACTTGGGCGCCCGGGTCGTAACTTCTTCCGTCTTTCCGCATTTTGAACAAACATAATTTACTTTCATCTATTTTTCCTCCGTTAATTCCAAAAAACGATTCTGCCATACGCATTATAAAATTTTCAAAACAACTATGCAAGAAGCGTGTCGGCCCATCGTTTTATTCCAATAAGGCCTTCATGATTTCCGGGTAGGTCTTTTCATAACTTTCAAACACAATTCCCTGAAACCCACAGGCCTGAGCTCCTTTTACATTTTCCGGAACATCATCGGTAAAGAGGCATTCTTCCGGTTTTAATCCGTACTTTTCACAGAGGCAGCGATAAATTTCCGGTTCCGGTTTCACAGCCTTCACCTGATAGGAAAACACACCGCCATCCATATAAGGAATAAAGTCAAGCACGCCCGGATTGGCTTTTATGGAAAAAGCGGAATAGTTGGAAAGATAATATACGTGAAACCCCAGCTTCTTCAGCTCCTGCACCCAGGGAACAGCATACTCGTTTTTATGAAATGCATGGGCCGCATTGGCAATGGTCTGCCTGATTTCTTTTTCATATTGGGGCGCAGAAGCTATGGCGCTTCGCAATGTGGCGGCGCCATCCATTTCCCCCTTGTCCATGGCTGCCCAGCAGCCATTATGCCAGATACCCCGGTTGATAGCCTGGATCAGCGCTTCATTTTCACCAAACAGGGAGTGCATGTACTCCTTCCACCGGAAATCCATCAGCACATTGCCTATATCAAAAACCATATTGCGAATCACGATGCACCTCCGCATAATCTGAATTTTGCTTAAAGCACAAACGCGAAACAAATCATCTTCCTTCCAGTTTCTGTTCGATAACTTCTTCTGGCCCGTCCGGCAACAATCCGTTTACTTCGTCCACATCTCCTATTTCCACATGCCGGAAATAACGTTTTGTTTCCGCAGCAACCACGCCGCTGAGGGCCAGCAGGGCAATCAGGTTAGGAATTGCCATCAGCCCGTTTACGATATCTGCCAGCACCCAGATAGCTTCCAGCTTCAGGAACGCCCCTACGGCAACAAGCACAATAAAGATGATGCGGTACGGAAGGATGGCTTTTACACCGGCCAGATACACGATGCATCGTTCGCCGTAATAGTTCCAACCTAAAATAGTGGTAAAGGCAAACAGAACCAGCCCCACCATCAGCACAATTTTGCCGGCTTCCGGATATCCCTGCATAAATGCCGCCTGGGTCAGGGCCGCGCCGTTCAGATCGCCTTTCCATAAACCGGATACCACCAGGGTCAGACCGGTAAGGGTGCAGATGATGATGGTATCAATAAAGGTACCTGTCATGGAAACCAGTCCCTGTTCCGCAGGCCATTTTGTCTTGGCCGCTGCCGCCACAATGGGAGCAGAGCCCAGGCCGGACTCATTGGAGAAAACACCCCGGGCCACGCCGGAACGCATAGCCAACATTACAGATGCCCCTGCAAATCCGCCGGCTGCCGCAGTGGGCGTAAAGGCGCAATGCAGCACTTCCATCACCGCGCCGGGTACTTTGTCAATAAACATAAGCAGGAAACCTACTGTAGATACAAAATAGATCACAGCCATGGCGGGAACGATCTTACTGGCTACCGAAGCGATAGACTGGAGACCGCCGATGGTCACCGCTGCCACAGCCAGGGTCAGGATCACCGCAGTATACATGGGGTCAAGTCCGATGGAAAGCTTTGTAATATCCACAATGGAATTCACCTGTGCAAAGGTGCCGATACCAAAATAGGCAACCAGCACGCCGGCGGCAGCAAAGAACACTGCCAGGGGTTTCCACTGTTTCCCCATTCCGTTTTCAATATAGAACATGGGGCCGCCGGCAATCTCACCGTGTTCATCCACACCGCGGTATTTTACGGCCAGCAGGCCTTCCGCATATTTGGTAGCCATACCGAAAAAGGCAGCCACCCACATCCAGAACAGGGCGCCGGGTCCTCCGGCTTTTACCGCCGTGGCCACTCCCACAATATTGCCGGTGCCGATGGTAGCGGCAAGGGCCGTACACAAAGCACGAAATGAAGAGGTATCCCCCTCCCCCTGGCTTTTCGCCTTGAAAATCAGGCCTAACGCTTTAGGCAGCCGGGTCACCTGTAAAAAACCAAGCCGCAGACTCAGAAAAATACCGGTTCCCACCAGCAGCACCAACAGGGGCGGTCCCCAGACAAAACTATCAATTTCATTCAGCAATTCCAGATACACGGTATCTCCTCCAGGTGTATAAAATAAAAAACTTATCCCCAACCGCTCCGGAGATAAGTTTATAAAGCAAAATAACAGGAAGCATCCTGTATTTTTCTCTGTCCTTTTGCCTGAGAGATAAGGAAGCGTGTCGGCTTCCGTGCACCTTCGGCGCCCTTGGAAAACTGCAGATATGCCGCATTTTCCGTCGGGACTCTCCAGAGTCGTGTCCCCTTATGGTTCCGCTTTTTACAGCGCCTGAGAGTTTAGCTCCTTCGGCAGGCTTTCGCCATTCTCCCACAAGATTCATCCACCTTTTTTCAGTTGTAAGACGATACTGATTATACACCTTTTTCAAATAAATGCAAGACGTTCCCATGATAAAGATTTTTATTAGTTTCGTAGACTGTTTTTATTAATACCGGTCATCGTTATACACGTCCCAGGTCTTCAGTTTGTCCAGTTCTTCCGCCGCCATCTGTACCTCTGCCAGTAACCGTTCCTTATCCTTCGGCAGGGTTCCCGCAAAGTTAGCGTAATTGGAAACATGGTTGCTCCGGAATATGGTGTGGCAATGCTCCGGCAGATGCACGTTTTCAAGCATTAAATGCAGCTCGTGCATCAGGCCT
The DNA here is from genome assembly GCA_900315345.1 of uncultured Selenomonadales bacterium. Taxonomy (GTDB): domain Bacteria; phylum Bacillota; class Negativicutes; order Acidaminococcales; family Acidaminococcaceae; genus Succiniclasticum. Next base: position 14,051 of record OMYP01000004.1, on the reverse strand, counting down.
CCGGGGGAAAGAGGATGAAACTCGCCCCGTTCAAACTGTTCCTTCAGCTCGCTGCCCCGATACAGCATCAGGCACAGGGCGCTCAGCATCGTGGGATGGATCTCACTGATGGCCTTTGCCGTCTCCAACGCATGACGACGGCTGCCTTCCACGCCGGCAATCCCCAGAATGATCATGATGGACAGTTTCATGCCCGCTGCAATGACACGCTTTCCCGCTTCAATGGACTGGAGGCCGTCCACGCCTTTATTCACAGCGTACAGTGTAACGGAATCCCCGCTTTCCATACCGTAATACAGAAGTTTCAGCCCCGCATCCCGCAATTGTACAAGCTCTTCTTCCGATTTTCGCAGAATATCTTTTGGCGCGGCATAGGAAGAGACGCGCTGCAGATTGGGGAAATATTGCCGTAACGCATGCAAAATACGCAGCAACCGCTCCGTACTCAGCACCAGCGCGTCGCCGTCTGCCAGAAACACCCGGCGCACCCCTTCCCTGTTATAGGAATAAGCCAGCGCCATCTGCCGAGCAATCTCTTCATCGGTAAGGACCTGGAACGGAACGCCCCGGTACATATTGCAGTACGTACACTTGTTATGGGCGCAGCCCCGGGTCACCCGCAGAATAAAGCTGTTGGCCTCGCTGGGCGGACGAAACACAGGGGTATCATAATTATCAAAAAACATGAAATGGCAGCCTCCTTTTTCTTTACCACTTCTCCAACAAGTTTACTTCTTCAAAATTCCGTTTCGGATTTATTGCAACGTTAGGTTTATTCCCGTTAAACTCGTTGCTACAATTATAACAAAAAAAGGATGGCCTTTAAAGGCGGGCAATATAAAAACGCCTGCATTGCGACGCAGGCGTTGCGGAAGGTTCGTTCCGGTCTAATTGCTATATAAATTTTACAAGAGACAAAAAAAATTGCGTTAACGTAACGCTGCCACTTCTTCAAGGGAAAGGTTGGTCAATCTGGCAACTTTATCAATATCCATTCCATCGTTTAACATGTTTTTTGCAATTTCAAGAGACTTTTCCATTTCAGCTTCTTTCACAGATTTCCTGTATTTTTCCTCATATTCCTTTTCCAACCGCTCTCCGATTGTCTTTTCCATTCTTTTTTCCATGCGCTTTTCGATAACCTTCATGTCCATTTCCCAAGTCATGATGCGTTCCCTCCAATACGTATCGTCCTTCACCCGGGCCGTCTCTTTCTCCACGGTCTGGGTGAATTCGCTTTTTGGTCGCAAAATTATTGTACCATATTTCACCTGGCAATGCTATGAAGTTTTAATGAAAAATAACCGCCTGCATTACTCTGGAGACACAAAGAATACAAAACCGGTTTGTTTTTACAACCCGATTTTTTTCGCAACTCCAGTCACAGAGCGGATTTGGAGCCTGCTTGTTGTTATAATAATACATAGGCTATATTGTCTGTCTCTTATTAACATATCATACGTGCATTTTAACCGCTTTGTTCGAACAAGCTGCCATTACGCCGTGGCCCCAAAACCGCTTCTTTGATTTTTACGCAGGTACTCCCTTTCCTATTTCCAACGTTTATAGCCGATTTTGCATATTTATACTTGCACACACCATATATTTTCGCATATAATACATTTATATTTTATTTTTATTCTTTTGTGCAAAAAAGTAGTGTATAATCGTTATCTGAGCCTGCAACGCCCCTCTGATTCCGTCGTTCGAAAGGAGGTTCCCCCATGTATGCCAGCAAAAACAACCGGAAACAGCCGCCCCTTAAATTCCATATCATCGATTCGCCTATGGGTATCGGGAAAAGCGCTACCATCATGGACATGATCCGTTTCCATAACCGGGGTTTTGATCCGGAACCCCGGCGTTTTATCGTGTTCGTTCCCACCATACGGGAACGGGACCAGCGTTACATGCGGGAACTGAACCTGAAGTGCCCGGAACGGGCGCCTTACAATAAAAGCATACTGGAGCTGATCCGGAACGGGGAAAACATCGTCACCACCCATTCCCTGTGGAGCATTTTCAACGATGAAACCATCTATGCCTTTAATAAGAGCGAATATAAATATATTGCGATATTTGATGAAGTGCCGCCCCTGTTCCGGGACGTAGTGGGCGCAGGGCCCCGGCTGGACGATACCCAGGAACACATCCGCTTCGGCCCTGCCGATATAAAGCTGATGCAGCAGGCGGACATGATACGGGTGGAAGACGGCGTCATTCACTTTAATCCCCAATGCGAATACGCCAGTTCCGATTCCGATTACAAAGTGTTCAACGCCGTAAGAAAGCTCAGCTACCATTGCACCCTGTACCCCTTCGGCGAAAAAGACGGCCAGTTCACTTCTATCATCGCTTTCGCAAGGCGGGAACTGTTCTCCTGTTTCCGGGAGTGCTGGTTCTTTTCCTACCTGACCCATGGCAGCATGCTGCACAACTATTGCGCCATGAACCAGATCGATATGGAATACTACCGGGTCATCGACAGGCACAGGAAGCGAAACCCCGGCGGGAAGTTTGTGGAAACCTACCCGGCGGGGCTGGAAAACCTTGTGATATTGGAAGGCAAAAAGTTCAACATGGAGACCAGTTTGTCCAAGACATGGTACAGCCAGGCGACCCGTGATTCTTCACAGCAAGGGCTGAAAGAACTGAAGCAGAAATTCCGCAACGCCTACGGATTTATGAAAGCCCATGGGGTCCGCAGCGATTCCTTCCTGTTCACCACGTTTAACGCCTACAAAGATCTGTTGCAAAGCAATGGTATCCATTACCCTACCCTGCGCCGCTTCCTGCCTTGCAACGCCAAGGCCACCAACGATTACAGCCACTGCACCGGCGTGGCCTATTTATGCAACCGTTTCTTTGACGTAACCTGCGTAAACTTTCTGTCCAAGCGGGCCGAAGCGGTAAACAACCCGGACCTGAAATTCAACAACGACAACTACGCCCTGTCGGAACTGCTACAGTTCATCTGGCGTACCAACGTGCGGGTCCGGGATTCCCGCCAGCCCGTTTACGTATGGATCCCCGACCAGAGGATGCGAAACCTGCTGCTTGATTTCCGGGAACGGGCGTTAAAGGCAAAAAAAGACCGGGCGACCCTGCATGGGACGTTGAAACGGCGCAGGATGACGCCCGGGCTAAAACGGAAACTGAAACATCCGCATATCTCCAGAAGCGATTTGTACTTTTGCTACCACAAATTCAAGTATGAAAGATTTTTGTAAAAACGTATAAATCAGAATTTCAATGCTTTTTCCTGCTGAAAAAGAGCCACAGTCCGCCTAAAATCAAAAGCATGCCTGCAGCCTGTTGCAGCGTAATGCTTTCACCGAAAATGAAAAACGCCAAAATTATCGTTCCTACCGGCTCCCCTAAAATACCCATGGTAACAGCGGAAGCGGTCAGGTATTTCAGCAAAAGATTGAACACGCATTGCCCGCCCACAGTGGCAAACAGCGCCAGCCCCAGAAAGCAGCCCCAGGTCTGGCAGGAATAGCCGGAAAAGGATTGCCCTGCCGCCAGGGCGTAAATGGCCAGGCATACGGTGCTTGCGGTATAACACACTACCGTATAAGGAAGAACATCCATTTCTTTTCGAAGCAACTGCCCGAACAAAAAGTGCAGGCTGATCACCCCTGCCGACGCAAAAGACAGTACATCACCCCAAAAGGCTGCTCCGCTGACCTGGAAATCGCCCCAGCCAATAATCGCCGAACCGAAAATTGCCAGAAAAACGCCAACCATTCCCCACTTTGAAACACGCTCTTTCAAGAACAGGGCGCCGAACAAAATCGAAAACAACGGCTGCAGGGAAACAAGAACGGTGGAGCTGGCAACAGATGTATATCGCAGCGATTCAAACCACATGACCCAGTGCACCGCCAGCAAAGCTCCGGAAATAACCGCAAGCCGAAGCTGGCGGCCATTAAGATGAACGAGCTGTTCCCTTTCTTGTTTTCGCGCCAGCAGTGCCGGTACAAGGAACGCCAGCGTAAACAACAGGCGGTAAAAAGCTATAATTCCAGACGGCGCTTCCGCCATTTTTACAAAAATCGCTGATGTGGAAAGGAGCAGGACCCCCATTCCCAATAAAGCATACTGTACAACTACTGACTGCATCCTGTTACTCCCTGTTTCTTGCAAAATTTCATATAAAGCTAATAAAACAAATTCTATTTATTATAACAAAACAGCGATGGGAATTCCATGTTCATTTAAAAAAACTCATTTTACGATTTAGCGCATTGCCTCCAGTAATCGGTAGTTACTTAAGAAACCACTGATTAATTCGTCTGCACGCTTCCCGGTGCTTTTGGCGAATGACTTCGTCACTGCCTCTTGACGCAGCCCCGAAAATACCAACCGGGCCGCTTTCGCGACCCGGTATTTTTATTACAATATTATCTTGAAGATCTGTTCATTATATTCAGGCTGCCCTAATGCTCCCGTTCTCATATATGTTGGAAGAAACATGACCGGAGTGCAGGCCAATCTTTTGATAAATTCGACGGTAAGCGGGAACCAGAATGGCAAGGGACACCAGGAAGCTGACGTTGTAAGCGTTATAGATTACCGCCATATCATACCAGTAAGGCAGCAGCGCCTGGCACCACAATACCCGGAAGAGAGCGTAGGCGAACAGTGCGGGAACCATGGGGATCCCCGTCTCCCCCAATCCTTTCAGGCCGCCGATGTATACCTGGTTCAGGGAATAGAGGAAATAGAAGGGGAAGGTCCAATATACGGCCGCAAGGGCGTTTGCCTGGGTCGCCGGGTCCCCTGTGAAAAAGGCGACTAACGGCTTCGCAAGCAACATAAGGACAAGACAGATGCCAATCGTTCCGTAAATCGCCGTGCGCCGGCTGATACGCATGGCTTCCTCCACCCGGTCAAGGCGTCCGGCGCCAAGGTTCTGTCCGATAAAGCCCGTCAGTGCCATTCCGTAGGCAAAGGCAGGGTAATACAGGAATCCCTCGATTTTGGCGTAGACCACCATGCCTGCCATGGCCGCGGGACCGAAGGTATCGATACTGATTTGGATCAGTAAGGAAGAAATACTCATAAACGCAGCCTGCATTCCCGAGGGTATGCCCAGGCGCAGCAACTCGATCAGTTCTTTCGCGGGCAGCAGTTTTGCATTGGCCGTCAGGCAAAAACGTTCGTCAAGCCGGGTCAGTTTCCAGAGCATAGCTAACCCCAGCGCCCATTGGGCTGCAATTGTGGCAAAGGCCACACCCCTGAGGCCAAATCCCATTCCTACCGCCAAAACAAGATCCAAAACCACGTTCAGAACGGCCGAACCGGCAAGATAATACAGAGGGGTTTTTGTATTTCCAAGGGCACGCAAAACACCGTTTGCAACATTGTACACCAGTTGCGGCACAAGCCCGAAAAGACAGATGCGAAGATAAAGGATCGCATCGTTCATGGCTTCGGCAGGACAGGACAGCCACAAAAGATAGCGCCGGCCCAAAATTTCTCCCAAAAGCGTAAGGAAAATGCCCGCCACCGTCGCAATGACCACCGATGTGGCAATGGTGTGTCGCAGTTTTTCATACTGCCGCGCTCCAAAGAGCCGGGACACGGCAGAGGTTACGCCCACGCCAAAGCCTATAAAGAAATTGATATGAACGGCCAGCACCAGTCCGGCCACCCCCACCGCCGCAAGACCGAAAGCGCCGCCAAACCATCCCACCACAGCGCAGTCCGCGATATTGTAAAACTGCAGCATCAGCTGCATAAGGAGAAGAGGCGCTGCATAAGCCAGCAGCTTCCGATGGATGGGACCCACGTCCATGCGTACCTCGCCCGTAACTGCCTCTTCAGGGGACCCGGACGTATTCATTTCTTTTGTCAGGGGAGAATCCTGATGTAAATTATCACAAGCAGCAGTTTTCATAAAAAAACGCCTTCCTTGCCATCATTTTCTTTTGAAAAAAGTATAGCAAATAAGACGTATTTTCGATATGGTGTAAAACTTATGCTCAGGTATAACAAATCCTTATGGAAGCACTGATTAAATGCGCAGACGAATTAATCAGCGCCTACTTTTATCAGAACTTCATCGTAATCCAACTGTATCCGACTTCAGCGTGCGGTGAAGGAAGTCAAGAAATTCCGCAGCGTCTTCCCCGAGAGGTTCCCCTTTGCGGGAAATATAACCGAAAGCGATGCGCCCTTCCATGCCTTTCACGGGAATCCGTCGGAAATCGTATTGACGGTAGGCATCTTTCAGCCAATAGCTCCCCAGGTTGCAAAGCTCTGTTTTCTCCAGCATACGGATCATCATGTGGTCGCTGTTGGTCCGCACCACCCTGCGAATGGCCATTGTCTTCCGGCGGAAATCAGGGGCCCCTGTCAAAAGATCTTCCACAGTGAAAAAATCATCCTCCAGCTGGATGAAGGAAAGGGCTGCCAGTTCCTCCGGTGTTACAGATGACCGATTGGCCAGCGAATGGTTTTTCCCTACATAAAGCACAAGATCCGTGTCAAGAAGGGGGGTAAAGGCAAGCTGGCGCCGGTCCATCATATAGCGAAGAGCGGAACGTTTTGTATCGGGAACGAAGAGAAAGCCCAAATCGTATTCGTTACCGGAAATAAGCTCTATCATCTTTTCAATACCGCATTCTGTGAACTGCATGTAAAGGCTGGGCGTCCCTTCATCGTCCCGGGTGCGTTCATTGTAAAAGGCTGTCAGCATCACCGCCATATTGCTGCTGTTGTTAGTCATCACCCGCAGGGAGTGCTCCCGTTGCTCCTGTCCTACGGACCGGAACAGCTCCGCATTCCGCAGCGTGTCCTGGGCATACCCGTAAACACGGGCTCCCGCCTCTGTCAGTTCCACACCATTGTTACGGCGCAGAAAAAGACGAACTCCCAGTTCTTTTTCCAACTCCCTGATGACCATGCTGACGTGGGGCTGGGTGGTAAAAAGTTCCTCTGCCGCTGTAGTCAGTGACCCGCAGCGGGCACAGGTGACAAAATACAAAAGCTGGCGCAGTTCCATTGTAAGTTCCTCGCTTTACAATCCGGTTAATGAAACAAAATTCAATCCCCATACCCGTACTGATTGTTCAGCAGGGCAATGCCGCTCTTCGTTCTGAATACGTTGGCACGGAATTTTTTAATCGCTTCTTCCGTCATATTTTTTTCAAAAGAATTTACCAGAAAATCCGCTTCCAGCAGAATCTGCCAATCCAATCCATCTATGCCTTCATAAGTATGGTGATGGGCTATCAGAAAGCAGACCCGGTCAATGAATTCCTGTCCATAGCCGCCGATCCGGTTTAACAGCTCCCTGGCATAGGCCGGGCCTTCCTGCTCCTGCAGCTTGCCATTGCTGATGCCATATTTCTTTTCTGACGGGATGATCCCGATGTCGTGAAGGATCGCCGCAATTTCCAGAATTTCCTGTTGCTCCGGCGACAGCCCCTCCAATTTGCCAATAAGGGCGGCAAACTGGTACACTTTCAGGAAATGCTGGATGCGGCGGGCATCGCCCCTGTCAAAAAGAATCATTTCATGTATTACATTAGTATGTTCCATAATTTACTCCCGATTTGTCCCTGATACAAAACGTATTAACCTTCTGATGCCAGCCGGCCCACAATATCCATTGCATCCAGCAGATATTCCGCCACTTTCTTTTCTTCCACGCCTGCAATATAAGCCCGGCAGTGATTCATGGGAATTAAAACCACCCTGGCCTTGCTGGAGGATATGGCCATAGCGATGGCGGGACTGATTTCCCCATGCATGGCGTTGGCCATAATAATTCCAGCAGGCCCGATAATGATGTCGGCCTCTGTTGCGTTAAAGATAACCGCGTTTTCACCGGTAGCAGCAAAAGAAGGACCGCCTTTCAACATGGTTTCAGTCGCTACGGAATTGGTTCCGACGGCTCCGATTTCAGCTTCCGGAAATCTTTTTGCCAGAAGTTCTACCAGCGAACGGCCTATGCCGCCGCCCTGTCCGTCAATTACAATAATCCGCATATCGTCTTTCTCCTTTTCTGTTTATCGGGGCAGCAACCCATTTTCTTTCAGCCAGTCGTCAATACGGCCGGTCATATTCGCTAACAGCCCGGTTTTAACCTGCGCCCCGGGCAGGGTCTTACGTAAATCCTCCACGCTGGCCGCAATATCGCTGCCGCCGCTGGTAGCAAAGGGAAGAATGACTTTTCCCGACAGGTCCTGGGCTTCCACAAAAGTCTTTACCGGCATGGGTTCGATATACCACCAGATCGGATATCCCAAAAGGATCACATCATACTGTTTCAAATCCGGCAACGGGCCTGCCAGCTTAGGTCGTGCATCCTGCTCTTTTTCCTGCTTACCGATATCAACCGTCGGTTTGTAATCTTTGGGATAAGGGGTTTCCTTTTTTATTTCAAATAAATCCCCGCCGGTCTTTTCGTGGATCAGCTTCGCCACAGTTCGGGTATTGCCGCCCCAGGAAAAATAGGCCACCAACACCTTTTTTCCGGTTACGCCCCTGGCCTGTCCCAGTACATTTTCAACCCTGTCCGTTTCCGGAGACGCCGTACGCGTCATCTTGGCCAGCCCAATCAGGGAATCCGGCCCTTTATAGGCCACAACGGCAAGTATCACCAAAACAATAATTAATGCTATCCGTTTCATAACTTTTACTATTTACCTCCTGCATTACTTTCCAATGTTACTTACGGTTTACCATATTCTTCTACACTGCGTAATCATATACTGGCGAGAAACAGATGGCAACACCAGGACAACCCTTTGCCGGAAATCCATGGCTTTATTATTATAGCATATAAAAAATATTCCGGCATCTGTCTTCCTCCTATCTGCAACCGCTTCGGGATACAGCTGCTGAATAACTCCATGCCTGAAAAGTATAAATCAATATAAAAGAACGGCATTAGACATTTGAAAAAGATTTTTTTAAAATAGAGACGGAAATACAGCCGTCTCTTTTGTATCCGGGGACGGCAAGCAGTTCCTGAAAAATTACAACGTATAGTTAAGGAGACCTTTCACTATGAAAAATCCTATGAGTCTGAGAGCAAAAACAATATTTGCAACTGCTGCCCTGAGTATCGGGTTATTTGTGAATGCCGCGCCCCTCTGGGCAGAACCGCAGCCTCTGACGATTCCTTCCAACGGTATCGTACTGCAGGGAAAGGCAAAAGAAAAATATGTGGCTGACACGATGCACAAATTATTCAGCCAGATGAAAGCACAGCCACCCGCCCCCTTCGAAGCGCCTTTGGGTTGGAAGATGGAAACGAAGGAAGTAAACGGCATCACGCTGGAACGACTGACAGCCGAAAACAAAAAGAGTGACCGGGTACTGCTGCAGATGCACGGCGGCGGTTACGTAGGCGGTATGAGCAACAACCATCGCATCCTTGGGCTTCGTCAGGCAACGTTAGCAAATGCGGGAGAAGTTTATTTTGTCAATTACCGGCTGGCTCCTGCCCATGTGTACCCTGCGGCGCTGGAAGACGCAGTGGCTGTGTATAAAGAATTACTGGGCCGCGGCATCAAAGGGGAAAACATCATCCTGACCGGTGATTCTGCCGGAGGCAACCTGGCGGTAGAGCTGGCACTGTATTTAAAGGAAAACAATCTGCCCCAGCCCGGCGTCATCGCCCTGGCTTCTCCCTGGACCACTTTTGAACACAAAAAGGGAACCTCCCGGTATTACAACGATGAAAAGGATGTCATTTTAGGCAAAGGTACGCCCCTGAACATTCCGGTGAAGGAAGCTAAATACAAAGGCAAACTGAATCGTAAAGATCCCCGTCTCTCCCCCATCTATGCCGATCTGTCCGGCCTGCCACCCATGCTGATCCAGACGGGCGCCAATGAACTTTTCCTGACGGAAAGCCAGCGGCTGGCTGAAAAAGCGGCAGCAGATGGGCTTGCCGTTACCTTGACTGTCTATCCGGGCATGTCCCACGACTTTGCCCTGCTGCTTCCCGAAATGCAGGACAGCATTGATTCACTGAACGAGATTGCCGATTTTGCAAACCGGTATATGAAATAAAACATCAGTGGTTCCTTAAGCATAGAGCAAAATTGAAATTGCTTCTCAGGCATAGCTTTTGTATAATAATGTTAGGAACTGTAAAAATAACGAACAGTTACTCAGCCCGTTGGTGAGGAGTGATTGGATGGAAATCAGGGTATTAAAGTATTTTCTCACAGTTGTCCGGGAAGAAAGCATCTCAAGGGCGGCTGAAGTTTTACATATTACGCAGCCTACCCTTTCCAGGCAGCTGGCACAGATGGAAGAGGAAACAGGCGTAAAGCTGTTCCAGCGGGGCTCACGGAAGATTACGCTGACGGCTGAGGGTATCCTCCTGCGCCGACGTGCGGAAGAAATCGTAGAACTGGTTGACAGAACGGTAGCAGAACTGCCCCTCCAGGAAAAAGAGGTGGAAGGAACCATCTCCATCGGGAGCGGTGAAGTTGCGGCAATGGAAGTACTGGCAGAGATATGCGGCGCTTTCCGAAAGAAGCATCCGAAAGTAATCTTCGACCTGTACACGGCAACAGCAGACGTGGTAAAAGAACGCATGGAGCGCGGACTGATCGACATCGGATTGCTGCTGGAACCTGTGGACAAGGAAAAATTTGAGTATGCAAGGCTTGCTGTGAAAGAACGGTTTGTCGTACTGATGAAGCCGGACGATCCCCTAGCGAAAAAAGAGCGTGTGACAAAAGAAGACCTGGACGGTCTCCCGCTGATCCTGCCCCGGAGGCTTAACGTGCAGAGCGAACTGGCAAACTGGTTCGGGAAAGATCCGGACTCCCTTAATGTAGCATTCACTGGAAACCTGCCCACCAATTCGGCGGTTATGGTAAAACACGGCTATGGGTATGCCGTGGCAATAGAGGGAGTCATCCCCTATTGGGACAAGAAACAGATCGTAAGCAGACCGCTGTATCCGGAGCTGGCCTCCCGTACAGTGCTGGCCTGGAAACGGGGACAGCCCTTTGGCAGCGCCACGGAAAAATTTATCGAATACATTAAATGCTTTTTGAGCATAGATGAATCGCAAAAACTAAGTATTTGATATAAAACATAATCCCTAATATAATGTAAGCGCAGAAATAAATGCGCTTACATTATTTTTTTTGGAGATGGACAGTTGGATATGAAAAACAGGAATATCAATCAATTCACAGGCACGGGACTGAAAGAAGAAGAAATTAAAAAGGTTATGCTGGCAGGCAACCGGGAAGCACAGATCAGGGAACTGAGAACCTGCCGGCTCCGCGTGCTTTCCGAAGTACACAAGAAACAGCAGGAACTGGACAGGCTTGACTTCTGCATCAGGCAGATAAGGGAAACAATATAGAACCGCTGTTTTTTTCCGGTACTTCCCTTACGGATTGGAAAGGAAACGCTGATTAAATGAGTTTGTGCGATTGCCGAGGGCTTTTTGCGAATGACAAGGAAGTGTCTTGAAGACGCAGCGGGGCTGCGTCAAGAGACAGTGACGACGTCATTCACAAAAAGCACCGGCAAGTGTGCAGACGAATTAATCAGTGTTTCCTTAAATTACAAAATGGAGGAAACATCATGGACAGGAGAGAATTTTTAAAAGTTACGGGCGCCGGTGCGCTGACGCTTTTTTTGAGCGGCTGCGGCATCAATGCGGTCAGCGGGGACAAAAAAGCGGGGGCGGCTCCCGCTGCCGGTAACGCCGAAGCAAAACCGGGCAGTGTGTCTAACGGAAAGCCCTTAAAAATTGTAGTGTTGTGCGGCAGCCCCCACAAGGCCGGTACCTCTGCTCTGCTGGCAGATAAATTTATTGAAGGCGCAAAATCCGCCGGCCATGAAGTGTTCCGTTTCAACGCCGCCTTTGAGGATATTAATCCCTGCCGGGGCTGCGATGCCTGCGGCATGAACGGCCCCTGTGTGATCCACGACGCCATTTCGGAAAAGCTAATCCAGAAATTAGTGGACTGCGATATGGTGGCGCTGGTTACGCCCCTGTATTATTACGGTTTTTCCGCACAGATCAAAATGGTCATCGACCGATTCTATTCCCGCACCAGTTCCATCCACCGCAAAAAATCCATGCTGATGGCTACCGCGTGGAACAGCGCAGGCATCACCTTTAACGCATTGCAGGAACATTACGATACCCTGGTCCGTTACATGGAATGGCAGGACGTAGGCCGGGTACTGGGTTACGGCTGCGGCAGCCGTTCCGCCATCGAAGGATCCGAATTCCCGCAGCAGGCATTTAACATCGGCAAGAATTTATAACGGAGGAAATACACCATGAACATTGTAGTAGTAACAGGCAGTCCCCACCGGAACGGCACCTCTGCCCTGCTGGCAGATAAATTCATTGAAGGAGCGAAGGCAAACGGACATGAAATTTTTCGTTTCAACGCGGCTTTTGAAGACATCCATCCATGCAACGGCTGTGATGCCTGCGGCATGAACGGCCCCTGTGTGATCCGCGACGCCATTTCGGAAAAGCTGATCCAGAAATTAGTGGACTGCGACATGATCGTGCTGGTTACGCCACTGTACTATTTCGGTTTTTCTGCCCAGATTAAAATGGTCATCGACCGGTTTTATTCCCGCACAGGTTCCATCCACCGCAAAAAGTCAGCCCTGCTGGCCACGGCCTGGAACAACGACAGCTGGACCATGACCGCGTTGAAAGCCCACTACACCCGCCTGTGCGAATACATGGAATGGCAGGATATGGGACAGGTTTATGCCACCGGCTGCGGTTACCGCAGCGCCATTGAAAATTCGGACTTCCCCGCTCAGGCCCTGGCATTAGGAAAAAAGGTGTAACATGGAAATCGGATTTGGCGAGCTGTTGTTGACAGGCATACTGGCGATGGTGCTGCTTAAACCGGAAGACCTGCCCATGGCGGCAAAAAAAGCAGCAAAAGTTTACCTGGGTATCCAGGGATTTATGAAAAAAAACTGGCTGGCGCTGGCAGAAGGCGCGGAAGAAAAAAAGGAGGAATAAAAAATGGGACGTATCGGGACTTCGGAATTACTGGTTATTTTACTGATTGCCATCGTACTGTTCGGCGGCAGCCGGATCAGCGGACTGGGTAAAGCATTGGGCACAAGCCTGCGGGAATTCCGTTCAGAGCTGAACAAAGGCGCGGAGGAAAAACATGAATCCAGCGGAACAGCCATTGCAAAAAAATGATACCGATATGCCGGTGTTGGAACACATCGGGGAACTGCGCCGCCGTTTGCTGAAATGCATCGCCGCCATAGGCCTTGCTTTTGGTGCGCTGGCCTGTGCAGGACCGGAACGGATTTTGAATGTAATCAGCGCGCCGGTAAAGACAGAAGGCGTCCAGTTTATTTATCTGGGACTGGCGGACGCGCTGTATGTACAGTTAAAAGCCGTGTTCCTCTGTGCCGTAGTGCTGGCCTCCCCTGTACTTCTCTGGCAGTTGTGGTCTTTTGTAAAACCTGCCCTGTATCCGGAAGAACGGAAGCCGTTGTTAGGGGTTGCGCTGCTTTCCCTCGGCCTCTTTGTCATTGGCATCGCATTCGGGTACGGCATCGTCTTTTTATCCGCCATACACTTTTTTATCTATGCAGGAGCAGGAACGGCCCTTCCCCTGCTGGCCATCGACCGGTATGTCAATTTTCTTGTGAGCTTCGTTATCCCCTTCGGCCTTCTGTTTGAAATGCCGCTGATTGCTGCTGCCCTGGCAAGAACCGGGCTTATTCATGCGGAAACGCTACGGCAGGGACGCCGTTTTGCTGTTTTGATCAGCTTCATCGTCAGTGCGTTACTGACACCGCCTGACGTAATGAGCCAGGTGATGATGGCAATACCGTCCATCCTCCTGTTTGAATGCAGTATTCGCTGCGCTGCATGGGCAGAAAGAAGCTGCAAGCAGGAAACTGCAACTTTAACAGTCAATGGTTAAAAAAATTCAGGCCTCTGCTCCAAATCTGTGATATGCTCCCTTTATAGGAAACAGTGAAATAAAAAACACTGAATTCTATGAAGGGAGCTATTTTTATGAGAAAAGAAAAGTATTCTGTTGAAGAAA
>OMYP01000015.1 GCA_900315345.1 uncultured Selenomonadales bacterium | reverse complement strand
GATATGGTAACGCACGCCAGGCAGGTCCTTTACACGGCCGCCCCTGATCAGAACAACGGAATGTTCCTGCAGATTGTGACCGATACCCGGAATATAAGCCGTTACTTCAATGCCGTTGGTTAAACGGACACGAGCAACTTTACGCAGTGCAGAGTTAGGTTTTTTCGGTGTGGTGGTATACACACGGGTGCATACACCACGTTTCTGCGGACATTCTTTTAATGCCGGTGCAGTTGACTTGGATTTAAGCACTTCCCTGCCTTTGCGGATCAGCTGATTAATTGTTGGCATATCGGCACCTCCTTTCCATCAAGTAGATTTAGTATTTATAAAAACCCTGTTTCCAGGATCCCTATCAGTTAGTCAAAATTGCTGCTGCGGAAGCCCCTGCATGTATGCCGCACGCTTTTCCCAGCGCCTGCATGTTCTCAACTGTAATACAGGGTACATCTTGTTTTTCACATTCCGCTTTAATCGGAGCTGTGATGCGTTCTTCTGCATCGGCAGCAATATAAACAGTTGACGCGTTCTTTTTTTGAAGAGCCCTTGCTGTCTGTTTCACTCCGACAACCTTGGCACCGGCTGTCTTCAGCGCATCCAAACTCATCTGCTTCCTCCTTCAAAATAAGCGCACTTCTCCCGTAATACTTTCGTATTGTAACATTCTTTACATATCATGTCAACACTTTTTTTACATTTTTTCATGCGCAAAATGTCGTTTTTATGCGAGTCTTTCTTTACACTGACCCGTGTGTTTCAAAACGTTAAAATAAGCTAAAGTATATTAAAATCTTGTCCGCAATTTTCGCTAAAAAAAGCCACCCGTTTTGAACGGGTGGCTTTCCCACACTTTAAAAGAATACATGTGGCATAACCGCTTTTACTGTCATTATCAGTCTTTCGGCGTATTCGTATTAATCGGGATTTCATCATCGCTTACATCCGCAAGATATTTCACCTTTACGTCGCGATAACAGCTCATACCCGTACCAGCAGGAATCAGCTTACCGATAATCACATTTTCCTTCAGGCCTAATAACGGATCCACCTTTCCTTTAATTGCCGCATCTGTCAGGACCCGGGTGGTTTCCTGGAAGGAAGCTGCGGACAGGAAAGAATCTGTAGCCAGGGAAGCTTTGGTTATACCAAGCAGAATCGGCTTTCCTTTAGCCGGTTCTTTGCCTTCTGCCACAGCCATAGCATTCTGTTCATTATATTCGCCGATATCAATGTACTCACCCGGAAGCATGGACGTGTCTCCTGCGTCTTCGATCCGCACCTTACGCATCATCTGACGAACCATCACTTCGATATGCTTGTCATTAATGCCAACGCCCTGTGATTTATAAACGCTGAGTACCTGCTGCACAATATAGCGCTGAGTAGCCTGAGGCCCTAATATCCGAAGAATATCGTGAGGATTCAGCGAACCTTCTGTCAGCCGGTCGCCGACCTTCACTGCGTCCCCTTCACTTACGGCCAGCTTTGCACCATAAGGAATATTATAAGTTTGTTCTACAACTTCATCTTCCGGACTTCCGGTAATAATTACCTTCCTCAGCTTCTGCCCGACTTCCTCAACAATATGAATGATACCGGCATTTTCAGCAAGAATTCCCGGATGCTTAGGTTTACGCGCTTCAAACAGCTCTTCGACACGGGGAAGACCCTGCGTAATATCATCCGCACCTGCAACACCGCCTGTATGGAATGTCCGCATGGTCAGCTGTGTGCCAGGTTCACCGATGGCCTGAGCAGCAATAGTCCCTACTGCTTCACCTACATCTACATTATGGTCGGTAGCCAGATTACGTCCATAGCATTTGCGGCAGACACCGAATTTAGACTTACATGTCAATACGGTTCTTATCTTAACCTTTTCCCGCAACGCCGCGATTTCATCAGCCATCTCTTCGGTAATATACTCATTTATGCGGAATAAAACATTTCCTTCATTATCTTTTATATCTTCCGCCAGAGTCCTTCCGATAATACGGTCATGAAGCGATTCAATTTCCGTACCGTTTTCCGTAATCGCTTCAATTTCAATTCCGTCAATTTCATTATGACGGACAGAAATTTCGCTTACGGTACCATTAGCCAGAATCCGGTCAATATCTTCCTCGCTTAAATCTGCACCGGCGTTAACAAGAACGTTGCCTTCCGCATCGGTAATGTCTTCTGATACTTCTTTATTTAAGTAATGATGCATCAGCATATCTTTTATCTTTGCATTGGCAAATTCTTCGGGAATGTTTATTGACACATCTTCGCGTGCCTCTCCAGCATCACCAGCGCTATCCGGAACATACAGACTGATCGTCGTAACTTTAGCCTCCATCAGCCGTTTATACACTTCGTTCGTAATAATGGTATCGGACTCTATAATAGGCGCTCCGGTCGTTTCATCAATAATAGTAGCGGCCAGCATACGTCCAATCACTTTGGAACGAATTTTTTTGGCGCTCGCTCCCAGTTCAGCTTTACACAAACGGTTTCTTTCCTTAATAAGATTACAGGTATGGATATCGCAGTCATCTTCGCGAACGATAACATCCTGCGCTACATCCACCAGACGGCGAGTCAGATAACCGGAGTCAGCCGTACGAAGAGCTGTATCTGCCAGACCTTTGCGGGCACCGTGGCTGGAAATAAAGTATTCCAGAATGGTCAGGCCTTCCCGGAAGTTTGCTTTTACAGGCCGGTCAATGATACGGCCGGAAGGATCAGCCATCAGGCCGCGCATGCCGGCCAGCTGCTTGATCTGGTCAATACTGCCGCGGGCGCCGGAATCAGCCATCATGGCAATGGGATTGAACTTATCGGCAGTATTTGCTTCTTTCAGCAGATCCGCCACATCATCCGTTGCCTTATTCCAGATTTCAACGACTTTCTTATAACGTTCGTCATCCGTCATCAGGCCCCGGCGGTACATTGCTTCTGTCTGGTCAACCAGTTTTTCAGAAGACTGAATAATTTCATACTTGCCCTGAGGAACATGGATATCGGAAACCGCAATGGAGATACCAGACTGGCAGGCATTGTCATACCCCATCTTCTTTACAATATCCAGTACGTTGGCCGTTCCAAGGTTGCCATAAAGCTTATGGGCTTTCGCAACCAGTTTGCCCAGTTCTTTTTTCGTAATCAACTGGCCCAGATGCCAGTACTCTTCTCCGGTTTCCTCATCCTTTCGCTTGCTGAAGAAACGCAGCTCCTTAGGTAAAGCTTCATTATAAATTGCATTACCGATCGTTGTATCTACAAGGCTGGAACCTTCTTCCCTGGTTTCGCCCACAATATCCTTGTTCGGAATCAGGATTTTGATCTTCGCCTGCAGGTCAAGATATTTATGATAATAGGCCATCAGCGCTTCATGGAGACTGCTGTAACGGTTGCCTTCTCCTGTAGCTCCAGGTTTTTCTATGGTCATATAATAGGCGCCCAGCACCATGTCCTGGGTAGGAACTGCAACCGGCTTTCCGTCTTTCGGTGCCAGGATATTATTGACCGACATCATCATAAGCCGCGCTTCTGCCTGCGCTTCTACCGAAAGAGGAAGGTGCACGGCCATCTGGTCACCGTCAAAGTCAGCATTGTAAGCAGTACATACCAGAGGATGCAGTGTAATCGCACGGCCTTCGGTGAGAACAGGCTCAAATGCCTGGATACCCAAACGATGCAAGGTCGGAGCACGGTTTAACAATACCGGATGTTCTTTGATTACTTCTTCAAGTACATCCCATACTTCCGGTGTGGCCCGTTCAACCATTCGTTTTGCCGCGCGGATATTAAGGCCGGGATCATTATCCTGCAACCGTTTCATAACAAAGGGTTTGAATAATTCCAGTGCCATTTCCTTGGGCAGACCGCACTGATGCATCTTCATTTCGGGGCCTACTACGATTACCGAACGTCCCGAATAATCTACACGCTTGCCCAGCAGGTTCTGACGGAAACGTCCCTGTTTTCCTTTCAGCATATCTGACAGTGATTTCAACGGACGGTTTCCGGGACCTACAATCGGACGTCCCCGGCGTCCATTGTCAATCAGTGCGTCAACAGCTTCCTGCAGCATTCGCTTTTCATTGCGCACAATAATATCCGGCGCATGCAGTTCCAGCAGTCGTTTTAACCTGTTGTTACGGTTGATCACACGACGATACAGATCATTTAAATCACTGGTTGCAAAGCGGCCGCCATCCAGCTGTACCATAGGGCGGAGGTCAGGGGGAATAACAGGGACTACGTCCAAAATCATCCAGGAAGGTTTATTCCCGGATTTCTGGAACGCCTCTGCGACTTCCAGCCTCCGGACGATCCTAACTTTTTTCTGCCCTGTTGCTCCTTTAAGCTCTTCTCTAAGCTCCTCAACCAGAGCCGGTATATCAATTTCTTCCAGTAATTCTTTGACAGCCGAGGCACCCATGTCTGCCCGGAACGTATCTCCGTATTTATCGCGGGCGCTCAGATATTCCGCTTCTGTTAACAGTTGTTTTTTCTGAAGAGGCGTATCACCCGGATCCAGAACAATATAATTGACAAAATACAGAACCCGTTCCAGACTGCGTGGGGACACATCCAAAATCAGTCCCATACGACTGGGGATTCCCTTGAAATACCATATATGTGAGACCGGTGCTGCCAGCTCAATATGACCCATCCGGTCACGGCGGACTTTAGCCCGGGTAACCTCAACGCCGCATTTGTCACAGACAATTCCTTTATAACGGATACGCTTGTATTTTCCGCAGTGGCACTCCCAATCTTTCGTAGGACCAAAGATTCTTTCACAGAACAGTCCGTCCGTTTCAGGCTTCAGTGTTCTGTAATTAATCGTTTCAGGTTTTTTGACTTCCCCATAGGACCAAGACCGGATCAAATCCGGTGAAGCAAGGCCTATGCGCATGGAATTAAAATTATTAACGTCTAACAAGAACCCTTCGCTCCCTTCTATTAAATATCATCTGCAGAACCGGTAATTTCTTCCAAGGTACTCTCGCTGAGATTACCTAAATCAGCAATACTGTCATCGTCCTGCTCTGTGCCATTATACTGTTCGTCTTCATTATATGCAGTAGATTCCCGGCTTACATCCGGAACGACGACCGGGGATTCGCCCTGTATTTCGGCCATGGTTTCCGGAGAAACTTCCATCATTTCATCGTCTTCTTCCTGCAATGAAATATCTTCGCCGTCTTCATCCAACACCCGGATGTCCAAACCGATACTCTGAAGTTCCTTTACTAATACCTTAAAGGATTCAGGCACGCCCGGTTCAGGAATATTTTCACCTTTTACGATAGACTCATAAGTCTTGACACGTCCTACTACATCGTCCGATTTTACAGTCAGGATTTCCTGTAACGTATATGCAGCTCCATAGGCTTCCAGAGCCCAGACTTCCATTTCACCGAAACGCTGCCCGCCAAATTGAGCCTTACCGCCCAGAGGCTGCTGGGTTACAAGGGAGTACGGGCCTGTAGAACGTGCATGGATCTTGTCATCTACCAGATGATGCAGTTTCAGCATATACACACATCCGACAGTTACCGGATTGGCAAAGGGCTCTCCGGTCCGCCCGTCATATAACACGGTCTTTCCGGAAGGATTAACCTCGGACAGTTTAACTATATTTTGTAAATCGCTTTCATTCGCACTGTCAAATACCGGTACAGCCATCTTGACAGCGCTCAATTTTTCGTTTCCGGCAGTTCCGATATCTGTGACTTTCGGCATACCATATTCCGAAAAATCATAGCCGGTTGCTTTAAGTTTTTCGGCCAAGCCTTCTTCGTTCCCCTGGATTTTCATTCCCAGGGCCAGTGCTGCCCAGCCCAAATGAGTCTCAAGAATCTGTCCGATATTCATACGGGAAGGCACGCCTAACGGGTTCAAAACAATCTGAACCGGCTCGCCGCTGGGAAGGAACGGCATATCTTCCCTCGGCAAA
Organism: uncultured Selenomonadales bacterium; assembly: GCA_900315345.1. GTDB lineage: Bacteria > Bacillota > Negativicutes > Acidaminococcales > Acidaminococcaceae > Succiniclasticum. The sequence continues at coordinate 43,201 of OMYP01000015.1, read as the reverse complement.
ATACGGGAGACTACACCCTTGTTACCATGGCGGCCCGACATCTTATCCCCGGCCCTTATTTTCCGTTTCTGGGCAATATGGATACGGACTTCTTCATTAACTCCCGGAGGGAGCTCATCCCCGTTTTCACGGGTAAATACTTTAACACTGACGATTATACCGGTCTCGCCATGAGGCACCCGTAATGAACTGTCACGTTCTTCCCGGGCCTTTTCATTAAATACTGCTCTCACAAGCCGTTCTTCAGCAGATAATTCTGTTTCGCCTTTAGGCGTGACCTTTCCGACCAGAATGTCTCCGGGACGTACTTCTGCACCAATGCGGATGATTCCTCTTTCATCCAGGTCTTTACGTGCCGCTTCCGAAACGTTAGGAATATCCCTTGTAATCTGTTCCGGTCCCAATTTTGTATCCCGGGAATCACATTCATATTCCTCGATATGGATGGAAGTATATGTATCATCTTTGACCAGGTCTTCGGAAAGCAGCACCGCGTCTTCATAGTTATAGCCTTCCCATGGCATATAGGCAACTATAACATTATGCCCTAATGCCAATTCGCCCCGATCTGTTGCAGGACCGTCAGCCAGAACCTGACCCGCTGCTACACGATCGCCTTTAAACACAATGGGCTTTTGGTTGATGCATGTGCTCTGGTTAGAGCGCTTAAACTTCAGTAAGGGATAATCCCTGACATTTCCATTATCCTCGCGAACCTGGATCAGATCGCCGGTTACCCGGATAACTTCACCATCGTTTTCCGCAAGAATACAGTTACCTGAGTCAGTTGCTACCTTATATTCCATGCCCGTGCCGACTACCGGAGCCTGAGGCGTCAGAAGAGGCACCGCCTGGCGCTGCATATTGGCACCCATTAGGGCACGGTTTGCGTCATCATGCTCCAGGAACGGAATCAGGGCAGTCGCTATAGACACTACCTGTTTAGGCGAAACGTCCATATAATCAACCCGTTCCGGACGAATGCTCAACACATCATTCTTACGACGTGCGGTTACACGTTCACCCAGGAAATACCCGTTGTCGTCCAGCGGTTCATTGGCCTGGGCCACTATATACTTATCTTCCTCGTCAGCAGTCAGATACTCAATTTCATTGGTAACACGTTTGTTCTCTTTGTCCACCTTCCGATAAGGCGTTTCAATAAAGCCAAACTGGTTGATAACCGCAAATGTGGACAGGGAGCCGATCAGACCGATATTAGGTCCTTCAGGAGTCTCTATAGGGCACATGCGTCCGTAATGGGAGTTGTGCACGTCGCGGACTTCGTATCCAGCTCTTTCCCGGGACAAACCGCCTGGCCCCAGAGCAGACAGTCGGCGCTTATGGGTCAGTTCTGCCAGCGGATTGTTCTGGTCCATGAACTGAGATAACTGGCTGCTGCCGAAAAATTCCTTGATTGCAGCCACTACCGGACGGATATTGATCAGGGCAGAAGGAGTTATCGCATCCACGTCCTGAATCGTCATACGTTCTTTTACCACACGCTCCATACGCGCAAGCCCGATTCTGAACTGATTCTGCAGAAGTTCCCCAACGCAGCGGACGCGACGGTTGCCCAGATGGTCAATGTCATCTTTTTCACCATGTCCGTCCATAACGTTCAGCAGATAGCCAAAGGACGCAAATATATCCTCTTTTGTTATCGTACGAAGTTTTTCAGGAATACCGGAAGTAAAGATAATACGTAAAACCTTCCCGCTTAATTCTCTGATCTTAATCTGACGGATTCCGTATTCATTGAAAATCTGGCTTTCTTCCACCCGATCCATAACATCGTCTGTCATGAGCGTGCCTTCGGGTACAATTATCTCTCCGGTTTCCATATCGACCAGAGGCTCTGCCAGCCTGCAATCCTGCAAACGGTTTCTCCAGCCAAGTTTTTTATTTAGCTTATAACGTCCAACATATGCAAGATCATATCGTTTGCTGTCAAAGAAAGTCTGTTCTATTAACTGTCTCGCATTTTCAAAGGCAGGAGGCTCCCCGGGACGAAGCTTCTTATACAACTCGATCATCGCTTCTTCACGGTTTGTAGTACTGTCTTTTTCCAGCGTAGCTTTTAATGCTTCAATAATTTCCGTACCTTCTTCCGTACGGTTTTCAATCTGCGTATCCCCAAAGAAATCCAATATCTCTTCATTGGATTCCATTCCCAATGCACGCAGTAACACTGTTGCAGGAACTTTCCGGGTCCTGTCTACACGGGCATAGATTACATGGTTTAAATCGGTTTCAAACTCAATCCAAGCCCCCCGGTTCGGAATAACAGTGGTACCATACAAAAAGATCGCACTGGGATCCATATGTTTGTCAAAATAAACTCCGGGAGACCGTACCAGCTGGCTGACGATAACACGCTCCGCACCATTGATAACAAAGGTGCCGGTAGAAGTCATCAGCGGAAAATCTCCCATAAACACACGGTTTTCCTTAATTTCTCCCGTATCCTTATTCAAAAGGTGGACATTGACATATAAGGGAGCGGAATATGATACATCCCTTTCTTTACACTGTTCAATGGTATACTTTGAATCACCGAACTCATAGCTTTCAAAAGAGAGTTCCAGATTCCCATTAAAATCTTTAATGGGAGAAATGTCGTGGAATATCTCTTCCAGCCCATCTTTCCTGAACCATTCATACGATTTCTTCTGAAGGTCGATCAGATGGGGCATAGGCAAAACCTCTTTGATTTTCCCAAAGCTGTACCGGGTCCTGTCACCTGTCTGAACCGGCTTAAACATGTAAGTACTCACTCCTTGTTCTATGATGTCAGGCAATACAAAACCAAGCACGTCATCCTGCGTCAAAAAAAACAAGGCTCTTACCGCAAGATCACCCTGTTAATTATGTCAGACGAACGTACTCCATCCCTGCAATATGGCGGCCGATGTGAACCACTACACTATCTGGCCGTTGTAGTTAAACCTGCAATTTAATCACTTACACAAATGTGGTAAATAATAATACCATAAATAAAATTAGTTTGTCAATATTTTTTCGCACAAAAAAACGGTTCCACAAGGGAACCGTTTTCCAGTAAAGTATTTTGAGAAAATAAATTATTTAACTTCAACAGTTGCGCCAGCAGCTTCCAGTTTTGCTTTAGCTTCATCAGCATCAGCTTTGGAAACTTTTTCTTTAACAGCTTTCGGAGCGCCGTCAACCAGAGCTTTTGCTTCTTTCAGGCCCAGGCCGGTGATTTCGCGAACTGCTTTGATAACGTTGATCTTGCCCTGACCAGCCTCTTTCAGGATAACATCGAATTCAGTCTGTTCTTCTTCAGCAGCAGCAGCAGCCGGAGCAGCGCCAGCAGCAGCAACAGCAACAGGAGCAGCAGCGGAAACGCCAAATTTTTCTTCCAGAGCTTTAACCAGTTCTGCCAGTTCCAGCACGGTCATTTTCTCAATAGCTTCAATAATCTGATCTTTGTTCATTATATTTTCCTCCATCATAAATTTTATATTTATTTAATAATCAATAATTTTTACATCACTATGCAATTACATAAAAACGTCTTATGCGGACTGTTTTTCTTTTTGTTCGCGAACAGCATCCAGTGCATAAACAATCTTCGCAACGGTACCGTTGAGCGTACGAACCAAACCGGAAATAGGAGCATTCAAGCTGCCCAGCATTTTGGCAACCAGCACTTCTCTCGGCGGCAGCGCAGCAACCGCTTTAACTTCATCAACCGTTACAACTTTTCCTTCAACAATGCCGGCCTTCAGCAGTATTTTCTTGTGATCTTTTGCAAAATCACAGATTACCTTGCAAGCCGCTACTGCGTCAGCGGAAGAACAGATTGCCGTATTCTTTTCCAGAACAGCATTTAATTCGTCCAGCCCGGCTTCTTTTGCAGCCAGCGCAATCAGCGTATTTTTATAAACAGTGTAAGAAGCGCCTGCTTCGCGAACCTTGCGGCGAAGTTCAGTATCTTCCGCAACTGTCAGGCCGCAAAAATCAACCAGTACAGCGCCTTTTGCTTCTGCCAGGACTTTTTTAATCTCTGCTAACTGAAGTTCTTTTTCTGCCTTAGTTTTCAATGAATCGCACCTCCTTCTTTCATATTTTGACTTACTTTTATAAATCAAAAAGACCTCTCGGCCGATACAGCCGGAGGTCGTGAAGGATCTAACTTGTCTATCTTCAACGTCTCCAGCCTCGGCAGGCGTATTAAATACTTATGCCTTTCGGCGCCTGCTGTCTGTGGCCCGATTATCTTCTGATTTAATTTTTACCCTTCCGGATTATTTTGCACTGTCTGCTTTGAGGACATCAATCTTAACGCCAGGTCCCATCGTAGTAGACAAGGTTACAGATTTAATATACTGACCTTTTGCTCCGGAGGGTTTTACCTTAATCAAAGTAGTTACTAATGCAATATAGTTATCCAAAAGTGCTTCTTCCGAGAAGGAAGACTTACCTATCATCGCCTGTACGTTGCCTGCCTTATCGGCACGGTACTCAACCTTACCGGCTTTGATTTCATTGATTGCTTTGGCTACATCCATGGTTACCGTACCAACCTTCGGGTTAGGCATTAAGCCTTTCGGGCCTAACAGTTTACCAAGACGGCCAACCTTTCCCATCATATTCGGGGTTGCTACGCAGACTTCAAAATCAAACCAGCCACCCTGAATTTTTGCCACCATGTCATCTCCGCCAACATAATCCGCACCGGCAGCTTTTGCTTCTTCAGCCTTAGCACCTTCAGCAAATACCAGAACTTTTTTGGATTTGCCGGTACCGTGAGGCAGCACCATAGCGCCGCGAACCTGCTGATCGGCATATTTCGGATTGATTCCCAGACGGAAAGATGCTTCTACAGAACTGTCAAACTTGGTAATAACCGTTTTCTTTACCAGTTCTACCGCTTCTTTCGGAGAATAGAGCTTGTTCTCGTCAATCAGTTTTAAAGCGTCAACATACTTTTTGCCATGCTTCTTTGCCATTATAATACCTCCCTGTGGTGCTAACGGCTTACGCCTCCCACAAAACCTGCCGGCTGATATCAGTCAGCAATAACAATGCCCATGCTGCGGGCAGTTCCTTCAATCATACGGGTTGCTGCTTCAATATCTGCCGCATTCAGGTCAGCCATCTTGCTTTCAGCAATTTCGCGGGCCTTGGCGCGGGGCAGGGTAGCAACTTTCTTTTTATTCGGTTCCCCGGAAGCCGTTTCCAGACCGGCTGCCTTTTTTAACAATACCGCTGCAGGCGGGGTCTTTGTGATAAATGTAAAGGAACGGTCTTCAAACACCGTAATCTCAACAGGAATGATCAGACCAACCTGCTGTGCAGTACGTGCATTGAAGTCCTTTACAAATGCCATAATGTTCACGCCAGCCTGGCCCAGTGCAGGACCAACCGGAGGTGCCGGAGTAGCTTTACCGCCAGGAACCTGTAACTTTACAACCTTAGCAACTTTCTTTGCCATTTTTCTTACACCTCCTTATCATTCGATTTCTTCTACCTGAGTATAATCAATATCAACAGGGGTCTCGCGCCCGAACATGTCTACCAGAACCTTCAGTTTGCCGCGTTCTCTGTCAATTGCCGAAACAATACCTTCAAAATTGGCAAACGGACCCGTTTTCAGGCGGACTCTCTGCTGTAATTGCAAATTAATCTGAGGTTTAGCCTTCGGAAGAATAGTCTCTTCCGTTTCTTCCTGGAGCTCCTGCCCATTTACGCTGGCAGCCAATATATGTCTGACTTCTTCATCTGACAGCGGTACCGGCTGCTTGTTGTCAGGGCCGACAAAACCCGTAACACCAGGTGTATTCCGGACAATATACCATGTACGGTCATCAATAATCATCTCAACCAGCACATATCCCGGGAAAACCTTTCGGGTCACGACCCGCTTGTTCCCATTTTCATCAGCAACTACTTCATTCTCCATGGGAATCATTATGTGGAAGATTTTGTCACCCATTCCAAGGGATTCGACTTTTCGTTCCAGATTTGTGCTGACCTTATTCTCATAACCAGAATAAGTATGGATGACATACCAATGCCGTTTTCCTTTGTCCAGCGTTTCAGCATTTTTATTTTCGTCCATGTCTTCAGCGGGAGTTTCCTCCCGTCCTCCTTGTACGCCTTACCGTAAGATGGTTCTGATTAAAATTGAAAAAACAGTGTCTGCTATCCAGATTGAAACAGCAACCAGCACTACAGCTATCAATACCACTACAGTATTCATAGCAAGTTCCTGCCTTGTAGGCCAGGTAACTTTTTCCAATTCCGCTTTTGATTCCTTTATGAATCCTGTAACCTTCCCCACCGTACTTGTTTCGCTAGTCGAAGCAGTTTCCGGAACGGTCATTATTTCCACATCCTTGCTTAAAAAGCACCTCGTAATTATTTTGTTTCTTTATGAGTTGTGTGTTTTTTGCAGAATTTGCAATATTTTTTAATTTCAATGCGATCGGGATCGTTCTTTTTGTTTTTGTTGGTCTGGTAATTCCTCTGTTTGCATTCCGTGCAGGCCAACGTAATTAAAGTACGCATCATTGCCACCTCTTTCGAACTCTAAAACTAAGACAACTTAAATGGTCACTGACTGATAATACCACAGTTAAATGTTTCTGTCAATAATATTACAGAATTTCAAAAATAAAAACTCACGTAAGGAAGCCTCACATGAGTTTTATCTTTAATATTGGTGGCGGCACACGGATTTGAACCGCGGACACAGCGGGTATGAACCGCTTGCTCTAGCCAACTGAGCTATGCCGCCTTTTATAATGGAGCTGATGACCAGGATTGAACTGGTGACCTCATCCTTACCAAGGATGCGCTCTACCATCTGAGCTACATCAGCATCATTACAATATGGTTGCGGGGGCCGGATTTGAACCAGCGACCTTCGGGTTATGAGCCCGACGAGCTACCAACTGCTCCACCCCGCGATAAAATGGTGGAGGGGGTTGGATTCGAACCAACGAAGCGAAACGCGGCAGATTTACAGTCTGCTCCCTTTAGCCACTCGGGAACCCCTCCATTATAACCTTCTGGAGCTGACAATAGGAATCGAACCTACAACCTACGGTTTACAAAACCGTTGCTCTGCCTGTTGAGCTATGTCAGCGTGCGTCAGTGACAATAAGTATAATACATGAAACAGATTCGTTTGTCAACTGTTTTTTTATGCTTTTTTCATAAGGATACTAAATTCAGGAAAACCAAGCCCTGAAATACAGTCATTTGTAGCCGGTCATTGCCCCGCAATACCCTTATTCTTCATCACCAAAACTGATACCTATATCCCTGGCAGCTTTTATCAATTCATTATCCCGGGTCACAGACCTGGGCTCCGAACCGGCTTCTTCCAGCGGAACTGTTATGATCGAATCGTTACGCAATGATACCATAACGTTATAAATTCCCGCTATGCAGGCCTCAATTGCAGCTACGCCATATCTTGTACACAGTACCCGGTCGAACGCTGTAGGAGAACCGCCCCGCTGCAGATATCCCAATATGGTACAACGGGCTTCAATGCCCATCATTTCTTCCAGCTCCTGGGCAAGTTTATTTCCTACGCCGCCAAGCCGGATCGGCTCAAAACTGTCTTTCACTATGCGGGCGACCGTCATCTGTCCGCCTTCCGGTTTTGCGCCTTCTGCAACAACGATAATGCTGAACATTTTGCCATCCTGCTGACGCTTACGGATCTTCTTTGCAACAGCTTCCAGATGGTAAGGAATTTCCGGTATCAGGATAACATCTGCCCCTCCGGCAACACCGGAATGCAGGGCGATCCATCCGGCATAACGTCCCATAACCTCCAGGATCATGATCCTGTGATGGGACTCGGCAGTCGTGTGCAGCCGGTCCACCGCCTCCGTTGCTACCGCCATAGCTGTATCAAAACCGAATGTCCTTTCAGTACAGGGAAGATCATTGTCAATGGTTTTGGGAACGCCGATAACCTTTACACCGCAGTCTCTTGACAACTGGGCGCCAATAGCAAGACTGCCGTCGCCCCCAATGACTATCAACGTTTCTATACCGCGTTTAGCCAGGTTCTTTACTATCGTTTCGCTTTCATCGGTATATGTAACAGAACCATCCTTGGCAACATGGGCAAATTTAAAGGGATTGTCCCGGTTCGTTGTCCCAAGTACCGTGCCGCCCCTTGGCAATATACCGGAAACATCTTCATAGGTAAGAAGCTTCATACGGTCCCGAATCAGACCGTTAAATCCGTTTTCAATGCCATATATCTGATATCCTTTTCCCAGAGCAGCTTTAACCACTGCATTTAATACGGCATTTAATCCGGGGCAATCGCCACCCCCTGTTAATACAGCCAGTGTTCCTTTTACATTTATCATGTTTTTCCCCAATATCAGTTCAGTCTACATTCCAGATTGTAAATCCATCCTGCGGAATCCGGATGGATTCGGTTCCGTCAAATTTATCGTAACACAGCATACCATCTTTTACATACCCAGGCCATGCAGCGACCAGAACGAATTTCTGTCCCAATTCCTTCAGCAAAGAAGCAACATCTAAATTAAATACCGGCACAAATAACGTCTGGAGACGATCCAATAAGATAACTTCGGAGTTGTAACTGGCAAGGGCTTCCCCCATCATTGCCGGAGCCTTTGCGTTCCTCTCTTCTTTCGGTACAGCCAGGAAATCTTCGCTGATCAGCATTCGGCAATCTACATAATCCCATCTTTTGTCTTCTGCGGCCTCACGCAACACTTTGCTTTTTCCGCTGCCGGGCTTGCCTGTTACAAAAATAACACCCTTTGTCTCTTTTGCTGCTTCAACGATTTTTACAAATTCTTCTGTCTGGTTCATTTTAATTACCTCCCAAATCTGTCAACAGACTATTAATTGTAATGCCGGAATATTATTTACCATTATGATAATATTCGATGTGGTTACATAAAATCCTTTAAAAGTTTTTGATATTATAACACCGTAAGACCTAATACTGCAATATGTTTCATATTTATCAGTTTTTCAGCAAATCCCTGCTCAGGTTCTCCTTTTTTTCGGTTCCTTTGACAGGATGCAGGAACACACTGCCTGAATCCCGGAATCCGCTGTATGATCCTCTTTGTATTTCCCAACCTTCCGTTTAACACGCTGCAGGGCGTTGTCAATAGATTTAATATGCCTGTGGAGCTCCCTGGCAGTTTCCTGGTAGGATTTCCCGTCAAGATAATTTATAAAAACTTCCCATTCCAAATCGCTAAGAATCGTATTCATCCTGTTTTTGATTGCAGTAAATTCTTCCCTGCGTATGAGCATCTCTTCAGGATTAACGATCCGCGTCCCGCTTCCGATTACATCCAGCAGGGTTCTGTCTGAATCCTTTTCATAAATCGGTTTATTTAAAGATATGTATGAATTCAGCGGTATATGCTTCTGCCTTGTCGCGGTCTTTATAGCCGTAATGATCTGCCGGGTCACACACAGTTCTGCAAAAGAACGGAACGTTGTTTGCTTATCTTTACGAAAATCGCGGATCGCCTTATACAGGCCGATCATACCTTCCTGGACAATATCTTCTCGTTCTGCCCCGATCAAAAAATAGCTTTTAGCCTTTCCCCGCACAAAATTACGATATTTATGAAGCAAATATTCCTGCGCCAGTACATTATTTTCCGCATTGGCAGTCTCAACGATATCTTCATCAGGCATATTGGCAAACCTGGCATAGGGATCACAGTTTCCCTCTTTCATTTATTATATGCCACCTTTCATCCCCGCATCCGGCACGGAACCTATCCCCCCGGACATACGAACAATTGATTATTGAAAGAAACGTTGATTGACAAGTCTCCTTAATTATACACGACAGGCAGACCAAGCGTCAATAAAATGCGGTCATTTGCGCCTGAGCTTTTCCATATAACTTGCTGCAGCATAATCAATTCGTGCTCCCAGTTCCCTTCGGCTCTTATTACCGGGCAAGCTGGCAACTTTTTCATCAATTTGCTGTTTTGCCCTGTTATATAACTCTTTAAACTCCCGGGCGGAAACTCGAAATGCGCCGGATCCCAGTACATAATCCTGTTCTGCCCTGTCGCTGGTAACAACAAAAACCTTGACTCCTTTTTTTGCTATCCGGTACGTTTCCCTCTCAATCCAGCTGTCAGCAGTTTCATGTTCCGCAGTAAAGACCACTGTGCAGCCGCTTATCATTTCCACAGACTCCGGCCCTTTCACGTCCATAGCGTCAAACACTATCGCAGATTTGTATCCATGAAAAGCCGAAAATTCGGCTACTCTGTCTATCAGCATATTCCGGGCATGTTCCAGATCCGTTTCCCTGATCCCCTCAAAATCTTTCCAATTGTTTATAACATTGTAGCCGTCAATAAAATACCGTTCTTTCATTTCCCGGCCTTCTGCAATCGCTGCCGCACAACTTCATACAGCAAAATCGCTCCTGCCGCTGAAGCGTTGAGGGAATTGACGCCGCCCCGCATAGGAATGCGCATCAGCATATCACAGTTTTCTTTCACCAGACGGTTCATTCCCTTACCCTCTGAACCGATAACAAGAACTATCGGACGGTCCAAGTCGGTTTCAAAATAAAGGGTTTCACCTTCCATGTCCGCACCGACTACCCAGAACCCTTCTTTTTTGAGTTTCTGCAGAGTCTGTGATATATTGCCTATCTGTACGATTGGAACATAACTTATCGCCCCTGCCGAGATTTTTTCAACTGACATATTCAGGGGGCAGGATCTTCTCTTAGGAAGCAACACGCCATGAACACCGGCTGCATCTGCGCTTCGAATCAACGCACCCACATTCTGCGGATCCTGAAGCTCGTCAAGCAACAGAAGGAACGGTTTTTCTCCCGAAGAGTAGGCTTTATCCAGTACATCTTCCAGCATACTGAACGAAACCGGAGCCACCAGTGCAGCAACCCCCTGATGCCGGATTTCCGGAGCAAGTTTGTCTAACTTGTCGCCCTGTACATATTCGACCGGGACATTCAGTTCCTTGGCAGCCGCAATGATTTTCACCACGCTTCCGCCCTGAGTTCCCGTTCTGACATATATCTTATTAATAGAACGCCCGCTGGCCAGCGCCTCAAACACCGCATTACGCCCTGCCACAATTTCCTGGGTCATAATTACTCCTGATTAAAAACTCGGTACTTTCCTGCCAAATCTGAAAGCATTCCTACCGATTATTATTTGTTATCCGGTAAAAACAAAACTGCAACTTCCCTGTTTTCAGCCTGGTATGCTTTTACTTTCGGCAGAATGCCGCAGCTCATTTTTCCTTCTTTACAGATGCCCTTCGCCACACAGTCCGGGCCGGCCTTTTCAAACAAGATCGGTGCAACTTTGCGACATTCTACCAGCATTTTCCAAGCCAGCTCCCGTATTTCCCACTGAGCGCGGTTGCAACAGCGCAGATTGAAGAAATTGTACAGGGAACGGGCGTTAAATGTACAGACGATCTTTGTTTCAGCTGCATTTGGCAGTACATACCTTGCATCTTCATTTGCAATACCATAATTGTCAGTCAAATCATTGTAAAGTTCCTGCAAATTTTGCATGCACGTTTCGAATTTTGCTTTTGCTTCCGGAATAGCAGCAATAGCAGGCGGCACAATGGTTTCAAAATCATGCGCTTTTACATAACGCTGGGACTGCTGCGAGTATGAAGCGATCCTGTGACGCACCAGCTGGTGCGTCAGCACACGGGAAACACCTTCTATCGCAAAAGTGAAAGTCACGTGTTCGATTGGCGAGAAATGCCCCATGCGCACTAACATGCGAACCAGCCTGGCTGCATCTTCGTCACTCATCTTTTCCTGCAGCTCCGCTACTCCTACCGGAGAATAACAGAGTCTTGCACTTAATGCCACAGTTTTATCCGGATCCGGAGTATGCCTTAACAATACAACTTTCATGATGTTTTCCTCCTCTTTTAAATCTGTAACCCGGAACTATTTAGTATAACTTGACTTCATAAAGCATATGGGAAGACTTTTTCAGAAACCTGATATAAACTTAGCCAAAAGTCTTTTTCCCTCCGCTTATTTCCCCGGAAATTATCTGAAAAGCCGTCTCCACGAATTCTTCCAGCCTGCTTTCCCGGTCTGTCAGGAGCAGCCAGCCGCATAAAGCTTCAAATGCGGTTGCAGCCCTGTACTCACTTACGCTGGCACTTTTGGGTACCATGGATTTCGCATTCCGTCCCCGATGAGCTATCGCCGCCTCTTCTTCAGAAAGTCCCGCTTCCAAAACATGCATCGCTTTTGCCTGCATTACCGCAGAGACCATGGTAGCCGCAATGGAATGGATGACCTGGACATGACTGGATACTGCCAGTAAACGCATACGGACATAAAACGTAAATACACTGTCTCCGATCAGCGCCAACACGATAGGGTTCATCATATCCGGATCCGGCAGCGTTCTGCCTTCCTCCCGGCATAACGCCAGGGCCTGTTCTTTTAATTGCTGAAAGCGGATGAATTTCACTGCTTTTTCCACCGTGCACCCTGAGGCGTATCTTCAATTACAATACCCAACTGACCCAACCTGTTACGAATTGCGTCTGCCTGAGCAAAATTTTTAGCTTTCCGCGCTTCCTGCCGCATATCCAGCAAAAGCTGCATAAGTTCCTCTTCCAAGCCTGCGCTTACACCGGAGGAAGAAGTTTCCGCATCACCCTCCAGTACACCTATGATCGAGCAGAATTCAGCAAAAGCTTTCGCCATCATATCTACCAGTTTCCCGTCCGGCGCCTCGTTTTCAGCATCTATCCGGGCCTTATACACATTGATTTCTTTAGCCAGGGCAAACATATGGCTGATGGCCAGCGCAGTATTAAAGTCATCCCGCATGGCTTCCATAAAATCATTGCGCATCTGTTCTACTTTTTTACGCAGAGCCATGCTTTCTTCCGTTGGACCGCCGCTGATAACCTTCCGCAAAAGTCCCAGATTTTCCTTCGCTGTGCGCAACCGCTGCAGGCTTGCTTCTGCTTCTTTCAGCCTTGCATCACTGAAGTCCAGCGGGCTGCGGTAATGAGTAGATACGATAAAGAACCGTAGCGTTTCCGGTGCAAAATGCGCAAGTATATCCTTCACTGTAAAGAAGTTACCCAATGACTTGGACATTTTTTCTTCATTAACAGTAATAAAGCCGTTATGCAGCCAGTAATGAACGAAAGGATGCACCCCTGTCGCCCCTTCCGACTGGGCGATCTCATTTTCATGGTGGGGAAAGATCAGGTCGCTGCCGCCGCCATGGAAATCAAAGGAGGAACCAAGATATTTCATGCTCATTGTAGAACATTCAATATGCCAGCCCGGACGACCTTTGCCCCAGGGGGAATCCCAGGCGGGTTCTCCCGGTTTTGCCGCTTTCCAGAGAGCAAAATCCATAGGATTCTGTTTCCTGTCATCAACATCGACCCTTGCGCCGGCCAGCATATCATCCAGATCCCGTCCTGAAAGGCAGCCGTAACGTTTGAATTTTTCTACGCTGTAATATACGTCTCCATCAACTACATAGGCATAGCCGTTATCAATCAGCGCCTGCACTGTTCCGATAATATCCGGAATATGCCGGGATACCCTGGGGTACACCTGCACCCGGCGAACATTCAATTTATCCATTACCTCAAAATAGGATTCTATGTACCGCCCGCAGATATCGCTCCACTGTACGCCTTCCTCATTGGCTGTATTAATGATCTTGTCATCCACATCCGTAAAATTCTGTACGTGTGTCACGTCATAGCCTTCATGTTCCAGGAAACGATGGATCACGTCCCAGGTCACAAAGGGACGTGCATTGCCGATATGAGGATGGTTATAGGGCGTCACGCCGCAGACATAGATGCTCGCTTTCCCGGGAATCATCGGGACAAATTCTTCTTTTCTGCGGGACATGGTATTATATACCTTGATAGCCATTTCTTTCACTCCTTTTGCCTGTCATGTTTTGCTGACATAACTTGTTTTTTACCTGCAGCCTGTCAGTTTGTTATGAATCAATGCATGTGAAATATAAATTATAACTTAATCCCTGCTTTTTCCAGACTTGCCAAAATACGTTTTTCGGTACGTTCCAGGCCAAAAAGCGGAATCATCTCCGCCAGCTCCGGACCATGCTGGTTACCAGTCAGGGTTACACGGATGGGCATATAGACCTGCTGGCCTTTCAGCTTATTGGCTTTCTGGACCTTTTTAAAGGTTGCCTTTACCGTATCCCGGTTCACCTCCGGAAGGGCCTTCAGCTCTTCCAGCAGCGACTTCATGACCATGGGAGCAGTTTCTTCTTTCAGCACCGCGGCCGCTTCTTCATTTTCAAACTCAAATTCATCGCTGAAATACATTGCTACTTTTTCCGGTATCTGGGCTCCGTAATCCACCTGGTTCTGGGCCGTCGCCACCACACGCTTCAGCCATTCAAGCTTCTCACCGTCTTCTTCACCGGTTATGTAACCGGCTTCTTTCATAAAAGGAACGGCAAGTTCCCAGAATGCTTCCGGCGTCATTTTACGTATATGCTGCCCGTTGATCCAGTCCAGTTTCTTAAAGTCGAAGACCGCCGGATTTTTAGCAACGCGATCCAGGGAAAATTCCTGAATTGCCTCTTCCATGGTGAAAATCTCTTTTTCACCTGCAGGCGCCCAGCCAAGTAATGCCAGGAAATTATTCAGCCCTGCGGGAATATATCCCTTCTGGCGATATGCGTCAAGTGAGGTCGCCCCATGCCGCTTGCTCATTTTTGTATGATCTGTTCCCAGAATCAGGGAAATATGACCAAAAACCGGTTTTTCAAAACCCAATGCGTCATAAACCAGCAGTTGCCGGGGCGTGTTGGACAGATGCTCCTCGGCCCGGATAACATGGGTCACATGCATCAGGCTGTCGTCAATGACCACTGCATAATTGTAGGTAGGAATCCCATCCGATTTCACGATAACAAAATCCCCGATACCGTTGGAATCAAATTCCACATCCCCGCGAACCAGGTCATGCACGATAATCTTTTCATTGGGCGGCACCCGCAGACGAATAGACGGTTTACGCCCTTCCGCCTCATATTTCGCAATCTGTTCCTGTGTCAGATGGCGGCATTTCCCCATATACCGGGGCATTTTTCCTTCTTTTAAAAGTCCCTGACGTTCCTCTTCCAGTTCTTCCGGAGTACAGTAACAGTAATATGCTTTTCCCTCTGCCAGCAGCTGGTCTGTATATTTTTTATAAATATCCAGACGCTCCATCTGGCGGTACGGACCGTAAGGACCTCCCACGTCAACGCCTTCATCCCAGTCAAGGCCCAGCCATTTCAGCGCGTTTTTAATATTTTCCTCAGATTCCGGTGTAGAACGTTTCCGGTCGGTATCTTCTATTCGCAGCACCATTTTACCGCCCAATTTTCTTGCAAGAAGCCAGTTAAAAAGCGCACTACGGGCCCCTCCGATATGAAACGGTCCTGTAGGACTTGGTGCAAAACGCACACGAATTTCCTGTGACATTAAAATCCCTCCATAAATTCTTTGACAATTATTTTAAACTTTTATCGAAATATGTATTACAAAACATATTAACAATCACAACTTAATCAATATGAATTACCACAACTTAGTTTCTCACAAGACTGGCAGCCGCTTCTGCCGCAATCCCTTCTTCCCGGCCAGTAAAGCCAAGCTTTTCAGTCGTAGTCGCTTTTATGCTGACATTATCAATCGGAATCAGCAGATCATGCGCCACCAGTTCCCGCATTTCCGATATATAAGCTGCAAGCTTTGGACGCTGCGCTATGATCGTTATATCTACATTATTCACCTTCCATCCCTTTTCCTCAAGAATTCCCACAACAGCACGCAAAAGTTTTCGGCTGTCAGCGCCTTTATAACGCGTATCCGTGTCTGGAAAATACTTTCCGATGTCGCCCAACGCCGCGGCTCCCAATAATGCATCCATAAGGGCATGAAGCGCTACATCTGCATCGCTGTGCCCCAACAACCCCTTTGTATATGGAATATTGACTCCGGCAAGAATTAATGGCCTTCCTTCTTTGAATGCATGGACATCAAAGCCGGTTCCGATCCTGAATTGCACCAAAGCACCCCCGATCCGTAAACTATGTTTTCAGGCGCCGGCAATCAGTATTTCCCTGAGCATTCAGGCAATACCAGTAATTCGTCGTTTCCACTGATGCCGGTTCCTTTATTATTTATTTCTTTTTTATTATTTATTTCTTTTTGCCATAATCCTTTCGGCTAACAGCAGATCCTCCGGTGTAGTGATCTTAATATTTTCATAAGAGCCTTCTGCAATGGCAACAGGATGCCCGATTGCTTCTGCCAGAGACGCATCGTCGGTCACCGGAAAAGGGTGCTGCTTTAAGAAAGCATACGCCTTACGTAAAATGCCGATTTCGAAAATCTGAGGGGTCTGGACAGCACACAAGGAAGACCGGTCCGGTGTTGAAGTCACCATACCCTTCTCATCTCTGAACTTAACCGTATCCTTAAGAGATACCGCCGCAATAGCCGCCCCATATTCCTTTGCTTTTTCTAAAGTCCGTAAAAAAACTTCCCGACCGGCAAAAGGCCTTGCGCCGTCATGCACCGCAACGAATCCTTCATTTTCAGGAATCAATGCAAGACCGTTAGCCACCGAATCCTGTCTTTCCTTTCCTCCGGCGGCAACCATCCAGTCTAACCCCGGGAAAAACTGTGACCTGTATTCCTTCAGCATTGTTTCCGCTTCTTCAAGCTCAGATGATCCTACAAGAATCACAGCCCGCCGGACCATCTGAATATCCTCAAGCATCTGCAGACACAAAACCAGCAATGGAATTCCGGAAATCCTCAAAAAAGCTTTATTCTTTCCCAAACCCATCCGTTTTCCCATACCGGCAGCAGGAATAATCACTGTTAAAAGCTTCTTCATTTTTCCTCCGCAACGGTCATAACGTCACGGGCGTCATGATTTTTGGCAACCCTGGCAAAAATCATCCTCCCGGCAGAAGTCTGTAATACCGAAGTAACAGCCACCCTGATTTTATTGCCGATATACTTGCGGCCTCCCTCCACAACGATCATTGTACCGTCCTGAAGATAGGCCACAGCCTGTCCGCTTTCTTTTCCTTCCCGCAACAGATAGGCTGTCATTTCTTCCCCGGGAATGACCACCGGTTTTACTGCGTTTGCAAGATCGTTGATATTAAGTATCCGGATCCCTTGAATTGAGGCCACCTTGTTCAAATTAAAATCGTTCGTAACAATAATAGAGTCCGTATCTTTTGCTAAAGCAATCAACTTCCCATCAACATCGGGTATCATGTCATATTCCAAATCTTTAACTATGACAACATGATAAAACTCTTTCTGGAGGGCATGGATAAGATCCAGCCCGCGACGTCCTTTTGCCCGCTTAAGGCTGTCGGAAGAATCTGACAGCCGCTGGAGTTCATCAAGGACAAAATGAGGGACGATCAGATTGCCTTCCAAAAAACCGGTTTTTAAGATGTCGACGATTCTTCCGTCAATAATTACGCTGGTATCCAGAAGTTTATTGGATGCCGCCAGTTCACCAGGCACTGAGACCGTATCAACGACAGCGTCCTGTACAATTTCTGTATCCGTTGCATCATTGACTGGCGGTGCGTTTTTTCCTGCCATACGGGAACGGTAAAACAATCCCAGTATATCCTTACTCTTATGAAGCGCCACTTTAGCCCCGGTAAGCGCCAGAACGATACTCAAGACAATGGGGATATATGAGCCGAAAATCGGAAGCCTTGAAAAAGGCGCGCCAATGAGATTCGCCAAGATCAGTCCTATCAGCACCCCTATGAGGGACACAATAATATCCGCAGATGGTGCTTTGGCCAGCACAGAAGCCACCAGCTCCGAATATTTAAGAAGATATTTGATTATAAACGGCGTAATGACCCAGCCGACCCAGCTGAAAAACAAGACACTTAATATAGCAAAAAGCCAGTGAATATACGAATAACCCAACAGCCCTTTAGAATGGACGTTATAGCCAAGCAAAAATGAAATATTCGGAAGCATCTGTTCCATAAGTATAAGTCCGGTTACAGTTAACAGCACAGCTATAACTACAGTGAGTATTCTTCGAAGCATAATTTTCCTCCTTTCTTCAAAATATCAGTATGTTTGAGATAATAGTTACCCATCATACTTATTTTAATATTGTACTACATATTTTCATTTTGTAACAGACCATTACGCCATTTTTTAGAAAACATTTCTCAAAAAAAAAAACTCAGATGCCCGAAACAATTCCGACATCTGAAAACTATTCTTCCCCAAAAGTTGAATTAGCTGATCTCATGCTATATTCAACGCTTTATCAATCCATTTTTCCGCCGATTCGATACTGCTGTCCTTGACAATCATGATCTCACTCGCCAAAATCTGTCTGGCGTTTCCCAAAAGACGACGTTCTCCGGTCGACAGGCGCTTCTGTTTATCCTGCCTTGCCAGGATACTGATTACTTCCGCAAGATCGAGTACGTCCCCTGTTTTCATTTTATCAAGATATATCGTAAACCGCCGGTTCCATGTTATGCTTTTCAAGTTATTAACAACTTCAGTCTTCAAGACTTTTTGAATTTCTTTCATTTTATTTTTAGGAATAACGGGGCGCAAGCCGACCTTTTCTGAATTGCAAAGGGGAACGCGTACTTTCATATTTCCTAAAAACATAGAAAGAACAAGGTATTGAGCTGGTTTGTCGTCATATATCCGTTCTTCAATCGCTTCTACTCTAGCCGCGCCATGCATCGGATATACCACTTTGTCACCAACCGAAAACATCAGACACCTCCACTATAGAATACCGGGGATAAATTATAAAAATTTTAGCTAACAAAAGCATATTGAATACATGGATATTATAGCATGATTTTTGATGTCCGTCAAAATTTTTTATTATATATCAGTGTACTAATACTGTCAACTGATTTTTATCCGTTTTTTCAAAAGCCATTACACTGCAAATATTCTATAGAAGACAAGAAAAAAACGATTCCGATAGTCCTTAATATTACCTTAACAGCTGTTTTATCAGTCAGTCCGGACATCTGTTTGTCTATTCAAACAATGCATTAACTGCTTCCTCCACTGTCTTTACAGGTATAATTTCTCCCCTGAAGTTTTCCGGAAGACGAAACTTGGCGGCAGGAACAATGAAACGCCGGAAGCCCAGCTTTTCCGCATCCAATATCCGGCGTTCCATTGCCGCAACCCGCCTGATTTCACCAGTCAGACCGATTTCGCCAAAAATCAGTATATCTGCAGGCACAGGAAGATTTCGATAACTGGAATACAAGGCCGTTAACACAGGAAGGTCTGCTGCAGGTTCACTTACCCTGATCCCCCCCACGACATTCACATATGCGTCATATGTGCCAAAATCCAATCCCAGCCGTCGTTCCAGAACCGCTATCAGCATATTGACCCGATTGTAGTCAAATCCTACGGCTGTCCTCCGGGGCATGCCATAAGGAGTACGGGCTGCCAGAGCCTGAAATTCGACCATGATTGGGCGATTTCCTTCCATGCATCCGCCTACTACGGCGCCGGATACCTCATTTTCCCTGTTCTCCAAAAAAAGGCCCGAAGGATTGGCTACCTCTGTAAGCCCTCCCTGCTCCATAGAAAAAATCCCGCACTCTTCCGTGGAACCAAACCTGTTTTTTAATGCACGCAATACACGGAACGAATAACTCCGGTCACCCTCAAACCGGAGAACAACATCCACCATGTGTTCCAGTAAACGAGGCCCGGCTATATTTCCGTCTTTTGTCATATGCCCTATAAGTAACACGGCAGTTCCTGAGATTTTAGAATATTTCAACAGACGGGCAGTGCATTCCCGAACCTGACCTACACTGCCGGAGGCCGTTTCGATATCTTTGGTATACATCGTCTGGATAGAATCAATAACCAGTATTTCAGGTTTCTCTTTTTCAGCTTGTAAAAGTATGTTACTGATTTCAGACGCAGTCATGACCAAAAGACGGTCTGTACATTTTCCCAACCGCCCGGCCCTCATTGCCGTCTGCTCTTCTGACTCCTCTCCGGACACATATAAAACTTTAACCTGTTTCTGGCTGAACCTCATAGCCGCATCCAGCAGGATGGTTGATTTCCCAATCCCCGGATCACCGCTCAGCAGGACAATGCTCCCGGGCACGATACCACCGCCAAGCACCCTGTCAAATTCATTTATTCCCGTCTCAAGGCGGCGGACAGGTTTCGCTGCAAGACTGCTGATGGTCCTGGGTTTTGCCGACTCGTCCAATCCAAGAAAGCCCTGGTCCTTATTTTGGACTTCCAACTGTTCCGTCAGAGAATTCCAGCTGCCGCATTCCGGGCACTTACCCAGCCAGGAAGCCGTTACGTACCCGCAATTCTGGCATATGTAGCTGACTTTGCTTTTTGCCTTAGACACGGTTTTGTCCCCCCTGTATAGGTACTAAATCCTCCGGTTGTGCCTCTTTCAAGCGCGAAAAACTGAACTCACCGCCTATTACATCAATCAGAATCTCATCTCCGTCAGTAAAAGTCTGTTCCAGATATAAATCTGCCAGTTCATCTTCAATCTCTTTTTGCAGCGCCCTTCGCAACGGTCGGGCACCATAACGGGGATCCATCCCTTCCTGCAACAGTTTGTCCCGGGCAGCCGGGGTAACCCGCAGCCGCATTCCGGTATCCTTCAGACGTATCTGCAAATCATCCAGCATCTTGTCAACAATTTGTGACAGCTCTTTCTTCCCTAACGGATCAAAAACGATCATTTCATCCAGACGGTTTAAAAATTCCGGGCGGAAAATGTCCTTTATTCCCTGCAAA
Organism: uncultured Selenomonadales bacterium; assembly: GCA_900315345.1. Classification (GTDB taxonomy): domain Bacteria; phylum Bacillota; class Negativicutes; order Acidaminococcales; family Acidaminococcaceae; genus Succiniclasticum. The sequence goes on along the minus strand of OMYP01000015.1, from coordinate 22,327 downwards.
ACATTCTGCTTTTGATTTGCCAGCGCATCCCCCGCAGTAGCCGCAAACCCAAGGCTGTGCCTGTCGCTCATCAGTTCCGCGCAGGCATTGCTGGTCATCAGTATGACGCAGTTTCGAAAATCCACTGTAACCCCCTGTCCGTCTGTCAGGCGGCCGTCTTCCATAATCTGCAGCAACAGGTTAAAAATATCAGGATGCGCTTTTTCAATTTCGTCCAGTAAAATAACAGAATAGGGACGATGCTTTACGGCAGAAGTTAGCCTGCCCCCTTCTTCATATCCCACATAACCGGGAGGCGCCCCCACTAAACGGGATGCAGTATGCTTTTCCATATATTCGCTCATATCAAACCGTATGAGAGCCCTTTCATCCCCAAACAAGTTTTCAGCCAATGCTTTGGCCAGCTCTGTCTTTCCTACTCCTGTAGGTCCAAGGAACAGGAATGATCCGGCAGGACGATGGGGGTCTTTCAGGCCCGCCCTGGCCCGTCTAACAGCCTGCGCCACTGCTTTTACAGCGTCATTCTGTCCTACAATACGCTCATGCAATGCCTTTTCCAGTTGCAGCAAGTTGCCAGATTCCGCTGCATCCAGCCGCGTCAGTGGAATATTGGTCCAATGTGAAACGATAAGCCGCACGGTATCCGCATCAACCACCGGATCCCCCATCTGTCCCGAGTAATCCCTGATGCTGTGCAGCCGTACAGACGCACAGGCTTCGTCCAAAATATCAATTGCCTTATCCGGCAGGTTCCTGTCTGGCAGATAGCGGTCTGACAGTCTCACCGCTACTTCCAGGGCTTCTTCGGTCACACGTACATGATGATAAGCTTCGTAACGCCCGCATAAATGCTTTAAAATTCGAAGAGCCGTATCGGCATCGGGTGCATCTACCCGTACTGGCTGGAAGCGCCGTTCCAATGCTGCATCCTTTTCCACACTTTTCCGATAATCTTCCAGGGTGGTAGCACCGATAACATGGAGTTCCCCTCTGGCAAGCGCAGGCTTTATGATGTTCCCGATGTTCATGGAACCGTCTCCACCGTTCATCAGCATCTGCAATTCATCCATGAATAATATGATGCGCGGGCAGCGCTTAACAGCTTCAATAATATTGCGAAGGCGTTCTTCCAGTTCACCCCGGTATTTTGCACCTGCTACAACATAACCTAATTCCAGCGAAAAAATGATCTTGTCTGCCAGAAATTCCGGAACCGACTTATTGGCTATCTGCTGAGCCAGCCCTTCTGCCACTGCAGTTTTCCCAACACCCGATTCCCCTATCAGGACCGGATTATTTTTAGTTCGGCGGCACAAGATCCGCATCACATGCTCCAGCTCTTTTTCCCTCCCCAGTACCGGGTCAAGTTTTCCCTGTTCCGCCAGCTCATTCAAATTCCTGCCGAACCCCTTCAGAAGCTTCAATGCCTTTCGTAATTCCGTTTCGGCTTTTTCTTTCTTTGCCTGGGATTTAAACTTATTATTCTCCGGCAGAGCACGTGTCCGGATAAATTCTTCGTGCATCATGCTCTGGACACGTTCCATGCTGATATTAAAACGTGCCAGTACCCGCGATGCCACACAACCTTCTTCTGCCAGAAGGCCTAACAGAAGATGTCCGGATCCGGTAAGGTACAATCCGTCTGAATCCGAAAAGGATTTCGCATATTCCAGGGCCCGGGATGCTTCATTTGTATAAGCTACAGGATTGGCTCCCTCCACGGTTTTTCCCATCCATGTTTCCAGTTCCCCCAACAGTGTATATTTATCTACCCCACAATTCAGTAACAAATGGGCTGCCTGACTTTCCGGTTCCTGCAGCATGGCCCACAGAATATGTTCCGTTCCTGTCTCTTCCTGTTGCCGCCGGGCAGCTGTCCGCCGTGCCGTTGCCAGTATCCTTTCTCCCATATCTGTATAAAAATGATCCTTTTGTCCATAAGTTTCTTCATAACTATGCTCGGCAAGCCTGCGCAACGGTTTGAATATTTCCTCCAAGATATTGTGGGCTCCTCCACCCTGCTGCCCGGACAGTATCCCTTCTGCCGCAAACTCTTTCGCGCAGGACTCGCAAAGCCATTTACTTACCTTTGTATTATTTACAACGCATATTACGTTGACCGTGGCTTCTCTTTTACCACAATGTTCACACAGCATATTGGTCCTCCCTGCCAGAAAATTTTGTTTTCCGGCCATCAGCCACACTTATCCCGCCTCGACCATCCGTTTGACAGCCTGTCTCAGGATCTGGTGCTTTTCCCTTTCCGATATGTCCATAATTCCCATTAAATAATGCAACAGTTCATACTCCCGGTCTGTCAGCATACGGTTTTTATGCCAGTACTGCAAAAGTTCTTCCACCGCCGGCTCCTGCCGCTGGTCTTCTACCGGAAGAATCCTTACGATTCTGATGAATCCGCCGCTTCCCCGCCGTGACTCTACCAAATAACCTCTTTCAGGTGTAAAACGCGTGCTCAGTACATAGCTTATCTGCGACGGTGCGCAGGATAGCCGGTCCGCCAGCTCATTCCGTTGCACGAGCACTGCATTTTGTCTGTCTGCAAGCAACTGCCCAATAATAAAACTTTCAATTGCGTCAGCCATATTTTTCATAATTATTCCCACTTTCTGTCATCACTTCAGAAATAAAATTTTTAATTGATGGAACCGCCGCCGAAATTCCAAAAATTTTGCAATACCGCTAATAGCTTTAAGAAACACAACATTCATTTATGAGTCCCGAATTGTATATATTATATTTGACTTTTTGACTTTATGCAAGTACTTCAATCATAATTTCACAAATTTCACATATTGGCAAAAGGAAAAAAGTTTCCACAAAATAAAAGGCTCCCTGAAGAAGCAGCATTTTCGCTGCCAGCAGGGAACCTTTTAAAATCCATATAGTCTGCAGATTGATTAAAACGAAACGGGGCTTGAGGCCACTTTGTCATGCCTTTGCCAGTTCCGCTTTCATAATACGTTTATAGGCTTCCACTCCAGGCTGGTCGTAAGCATCTACGTCAGCCAGTTCCCCTTCGTAAGCAATACTGTACATTAAGAACATAAGCAGCTGTCCAATATACCGGGGTGCCAGTTCGGGAAGTACATACCTCGCGTTCAGCCGGCCGTCTTCCGTGAGGGCGGTTTCATTAGCCGTCAGGGCAGCTTTCAGCAGGACATCCATTTCTTTTCCCGCATATAAGCCAAAAGCTTTTTCCTGCGGGAACGGGTTATCGACAACTAAAGGAATTGCCGGTTTTTCTATTTCCAGGAACTGGATAACCTTGTTTCGTTTTCCGTCCTGATGCTGCTGGGTCATGGAATGCATATCCGTAGTCCCTACAGCGACAATTGGTGTCCTTCCATAAAATGCAGTATTCCCATTACGATCAAGGCGTTTTCCCAGAGACTCTGCCAGCAGTTGTACATACCATGCCCCCAGACACTGGAGGGCATCCCCGTAACCCATCAGCACTTCAATATCTGCGCCCAGTTTTTCCGCTGCCAGGTATTTCAGGGAAGCATTGAGAAGGGCCGGATTATCCGCTCCTTCCGTTGTAAGACATAATTCCGACATTTCCCTTGCGCCTTCCAACAGGGAACGTATATCATATCCCAGTGCGGCACACATCAACAGGCCGGGATTACTTAGTATACAGAAACGTCCCCCGATTCCTTCCGGGATACCGAAGGCAGGCCAGTTGTTTTCCAATGCGAGGCGATACAACAGGGATTCCTTTTCATCCAGTCCTGTTACCGCCGTTACATCTACCGAGAACCACTCCGGATGGGCCCGCATGTAACTGATCAGGGCCGCAAAACTAGTCAGGGGCTCCATAGTAGTCCCCGACTTGGAAATAGGAACCAGCTGGATATGCAACGGGCGTTTTACATGCCGGGCCTGCAGGGCCAGATGCCGTATCAATCCCTGCAACGCTGTTCCATCAACATTATTTCCGGCAAAATAAATCTGCGGGTATCCGTTCCGTTCTGTTTTGGGCAACTGGTTCCAATAAGGTTTCGATGCAAGATCAAAAACCACCTTATCTCCCAGATACGAACCGCCTATACCGATAAATACAGCGGCATCCACCGAGTCTTTCCATTTTTCCCCCAGCTCTTCCAACCGCTGTATAGAAGCTTCATCATTCGGATTTCCCTCTTCCAAATAGGCTTGCCGCGGAAAATATACGTGTTCCGGCGTGCCGTCTTTTGAAAGATGCGCCTTGGAAAATCCTTCCCTGCGCATTACTCTCACCGCATTTGCCGCCTGTTCCATAGCTGGGCGCAAAGCCTCCAGATCGTCTCCGGTAATCTTTTCCTCCCCCATAAGGTTCTGATACTGGAAGCGGAAGCCTCCGTCAATTCCCAAACTTCCTGTCAAGTTCATTCATTCTCCCTCCCAAGCCTGATATTGAATTATTAGGATTCCCTGTTTGATATCTAACGCAAATTTTCTACAGAACCGCAGAACGCAAGCCCCTTTACAGTCACTGCGCCAGCTTTTTTCAGTTCTTCGGCTCCTGCCGAAAAGGTCGCCCCTGTAGTAAAAATATCATCCACCAGTAAAACAGACTTTCCAGCAACATTTCGTACCGTTGCAAAACATTCCTGTAAATTCTGTCTTCGTTCCTCCGGGCCAAGGCCGTACATTGGCAAAGTTGTCCTGGTACGGCAAAGGATTTTCTGCCAGGTTCCCCCAAAATCTGAAGCCCGGTTTGCAAACAGCAGCGTTGGCAGATCAAATCCCCGCTCCCGCAGACGTTTTAAATCTGTCGGTATACCGCCCCACAGCCATTGTCCCGTCATTTCTTTTTCGAAACGACTACGTAAGATGTTTTCCTCTTTATTATAATTTTCTGTGTTATATGATAAAATTCCTGCTCCTTTTAAAAAATTTATCATAGATTCGCGAATCCGGGGTTCATTCAGGAGGAGTTCTGCTTCCTCCGCCAAAAGATACGGTATTTTTTTATCATGAAAAAATTTTACCTTATGGATCGCCTGTTTAATAAAACCTTCATAGGCAAACAGGATAAGGCCACCGTCCAAATGGTCCACAGGAGGAAAATCCCGCATTTCTTTTAATCCGTTCCTGCAATCATCGCAAAGAAGTCCGGAATCAATTTCAACCTGGCATGCAGCACAGCGCCGGGGAAATATTAACTCTCCAAACAAATGCAACAATAGTATTCATCACCCTCTCATAAATTATTTATTCTGTTAACCACCAAACCAAAAGACTTACAGCTCTCCGTTTTCCTGCAGCCTTTCTTTCAGCAGTGAATAACGCCGTTTTGTACGGTCATTGGAAACCGCTGTGTAAAGAGCCGCCTTCGTTCCTACCAGCACGACCTTTTCCCTGGCCCGCGTCACCGCTGTATACAACAGGTTACGCTGCAACATAATATAATGCCCTGGCATCAGTGCCAGTACAATCTGGGAATACTCGCTCCCCTGTGATTTATGGACGCTCAAAGCATATGCCAGCTGCAGTTCGTCATATTCACTTTCAGAATAGCAAACGTATTCATCTTCCTGACGATCCGGATACCAGACCGTCACGTCCTTTTCTTTAATGTTTACGATTTGCCCGATATCACCGTTATACACATCTTTTTCATAATTATTACGTATCTGCATGACCTTGTCGCCCAAACGGAGAACGGTTCCGTCGGGACGCAGGATTTCACTCTTTTCTGATGATGGCGGGTTGACCCGCATCTGCAGCAGGCTGTTTAAATTCCGGACACCGCATGCCCCTTTGTGCATAGGGGAAAGAACCTGCAGCGACTGCCATCGTCCATCCCTGGTTTTATCGGCATAAAAATTTGTTATATAGGCGGCAGCCTGTTCTTCCTCTTCAAACTCCATCATGGAAAAATCACTGTCCGATACGCATTCCGGCATCATTCCGCGGTTGATCCTGTGGGCATTCCGCACGATCGGGCTTATTTCGGCCTGCCTGAAAATCTCCCGAAGCCGCACCACAGGCATCTTTCCGCTCTGTATAATGTCCTTCAGTACAGAACCGGGGCCAACGGAAGGAAGCTGATCCACATCCCCTGCCAGAACGAGCCTGCATCCAAGGGGGAGAGCTTCCAGAAGATGATAAAACAGCGCAATATCAAGCATTGACGCCTCGTCGACAATAACTGCCTGGGCTTCCAGCAGGTCCTCTGCGTTTTTTCCAAAGGTTCCGCTGACGTTATATTCTAACATCCGATGGACTGTCTGCGCTTTTTCACCTGCTGCGGCTTCCAGACGCCGGGCTGCGCGACCGGTAGGAGCAGCCAGCAAAACTTTACAGCCCGCCCGCTTCAGTACCGACAGGATTCCTTTTATGATCGTCGTTTTTCCTGTCCCCGGACCGCCGGTCAGTGCAAACACACCAAATTTCAGGGAAGAACGGATGGCTTCCTTCTGTGCCTCTGCCAACTCAATACCGGCTTCCGCCTCCCATTCCTCCATAATCTTTTCTTCATCGACCTTTCCCAGACTTTCCGGATGGTCTCTTAATGCCAGCAGCATATGGGCAACGCCTGTTTCTGCCCTGTACAGATATTCCGGATATATGAAACGCTGTCCCCCCCAGTCCTCCGTGCGAAGCATATCTTTTTCAACCATATCGCGGAAAACAGTTTCCACAACCATATAATCGGCCTGCAGTACTCTTTCGGCATACCGGAGCAGTTCCTCCTCGGGAATGCAGGTGTGTCCTCCGGAAGCCGCCATATTAAGGACATAAATGATCCCTGCCCGGATACGCTCCGTGGAAGCCAGATCAAAGCCCAGGGATAAAGCAATCCTGTCTGCCGTCTTGAAGCCTATCCCTTCTATATCGGTAATCAGGATATACGGATTGATCTTCATACGGTCTATGGCAGTATCCCCATAAGCAATCTGCAATTTTGCTGCATAACTTCCGCTCACGCCGTTCTGCTCAAGGAAAAGCATAATTTCTCTCAAGTCCGAAATTTCACTGTAAGATTTTCCTATGACCTCAGCTTTTTTTGCCCCGATGCCGGGAATTTCCGCAAGGCGCTCCGGATTTTTCCCAAGAATCTCCAACGTATCTTTCCCAAAGAATTCCACAATACGGGAAGCCATGGTTTTCCCTACGCCCCTGACCGCACCGCTGGACAGAAAACGTTCCACCCCTTCGGCTGAATCAGGCATGACGGACTGGTAACCGGTTATGTTGAACTGCCGGCCAAAGCGGGGGTGTGAGATCCATTCCCCCGTCACCCGAATCATTTCTCCCATAAAAGGAGCCGCACCATGATAAACCGCAGTAATCATCCCGTCAGATGCACATTTCATTCGAAATACACAAAACCTTTTGTCATCGCTCTGGAATATAATATTTTCTACAGTACCTTCTGTTTTTTCCATTAAATTCCCCTGCCATTTAGTATATTTTTATTATAACACGAATTTTTACAGACCGGGGTCGTTTTTATCTGTTAGAACATTTTTTATATAAAAATCAGATCAGTTTCAGCGATTGCAATCTATTTTCAGACAGAAACAACCTCCGATATAACTGTTTTAGACGCCTGCGTTCCATGTTTACTTTACTTTGACAACTGTAAGGCACCTCTGCTATAATCAATTCAAATAAGATGTTTTTTAATTTTAAGTAAACACGGAACGGGTATGCGACATACCGACAGTTTAAAAAGGAGAATCTATTTTGAAAACAGGATTATTGATTGCCGCAGATTTGTACGGCTGTGCCGATGATGCACTGCCCCAGGATTCATTGAAAGAAGCTTTGGAAACATTTTCTAAAAATAATAATATGAACCTGCTGAGCAGCCGGATCGTCCCGGAAGACGAAGCAGGATATGGCATTTACTGTATCTGTAAAGAAGGTCACATTATTTTACACGTAAATCATGAAAAAGGGTTTGTCTCCATTGACGGTTTCTCATATAGCGAGGGCGCAGACCCTGAAAAACTTGTACGGGAAATATGCGGATTTCTTTCTCCCGATAAAATGAAACTGACCTATGTTGACCGGGGGGATTTTGGGAAAAAGGCGGATATGAAGCCCCGCCATCGTAACAAATCACGAAAAATCACGCAGATGCGCAACATGACAAAACGCTTCGGAAAATTCCTGATGAAACCGAAATCATTGTAAACAGTCAATACAGCCCTTCATTAAAAATAACAAAGCCGGATGTAATACATCCGGCTTTGTTATTTTTATATGTTTTTTTATACACTTAAGTATTGATCAACATGTTCCTTTCTGCTTCAATTGCCGCGATAACTCATAAATGTACGGTCCCCGTATTTCACTATACAGTTCCACAATACCATTCCCTTGCGCACATCAAACTTATCAACATTGCAAATCTGGGCACTTCCCTGGATAGGAAAGATATCTCTGTTATAAATAACGTGATGGAGATAATACAATTCAGAAGATTTCACTTCAAACTGAACGATACCTTTTTCGTCAGCAACAGCTTCTAATCCTTTTTCTTTTGTAGTGTTGTAAATCATAGTTACTCCGGGCAACGGAACGTTTTCCCTTGTCATAAACTGGCAGATTATTTTTGCCGTACCCTGTTTCCGCAGAGCCTGCGCTTCTTTTGCGTATTGATTTTTATACGGGTTCTCATCATTGGCCGCTGCAAACGCAACCACAGAAACAGATACCAACAAAACTGCCATTAATACAGAAAACAAGAACGATTTCTTTTTCATGATAAACAAACCTCCAGATACATAATAGTTATGTTTTTACAAAAAACAGTATGGAAAAAAGAGTTTAGAAAACCAGATGACATTTTATTCCGCAATCTCGCCAAGAATTACTTCGTCCTCTTTCCCTTCTTCCTGCAACGCTACTTCAATAGTTTCCCGGCGTGATGTAGGTACATTTTTGCCGGCGTAATCCGCACGGATGGGAAGCTCGCGGTGTCCGCGATCAATCAGAACTGCCAACTGGATCGAATTCGGCCTACCCATATCAATCAAAGCATCCAGGGCAGCACGGATCGTGCGGCCGGTATACAGTACATCGTCTACCAAAACAATGTTTTTCCCGGAAATATCAAAATCAATTTCCGTTCCATGGATGACAGGATTGTACCCCATGGTAGTAAGGTCATCGCGATACAGCGTAATATCCAGAGAGCCGGTAGGAACCGCAACGCCTTCAATCTTTTGAATTTCCCCGGCAATACGCTCCGCCAGCGGAACTCCCCTTGTTCGAATCCCTACCAGCGCTACGTTTTCCACGCCCTTGTTTTTCTCGGTTATTTCGTGAGCGATACGAATCAGCGCCCGCCGGATCCCGTCTGCATCCATAATAGAAGTCTTTTTTACGATGTTTTTCATCATTGCCACCTCTTTATATATGTTATCATACCAAATATTTTTGAATAAAAAATGTCTTTTCTGCAAACTTTATAAAGCAATTTCAGTTAACAGATACGGATACTAGAACTGTCCGTTATGCAGCCGGGTTATGATCTTCTGCATATCTTCAGGCAGCGGTGCTTCAAAATGCATTCTCCTGCCGGTATGCGGATGGGTAAAATCCAGTGTTTGTGAATGAAGTGCCTGCCCTTTAATCGAAAAGGGAACCTTCATAGGAGAATATTTCGGATCCCCCACAAGAGGATAACCCAAATATTCCATATGGACCCGTATCTGATGTGTCCGCCCAGTCCGCAAGGAACACTGTACGACCGTAAACCGTCCAAACCTTTCTAATACGCGATATTCTGTAATGGCTTCCCGGCCGCCCTCCTGCACTACCGCCATCTTTTTGCGGTCGTTCTTATCCCGGTCGATCCGGGTCTCTATGATACCGGAATCTTGTTTTAGATTTCCCCTGACAACACACAAATAGGTGCGTTTTGCGGTTTTATCCTGTATCTGTTTTGACAGTGAAAAATGCGCCTCGTCATTTTTGGCCGCGATCATGATACCGCTGGTATCCTTATCCAGACGGTGTACGATTCCGGGACGGATCACCCCGTTGATACCGGAAAGGTTTTTACAGTGATACAACAGCGCATTTACCAGTGTGCCAGATACATGCCCGGGCGCAGGGTGAACGACCATCCCCCTTGCTTTGTTCAGCACAATGACATCTTCATCTTCATATATAATATCCAGAGGAATATTTTCCGGCTCTGCCTCCAGTGGAACAGGACTGGGCAGCACAACCTGAAAACAGTCCCCGGCTTTCACCTTGTAATTCGGTTTTATTGTTTTCGCGCCTTTATGAATATAACCTTCATTCAATATACTTTGGACATGGGAACGGGTAGCTTCCAAAGCGTCTGCGAAAAATACATCGGCCCGTTTTCCCGCATCCGCCGCCTCAGCTATCACCCGGCGAACATCATCAGCGCCCTGTAACGCATCTTCCGTTATATCGTCAATGCACTCTTCTGGCCATGGTTCTCCTGAAAAAATCTTTTTATCTTCTTCTATCATTTTCCCAATATCCGTTATTCATCATACCCCATAAAATCAATCCCGCCCCAGCACATATTGCAATGTCCGCAACATTAAATACAGGCCATACGCGGAAATCGAAGAAATCAATTACCAGTCCTGTCTGGGCGCGATCCCACAGGTTCCCCAGCGTTCCTCCCAGGAACAGGGCAGTCCCGGTTCGAATCATCCATCCTTCAGATAGGATCTCTGCCCGCAGCCACCAGATAGCCACGACCGCAGCCAGCCCGATTCCAAGAAAGAATGTCCTGCTGTGAGGCAGCATGCCAAAAGCCGCGCCCGGATTTAAAACATAAGTAAGGTGAAAAATACCATTAATGACAGGAATGCTTTCGCCTTCCACCATTCTGGAGATTACGGCCATTTTGGTAATGCGGTCAAACACCAATACCAGAAACGGCAGCCAAAGTAAAATCATAAAAGCTCCCAAACGATATATTTCAGAAAGCCCTGGTCAAAGGGGTTGTATCATAAATCGGCATTTCTTTAAAAACAACAGGGCTGATGGGCTTCCCGTCAACTGAATTGCACTCAGCTGATTAAAGCTGACAATAATATTATAACAAAAACCCCGCTGCCTGTCAGCAGGCAACGGGGCAGCCAGCCATAAATAAAAGTTTTTTCTCAGTACATAACTTTATTGGCAATGACCAGACGCTGAATCTGGTTGGTGCCTTCATAAATCTGCATAATCTTCGCATCACGCATGCGTTTTTCAGCCGGATTTTCTTTGGAATAACCATATCCGCCCATGATCTGCACGGCGCTGGTTGTAACTTCCATTGCAGTATCTGCGGCAAAACATTTTGCCATAGCAGCTTCCTTAGTGAATACAACCCCTTCATCCCGCATAGCGCAGGCACGATATACAAGAAGACGGGCCGCATCTATCTTCATAGCCATATCCGCTACCATCTCCTGAATCATTTCAAAAGAAGCGATAGGCTGTCCAAACTGTTTACGTTCCTTCGCATAAGCAACCGCTATATCCAAAGATGCCTGTGCCAGACCCACAGAAACCGCGCCTACAAAGGGACGGGCCGAATCCAGTGTCTGCATGGCAATGCGGAAGCCCTGACCTTCCCTACCGACCCGGTTTGATTCCGGAATCACAACATTGTCCAGAATCAGTTCACAAGTATTGGAAGGACGGATCCCCATTTTATCTTCCTTACGGCCAACCTTGAAACCAGGTGTTCCCTTAGGCACAATAAAAGCAGTAAGTCCGCGGATTCCACCATCTTTTCGGGTATTGGCAAAAATCAGGTAGATATCTGCAATACCGCCGTTGGTTATAAATGCCTTAGTTCCATTTAAGGTATACGTTTTGTTTGCCTTATCATGTACAGCACGGGTAGATACACCGCCTGCATCAGATCCGGCACCGGGTTCTGTCAGCGCAAAAGCAGCCAGCCCACCGTCATTCAAAACGTCGCACCACATACGCTTCTGTTCATCCGTACCGGCAATCAGAACCGGCGCAGTGGCCAGTGAGTTGGCAGCCATGGAAGTTGCAACACCGGCGCAGCCTTTCCCAAGCTCCTCATACATCATTGCAACTGTAACGCTGTCCAGGCCTAATCCACCGTATTCTTCAGGGACGATTACATTCAGCAGCCCCATATCAGCAGCTTTTTTGAACAGTTCCGGACGGGTAGCGTTTTCCTCATCCATTGCTCCTGCAATAGGGGTAATTTCTTTTTCTACAAACTCGCGCACCATTTCCTGCAATTCGAGCTGTTCTTCCGTAAATGCAAAATTCATTGTCATCCTCCTAAAAATACGGTATCTGTTTTTTTGCAACCGCAAAACACAAAACGGAATACCCAGTCAATACTTTATGTATTTTATCATAAGTCTATCTATAAGACAACAACCTTACCGCCAAAAATTCACAAAGGATTCACAATGTAAAAATATTTCATCCAAAATAAAGGTATTTATTTCTCTTCTGTATTAAAAATAGTTTCGAAATCAACAGTTTGTGAAACTTATTTACGCTCAGTCAATAATGTTCTGCCGGTAATCATGATACAGAGTGTAAAGGCGATCCTTCAGCTGCTGCATCTCCAGGAACTTTTCTGATACGGTATCATAGTCTTTTGCTTCGATGGCATTCCGGATTTCCGTGAAAACGCAGGTTGCCTTTGCACTGTCTTTTGCCAGCCGGTCACGTACTGCCTGGACCTTTTTCCACGCCGCATTGTCAAAAGCGGTTCCATTTTCTGCATCATGCAGCTTTTTCGCCGCCATAACATCAGACCGCATCTCAGGAATCAGCCGGTTCATCAGTTCGGTTTTCCAGCGGATCAGTGCGCCTTCCGCAAAGGAATTGATCACAGCCTCATCAAAGATACCGCCTTCCATAATTACTTTCTTCTTTTCAGGGAACCGTTCCCAGTTCCTTATATTTTCCCAGACGGTTGCCGGCGGCTCACCAAACAGTTTGCTGCGCTCTTCTGCAGTAAAATCTTCAAATACATCTTCTTCTGTACGGTATTCCCGGTCCTTTTCCAAATAAAATCCCTTTTGCCCGGCTTTTTTGGAAATTTCCTTTTCCAGCTGCGCCAGAGTCTTTTTGCTGGCAGCACAGGCTTTGATTCCATCTAATGCCGCCAGGTAAAATGCCGCGATAGCAATATATGTATTTGTATACGGATTGGGAGAACGCATCTCAATACGGGTTGCCAGCGGATTATCCAGGTCACGGATAAGGCCGGCCAGGATAGTACGGTTACGGGAAGGGATATCCGGTGCCAGGCCCAAAGAAGTAACCACGCAGACCGGAGCTTCAAAGCCAGGTTTCAGACGGTTAAATGCATCAGTAGTAGCCGAAATGAAGGGATTGACCGCTTCATAATTCTTCATGATGCCCATTACGGCGCCATACCCGACAGCCGACAGAAAGTCTTTATGCATATCCGCCGGAGCAAAAAGGTTGACCACCTTGCCGTTCCTCATTTTGGCCGCAATGCCCACATGGGTATGTTCACCGCTTCCGGCAACACCGGGGATCGGTTTTGCCTGGAACGAAATATCCAGACCGTTCTGACGGAATATCTCTTTCACAACAATACGGGCCAGAATCTCATTGTCAGCTGTCTGCAGACCTACATTGTACTTCCAGTCCACTTCCAGCTGCTCATTAATGTGGGTCATGTGTCCGGACGCATCAATCTGTCCTTTTACACCGCCGCATTCTTTATGGCCCATTTCCGGTTCCAAACCGTACAGCTCCAGCATTTCGATTGTCTGTTCCAACGCCGTGCGGACATTGCCCCGGGTACGCTGCCAGTACATTTCCTGCATTACCTGGGAAGAAGACAAAGCTTCTATCGGTGAATTTTCCCGGGGAGATTTTACCCAGAATTCCAGTTCGGTGGCAGTTGTGAAAATCAGATGGTCGATTTCTTCAACATCTATATTCTCCAGGCCCGGCATATGGGGATATTTTTTTAACAGGGCCAAAATTTCTTTTTCCACATACTGCAGGGATTTTTTCAGGATCGAACGGGAATCCACATAATCCCCGTTATGGGTCAGGAAGCAGGGCATGCGCAGGGTGCCTACCATGCGGCCTTTTTCATCAAAATGTTCATAGTTGTAATCAACATACCAGTTAACATCCCTGTCAACTTCCATATCTACCCGGGCATCATTTAATGTGGCAATTCCGGGAAGCACAACGGAAGACCCGTCAGTCTGAGCCGCGCTGCCGGTTAAAAACTTATCAATGTCATGCAAAAAAATATTAACGGGAATTTTTTCATCCGTATCATTACCGGCCAGGTCAACGCCCATAAGGGACACGAACTGCACTTCTTTATGGTCTGCTAACAGCTGTAATAATGTTTCTTTAGTCTGCTGCGAAGGTTTGATCACATAAAGCAATTCACTTTTTCCCATAATAATTTGGCGGAAATCCGCCTTTCCCCCCTTGCCTGATGAAAATCCATTTAATTTAAAACCTATTTATAAGATGTCGTTTACACTTATTATAGAAATTATTTTATCAAAACCCATCGAAATTGTCTACATAATAACTTCCCGGATGCGTGCGAAAAGCAATCCGTTCATGATCCGGAATTAAGGCTTCCGGACTTAGCCGGGAAAATGTTTCTGCAATTTCCTAAGCACATAAAATCGCAATAATTTCTTCCATTCTGTCAAATTGCCGACCACCCAGACCGATTTCCTCGATCATCTGATCCAGCGACTGAATTCCATTGCGAAGGCGCGATTCGGTAAAGCGGGTTCCTTCCCGCTGCCACATGGAAACAAGGAACGGCGCCTTGTGAATCTTTGCAGCAATCTGTTGCGGCGACTCTCCCATCCTTCCGCATTCTTTGACCATAAGAATGTTACGGAGGTGCGCCAGAAGCTTGGCAGCCATTAAAGGAAGATATGCATTCTTTTTCCGCTCTTCAGCAAGAAGCTGTAAAGCAAGGATCGTATCCTTGGCGATAATAGCATTGCTCAATGCAAAAGCACCGGCCTCCGGCAAGGCGGAAAACAGCATATCTACATCCCCGGCAGTCCATTCTTTTCGCGTTCCTGCAAAAACAGATATCTTTTCCATTTCAGATGCCAGTAACTGCAACGGCGGATTGTCCACCACTGCCAGGTACTCCTGAATCCGCTGTATAGCACCCCGGTCCAGTTTTCCACCGCGCTGTTCCGCCTGCCGTGCAAGCCAGGCGGGAAGATACCGGGAATCTACCGGGGAACAGTCTACATACACAGTTTCCTTTTGCAGGAATTTCGTGAATTTCTGACGTCCGTCCATTTTTTCGGTCTGCAGTATCACCGTACAGAAATCCGGCACATCTCCCAGCAGTTTTTGCAATCTTTCCTGCTTCGACAAATCTGTATCCTTTGCCCTCCCTTTCCCGGCAGACTTTGCTTTTTTCCCTTCCGCCTCTGCTTTGGGATTCAGCAGTTCTTTATCAGTAACCATCACTACCGTCCTGCCGCTGAAAAAGGGGTAGGTATTGATCAGTGTATCCAGTTTTTTCAGGTCTGACTTTTCGTCAAATACGGTAATATCCCTGCTGTCTGCGGGAACATCTGCAAAAATTTTATCCAGCAGCGTATGCCGGACCAGATCCCTGTAGTAAGGCTCTTCCCCTATAATACACACGACTGTCGGAATATTTCCGTTTTCAAGCTGCTTTATGAAAATATCCGGAGCCAGACCGGTTGATTTTGCTTTCATGCTTAGATATCTCCGTTTAAATTGTGGTTTGATTTATTATATCATGAACCCTAATGAATTAAAATTGATTTCCCTGATAACGATAACTGTACCATCGTGGTCCATCCTTTGTAAATTCAATTTTTATTGCTCCC
Organism: uncultured Selenomonadales bacterium; assembly: GCA_900315345.1. Classification (GTDB taxonomy): domain Bacteria; phylum Bacillota; class Negativicutes; order Acidaminococcales; family Acidaminococcaceae; genus Succiniclasticum. The sequence goes on along the minus strand of OMYP01000015.1, from coordinate 6,488 downwards.
AGACGATCTGTGCGGAGGGGTAAGATTCCCGCAGCTTGCAGACGTTCCAGCGCACCCGGCGCCGGATGGCCGTAACGGTTATTGGCACCCACAGAAATTACTCCGTAACGGGGACAGATATGATGAAGAAAATGAGAAGAAGACGAGCTATCCGAGCCGTGATGGCTGACTTTCAGCACATCGGTTCTTTGCAGGTATTTTACGGCCCTTTCTTCTGTATCCCCGTCTGCATCCCCTGTAAATATCAGTGAATGCCCCTGACAGAAAAACTGCAGTACCAGCGATGCACTGTTTGAATCCGTTATACCGACTGTGTTGCCCTGCCTTGAAGAAGCAGATGCCACTTGTATCCTGCAGTCGCCGATCTGCCACTGTTCGCCGTCATACAGCCGCTGTACAGATGTTTCTTTACCAACCTTTCCCAGCAGTTTCTTTACATCCGGCGACTCTTCTGAAGAATTTCCCAGGAATACGGTTCTTACAGGAAGCTTTCCTGCCAGACCTGCAGCCCCTCCGGCATGATCATGATCCCCGTGGCTCAGACAGAGTAAATCGATTTTTTTCACCCCAAGATAACGGAGATAAGGCAGGAGCACCATCCGGGAAACATCCCCTTCACCCATAAAGCCGCCTGTATCGACCAGTATATTTTTTCCCGCAGGCGTCCGGATCAATGCCGCATCCCCCTGGCCCACATCCATAAAGTGGACGGTCAGCGGCTGAGGCAACGCGTACCGGATTCCCATAAGAAAAAGGGCAGATATCCCTATAATCAGCAACAGATATCTCCTCTTCCGTGAAGAAATATATTTAAATGCCCCGATATCTAAAAACACAAACAGAAAAGCACAATAACATACCATACCTGGCCATCCCCAGTCTGCCACATCTACTGCAGAAAAAGGGATTTTTGCAAGAACTGTTCCCAAACCAACGGCACCCCGGGCCAAAAATTCCGCAACCTGCATGAGATTGCCACTGATGAAAGGCACAAGAGGCATCAAACACACAGCGATTAAAAAAAGGAACGCCGCCGTTTCCAGCCCGGGCAGCAGGATCAGGTTGCTGATTATCCCGATCAGGGAAACCCGGTGAAAGTAAAATATAACAAAAGGAAGTGAAAAAATCTGAGCCGTTAAGGAAACCCCTGCCAGCGAACGGATCCAATCCGGCAGATTTTCCGGTATATACCCAGTCACCCGGGAACAGGCAAGCAGCAGACCTGCAGTTGTGGCAAAAGACAGCTGCCACCCTATATCCAGAAGCCAGAATGGATGAATCAGCAAAAGCGCCATAGCAGTTAACAGAAGAAGGCGAAAGCGGTCCGCCCGGCGCTTCGTCCTTTCACCCCATAATAAAACACAGGCCATAAAAACCGCCCGGATAACAGAAGGCTGCAACCCACAAACTAACGCATAAAGAAATAATAGAACCTGAATTATGTATGTGCGATAAATGCCCACAGGCTGCAGCAAAACATTTAAAAACGCCGTCAGCACTGCCACATGTGTGCCTGAAACCGCCAAAAGATGAGCCGTTCCATTGTCACGGAAAACGTCGGCATCTTCCGGATCCACTCCCTGATAACCTCCCAGTATCATTCCCGGCAAAATCGCGGCTTCCCTGGTTTTCATCCTGGAAAGAGCCGCTTCCCTGATTCTATGTGAAAAAACAGAAAAACGTAAATATATCGGGATAGGATCGTCCATGACCTGTAAATCATCTGGCGAAGCCGTTATTTTTCCATAAATCCCATGGATCCTGTCAGACTTATATCCATCATATGCTCCCGGGTTCCACAAATATACATTTTCCTGCAAAATACCGGAAACCTGGACTTTTTTTAACAACAGATCCCGGGCGACCCGATCCGTGTCATTTTTATCCGTCCTGATAAAAATCCTCACGTTCCCCCGCAATGGAAATTCCGCTGAAAACACTGCATGGAGCCCCTGTTCCCGTTTTTGCAGACTGTTCGGCTGAACAAATCCCTGAAGCACAATTGGCTTCCCTATAATTTTTTTCCATTGAGCCTTTCCGGTTTCCGATGCCTTCCCTGCCAGAAAGCCGAATACTATCATCAAAAGAGACATCAGTATGCAGATATCCCGTTTCACATCTGCGCAAAAGCAAATTTTCCCGCTGTCACCATAATTGCGGCACAAATATAATGCCAGAAGGCAAGTTACGCCCCAAATTCCCACACCGGCAACCCCGCCGTAAAACAGTTCCTGTTTTTCATAAAAGGCCCCCGCGTCTCCCAGACAAAAGCAGAACGCCGACAGCATAAGCCATTTCCCCAAAATTATTCCTCCTGCAATCAGTCATTACTGTTTATGAAAACGCTTATAAAACATATTTACTTTCGTAAAAGGCTTTTCAATAAATAGCAACAGAACAACTATTGAAGGAAACACTGATTAAATGAGTTTGTGCGATTGCCGAGGACTTTTTGCGAATGACAAGGAAGTGGCTCGAAGGCGCAGCGTAAGCAGAGAGCCGCAAGCTTTGCTTGCGTGCGAATCGCTTATACAGAGGAGGGCTGCGTCAAGAGACAATGACGAAATCATTCACAAAAAGCACTGGCAAGCGCACAGATGAATTAATCAGTGTTTCCTTAAGTTTTATAATGCCAGCCAGTCCCGCATCTTCTCAAATTTGGCCGGCCCGATGCCTGGAACCAGCATTACATCCTCGATTCGCTGAAAGGCTTTACGATTCCGAAATATTACAATCTGACGGGCAGTGGATTTCCCCACTCCCGGCAATTGCTCCAGTTCTGCTTCACTGGCTGAATTCAGATGCACCGTCAGAGAGTTCGCTTTTCGTTGTGTATCGTAACCCGTTCCTTTGGCAATCCATTTATCACTTTTTTCCGTAATATTGCCTTCATCCTGAACATTCTCGACTGCATAATCCACCCCAGTTTTTCCGTCTCCGTTTTTGAAAGCTGCATCAGATTCTGCCGCTATTTTTTTCCTCAGCCTCGCCTGGGATAAGCGTGGTACCTTAATATGACCGCCGTCCTTGCATAACTGTGCCAGGTTCACCCTGTCCATATCAGCCTCTTCCGTTACCCCGCCTGCCAGTTCGATTGCCTGGTTAGCCCTGCTTCCTTTCTCCACCTGATATATTCCAGGTTTGGCAACGGCTCCGCTTACGCAAACTGTAACCTGTACCGGCTGTACTACTGCCGCAGCCGGCAATTCCGCGATTTGTTTCGCCTGCTGTTCTGTTTCCATGTTCCCGTTCCACCAGGAAGCCGCACTGCACAAGGCAATACTGACACAGAACAAACCTAATTTCTGCACTGTTTTTGTCTCCATTATCAATCACTCCTTTCTTTCACGGCATTACAAAAGCTGCCACTGTGCCCCTCATTGTTTCTGCGCTACTTTTTTATATTAATAATGATGTCCTGAATTATTACGGCTTTATAGATGCAGCATCTTTCTTTTTGAAAAAAGAAAAGACGAACAGATTTCCATAGCAATTTACGGAAATCCAATTCGTCTTTTATTCAAATATTAATTTTTTACAGTTATTCTGTCCCATTACAGCCTCTTTTTCCCTTTACCCGCTTCACTCACTGAAAATCGTCAGTAAAGCCGGTAAAGAACAAAAGCGTGCAGGCCTGAAACCTACAGGCCTGCTAACTTTTCAATTGTCCATCTGGCAGCCAATGTTTTTTACAAAGGCTACAGAATCTGAATCACAAATTTTTAATGGAAAAATTCGCAAATTCGAATGTTTTATTTTACAACAATATTGACCAGCCTGCCCGGTACAGCGATTACTTTGCGTACAGTCCCGCTGCCGATCAGGGTCTTTATCCGTTCATCCGCCAGAGCCAGTTTTTCCAGCTCATCTTTCGTAGCTTCCGCCGGAACCACCAGACGGTCACGCACCTTGCCGTTGATCTGGAGAACGATCTCAACATTGTCCACTTTCAGGGCTCCTTCATCATATGCAGGCCAGCTCTGATTATGGACGCTGGATTTTTCATCAATTACTCCGTGCCACAATTCTTCCGTAATATGGGGAACAAAGGGAGCCAACAGCAGCAGCAGGTCTTTGACCGTTTCGTAAACCAAGCCCCCATTGTAATTTTTCTGCCCGTCTTTGTACGCATACATGGCGTTTACCAGTTCCATCAGTGAACTGATAGCCGTGTTAAAGTTGAAGCGCTGGTCAACGTCTTCCGTCACCTTTTTGATAGAAGCGTTCAACGCGCGGCGCAGGGCCTTGTCCGATTCGTCCAGAGATGCGGGATCATAGGCTTCTTCTTTCGCCACGTCTTTAAAGTGGCTTACGATCCTCCATACACGGTTCAGGAAACGGAAGCTTCCTTCTACCCCCTGGTCGCTCCACTCCAGTTCCCTTTCAGGAGGAGCCGCAAAAAGGATAAACAGACGGGCCGTATCGGCGCCGAACTTCTCCAGGATTTCTTCCGGGGAAACCACGTTGCCAAGGGACTTGCTCATCTTGGCTCCGTCTTTGATGACCATACCCTGGGTCAGCAGGTTGGTAAAGGGTTCGTCATAATCTACCATGCCCGCATCCCGCAATACCTTCAGGAAGAAGCGGGAATACAGCAGATGAAGGATGGCGTGTTCAATGCCGCCGATGTACTGGTCTACAGGGCCCCAGTAGCCATTAACTTCTTTGGCAAAAGGTGCCTTATCGTTTTTCGGATCGGTATAACGGAGATAGTACCAGGAAGAACACAGGAAGGTGTCCATGGTATCCGTTTCCCGGGTAGCGTCAGCACCGCACTTGGGGCACTTGCAGTGCAGGAAGCTTTCACTGGTAGCCAGGGGAGATTTGGCGCCGGCGTCGAATTTGACATCTTCCGGCAGCATAACCGGCAGTTCCTCTTCCGGAACCAGCACTTCGCCGCAGTTAGGGCAGTAAATGATAGGAATGGGGGCACCCCAGTAACGCTGGCGGGAAATCAACCAGTCACGGAGACGGTAGTTGACGCGGCGTTTACCTACGCCGAGGCGTTCAATTTCATCGCTGACCGCTGCCATGGCTTCCGTATTGGTCATGCCGTCAAACTTGCCGCTGTTCACCATGATGCCGTCTTCTTCATAGGCATCGGTCATATCTTCCAGTTTCAGTTCCCTGTCTTTCGGCTGGATGACCAGAATCTTGGGAATATTGTATTTCGTGGCGAACTGCCAGTCACGGGCGTCATGGGTAGGCACGCCCATAACCGCGCCGGTACCGTAATCAAACAGTACGTAGTTGGTGATCCAGATCTGGACCTTATGGCCCATCAGGGGATGCACGCAGTCAAAACCGGTATACATACCGAGTTTTTCACTGGTGCTGGAAGTACGTTCAATGTCGCTGGTATTGCGCACTTTATCACAGAAAGCACGGAGTTCCGCTTCCCGGGGATTCCCTTTCAGCATTTTTTCAACAATAGGATGCTCCGGCGGAACCACCACAAAGGTCACGCCCTGGATCGTATCGGGGCGGGTCGTATATACGGGCAGTTTTTCATTCAGCGCGGGAACATCAAAACTGAATTCCAGACCTTCACTGCGGCCGATCCAGTTTTCCTGCATGATCTTTACACGTTCCGGCCAGCCGGGGATCTTCTCCAGATCCTTCAGCAGTTCATCCGCATAATCCGTAATTTTAAAGAACCACTGGCTCAGCTGTTTTTTATGAACTTCGTGCTTGCAGCGCCAGCATTTTCCGTCTTCTACCTGCTCGTTGGCCAGTACGGTATTGCAGTGGTCGCACCAGTTTACGGAAGAATTCTTTTTAACAGCCAGTCCCCGTTTGTAGAACAATTCAAAGAACCATTCCGTCCATTTATAATAATCCGGTTTACAGGTAATGGCTTCCCGGTCCCAGTCATAGGACAGCCCCAGCTGTTTTAACTGCCGGGTCATATTGTCGATATTTTCCAGAGTCCATTTCTTCGGGGGAATACCATGCTCAATGGCCGCATTCTCCGCCGGCATGCCAAAGGAATCAAAGCCCATGGGATGCAGCACATTAAAGCCCCGCATGGTGCGGAACCGGGCTACAACGTCGCCGATAGAATAATTGCGTACATGGCCCATGTGCAGGTTTCCGGAGGGATACGGAAACATTTCCAGTACATAGGATTTTGGCTTTGCCGTATTCATTTCGCGTTTAAAGGTCTTGTGCTCTTCCCAGTACTGCTGCCACTTTTTTTCAATGGCATGGGGAGCATATTTTTCTTCCAGCATATCTTTAACCTCCCGGGTTTAAATAACTCAAACATTTTACTTTTAGATTTGCAAAGATTAACTATTAAATTATACAACTCTGCCGGTTATTAGTCAATTTTAAGAATCAAGAAGGCACTCTCCGCAAAATAATAAAACAGCCCCCCGGCCTGTCCGGTGATATGCTCCCTTTATAGGAAACAGTGAAATAAAAAACACTGAATTCTATGAAGGGAGCTATTTTTATGAGAAAAGAAAAGTATTCTGTTGAAGAAA